>CAZZJO010000070.1:0-31720 GCA_964654645.1 uncultured Verrucomicrobiota bacterium | reverse complement strand
GCCTTCTATTGCTTTGTCACGGTCTTCTGGATGAACTATGTCCAAGACGTTTTTACCGAGGATTTCTGTAGCGTTGTATCCGAGGATTCGAGCCGTGCTCGGGCAGTAGTATCGGACAATGCCTTGAGAATTAATTATAGCGATGATGTCGTTGGAATATTCCACAAGCATCCGAAATCTGGCTTCGTTTTCTCGGAGTGCGCGTTCGGCTTCTCTACGATGGTAATGCATCAGCGCTAGGGCGAGTTGATCTGCTAGCTGACATGCAAAATCGATTTCTTCGCTCTCCCATTTACGTTGGGGTCCGACGTGCTCAAAACATAGTACCCCCACAGGCTGGCCTTTTAGCCTTATTCCGACGTCTAGCATGGACGTTATACCATGTTTGGTTAGGTAACCCGGTACATAGCCTGCCACTCTAGGATCGTTCAAAGCATCGTCGGCGTCGACATAGAGTGATGTTTTTAGGGTCTCGAATTCAGGTCGGAACTCGCTTTCGGTGAGCACCTCCCCGGAAGTGTGCACTCCTGAGGAAAGTATGTATGTGTCTATGTTGATTAGTTTCGTTGCATTTTCCTCGAATAACCACACACCAACTCGTTCGATATTTAGACATTTACTAACAGATTCAGTGAGTTCCTTTGAAAATTCCAATATGTGTCCCTCGGTTAGGTTTTGACTCATCGCCAGTTCACGCAATGTTTCCAGCATCAACTGGCGTTTCTCCTGTGATTTAACTCGTGCTTGTTCCTCCTTTTTGCGTTGGGTGATATCTCTTCCAACGCTTAGGATTAGTTGGTATTCTTGGAGGGCTACAGGGGCAAGCCTAAGTTCCATAGGGATAAAGTTTCCTGATTTTGTTTTGAATGAACGTTCCAATAAAAGGGTTTCCCCCGCGACTATTTTGGGCCAAAGCTCAACCTTATCGTGTGAAAGGCATTCCGGGCAAAGATTGCCAATTGACATGTTAAGCAGTTCATTGCGGTCATACCCCAGTAACTCTATTGCTCTCCGGTTCACGTCCACGATCCGGCCCATCAGATCGTGTAGCAACACTATGTCGGCTACGTGGTCAATAAGTGTACGATACCTAGCTTCGCTCTTTTCCAGCGCTTCTATGGTTTTTTTACGGTCGGTAACGTCTAAGCTTATTCCCAGCACGCCACATACTTGCCCAGATTCATCTTTAAGGGGGATGCGAGAGGTCAGATGCCACCGGTATTCACCCAGAGTATGGTTAAATGCGAGTTCTTCCTTCGGAACCGACGCCTGGCCCGTTTTGATTACAAGTTCCTCTTCCTGCTGATAGGCTCGAGCAAGGTTTGGAGGGTGAAAATCAAAGCCAGTCTTTCCAAGTATTTCCTCTTTAGTGGCGCCTAAAACTGCTTGGTGGGCGTGGTTTGTTAGGATATATCTGCCGTTGAGGTCTTTGGCAAACACTACGGCTGGTAAATTGTCGAGGACTATCGATAAGAACGCTTGTTGTTTGCGGATGGCAGCTTCTACTCGTTTAGTGTTTGTGATGTCGAAAAGCAGGCCTTGAGAACCTATGATTTTCCCGTCGGGAGCATAAACTGGGGTTTTAACAGAAAGAACCCAACGCGGTTTCCCTTCCCTTTCCGGATACTCTTCTTCCCTTACGATCCACTGGCCCGTTTTAACTATGTATTTATGATCTTCTTCACCTTGAAGGAGAAGGTGTTCGATGCGGGGATCCATTGGTTCTACCGCAGACAGGAAATCGGAAGGACGTTTCCCGATGATTTCTGAGGGCTCCAAGCCCCGCAGATTGCAGAACCATTCATTGACATATACATAGCAGCCATCAAGATCCTTTCTAAAGACCCCGGCGGGTATTTGTTCCACAAGCGATTTGTAAAGGGTAAGAGACTGGCTAAGAGTAACCTTTAGTTTGTGGTGCTCTGTACAGTCATGAAATAACACCAGATACGCATCCTTTTTCCGCGGTGTTTTTTGGATTAACAATTCGATCCATAACGGTTCGGCGCCTGGCTTTCGGAGTTCTAAGTGAGTAGCCACAGCACGCTTTTCGCAATTTGATTTGAGACTCTCCCATTCGTTTGGTGAAAGTGATGGAATTAGTTCTGTGATGCAGCAGTCTTTTAGCTTCCCCGGAAGTGGTGTGCCCAAAAACAATTGAGCCGCTAACGAGTTAGAATGCATAATGGTTCCCGCGCTATTGGTGAGAATTGCAGGTTCAGGCAGACACTCTAAAAACCCAATAGGAGTGCTTGGACTACGGGTTTTTCTGTTAGTATTTCGGGGGTTACGGTTGGGTTTTCGATTCATAGTGTGTTTGGAGATATGAGTTTTCTTCTATCATTACGTCCGGGTTACCCAGGGGTTGTTTCGCAGAAAATCTCTCCTTATCCATCGTCATTTTATCACACACGATGTTTGTGGGGCAATCGCCTAAATGTGGGACTTGTTTTTGTGGTTCCGGGATCTATAGCGGAATGTTGCTGGCCAGGTCTCCTGGGAGGTTACTTCGTAAAACGCGTGGCGTATTTTTGGAGGACTAGCGCCGATACGTTAATGAAAGGGGAGCAGGGGACCAAATAGCAGGTAATTTAGTGTACGCAATACAAGCGTTAGCAGTTTGCTTAAAGTTTCAATGGATCAAGTTAAGGGACTTGCTGGAGCACTTGAGCACGCTATTTGACGAACCCTTTAGGCGGGTTTCCTTAAGAAGTAAGTTGGTTTTGTACAGAGCGGTATCATGGAAAATATCGTTTTGTGAAACCTGGGTTAAAGTGCACTAGGCCAGTATGGCTTTTGGGCTGAGGATATAGGAGTAAAGGCCTTTGGCAGGTGGCTCAAAAGAAGCCGAATAGGACCGGTGATCCCTGTCTTTTGGAATTGAGCGTAGTTTTGCGAGAAATTAACGCTGTGTAGAGTAACTACAGGAGTAAACGCAGGTATTAGGTCATTTTTGGATAATCTTTTTACGTTCTTTTTCCCAAGCGTCTTTAAGGGTAATTGTGCGGTTAAAAACGAGCGAAGTTGAGGAAGTGTCAGGGTCAAGTGTGAAGTACCCTAGTCTTTCGAATTGGTAACGTTCGTCAAAGTGTGCGTTTTTTAGGGATGGTTCACATTTGGCTTTTACGACCTGGAGGGAGGTGGGATTGATGCATTGGAGTAGATCAGGCATGGTATCGGGTTCGGGCACTGTAAATAATCTGTCGTAGAGTCTGACTTCGGCATCGATGGCGTGTCTAGCGCTCACCCAATGGATGGTTGCTTTTACTTTTCTTGAGGCTGTGGGTCCGCCGGTTTTGCTCCCTAGGTCGGCTGTACATCTAACTTCAACAATCCGCCCGTTTTGATCCTTTATGATTTCGTCGCATCGTACGATGTAGGCGTATTTAAGTCGGACCTCGTTCCCTGGATATAGTCTGTAGTAATTCGGCAAAGGGTTTTCCATGACGTCTTCTTCGTCGATGTACAACTCTCTACAGAATGGGACCTTACGTGTTCCGGCACTTGGGTCTTCCGGGTTATTAACTGCTTCTACTTCTTCGCATTTGTCAACTGGATAATTAGTGATGACCAATTTAACTGGACGCAGAACTGCGAGGCGGCGCAGGGCTCTTTTATTAAGGTCTTGGCGAATTATATGTTCAAAGAGGGCGATATCGGTGAGGCCCTCGTATTTTGTGACTCCGATCTGGTAAGCAAATGCGCGTATTGCATCTGGTGTGACACCTCGGCGCCTTAACCCACTTATTGTTGGCATACGAGGGTCATCCCAGCCGGAAACCACACCTTCTTTTACGAGGAGTAGGAGTTTCCGTTTACTCAGGACGGTGTAGGATAGGTTAAGCCTTGCGAACTCGTATTGACGTGGGAGAGGTCTTGGTAAATCAAGGTTTTCCAAAATCCAGTCGTATAGGGGTCTGTGTACCTCGAACTCCATTGTGCAAATGCTGTGCGTGATACCCTCGATGTAGTCGCTTAAGCAATGGGCGAAGTCGTAGGTGGGATAAATACACCATTTATTTCCGGTATGGTGGTGTTCGGCATGGCGGATTCGATATAGGACGGGGTCCCTAAGCCAGATATTAGGGGAGCTCATGTCAATTTTCGCGCGCAATGTTCGGGATCCGTCGGGGAATTCACCTTCCCGCATTCGCCTGAACAAATCGAGGTTTTCCTGTATAGACCTGTTTCTGTATTTACTTTCGATACCTGGTTTATCTGGGGCACCGCGCATTTGGTCTACTTCTTCCGGCGTGTGATCACACACGTAGGCTTTACCCTTTTTGATTAATCGGACGGCGAATTCGTAGAGTTGCTCAAAATAGTCGGATGCGAAGAAAGGTTCGAGTTCCTCTTCGGAATCAGATGAAGGTATTACAGGTGGTAGGTAATAATCGATGGATCCGCTGACATTGATGGTTTCGGGGGTTTTACCTTTGGGTTTGAAGCCAAGACAATGATCAGCCCAACCAGCAATTAGCCATTTTACATCTTGGATGATTGCTTTTACGTATTCGGGGTCTTCTTTAGTCGGGTTTGTGTCGTCCATCCGCAAATTGCAAACGCCGCCAAATTCGCGCGCGATCCCAAAGTTTAGGCAAATACTTTTGGCATGGCCTATGTGGAGGTATCCATTAGGCTCCGGTGGAAAACGGGTGTGTACCCGTTCGCACCTACCTTCAGCTAGGTCACGCGCTATGATCTCCCTGATGAAATCTCTTGGTACGGCTTCCATACGCCGAGTAAAATGCATTGTCGGGTTCGAAATTTCCAGAGGCTTTATTGGTTATTCATCTAGCCTGGAGCTTGGAATGCAGGTTTTAGGTTCCAAAGGGGTTAGTGAGGCATCGTTTTTGGGTGGTTGGTAGAGCGAGACTTTTCTACTAGGAACTTGCGCTTGAATACCGCTTTATAGCGGATTTCCATACCAGGCTTGACGCCCAGAAACAGACCAAAGCACAGCCAAGCATGAGAAGAAGGTAAAGGGGGGAATGAAGTGTATGGGCCAGTGTCCGTGTGGGTACATTTGCTACAAGCAACATCGGCACGACAAACGTAAAAATAACTTTCATTACGCCGCGGAACGCCTCGTCTGGTAATCGGGCAATTTGGAACATGTTGTAATAGACCCAGACTAATCCTTCTGACCTGGTCACCCAGAAACTTACGGCACCTAGGATAAACATTAGGCTATAGTGGATAAGGATTCCTACTATGCAAAGCAATAAGAATAAGGCAAGGTTTGCAACGGTTATCTTTATGTGCAGTTGGGCTATGGCGTAGCCCATCACACCTAACGCAACTAACGCGTTCACCAGTGAGCTGGGGTCCACCTGGCGCAATGACACGAGGAATCTTGGGTTTACTGGCATAAGAAGAACGAAGTCTAGTTTCCCAGTTCGGACCAAGTCGGACAGATTAGCGCAGTTGATGAGGAAAAGGGCCTGGAAGATTTGTTGGATAAATTGTGCGACTCCAACTAGGAGCATAACTTGCCATTTAGTCCAAGACCCGATTTCTTCAGTATGGAGATATAGCACTGAGACAAAAGCAACTTGGAGACCAAACCATACAAGTTCCACTACTACCCAAAGCAGGAAGTTGACTTTGAACATTATTTCGCGGGTAAGAGAGGCTTTCCATAACGCTGCATATACAGCGGTGTATCGCCGGAGGGTGTACACGAAACGGTTTATAAGATTCAGTCCTGACTGATATAAGGTCTTCTGGGATTGAGTTGGATTAGGGTGAATTGTTCTAGCCGCCATAAGCTGAGAATCGTTTTATGCCAAGATTCATGATTAGTCGTGCTAGTCCGGCCATGATGCAAACCCAGGCTGCTTGTAGTAACAAACCCCGCACTAGTTCGAATCCTGTTACTTTGCCGGAGTAGATTGCCAGTGGCAAATATAACTCATATGGGAATGGACTCCACATAAGGATTTGCAGTAGAGGACTAGGTAATAGGTCTAGAGGGAAAAGACGTCCACTGGCGATAAATTCGAAAGCAAACACAATAAATATGAAGGTTGAGACTTCAAGCACCCAAAACGCAAGCATCGCTACGGTGTACGAAATGAAGAATTGGAGGCATGCACCTAGTAGGGCAGAAAAGACAAACAACGCAAGTGCTTGGCTACTTACTGGACCTTGGAAATTGTTTTTGAGCAGGAGAATAAATGTAAGCAGTGGCCATAGCGCAACGGTTGTGTATGCGATTTTACCTCCTGTGAACATCGATAAGCGAAACCACATGTAGTCCATTGGCTTAACCAAAAATTGGTTGATAGTTCCTTCGCGGATTTCACGCGCAATTTGCAAGTCGTCGTCATGGACGGCTATTAGCATGTCCAGCACGCATATCAAAATGTAATAAGTGACCATTTCCGAGAGTGAATACCCAGCCACTGTTGATTGTTGGCCTTGGCCAGCATATATAGTTTTCCACATGGCAATCACGGCTGCTATGGGGATGAGGCCGAAGATGGCCCGGGCAAAGAAATTAACTCTGTAGGCTAGGTTCATTTGAACCCCAAACCACATTGCGTACAAGTATTTGCGAAACGTCTTCATTGCCCATATGGATTGGGTTTCAAATCTTAACCGGATGGTGTGTGCCACCGTGGCCGCTTTGGGTCCATGAGTTTGCTCTTACATTTCCCATCGTATTTTTTATTTGGATTGGATAATCATCCGCCATGCCCGAGAATGGCGAGCGAGTTTTTAAGTGATACATAAAAATGCATTTTGCTACTCATGTCAACCCCGCTGCTGGATGCTTGGTAAGGAGTAGCGCGAACTTAGTTTTGGGCTTGCTCACTGTTTAAAGAGCTCGGCGTTTTCAGTGTATGACGGTTAGAGGGGGGTGTATAATTCATTTGGTCGCGGCGTGTTTAGCAACTTTGTCTATGATAGTTACAGCATTCCGCTGGAATAAAACCATTGGGGAATGGGTGAGTTTTGGGGGGGTACAAATCGGGTTTTGCCTCTACCACAGGGCTGACGAATTCCTTTAGTTTTGGTTATTTGCGCGTGGGGCAGGGGAGGGTTGTTGGGGTTGTTCAACTTTAGAATCTCTTATTTCTCTCCAGCGCTGGCGAAGAAGCTTGTGAAGCCGTTCCCGGAATTCGACTGGGAGTTCGTAGATCTGATCGTTTTTGTAAATTAGGATGGTTTTGCGGATGGTATCGACGACTATTTTACACGGATCACAACCCGCCAGGTGCTGCTCGAATTCTTTGCAGAAGGCCGGATCAATTTCCCCATCTACGTATTCATTGAGTAATTTTAGTAGTTCATCACATTTCATTGCAGGTCCATACAACTTTTGACCCAGGTGCGCGGAAAAAGTTACGCACGGGGCTCAGAATTTTTGTGTTTATGTTCTGGTTTTACAAGGGTTTTTGGGTCTCCAAACGTGCGCGTGAGTTTTTCGCGGAGCTGAAGGCGCGCCCTTAAAAGTCGGACTTTTACGTTTGCCTCAGATATGCCGAGCGCTTGGGCAGTTTCTTTCACGGATAGTCCTTCTACGTCCCGGAGCAAGAATACCAGTCTATGTTTTTCGTCAAGCTCATCTAGGGCTTGCTGGATTAGAGCGCGGACTTCGTTATTTTGGATGAGCTCTTGAGGTGATTGACGCCAATCGGCAAGGTATTCAGGGTGCGGAATGGTATCCCTTTCCTCCTGGAGTTCAGTTGATTCTTCAAGCGAGACGGTGGGTAAGCCACGTTTTTTGCGAAGGTTTTTGAGGGCTGCATTGGTGGCAATCCTGTATAGCCAGGTGGCAAAACTAGCATCGCCCCTAAATTCTTCTAAGTGTTCCAATGCATTTAGAAATGTTTGTTGGGTGACGTCTTCGGCGTCGTGTACGTTGTGTAACATACGCATTGCCAGGTTGAAAACGCGTTGTTCGTAACGGCTAACAAGCGTTTCAAACGCCGATAGGTCTCCATTTTTAGCCCGGTTTACTAGCTCTTGGTCTGATAGTTGTAGGTCGGCGTCGTTCACACTAGGCAGTTCAGTCCTTTGCACGAGTTAATATGCCGTTTTTCTTCCGTAGTTGCAAAACCAATCCGGATTAGTGTTTCATTTAAGGTCACAGGGAACGAGTATCGGCAAGTAGGTTTTTCTGAGTCGACCACAGGCGCAAATTTCATTTAAAGATAGTTGGGTATGTGGCATGTGAATGGCGAAGAACGCGTCTGCGGATTACACTTTGGAAAGCTTCCGCAGTGGATTGGAAGAAACGTAATTAACGTGGGATATTCTACCCGTCGTTTGGTATCTTTCGCTTTGATATCGCTTACAGTTTTGTTGTTGAAATGGAGAGTGGCTCGGGCTGCCGTGGGACCGTTAGTACGGGAACAACTTATAAAGAGCGGCGTTAAGTTAATGCCCCTATTCATCTTCTTAGCGGCTGTTATTGGTTTGGTTGTGGTGGGTCAAACGATTTCCTGGTTAACCCGGGTAGGTGCCCAAGGATATCTGGGGTCTGTTATGGTCGTTGTGGTAATTCGCGAACTCGGTCCTGTAATTTCCGCCTGGGCTGTATTGACTCGCGTAGGTACTGCCAATGTGGTTGAACTCAGTACTGCCCGTGCTTTGGGCGAAGTAGAGGCTTTGGAGTCGTTGGGGATCGATCCCATCCACTTTTTTGTTGTTCCGAAGCTGGTGGGGTTGGCATTGAGTGTGTTTTCGTTGACTGTGTATTTTGAGGCTGCGGTGTTATTTTTTGGGTATGCCTGGGCGTTTTTCCAAGACATTCCGTTGACGCCGGGTGAATACTTTGGACAGATAGCTGCAGCGCTAGGCTGGTTGGATTTTTTGGTAGTGGGTTTGAAAGCCTTGATATTTGGGGTGATTATAGCTGTTGTGACTTGTTACCACGGGTTGGCAAGACCGCTCCAACTTGAACAAGTGCCTGTAGTTACCGTCCGTGCAGTCGGGCAAAGTATCGTAGCATTGATGGTTGTGGATGCACTTTTTTTGTTAGTTTACTTGATACGTTGACCATGAGTGCTGATAGCAAACCAGTTTTGAAGCTTCAGAGGACTGCCATAGGTTCTCTTTTGGAACCAGAACGCGTTATTTTGTATTGCGACGAATGGCTGGTATACAAAGGGGAGTTCTGGGTGGTAGGAGGCCTAAGCGGTAGTGGTAAAAGCGATTTTTTGAGGTTTTTAGGAGGTTTATTTCCTCCAGTGACCGGCAAATACGAATTTTTGGGCGAGTTGATGCCAATAATCGATGATCGGCGATTACCCATTCGTTTAAAGCTTGCGTTTATTCCTGAAGATGGAGGCCTCTTAGCTAGATTTACGGTTCTTGAAAATGTGATGTTGCCGTGCAGGTACCATCTCGGAATGTCTGAGATAAAGGCTAAAAACCGCGCGATGGAGTTGTTGGATTTAGTTGGATGTGCAAGTTTAGGCCCTGCATTTCCTAGGCATCTGCGCTTCGAGCAACGTCGCCGGGTAGCCATTGCAAGGGCGCTTGCCCTAGACCCAGAGGTATTGCTTATCGATTGTCCCTTGCGGGGACTAGATCCAGTTCAAACTCAATGGTGGCTCCACCTTTTGTGGCGGCTAAACCAGGGGCAGTCCAAAGTAAGCACGTCTTCTATCACTTTGATTGTGAGCACTACGTCACTTTCGCCTTGGGGTAAAAAGGGCTATAAATTTGCCATGCTAGAAGAAGGAAAGTTCAAGTTGATCGGGGATTGGGATAGCATTGCCGGGACAAGCGATACCGGTGTGCAAGTGCTTTTGTGAAAAGTGTTTTACGACTATGCCATTGCAAGATTTGACACCGCAACTGCGGACACGACTCGGTAGAATTGAGCGCGTCGTAGGATGGTTTGTTATGTTGGCAGCTTTAACTCTCGTGGTAGGCTTTGTTTATTACGCCTATCATACAGCAAGTAAAAAAGGGTGGTTTCGATCCAAAGCAGTATATTTTACATTGGTTCAGAGTGGGGCGGGTTTAAAACCAGGTGACCCGGTGTACCTCATGGGGTTTGAGGTGGGACGCATCAGACGCGTGGAAGCTATGCCACCCGATAGTATGTACAACGTTTATGTGGAATTCGAGGTTATGGAACCGTACTTTGGTTATTTGTGGACTGAGGGGTCAGTTGCCCGTATTCAGCCTGCGGATTTCTTTGGCAAGCGGAGCATTGAGGTAACCAAGGGTACCGGAGGTTTACCAACATATGTGAAACATCCCATTCGACTTATCCCGCTCGAAACTGCTCAGCGCTTCGCAAAAGAAAGAGACAAAAAATGGGTGTTAGCGGAGAATATATTTTTGGAAGGGACAAACTTGGTTATTCGAGCCACTACACCGTTAACTTTAGCAAACTTGGAGTTAATTGCATCCTGTCACAGGGAGAAAATATGGGTCATGGACACCACTGAGCAACGTCGTCGAATTACCGGGGTCTGGAATCCATCTGCGGAAAGGTTTGAGCCTTACACTCTCACTCAAAAACCGTATTGGCTAGTTGCAGAAGAGACGCCTGCACTCTCCGAAAAAGTACAATCTGCCATTGATGAAACAAAAGTACTACTTGGCGGGGTTATAGCGTTGACAAACCAGGTGTCGTTACTCCTCCAAACCGCAACTATGACCATGTCCAACATAAATGAAACAGCCTTGGCTGGATCACGTCTTATGTCAAATTTGGATTTACTAGTGAATTATTTATCCGCCGACGGTGCACTGGGTAACTGGTTGCTTGGGAGTAATCAACTTTCCCAGGTTGGCGTTTTGACTACGAATGTTTCTGTGGTGGTGAGTGAGTTGAGCACGAATGCGCAGACATTGATAATGGAACTCCGCTGGTTGCTTGCGAATTTACAGACGGGTGTAAGCAATGTTAACGCGCAGCTACAGGCGAATTCAAACTTTCTCTCGGCTGTGAATCAGCTGATTGTGCACACTGATGAGTTCGTACAAGGACTGAAAAGGCATTGGTTATTCCGGTCGGCATTCAAGGAGCCAAAACCGAATCCACCCGCCAGTGTAACACGGCGGCTTACTTCGCCGAGGGAGCGACAACGTTAGGTGGTGAATTATTCCAGAAGGATCGGCTACGGACTTCTTATTTGGACAGTTGCCAAATTTTAGCTTTTTTAACGCGGCGTTTTTCTTTAGGGTACAAAAGTTGTGAACCGTGAGTCCTTGAAGAATGCAAGCAGGATCGTAGTTAAGTTAGGTACAGGAATTTTAACTGATACTCAGAAGCGGCTTGCTCCTGAAAAAATGGAACCGTTGGTCGAGCAGATAGCGCGCCAACGGTTAGCGGGCAAAGAAATTGTAGTGGTCACTTCAGGGGCCGTAGGGGCGGGTATGGGCATTTTAGGCTATGATAGGCGTCCGACCGACCTTGCCGAACTCCAGGCTTGTGCTGCTGTGGGACAGAGCCAGCTCATGGGGATTTACACTAGATTGTTTGCAAAGCATGGATTGAAGGTGGCGCAGGTGCTCCTTACGCATGAGGACTTGGAAGATCACGATCGTCATCTCAATGCAAGAAATACACTAGTAAAATTACTAGAACATGGGGTTGTACCTATCGTGAATGAGAACGACGTAGTTTCGTTTGCTGAGATAAAGGTGGGGGATAATGACACATTATCTGCGCTTGTAGCGTGTTTATTGCCGGCTGATTTGCTTGTAATACTGACCACCGCAGAAGGTTTAATAGAGGGGTTTGGTACTGCTCACGCACGACTTATAAGCCAGGTGGACAAGATAGATTCCCAAATTGAAAGAATTGCCCGAGGCACGAATAGCCCCACTGCGGTTGGTGGAATGATAACAAAGATCAAGGCTGCCCGAATTGTAACACGGGCTGGTATCCCGCTTGTCATTGCACCTGGTTACAAACCGGGGGTTTTGGATATGATTTTAAACGGTGAGGAAGTGGGGACCCTGTTTAAACCAAACCTCCGAAAACTCAAAAGCCGAAAACGATGGATTGCCTTTTTCCATCATCCCAAAGGAACACTAGTTGTTGATGACGGTGCCAAAGTAGCCATCCGCGAAAAGGGTAAAAGCCTATTGCCCCCCGGCATAGTCCGGGTAGAAGGCGAGTTCAAGGCAGGAGAGGTGGTAAGGATATGTGACCTGAATGGCACTGAGTTTGCGCGAGGATTAGTTAAGTTTTCTGCCCAAGAAATCCGATCTGGCACCGTACACCGGAAAGAGGTAATCCATCGTAACGATCTAGTTGTGTTATAAAGGCTTATGAAGCGAGGTAATTTAAACCACTGCAACTACATTAGCGAAGTATTGGAAGTGGTGGCCAAGCTGCGTGCCCCAGATGGTTGTCCATGGGATAGAAAGCAGACTCATCAATCGATCTGGGGTCATTTAGTGGAAGAGGTTTATGAGTTGCGCGATGCAATAAAAAGTGGCGATGACAAAGCGTTAATTGAAGAGCTTGGAGACGTGTTGTTACACGTAGTTTTTCATTGCCAAATAGCGAGTGAACGAGGTGCATTTACGTTCGGCGATGTTTGCAAGCATCTTGTGGAAAAGTTGGTGAGGCGCCATCCACACGTATTTGGGGATTTGAAGGTGGCGCATGTTGAGGATGTGCTTAAGAACTGGGAAAAGATTAAGATGGCAGAGAAGGAGGGCACTCCACAGGAGCGAAGGTCGGTGTTTGACGGTGTGCCCAACCATTTACCAGCATTAATGAAGGCTCAGAAACTAATTAAGCGAGCTGCTAAGTTGGCATTACTGGACGAATCAAATGATGATAAGGACATAGGGTCGCAGTCAGAATTAGGTAGACGGTTATTCGAATTGGTAAGCTTAGCAGTAAGGCATGGTTGGAGTGCAGAAGAAGCATTGCTAGAAGAAGTGGAAAGGCAAGAGCGGGCGTGGCGTAGGGCTGAATTAAAGTCTAAAACGGTTGGCCGCAAATTTGCCACGCCCTCTGCTAAGAAATCCAGTACGGCAAAAGAGTAAGAGACTTTATGAAAGATCCAAGGTTTGATCAGCTGGCAAAGTTAATTATTTCTTATTCGGTCCGTGTCAAAAACGGTGACCGTGTGATGGTCGATACAACCGATGTCCCAGATAGCTTCGTGGTGTCGTTGATACGCGCAGTTCGGCAAGCTGGCGGTATCCCAGTTGTAGTAGAGCGTTGTTCCCGGGTTAACCGGGAAATTGCTAAAGGGATCACTGATCGTGAAGCCCGATTCTACCGAGACATTGAGCTGTTCCGGATGAAGAAGATGACTGTGTATATAGGGGTTCGGGGTAGTGAAAATGCAAGTGAAAACGCGGATGTCCCCTCCGATCGGATGCAGTTGTACATGCGGCGGATGAGAGAAGTGGTGGATTGGCGGGTAAAGAATACCCGTTGGTGCGTTTTGCGATGGCCGACACCCAGCATGGCTCAAAGCGCTGGAATGAGCACAGAAGCCTTTGAAGATTTCTTCTTCAAGGTGTGTACTTTTGATTATAGCCGGATGGCTAACGCTGTTAAGCCTTTGTTAGAGAGGATGAAAAAGGCGGATAAAGTCAGAATAGTAGGCCCGGGCACGGATTTAACCTTTAGCATTAAAGGATTGGGTGCGGTTCCTTGTGTGGGACATCACAACATTCCTGACGGGGAAGTGTTTTCATGCCCAGTTAAAGCCTCCGTGGAGGGAGTGATCCAATTTAATGCGCCCACAATTTACACGGGTACTAAGTTCGAGAATATCCGCTTAGTGTTTAAGAAGGGCAAGATTGTTCAAGCGGAGGCTAATAATACAAAGAAACTAAACGAGATTTTGGACACTGATGAGGGGTCAAGATATTTGGGCGAATTCTCGTTGGGAATCAACCCTTACATAAATGAGCCCATGGGGGATATCCTTTTTGACGAGAAGATTTCGGGCTCGCTTCATTTGGCGGTTGGACGGGCTTATGATGAATGTGATAATGGAAATCGTTCGGCGATACATTGGGACTTGGTGTTAATCCAGCGTCCTGAATGGGGTGGGGGGGAAGTCTGGTTTGATGGCGAACTCATCCGGAAGGACGGCAAATTCGTTCCTAAGGACCTGCAGAAGTTAAATCCTGAAAACCTTCGGAAACAACACTAGTTCGTTTATTCATCAGCGCTTGTAGAAATGCTTCCATTGCGGGAGTAAGGACCTTATCACGCCTATAGATAACACCTACGGGCCTGTACATTTCGGGTTCAGTAAGCGGAATTGCTTTCAGTGTGCCACGAGCTACTTCTTGAGTCACGGTAGTTTCGGGGACAATTGCAATTCCAGCCTCAATCTCAACAGCGCATTTGATTGTTTCCACGTTGTCAAATTCCATCACTTTGTTTACGCGGACGTTGAATTTACGTAACACTCGTTCGATTGCAATTTGAGTTGGAACTTTTTCCTCGAATCCGATGAACTTTTGATCTTGGAGGTCTTTGATCGAGAGGCTTTGCCGCTGGGAAAATGAATGGTTTGGATGACAAATCACTACCATTCGTTCCTGAGCAATCTTTATAACCTTGAGTAAGGGATTGTGTTCTGGGTATGCCACCAAACCCAAGTCTACTGAGTGCGTTAGCACAGCGTTATAGACTTCGCTGGCGGTCGAATACAAAATGTGCACTAATACTGTGGGATTTTGCTGCATGAATGTTTTCAATACTGGAGGTAAAAAATGTAGGCCGAGGCTGTAAATCGCGCTCACCTTAATTGTGCCAGCAACCGTGTTGGTCATTTCTGCCGCAGCAGAAACGAGTTGTTCATGGAGTTTTACGATTTGGCTCGCATATTCGAGGATTTTTTTCCCGGCTGGGGTTAAATTGAAGTTTTTCTTGTCTCGCTCGATTAGCGTTAGCCCTAGGGCACGTTCTAAGCTATGCAGATGTTGGCTGACTGCTGATTGCGAGATCTGATGCAGCCGGGCTGTGCGGATGAAACTTTTCAACTCCGCCAAGTCACAAAATATTTTGAGCGTTTTTATGTTCATTTCCCTACTCAATTTATGCACCAGGCATCGTGTGCGGCCAGCAGTTTAATAAATGCTTTGATTAGTGTAACTACGGTCGTTTTTATCTTTGAGCTGGTAGATATTACCTCCTCGTGTGAAAGGGGCGCAGATGACCGGCCCGCAGCCATGTTGGTAATGCACGAAAGAGCTACGACCTTCATACCACAGTGACGTGCTACAATGGTTTCAGGTACGGTGCTCATACCAACAGCATCTGCACCTAATCTTGCAAAAGCCTCGATCTCAGCAGGTGTTTCGTAGGTTGGTCCTGATACCGCTAGATAAATTCCCTCTTGTAATTTGATTTTCTGTGATTGAGCCGCCTGTTTTAAGAGTTTTCTCAAAGTGGGATCGTACGCATCTGTCAAATCCACAAACCGGTCCGATTCACCCACAAACACGCTTTCTCGGAGGGGGTTTGTCCCCATTAAATTTATGTGATCTCGTATGAGCATTAGGTCCCCTGGCTTAAAATTTCGGTTAATGCCACCAGCCGCGTTTGTGAGCATAACTATTTTTACTCCATAGTGGGCTAATACCCGGATTGGAAATGTGACCTCGTCCATTGAAAACCCTTCGTAATAATGTGCGCGGCCCCCCAAAATTAATACAGGTATACCTTCTTTATCCGATATAGTTAGCACTGGTGCATGGCCACTAACCGAGGGAATTGGAAAGCCAGGCAACCTAGAATAATGAATTTGAACTCCCTCAAACTCAGCTAACAAAGACTTAAAGCCACTGCCCAGAATTATTGCAAGCGCTGGTGGTCTACGGCATGCCTTTCTCAATACCCGTACACACCTGTGAATTCGGGTTTTAAGTTTATTTCGCTCGGTTTTCATTAAAGTTGCCCGCAAGGTTTAAAACCGGAGAAATTATACGGATTTATTCGGTGTGGTTTTGTCAAATTTAACCTATTCCAGCTGGATACCCATTAATTGCAGGATTCGGGTAAGGTCCTCGTCGTTGAAGAAGTGGATTTGTACCATGCCAATACCCGCCGAATAGTGAAGGTCAACTCGAGTGCCGAAATGCTGTCGTAGTTTCGTTTCAATTGTTTGGATGTGGGGCGATTTGGTAATTGAAGTTGTATATTTCTGCCGAGATTTTTTGCCGGACGAAAGTGCTGTGGCTAGCCGTTCGGCTTGCCGGACTGATAGGTTTTCATTAACTATCCGGTTTGCCAGTTGTATCTGCAGAGTCTGATCTTCTAAACTCAGAATGGCCCTGGCATGGCCTGGGGTGATCTTGCCCGTGCGAAGATATTCCTGGATGAAATGTGGGAGCTTGAGAAGCCGTAGAGCATTTGCTATAGCGGCCCTGCTTTTGCCTACACGCTGCGCAACTTCTTCCTGGGTGAGATTGAATTGCTCTACCAGTGCGGAGTAACCAAGGGCTTCTTCAATGGGATTCAAGTCCTGACGTTGGAGATTTTCCACCAATGACATTTCGAGCGCTGTCTTGTCATCCATCTCATGTATAATTGCGGGGATTGTCTGCAGGCCGCACATCTGAGCTGCACGCCATCGACGTTCCCCTGCGATTAATTCGTAGAATTCTCCCTTTGAGCGTACCAGGATGGGCTGCATCACTCCATGAGCTCGGATTGACTCAGCCAGCTCCCTTAAAGCTTCTTCGGGAAAATCCTTACGGGGTTGAAATGGAGATTGGCGTATCCGGTCGGTAGGTATGAATTGGATCGTCCCCTCTCTGGACCGCATAGAGTCTGGTGTTGCCGACTGGTCAGGCTTTGCCTCCACAGAGGGTACTTGGACTTTACTTTTTAAAAGTGCTTCCAGACCACGACCCAATGCTGGCTTAGGCATAAGCCAAAACTGTCCTAGTCAATTAAATTTGTCAACGAGGACCAGTTTTTCCGCGCCTGAAATTTTGTTGTATTTTTACTCGGTGGGGGGGTTAATTAGCATCCACCATTGGAATAATAAGGCCGCTGAGAAGAGGATTGAGAATTCCACCCCAACCCATTAACTGTAGCAGATTCGTCGTTTTATTTTGTCCGCGATTACGGAGATCTATCAACAGCGGTACATGCCCTATTGTAACGGACAAAATAGAATGCACACGCGCGACTTTGCGTTAGGGGGGCTTCTGTTTCTGGGGAGCCAACGAGGTGGGAAAAAGATTTACGTGTCGAAAACCCAGTGGTCCTGAACCGTCCCAGTGCTTGGTGTGCTAATCTTTGAAAAGATGCTTGAGTTGTTGGAGTTGTTCTCGTGTGGGGAAGTACTTAAAGAAATAGAACGTACCAAAGATGGTGATTAACGTTCCCCACCACACGTCTGCATGAAGTTCCCACAATTTGACCCTGAATTCCGGCGGTGGGGGATTCATCCATTGGTAAATGCCGACGCAGGTGATCAGCACACCGTAGACTAAGAGAATCGTACCAATAAACCACCAGATTCTTATGCCTTGGTCATGTGTGTGCATAAGCCAGTTACCAGAAGATTATGTTAATTGCAATTAGTACCGCAGCACATATTGCTGCCCATAAGCCCGGCTTCTTATACCAAGGGCATGGGCCCTCGTCAGGAATCTGAGTTAGTCCTAACACTAAATTACGAAGTTCAGATTCAGGTTTGGGCCTTGTGAATAGACTTACCCCAATGGTCACAGTAACGCTTACGAGGAACGACCACCAGGCACTGTACATATTTATTGCCATTGGCTTTGCTTTTTCGGACCGCGCAACTACCTTTGCGTGCTTGGGATTGAAATTCGCTGGGTTGAATTTTTGTACGACAGTTTTTGAACGTACGGTAACCCCTTCTTTCAAGACCAGCTCGGCGCCCTCGATCCCAAATTTGAGGGTTTTACCTGAGACCATGTCGCTTACGGAAGGCGCTAGGATTTGAACTTTGTGTACATTTGTGCGGAGAGTTACTGTGGGCGGTATTTGGAGCTCTGTTTGAAGTGTACCAAACTCTTTTATTTGAGGTACGTTTACTGCCTCGAGTTCTCCCTTTTGGATTGTGACTCGCCAAATAGTGCCATTTTCGCTCTTCTCCACTTGGACTGTAGTACCTTCTTTAATTGTTATTTTGGGAGCGGGCATATATCCGTCGGGGAATGTATGAACGTAAACCCACATTCCAATCGAAACTAATATTGCCGAGAGGAATCCCCAAAATCCACCAGCTGGTGTGGCCCGTTTCCAGAGCATTCCAACAATGATCACGCCAAAAAGTGGCACGATAAAGAAGAACACTAGCACCTGGAGATATTCAAGGATGTTTGAGAAATACCTCAGGGTATAAGCTGTCCCTATTGAGAGTAGAATGCCTAGTATTGAGCATAGACGGCCCACGAACAAGTAATGCTGATCGGGTGCCGATTTCTTAAAAATCGGTTGGTAGACGTCATAGGTCCATACCGTGGCAAAAGCACTTACGTTTCCTGCCATCCCTGACATGAAACCCGCGATCATTGCGGTAACCCCAAGCCCGAGCAACCCAGGCCCCAGATATTGGCTCATTAAAAGAGGAAGGACTTCGTTGAAAGTGTTGTGTGTAATACGTGCCCTTGGGTCGCTTTCAGGGACTAACACCATTAGAGAACCATCTGGGTTAGTTAATACGGCAAGCCCTAGTAGGCCAGGAATGGTGACTATCAGGGGTACCATCATTTTAAGGAATGCACCTATGATTGTCCCATTTTGAGCTGAACGGAGGTCTTTTGCTACTATGACACGCTGAACCTGTAGAAAATCTGTGCACCAGTATCCAAAGCTTACAGCCACACCTAAGCCAAATACCATTCCGAACCAATCAATACCCATGGGGTTTGTGTCAAAAGATCCAAGGTTTCGCCACAAGCTAGTGAAATCGGCGTTTCCTACCGAAGGATGAATGATTGGCACGTTTTCTTGGATTTTCCGCATCAGGGCGTTCCAGCCACCTACATGGATTAAACCCAATATGGGGATCAGCAGCGACCCTGCCCAGATGAGAAAGTATTGCAGAACTTCGTTAAATAACGCAGACCTTAATCCGCCCAGCGCCACATAGATTGCTACAGTCAGAGATGAAACCCAGATGCTCACGTCTTCGCTCCAGCCCAGCAAAAGCTTTAGAATTTTAGCCATTGCAAACATGCTAGCCCCACTAACCATTACCGTCATGAAGCTAAAAGTAATGCCCGCGATTAATCTCGGTCCTTCACCATATCTCAGTTTTAGGTAACCGGGTACGGAGTGAGTCCGACTGACGTAGTAAAAAGGCATCATTACAATTGCGAGAAACAATATTGCAGGGATGGCCCCGATCAAATACGCATGAGCCCCAAGCATTCCATATTGGTATGCCATTGCGCTCCAACCCATCGTTTCAAGTGAGCTTAGGTTTGCAGATATGAAACTCAGGCCTGCAATCCATGCGGTCATCTGCCTCCCTGCGAGGAAAAAGTCTTCTCCAGTTTTTGCGTATTTTTTGAGGTAGAAACCAATCAATAAGACTGCGGCGAAGTAAATGACGATAATTACGAAATCTACAGGTGTGAGTCGCAACAATACCTCTTTACCAGTTGATGCGGCAAGTATCGGTAAGGCAGTCATACCTCCTCCTTTGAAGGTTCAATTTGTTCAATGCGCCTGAGCACTGTCACAGGTAGCGCAATAATAATTTGCACGTCTGCCTACTGCAAGACTTCGAATTACTTTGTTTCGGGTGATGTAGCCTAAGTGTAGTTCTGGCGTTTTAATCCGGGGTTGGTGCAGGCAGCGTCTTTTTGTGACCGGTCTTTTCCAAAAATAAAATATTGCATGGAGGAAAGCGCGAAATGATTTTGGAAAGGGCCTCATTTGTTTGAAATACCGGAGACAGTGGGAAGTTTAAATTGCGGCTTGAAATTTCCTGGCTATTGGATACATTTTCTTCGTCAAATGGGATCGCGGGGTGGAGCAGCCCGGTAGCTCGTCAGGCTCATAACCTGAAGGTCGGTGGTTCAAATCCACCCCCCGCAACCATTTTTTGTCCCATTCGGTTGTAATAGGCGGATTGGCATCCTCAGCGAATTTGATAGACCGTTCGTTTTGCGGGTCTTTTGCCGAATCGATTATATGTGTCGAAATCAGAGTTCCTTCTCAGTGGTCAGTATAGCGACTGGATAAGCGTTTAGAATCTTGTGGACTTTAAGAAGCAATTTTAGGGAATTGCAGCAACTTGTAAGCTGAGAAATTGCATGGTTGTTTACACATGCAACTGCTGCGAAATATAAAGGGGTAGTTCGATAGTGATTCCTACTTTGTGTTTTAAGTTACCCTGCCAAATTTCTTTTCTATTTCCCGGTAGCTAAGTTCGATTAAAGTGGGTCGTCCATGCGGGCATGTGTATGGCATCTGGCAATGGCGGAGTTGCTCGAGCAATGCTAGGATTTCTTCATGCGAGAGTGGGTCATGCGCTTTTACTGCGTGGCGGCATACCGTCCTTGCCAGGGTTTCCCATCCTAAATGCCGAATGTTTAGGGGAACGGTTGCTTCTTTCACGCCGTCAATGAGGTCAAGCACGAATTGTTTAGGGTCTCCAATCTTAATTAGTGCAGGTAGACCGTCCAACAAGAAAGTGTGAGGTCCAAATTCGGCAAGGCTTATACCCAATTTCTGGAGCGCGGGAAGTATCTCCCGAAGCATTTGAGAGTCGCGCGTCGAAAGTTCTATTGTCTGCGGTAGAAGAAGTTTTTGAGAAGGTACAACGGCGTTAGTTTCAACATACGATAACATCCTTTCGAATAGCACTCGTTCATGGGCTGCGTGTTGGTCCATGAGAACAAGACCGCGGTCAGATTCGAATAGCACATACAAGTTACCAAGCACGCCAATATATCGAAGCGGCACATGCAAAAGAGAGACCGGGGGAGGATATAAATCTTTTTGAGTTTGCAGCCGAACGCAACTAACAGAAGAAGGTGGTGAAATAAACGTTTGCGGTTCAGGCACTGGGATAATGTTTGCTTGATTGGAGTAATCCAGAGGTTGTGTTGAGGAACCGGATTTCGGTGCTTGGGGCAATTTTGACTGATATTCGCGGTTGGGCAAGCCGAGGCCTAGAAGCCTTTCACTTTTTGGAGATGGTGCTTTAGGGGCGGTGTCCGGTCCGGTCTCATGACTTGGCTTTGGTATTGGAAGCGGTGGTTTTGATACATCAATGGGATTGGTAGTGTGTGAAGGTAAAACCGCATTTGAGAGCGATTTGGAAATAGTTGGGCTGGAGGGAGTAATTGGCTTATGAGCGCGTGCCAGGGTAAATCGAATCACTTCCGTAACAAATGCACGCACGTGACTTTCGTGCCTAAATTTAACTTCGCGTTTTGTTGGATGAACATTGACGTCGACTTCCGTGGGCTCAATTTCAAGGAAAAGACAACAGATGGGTCTACGGCCTTTCATGAGTAGGGTATGGTAACCCGCCTCAATCGCTGCGCTTAAGGCCCGATTTTCGATAGGCCGGCGATTTACGTAGATGTACTGGTCTGCTCTTGTGCTACGGGTGACCCCTGGGGCCCCGACGTAACCTATCAGTGACATATCAACTCTAGCTTCGTCCCAGCCTAGAAGCCCCGGCAGAACATCCTTAAGCGTTTCGGAATCCACTGGGATTAGTTGGATCCCGGGCAGGATTGTACGAAGTCGTTCGGCTAACGCTTCGAGCTGGATGGTTCTCGAGTGCAAGGTAGGGATCGGCGGAAACTGCAGTATGATTCGTCCATCCTTTACGAGTGTGAACGCAATCTCTGGAAATGCAAGGGCTACAGTGGTGAGGTAGTGTTCAATATTGGCCGCTTCCGTCTCGTCGCTCCTAAGGAATTTACGCCTGGCAGGCACGTTGTAAAAGAGGTTACGGACTTCAACGATTGTGCCGGGAGGTGTACCTGCTGTTGTTACATTGATGATTTTCCCTCCGTGGATTATCACCCGGGTGCCCTCATGAACCGCGGGATCAGAGGGACGTGTCACCAGGGTCAATTGACTTACGCTAGCGATGCTAGGAAGTGCCTCACCCCGGAACCCAAACGAGGTAATCCGTTGTAGGTCGTGGATTGTCGAGATTTTGCTTGTTGCATGGCGTTCAAAGGCAAGCAAGGCGTCCTCGCGACTCATTCCGCAGCCGTCATCCGTGACCCTAATTAGAGCCCGGCCACCCGCCTGGATCTCAACTTTGATATGTTTAGCACCAGCGTCCAGGGCATTCTCGACCAATTCCTTAACCACGCTGGCAGGGCGTTCGACAACTTCACCGGCCGCGATTTGATTTGCTACCTCTTCAGGTAAAATTCGAATTCTGCGCATGAACGGTCTAGTTGGTTTTTTTTACCGGCGATGGTTTTTGCAATTCGTTTTGCAGTTGCGGGTTTAGCTTTTCAGGCATTGGAAGTTTAAAAGCAAATATTGCCCCACCTTCCGGTTTATTCCTTGCCCAGATTTGCCCACCGTGTCGCTCCACAATTTGCTTGCATATGCTCAACCCCAAACCTGTCCCGTGCTCTTTGCCATGCGTAACTAACGCGTGAAAGAGCTTGTCCATGATTTGAGGGGGAATGCCCGGACCTGTGTCTTCTATTTCCGTTATCAAGCCATCGGGTTCTAAATTAAACCGGAACGTAATCACCCCGCCTTCGCGCATTGCATCCATTGCATTTGATACAAGGTTTACAAACACCCTACGCAGTCGCTGGGGGTCTATTAAAAGGGTTATTGGCGGTGGCGCATTAGCCAGCGTTAACCGTGTGGATTTAAGGGTAGTTTGCTGTTGCAACTCGGAAATCGTCTCGGCAATAAACTGTGCATAATTGGTCGGGGTTAACTTCATTTCACTGCCCGTTCCAGAACTGAACTCGAGAATCTCTTCTACAAGGGCGCGTATGTATTCGACTTGTTTCCGGATTCGATTGAGAGCTTCAGTCCTTTGTTGTGGGCTCGTATTAGGTGCACAGGCTTGCTCGGCGCTCAGGGAAATAACAGTCAGTGGATTTTTTAAGTCGTGCACAATTGCCCGAGCAAACCGCCCAATAATGGCTAGCTGTTCAGTTTGGACAATCTCTTCAATGTACCGGCGGTTAAACTCCCGCATTCTTTGGCTAAATTTTTGAAGCAGCACTAGGGCTAGCCCAGGTGACCTCTCAATGAAATGAAGAAGTTCGCCACGTGGTAGTAAGTAAACCGCGGTATTTTCTAATGCGATGGCGTACGTTGACCGGGGCCGCATCTCAAGTACAGCTGTTTCCCCAAATATCTCCCCCGGACCAATTTCCATCAATACCCTGCGTTGCATCGGTCCAACCGTGCCCGCGAGAGCCACCCGCCCGCTCTTCACTATGTAGACACCATCCGCGGGATCACCCTCACGGAATATCTCTCTGCCCGCGGGATAAAACTTTTCCTGAACTATACGGCGGAGCGCATCTAATTCGACCCCGCTTAAATTACGGAATAGGTCGATTGACTCGATCGGGATCACACCAAAGACTTTACCTAGCAATCCTTTTAAAAGAAAGGTCAGGATTTTTGCGTGTTTCGGGTTTACCCACCCCTCCGTGTTGTGCTAATTATTAGCTAATTCCATGAAAGTAATTTCCTGGTTCAGGGTGCGCAGTAGGTTCCGGAGCCCTTAAGTAAAACCAATCTGCATGCTACACACTTTAAACTTTGGGTACCATTGTTCGGATAATAGCCCGGATTGTCTTAGCTATGGATGCAAAGTCACCATAGGTGACTAATTTTTTCGTAACCGCGGGTACCAGTGTTACAAACGGCGCGCAAAAAAGATCTCCAAAATTCTCGGCGTATTTTTTCGGGCTAGCTTAGCGTAGTGGGAAAGACTCTACGCTGCCTCTGCAGCCCTTCCTTCCGCGCGCAGACATGTGGCACTACCTGGGAAATAAGCTGAGACAGATTGCTGATGAGATGCGATTTATTTAGCCGTGAAACGGCATAGACGTTTTAAAGATCGGGTGTAAGCGAAATTTTAAGGAACGGTCCAGAAGCAGGACGATTTATTGGATTTATGACCAAATGTATTGGCTTTAGATGAGCTTTGTAGCCTGTTTAAGCAGAAGGTGTGTGGACTTCGTTGAGGCTCATGACGCGCATCACTTTCCCCAGCTCGTCCCATTGCACTCCGGCAAGATTGAAAAGCAGCTTTCAAATGACACCCTCAAATAATTGATTTTGATCTAAATTTGGTTTAGTGATTGTTAGAAGAGATACGCTTCATACACCGGATTGCTAAACCCGGTAAGTCAATTCAATATTGGTAGTGAATTGGAAAAGTCCTAGTCCATGACTCCCACTGTAGGACGGGGTCTAGCAAGCTACCATCAATGTGCGCAACCGTATTTAATCGGCTTACGTGAATTTGAGTAGTCAGCGTAAAATGGGTTCCAATGAGATAGATTGCTGGCCACCCCTTTGGTGTCCGCGTAGGTCAAAAACGAGACGGAAGAAGAGATCGAGATTCAGCCTAGTGATTCCCGGGTTAAAATCTGATCAAAATGAGTGTTTCCCCCTATTGACAGTTTTTTAAAATACCGGGAAAATGCATTCGAATGCTAGGATGTGCCTACGAAGTAAAAGTGGGTACACTAATCAGTTTAGCGAATAAATATTACTAACATAGGGAGGAGAGCGATTATGAGAGCTGCAGCGTTATCAAAAGTTGGAGTATTAGGAGCAGTGCTCACGCTGGTGGGGCACATAGGGACCGCCCAGATAACCGTCTACTTCGATGATTATAATAACCGGACTCCGGGTTCAGATTTCCCCGCATGGAACTGGGGTAGTGACGCGGTGCCAAGCCCGCAGGTGACTTTTGAAGATGTGGGAGAGGGTAATATAGTTGTCAATGAGCTGGGACAGGTACAAAACACGGGGCAAACCACTTTGAACGGGCGATATGGTTCGAAGTGGGATATTACGTTAAGTGGGAATACAAGTACAAGGCCTGAGGATTATACAATCGAGTTTGATATTCGCGGAGTGGAAGGGCAATGGGATCCTCTCGATTTACAGGTATATGTGCTAACGAAGGAGAGTGAAGGTGATTATGGACGTGGTTTTTCAATTCAGATTACAAACACCGGAGAATGGGTTCACGTCTCAAGAAACTTGTCTGAGTTGACCATAGATTGGTGGCAAGGTACATCATGGAATTTGACGAATCCCAATTGGTCAATTGAAATTGGGGGACCACCATGGCCCGGTTCGCCAGTGGAACCAGGCCAATCTTGGACCCAGCTGTGGCAGTTCGATAACCTTAAAATTACTATGGTTCCTGAGCCATGGTCAGGTGTGGCTCTTGCGTTGGGCGGGATTATCGTAACTGCCTTGCGGCGGTTCCAACGCAAATAGGAACCCCTAGGAATTAAGTTTATTGGTCAAGAAAGCGGTGGCGCGTGGCAAGTTTTGCCACGCGCCACTTGTTTTATACTAATCCGGCGGAGGCATCGGCGATCTCATTCATTGAAGTGTCAATCGGAAGCACGCGCAACGGGGTTCTCCATGAGAAGTCACATTTTGTGATGCCTAGCAGCTTGCTTAGACTTCCCCTTGTTAGCTCTGTAAAGATTTCGAATCCGGGATTCCCAAGTATATCCAGTTACCCTGGTTTTCAATGCGATGCATTCAAAAGATTTATTGAATGCGCTAAAGCGGCGAAGGAGGTCTCGATCCCGTTTTTTTCGTAAATTAAAATTATGCCATATATATCACGATGGGGATCGGGGAGGGGCGTCCACCCCCAAAACGCTAAGTTTGTGGGATGTGTGTGCCATTGTCCGCGACTTGTCAAAGCGCTTGTAAGTTAGTGGATCGTGATTTTTCAATTGCTCTCACCAATGTGACAAATGATCCGACGGAACTCTAAACTCGGGGTCATGGTGACTCGTGCAGCCTATGGCCTTGGTAACAAAAACATAATCGCTTGGCATTGTTTGGGTTTTTTAGGTCAATTTTGTGTCACTTGAGGTTGGGAAGGCGGAATCCATTCACATTTCGAAAAACAGTTTGTAGGTGAATTGACAAGGGACTAGGCCGTTAGTGTAAAACAAGGTTGCAGTGTGATGCTTACTGGCAGATAAATTGCGACACTTACGAAGTTCGAATTTCAAACGAGAGAAACTGGAAGCACGAAAGGGAAAGATTTATTTCCCTTGGTCGCATGCGTGGTTCTTAAATTGGAAAGAATACCGTTTTAAATCTATGCCGGGCACGGGGATAAGTTGGGTGTTTTTTTGATTGCGTAGGTTAAACTAGCGTTGCTTTCCCAAACTTTCGGTGAAGGGATTTGATTATGGAATGCACTGGAAGGGATAAGAAGAGGGGCAAGTTTTGTGCCTCAGGGTCTGAAAATATATGTGGGCTTATGATTCAAATTGAGTCCAAACCTTGTCGAGCATGTCAACGGTACTTTAAGCTGTTTGAGTCAATTGGGGCTGAGCAGGTGTGTAGTGTGATTTTAGATCGGATGAATTCCAGCATTTCTTGACAAACAAATGGCGGGTAATTAGGCTTTCCCTCTACAGCGCCGGTATGAACAACAGCGAAGTTTTGTTAAGCATTGAGCTGCCAGGTATACGTAAACTTCGGAGCGGAAAGGTCCGGGATATATTTGATCTTGGAGATCGATTGTTGCTTGTTGCCACAGATCGAATTTCAGCATTTGACGTAGTCTTGCCGAACGGGATTCCCCGGAAAGGGGAGGTCTTGAATAAAATCTCAATTTTCTGGTTCAAACATTTTGAGAATATCGTCCCTAATCATGTTTTGGCTTATGGAGAGGATTTATTGCAAGATCCTGCGATAAGTCAACTCCCTGAAGGGTACAAGAATGTGCTTATCCCACGGGCAATGATTGTGCGTAAGGCAAAACCGTTACCGGTAGAGGCAATTGTACGTGGATTTCTCGCAGGCAGTGGTTGGAAAGAGTATAAGCGTTCTGGTACTGTGTGTGGGATTAAGTTACCTGAGGGTTTGGTTGAATCGGCAGAATTGCCTGAACCCATTTTTACCCCTTCGACCAAGGCTGAAGTAGGGCATGATGAAAATATTCCATTTGAGCGAGCATGTGAGATTGTGGGCCGTGACTTATCTGAAAAAATTCGGGAGTTAAGTTTAAAGATTTATAAGGGTGCCCGAGATTATGCACGTGAGCGGGGGATTATAATTGCTGATACAAAGTTCGAGTTTGGGCAAGTCGACGGTGAGATAATTTTGATCGATGAGTTAATTACGCCTGACTCATCGCGGTTTTGGCCTGCTAGTGAATATCGTCCGGGTCAGGCCCAACCCAGCTTTGATAAACAATACGTTAGAGATTACTTGGAAAGCATAGGTTGGGATAAAACCCCGCCCGCGCCTGAACTGCCTCCAGAGGTAGTTGCGCGGACTTCAGAAAAGTATATTGAGGCTTACGAGAGGCTGACCGGCTCAAAACTATAATTCCACGCGCACGGTACCATGCCCTGTAAATGGTGGTTGCTAATCTCAGCGGGTGGGCATACGATAGTATTCGCTTTTATGAGACACACAATTTCAGTGTTGGTAGAAAATAAGTTTGGTGTTCTTACGCGGGTTGCAGGATTGTTCAGTGGCCGCGGGTTTAATATCGACACGCTGAATGTGGCCCCGACGTATGACCAAACAGCATCGAGGATGACTATTGTTACGCAGGGCGACGACGCAACTTTGGAACAGATAGTAAAGCAATTAAAGAAATTGCCTGAGGTAATTGAAGTAAGGGATTTCAAAGACGGTGAGTATGTGGACCGTGAGCTGGCTCTGGTAAAGGTCTCGGTAAATGCACAGACACGCTCCGAGGTAATCCAAATCGCTGACATTTTCCGGGCCAAGATTGTCGATGTACAACCTAAGAGCCTTACGTGCGAAATTACAGGTAGTGAATCGAAAATCGAAAAGTTTATTAGTTTAATGGAGCAATTTGGTATAATCGATTTGACTCGTACGGGGAAGGTGGCCCTCCCCCGTGAATAACTGCAGTTTTTTAACTCTGAAAACTACGGAGAATGAAATATGGCAAAGATTGATTTCGGCGGTGTAATTGAAGAAGTAGTAACGCGCAAGGAATTTCCGCTGTCAAAAGCGCGGAAGGTGTTGAAAGACGAAGTGATTGCCGTCTTAGGGTACGGCGTCCAAGGTCCGGCCCAGTCACTCAACTTACGTGATAACGGATTCAACGTGATTGTGGGTCAAGCGCCTGAGTTTAAGGCCGACTGGGATCGAGCTGTAAAAGACGGGTGGAAGCCGGGGAAAACCTTGTTTGACATTGAAGAAGCTGCAGCTCGAGGGACCATTGTCATGATGCTCGTCTCGGATGCGGCGCAGCGTAAGATCTGGCCAACTGTGAAAAAGCACCTCACCACAGGTAAGGCTCTCTACTTTTCGCACGGGTTTTCCATCGTCTACAAAGACTTGACTGGCGTGGTCCCTCCACCAGATGTAGACGTTATCATGGTGGCTCCTAAAGGGTCGGGTACTTCCGTCAGGCGGAACTTCCTCTCAGGTGCAGGCATTAACGCAAGCTATGCAGTCGCACAGGATTACACAGGTAGAGCCACTGAACGGTGCTTGGCAATCGGGATCGGAATCGGCGCAGGGTACTTGTTCCCGACCACCTTTGAGAAAGAGGTTTACAGCGATCTGGTGGGCGAGCGCGGGGTACTGATGGGTGCATTGGCAGGAATCATGGAGGCCCAATATGAGGTTTTGCGAGCCCATGGACATTCACCCAGTGAAGCCTTCAACGAAACAGTGGAAGAACTTACCCAAAGCCTTATCCGACTAGTGGATGAGAAAGGAATGGATTGGATGTTCATGAATTGCTCTGCCACCGCACAACGTGGTGCTTTGGATTGGAAACCCAAATTTAAGAAAGCTGTCTTACCTATATTCAAGGAACTGTATGAACGAGTTAAAAGCGGAGAAGAAGCTAAACGGGTAATTCGCATGTGTGGTAAGCCAAATTATCAGGAAATTTTGGCGAAAGAGTTGGCCGAGATGCGAGATAGTGAAATGTGGCGAGCTGGAGCAGCGGTGCGCGCGTTGAGACCCAAAGAACCTCCAAAGAAATCTGCTCCAAAGGCAAAAGGTACGGGTGGCAGGTCCTACTAAAGCTACCATTGACCAAATTCTTAGGGTTCTGGGCAGTGAAATTGCAATCCCATCCCCCTGCCCAGACCCCTAATAGAGGTTCCGCATTAGGTGGGGAAAACTCAAGACTTGACTTCTGAAGTGCCTTGGTTGTAATTACTTTGTACATGCAAAATAAGGAAATTTGCTATGGAGTTTGATTGGCAAAATTTACCGTTTGATCCGGGTCCGTTGACCTTGAAAGAGATTGAAGAGTCGTTTGAAGATCCGTTCGCTATTCGTTTACTCCCAGATTCAAAACGGTTTGCCGTTCAAGCTAGGTATTTTAACTTGGGGATGGCCTCCTCTGGCGTAGGCATTTTCTCGGTTTTCAAGACTAATGGCCGTCAGATCCGAGTGATTTGTGCACGAGCATTTGAGCCAGAAGAACGATATTTTTACCTTAAAAAAATGCATGAAAGTGTAGCAGGCAAGGCAGATTAGTAATGAATGGCCCCAGCCAATGAAATTACGAGTTGGGATGATGTACCGCTATTTGACAGCGAGCAATCCGAAGCCGCGTTTTGGCAAGAAAACCGACTGAGTGTACGCTTGATGGAATCTTCCGTGGTAAAGTCCTCGGAGGTGGTTGAGTCGGTGACAATCACCTTGAGGATGGATCCGCGGATGTTAGCTAGGATCAAACGCCTTGCCCGCGAACGGTTTTTAAACTACCAAAGCATGATTAAACAATGGATCGCAGAAAGACTCGAACGCGAATTGCGAGAGAGGAAGGAGTATTGATATGAAAAGGTCTAAATTTAACATTGTTTTCTATGATCGCAGCTGGAAAGTGGGCTTCTCGTTAATTGAATTGTTAGTGGTCATCTCCATTATAGCACTATTGGTTGCGTTGATTGTGCCGTTCACAGCACGAGTGTTTGCCAAACGCACGATTACACGAGTGCAGATGGAATTGTTTAAACTCGACTCGGCTATCGAGTCGTATAAGGCCACCTTGGGAGTTTATCCCCCAGGGAATTTATTTGCAAATCGTTGGACCAACAGATCGGAACACTTTCCAACCACGTTGTTTTACGAATTAACCGGCTGCACGAATAATGTCGATGTGATGAACACCCCCATAAAAATTGCCGACTTAAAAGTTGCTACAGGGAACGAGGCAATTCTCAATTCGCCTGAAATGGGGGGACCAGGGAGGAATTTTTTTGGACCGGTGCGGCCTGATCAGCATGCCGTACCCAGCACAAGTAAGATTAGAGAGTTTGTGGTTAATGTACCCGGGCCAGAGCCCACGTCCGGGCCCGTGTATGATCTGGAAAAGGAAGGGCGGATTGTAAACCCGTGGAATTACGATCCCTCTTCCACCAACAAGATCAATGCAGATCGATTTGATCTGTGGGTAGACATATTTGTAGGCAAGCGGATTTACCGGATTTGCAACTGGAGTCCAGAACCCGTAATTCTAAGGTAAAGCAAGGGAGGTTCACATGAAACCAACTACGAAAACAACGGATGCGTTTACGATCATCGAGCTATTGGTTGTGATTGCAATCATTGCTATACTAGCTGGTTTACTTATGCCAGCGGTGACCATTGCAAGGCGCAAGGCCCAGGTTGCCGTTGCAAAGGTTGATATGAAAAATTTGGCGGTGGCAATTTCACAATATGAGCAGGAATACAACAGGTTACCTGATCCGGGAAATCCGCCTGGTGACTATAACCTTGGTCGAGAATGGCCCGCTTTAAATCCCCCAACAGATATCACTATTGGGCTCGGGGTAAACGGAGCCGATGCAGAATGCAGGAGTATCGCGCGAAACTCTGGGTTGATGCTGATTTTGGTTAATGAGCCAAAGGGTAGTAATTACGAGTATGCGAAAAACCCACAACGTAAGAAATTTTTTGAACCGAAACAAACGACAGGAACCACAGAATCAGGCTTGTCAATCAGCGATTATCAATATCGTGACCCATGGGGGAACCCTTATGTGATTACCTTGGACCTCAATTACGACGGTAAATGCTATGACTGGGTTTACAAACGACCTCAGCTCCATCTCAATCCTACAAATGGTTTTTTTGGTTTGCAACGGGAAAACCCAAACCAAGGCTTTTATTTTTCCGGGCAGTTCATGATTTGGTCTGTTGGGCCTGACGGGTCATATGATATAAGCAAGCCGGCAAACCAAGATCCTAACAAAGATAATGTGATAGGATGGCAATGATGTTAAGAGGCTACAGCACAGGGTGTAAAAGGACTCCTTTCTGGAAGACCTGGGATCGGTGGGCATTTACTTTGATTGAGTTGTTGGTTGTTTTGGCAATATTTGGGTTTTTAGCGGCTGTTTCGTTGCCTTACGTGCGGGATATCGGGAAGGGGTCCGCCATCAGATCGGCTATGCACCAGTTATCCCAGGATCTTGCCTATGCCCGGCAACGCGCTATTAGTGATCGTGCTGAGGTATACGTGGTTTTTTTACCCAATGTATCCCGCTGGCAGGGATTTAGTTGGGATCCACCGGCATTGCCGCCTAAACAGATGGAAATTGCTACTAACCTGCTTAACCTTCAGTACCGTGGATATGCTATCGT
>CAZZJO010000069.1:0-2913 GCA_964654645.1 uncultured Verrucomicrobiota bacterium | reverse complement strand
GAGTGTGAACAACGCATCAGGACCAGTGTGGCAACAGGTGACAGTGACGGCGAGTGGAGAGACGCCAGTTACAGGTAATGTGTATGTGCCAAAGACGCCCGAACTCTTTACGTACGACCTTGATGGCAACATGACCAGTGATGGTCGATGGAATTACACCTGGGATGCTGAGAACAGGTTGGTGAAGGTAGAAAGCCGGTCTGACACGCCGACGGGCTCCTGGCGTCGGGTAGAATGGGAGTATGACGCCCTTGGGCGTCGGATTCGCCAGACCACCTGGATGTGGAACACCGACAGCGGCACATGGCAAGTGACCGAGGATTTGAAATTTATCAGTGATCCGATGCTATTCGGTCGACACATTGTGGAGCTGAATGGGACAAACAACACACTGGTCCGTAGCTATGTTTGGGGCCTTGATCTTTCTGGCACGATGGATGGTGCCGGTGGCGTAGGTGGTTTGCTGTGGGTAACGCTGCACACTGCCTCCGGGTCTGCTGGTGGGACCCACATTGTGGCTTATGATAGCAACGGGAACGTTGTAGCTCTACTCAGCGCCACCAGTGGCACCGATACTGCGCGGTATGAGTATGGTCCATTTGGTGAGCCGATTCGCCTCACCGGCCCTGCGGCTGCCCCGCACCCCGTCCTCCTCTCCCCCACGCGCGCCCGTGGGGCGGTTCCCACCGCCCCCCGCCGCACCCCCCCTGCCCCGCCGGCGCCCTCGAGAGTCTCTGACAAGTCCAAGCCCCAAACGTAGCTCCGCATCAGCGCGTTATCTGTGGCATTCAGCTCGACCACGTGTCGGCCAAACAATAGTGGGTCGCTCACGAATTTCAAGTCCTCAGTCACTTGCCATGTGCCGCTGTTGGTGTTCCACATCCAAGTCCTCTGACAAATCCTACGCCCAAACGCATCAAATGTCCACTCGACTCTCCGATGAGACGCAACGGGACTGGATAAGACACTTTGGACGCGGACCAACCGGTTCTCACCGTCCCATCTGTAGTTCCACCGACCGTCGGAGGTCATGTTTCCGTCAAGGTCATATGTGAAGGTTTCAGGTGTTTTAGCCACAAACACATATCCGGTCTCGATGCTCGCGACGTAATCGCCCCCGTCCACCGGCACCCCCGCAACGTTCGTGATCCCCAGCCAGATCGAATTGGCCGTGTTGTCCACCGTCAGTTCCGCCTGAAAATACCAGTCTTTCCGATAGGCCATCGTCATGTTCACGCTCACGCGGGCCGTTTTGATCATCCTCCCCATCACCCCATTCTCGTGCAAGATAATGTTGCCGACCAGCGGAGAGTTGTCAAAGCGTTTCCGGTCGGCGCATTTCAGTTTTTGGACAATTTATAACATTCCTTGGATTTTCGCGGGTCATAGCCGTGGGAATGTGGAGTAATAATGGCATTTTCTTGGGTTTCTTGTCGTCGGTGGTCAAAAGTGAAATGCACGCATTCCCGTTTTAAAATCGCGTCCAAAACCTGTTCCCGCATTCCGCAGCAAAACACAGCCCAGGGCTCTGCGGCAAGCGCGGGTGGTCCGCCCGCAACCAGCCACGAGCGCAGGGCCTGCCCTTCCTCGCCGCAAGCAACAGCGGCCTAAATTCCTGTTCACCTTTTGTGCAAGACAACCGCGAAGGTGTTTCAATCGGTCGCGTGGATTCCCTTGCCGGGGATGAAAACCAAACTACACGTCCCGTTCGGCCAAACCCTCGGGCGGCTATAAGGACTGTTCAATGAAGCTTTCGACGCTTCATCTGAAAACTTCCTTTCATCGCGGAGTATCCACCACTCGGAAAGCAAACTGCCAACGAGCAATGCAAGACCAAGGGCGACGAAAGCCGACGGCGGCGCCCACAGTTTCAAGTTGGGCCAAACTGTTCTTGCGAGGAGGAGAGGAAGAATAACCACTGACGGCAAGACCACTCCCAACAGCAAACCAAAGCAGAACGCCGCACTGTTGAATCCGACGGTTTCGTGCATCGTCCTGCCTACGCCGTAGAGCCAAAAGCCGACGGAAAATCCAATGACAATTGCCAATGCCAAGAGGTCTCTCGATTTCATACCAGCCTCCATTCACTTCGCCACTGGCGGAGTAGAGCCGGGTGTCGGCTCTTTCGGTGGTCCGCCGAAAGCGCCAGCGGCAACAGCGTAAGGACACTTCTTGCCCATGATTGCCGCCAGATTGTTCACGCAACACGATATTCTTATCTTCCCGCCTGCGCAGTTGATATCGACGCAGGTGCTGCCGTCAATTTTATAGGTCGTTCCGCCGAGAACGTAGCCGTCTGCTGATACTGTGCTGCCGGCGGTAGCTCCTGCGGCAGGGGCGCTGCCCTCGTCAATCACCCATATCGACAAGACGCCCTTGCAATTGCTGTTGATCGTTAGTTTGCCGATGTTTCCCTTAAACACACAAATGCAACATGACAATCCCAGTGGGTCGTAGTGGCTGCCCGGGTTGTTGCGGACGAAACCGTAGAGATTCTTTTCCTCGTCCCAGTTGAACGGATTCTGGCTACGAATCAGGAGATTGAGCCCTAGCTCATTGATGGGGTCACGCGATAGCCAAAGGCCCAGGGGGAGGGTGTATGCGCGATACTCATACAACACCAGGTCGGTGGTATTGCAGGTGCGCTTGGTCGAGAACCGGAAGGGGTTCAGGGCAGCAGCGGGGCCAGTGAGACGAATGGGTTCCGTGAAAGCGCCATATTCATACCGCGCGGTCTCAGTGCCAGTGGTGGCGTTGACAAGAGCAACCACGTTTCCGTTTCCATCGTACGCCGCAAAATGATGGCCAATCGGAGATTGGAAATTGCAAATCCATAACAACCCACCGACGCCGCCGGCGCCCTCGAGGGTCTCTGACAGGTCCAGGCCCCACGCGTAGCTGCGCACGGGGACG
>CAZZJO010000068.1:0-3107 GCA_964654645.1 uncultured Verrucomicrobiota bacterium | reverse complement strand
TTCGTATATACCGCACATCTGAATGCAAACCAGAAAACATGAACGGGTGTGAATTGCGATATAGCAGGACTGGTCCGTGGCTTTACAACCCCGTTGATAAACGCAAAATTCGTCTTCTTTACAGCCACTTCATATGGCTCCTGATTGACGTAGTAGAGCGTAAATTCGTTAGTGCCCTCAAACCCGTGCTCCCAATGTCCCCTCTGCCTTCTCTTGCCTCCTTCGTATATCTTCAAAATCCACTTCTCCTCCGAAATGGCACCTTCAAACAAGTAATCCTTCATTGGCGCATTCTGAGGGGGATAATATTCCAGTCTGCCCTCAACCATAAAACCAACACCTTGGCAGACACCACACCAAAGCATTGGCAGGCCAATGATAGCGCTTAGAATACACCGCTTCGCATACCCCAACCTAATCCCTCGCAATGGTTCAGAAAGAATAAACAAGGCAAGTCTCATCCTACCTCGCATCCCTACCAACATCCCGGTCCTGTCGACTTTGGTAGGCATAGCTTAACCCATTTTTACCAACACTCTGCACCCATTGTTGACACGAAAAAAAAAAAGTCAATAGGGATTTTTTAATTTTTTCACATGCTCTAACTGCCTGTGGCACAATAGGTTACGACACCAAAGGCCGGTAAATCCCCCACAAAAAACTGTACCCTACAAAGCTCGTTCCGAGCCACGCTACCGCCAGCAGGCTGAACTGCCGCTTGTCCGTAAACAGGCAGAAAAACGCTATGAACAACTCAAGCAAACCAACTGCCAGCAGCAAATGCCGAAACGAAATGCCTACGATCGGGTCCGCCACACCCAGCGCCTGGGCAGAACCAATGGCACCACACATCCTGGCAACCCGGTGAGGGCAAGAATTACTCCAGGGCTGAAAGTGACGATCCTGGACAAGGCATTATTCACTTCGCCTCTCGCTGTGGTCACTTCGCTTGCTGCCTGCGTGACCCCACTCATGGCTATTCCTTTGCCCCCTACCAATGTGGGCGGTGCCAAATTTATATGGAATTGATGCGCTCGTCTTTACGGTTTAGGGTTGCACACAACCGTCTGTGTCGGCGGTCTGCTGAGATATTGGACAGGAAACTAAGTCTACACAAGCACCCAACAGCCTTTTCAAATCGCAATCACACCCATTCGTGATTGTCTGTACCTCAAACCACTCGTAGACAACCGCGACAACATTACTAATAATTTCACATTTCGTCGTTTTGTCGTGCGGAAGACCGCAGATACCTGGCTTGCGATTGGAAGGGGTTGAAATCTTGCAACACACCACTGATCCTCCGCCCGTCTTGCAGGGAGGCGCTACCGATAAATTACAGTTTGGTTCCGCAGAGGGCCCACAATTAGTGCTGCCCTCTTTAGCGGTTGGGCAAATTCCAGCCGCGACAGTTGCTAGAGCTAAGGCGATTGCAACTGCGCCGTGAGCGAGCGAGAGGCTTCGCTCGAACCTATTTCGTTTCATTTCAATATGTCTCATTTTCATTTGCGATCCTTTTTGTTTAGCGCGCCGTCGTTGATAACCTCCGGACCGGGCGCGGTTCAATCCGGGTCTCATTAATTACACCGCCGCATCTTTAACAACAGAAGCGCGGTACAAAAACTAACAATCAGAAAACCAACAACAATAGCCCTCGCAACAGCAGGATTTCGGGACTGAGATGCGGACGACGCCCGTATTCGATTTACATGCTTCTGGAACTCCGCCTCATCCGGTTTTAAAAAACGACCTCGCGAAATATACGTTGCCCCCGACACACCGCTTTGCTCTTGGATTCGATAATCAGTCACTACCATTTCCAGATTATTGGGAGTTTCTGGAACAGCCGAGAAATCTTCCTCGGCCGCCGATAGTTTTGTGACCTTGCCCCGAACCCAGTAAAGAACATCAAGGTCATTCGAACTCAAACCTCCACTCCTTGGAGCATAAACCCGCCATTCAAAGATGGTGGGAATACTAAGTGAGCCTATTTTTTGTCGCTCCAAAACCTTGAACCGTGCGTCAACAAACCCCTTGTCGTAAGGAGGAGGGTAGGGAACACCAAGACCCTTCGATGTATATAATAGACCCGGGTTGAGGATTAAAATCTCGTCGATTACTACCTCGTTGGCGTTGCTAACCGCATAGACATAAACTGTCTTAATTGAATTGCTTGGCTCTACGCCGTGATACACGAACTTCCTAGGCAACTCAGGAACACGCTCATTCGCATACACACAACACCTAAATGCCAGCCAGTAAACATGAAGATGTGTGTACGAATGATAAGGAATAGTTCGCGGACTTACATCCCCGTTTATAAAGATGTAACGCGGCTTCGCCACCGCGATATGAAACGGTTCTTGATTAACATACTCGAGGGTGAATTGATTGGTTTCATCAAACCCGTATTCATAATGACCGAATTGTTGTTTTCGGCCCTCTTCGTAAATCTTCAAAATCCACTTAGACTCGGAGGTGGCACCTTCAAACAGGAAAACCTTCGGGGTACCTTCGCTCCGGAAGCAACGTTCCAGTTCGCCTTCGAACTTAACCGTCACACCTTGACAGCTATTCCAAGAAAAAAGCGCCAAGTTGACAATTGCCATCGCAACACACCACGCCGGTTTGCCCGGAAATTCACCGCGCGCTATGCGAGGAGATTTCTCCCGCTGGCCCGAAACTGAAGCCTCGATGCTGAACCACTCCGCTCGCATTTTACTCTGCCCCACAAATTGAAACATTGAGAACATAACCGTGTGAAGCCAAATCACATATCCAAACGCGACATTTAGCATGCTGCCGCCCTGCGCCACTTGTTTGTCCAACTTGCGATTCTCTTTCAGAGATTGTCTCCATTGCCATACGCTCCTGCCTGTAGCTCCAAGGGCGCCGCCACATGCGAGCGACGCCGACTGCCCCACAGAAGCCAGTAACTGCCTGCCAACAGGTAAGCCAACACCAGCTTCATGATCGTGTCCGCTGTATGCGGCGAGATGCCCAACAAGTCCGTTAGGTTGCCCAGGCACCCACAAGGCCTGTGCCAACCTATCCACCACAACCCAACCCGGTACACCACAAAGTTGGTAGCCAACCACGCTACCGCC
>CAZZJO010000067.1:0-76409 GCA_964654645.1 uncultured Verrucomicrobiota bacterium | reverse complement strand
CTAGGCTATTGTGCTCTAGTGTATCGTATTGCCCTTGCTATCGAATTTTTGGTTTAGGGGGTTTTGAAGGGAGGAAAGCGACTTTTTATGGGGGGGGAACTATGCCAAGGATGAATTTTACTCATCCATTTGGACGATTGCCATACGTGAAGGCCGGTTTATTATGAGTTTAATTATAACCTGCAAATACCTATGAAAACGCGGTGCTGGAAGTTAGGTGTGGTGTTTTTGCTCTTAGCCAGTTTTTGTAATGGGGCACTAGCCCAAAACCTCATCTGGGATGCTGATCCTACGTTAGCAGGGACTCAAGACGGTTCCGGTGTTTGGTCTACCACCACCAACACGTGGTGGACAGGATCTGCCAATACAATTTGGAACAATTCTATCCCTAACGGTGCGATATTTGGTTCGGGTTCGGACCAAGCTGGCACAGTTGTGTTGGGCGAGCCCATCGTTTGTGCAAACATCCGGTTTAATGCTCCAGGGGCTGGTAATTATACCATTGTCGGTGATGGATTTACATTGGCTCTTACCAATCGGAATATCTATGCGACTGTGAATGCTGGAATTACTGCCCCAATTACGGGAGTTGGAATCACTATTAGCCACGGGGCGCCAAATATGCCATGTGGAGTATTGACATTAGCGGGCAATAACAATTTCGGAGGAACACTTAATATCGGACAAAATGCCAACAATGAGGATAACCAAGGACCAGCAAACACAACATGTGCGGTGCGGGCTATGTCCAATACCGCTTTAGGGAACAGCACTCTTCAATTCAACACACAAGGCAATGCTACGAGTCCGAGGTTAGAAGTTGTAGGTGGGGTAACACTAACCAACCCAATCACGTGGCCAGGTCGAAACAATGTAACTCCTGCATTTGTGAGCTATGGTGGGAATAACGCATTGGGCGGGCCGATAACACTGGGGGCTGGTGGTACTCAGTACCGGATATCTGTGCATGGAGCTGGGAGCTTAACTGTGGGTGGGGATATGACAATTCAGACTGCTGGTGCGCGGACAATAGTTTTGGACGGGAGCGGCACTGGCTTTTATGCAGGTGCATTTATGGGGGGAAGCGCTGCCGCATGGAGTAACATTGTGGTTAAAGCTGGTCCGGGTACTTGGACCTTTTCAGGCAACAATTCATTTGTTGGATCCTATGGATTGAGTGGAGGGAAGCTCATCTTGGATTATTCTGCAAATAACGTTGGTAAGCTTTCGAGCCAAGGGGCACTATATCTTTCTGGGGGCACGCTGACTCTAAACGGTGGTTCCTCTGTTGAAACCGTGGCGTCAAATGTAATTGTGGCTGGAGATACAAAGATCACTCGTGCAAGTGGATCGAGCTCATTGCGGTTAAACAGGATTTTCCGGCACGCAGGCGGGACAATTGATTTTGAAACGGTTGGAATAGCTGATACCGACTCGGAAAACATCAATGGAATCCTGGGAGGTTTTGCAACTGTAAATGGTAGCGACTGGGCGGTAAACACGACTGGGGGAAATGATGGGGCGATAGGTATTTATACCGCCTACGCTGATATCCCAGCTACGGGCAGTGCGATTCCTAACAATCCGACTGCGAATGTGCGTTTGAATAGTTCGGGAAGCGGCGGCAACCTGACCCTAGCTGCAGATGTAACTACTGTAAATACGCTTTTACAGAATACCACCGTTGCAGCTATAATTGAAACTGGTGGCAAGATACTGAGGCTAGGGCCGACTGGTGGAATACTTGTTCCAGTAGGTCGCCAAGGATTGACCATCGGAACACCCACCGGCGGTGGGTCATTAACGGCAGGTGGTGTAGATAATTCTGCCGGCGAAATCATTATAATTAATAACTCCACTAACCCAGTCACGATAAACGCCACAATTATTGACAATGGGTCAGCTCCGGTTTCGGTAACGAAGAGTGGTAGTGGTCCACTTGTTTTGAATGGTAACAACCTACATACGGGTACTAACTATATCGTTTGTGGATCGCTTGTGATTTCGAGCGCTGCGAACCTCGGATTAGGACCAGTACTAATCAACGGCGGTACCCTGGAAGTAGTAGGTAACGTGGAATTACAAAACCCTGTGATGGTGGGGCCAGTTGTTGGTTATGGGATGGGCACCATCAAAGTAGCCACCAACTGTACACTTACCCTTTATGGAGAAGTTTCCGAGGCGCCTTTCATTGGTTTGGCAAATGCTGGTGGGCTGGTTAAAACTGGCCCAGGCACACTTGTCCTAGCCAGCCAGGGCAATACTTATCGGCTTGGAACCGTAATTAAGGAGGGAAAGCTTAGAATTACCACAGGGGCGGCTTTGGGTGGATTTGGTGGCCCTAGCCGAAATGGCACGTTCTCTTGTTATCAACCTGAAAATATAGTCATCGACGGCGGCACACTCGAAGCAGACGCAACGTTTACTTTGGAATCCACTCGGGGTATTCGGATTGGACCTGTCGAAGGTGCCGGAACTGGAACAATTAGCGTTACAGATTGGAATCAACTTACATTCAATGGCCAGATCTCGGACAACTGGGGTGGTACAGGTACTTTTGTAAAAGATGGCAATGGCACCCTTACCTTGGGTGGGGGCGTTAACGATTATTCAGGTGATACAATAATCAAGGCAGGTACGTTGCAGGTCAATAACTCACGCGCTATCCCTAGTGGGCCTGGGAAAGGCAACGTCATAATCAACCCAGGTGCTACACTCGACCTCAATGGAATTAGCCTCTCCATAAATGGCCTGAGTGGATCTGGTGAAGTGACAAGTTCGGTCGGTGGTGGAACACTCAGGTTGGGATTCAACGATGCCAATAGTACTTTCGCTGGAAGTATAAGTGGGTACGGCCTTACACTAGCTAAATTTGGAGCCGGCACGGTCACGCTTTCAGGACCCCTTAGCATAAGTGGTAGTCTCATAGTCAACAAGGGTACCTTGCGGCTCACAGGTAATGCCAGTCCATTTACTGTGACCAATATTGAGGTTGCCTCTGGTGCGGTTTTGGATGTTTCCGGGTTGAGTGGAGGTTTAACCCTTGGCACAGGCGCTTCGCTCAACGGTAAGGGGACTATCCAGGGTAATGTAAGCGATAGCTTCGGCGCCGTTATCAATCCAGGTGGGACAAACGCTGCGGGCATGCTCAAGATAGCCGGAAATCTTACACTAAATGGGTATAGCACCTTTGCTTTTGATTTGTCAGCGGATTCTGTGTCAGGGGCGAACGACGAAGTCGAGGTAAGTGGAGCTTTAATTGTAAATGGGCCGGTTACGATCAATTTGAGTTACCTCCAAGGTGTGCCAAGTGTTGGTGCATACACACTCTTTAAGTACGGGTCATTCTCAGGAAATGTTGGAAACTTCCAAGTGCCGCCGGGCTTTGTGGTGACCAACAACACTGCAGTGAAAGAGATTCAACTCGTAGTTGCACGAGTACCGGCAGTGCTTACTTGGGTGGGTGATGGTGTGGCCAATGTATGGGATACAGGAATCACAGCAAATTGGGTCCAGAACGGTGCGCCTGCGTATTTCTACACAGGTGACCACGTCATATTTAACGACTTAGGCAATAACCATCCGCCAATTAATATCTCTGGTGTTGTTTACCCGGGTAGTATTACGGTAAGCGCATCTAAAGATTACACCTTCACAGGAGGAACGATCGGTTACGGTTTGTTGACCAAGTCTGGGACTGGCACTCTTATCCTGGATAACGACAACATCTTTTCTGGAGTGTTGATTTCAGGGGGTGTGCTCCAAGTGGGCAACGGGGGAACCACGGGCAGTATAGCAGGTGGTGCAATCACCAATAATTCCAAGCTGGCTTTCAATCGCGCAGATGCATTAGGAGTGACGAATCCAATTACCGGCAGTGGGTCGGTGTATCAATCCGGGTACGGCGAGCTCGTACTGTCTGGTAGCAATAGTTACACTGGACCAACTGTTGTTGAAGCAGGTGTGTTGCACCCGCGACATCCATGTGCCTTGGGCGCCACTAACTCAGGAACGTTTGTTACAAATGGTGGGCTACTTTATATTGACGCAAATATTGATATTGTTGAGGAACCCCTCATATTGAGTGGCCATGCGCTTCGAAAAGGAGGCGCAGGAAGAACCATCTATTCTGGCCCAATAACTTTAGTTGGTGACGCTCAATTCCACGTAGATGGAAACGCAACGCTGATCCTCAGCAATGAAGCAGGTGTCAATGGGGCTAATGTTAATGCAAACCTAACATTGACTGGAGATAATGGAAGCCTAGGAGTAATCGCTGGCCCGTTAAATCTCCGCAATGGGCTCCTTACTAAAAATGGTCCAGGTGCCTGGAAGCTCGCGGCTGCAAATAATTTTGGCGGATTCGCAGGGGTCTACGACGGTGAATTAATCATAGGTCATCCGAAAGCACTAGGATCGCTGACAACTATCCCCGTATACACCTCCGCTGGCGGGGCCGGTATCACGGGCACCCGGATTACTTTGGCCGATGGAACAGCACTATCTAATGTCTGGGTAGGCTTGCCTTCAGACGCGAGTACACGATCGGCCTTGTTTAGCCGTGGTACAGGTGGCGTCACAAACATCTGGGCAGGCCCAATCGCATTCACAGGATTCGAAGGAACAATTAACTTTGGTACCGAACCAGGTGCCGTTTTCATGATCGCTGGGCCAGTTACAAACCAGGTTTTCACCGGAGTGTTAATTTTACGGGGCACAGGTGGCGGCGGTACAAGCGGATCTGGTTGTACCGGTATTATTGCAGCACCTATGCTGCTTAATAGTCAAATGACCCGCGTGTCGATTGACGACGGTGCGACTTGGATCTTCGCTGTCGGTGGTCATTCTTTTGCTACGAATAATATTACCAGCGGCACGGTTAAACTCGGTATTCACAATGCGCTCCCAGTAAACTGCACCCTTGTGTTTGGGCTTGGAGGTGTAGCCGATGAAACGTTTGACCTTGCCGGTTTTAACCAGCAATTGGCGGCAATTGTTACCCTTAGCACTACAACCCGCATAATTGGAAACAGTAGCACTGACTCAGATTCGGTGCTGACATTGGCTGGGCCCAATACCTCACTATTCGGGGGCGTTATCCGGGACACTATTGGCGCGGGGACACGCCGTGTGTCACTTGCTTTGAAAGATGGAGCATATCTGACGTTAACCAACGTGAATACTTACTCGGGTGACACCATCGTTGGCTCCGGTTGCACTTTGGCCTTGGCTGGGCTTGGTGCTATAAGCAATTCTTTAAATGTAATCCTTGAGAACGGGGCTGCTCTGGACGTCACAGGTAGGGTCGATAGCACACTGACTTTAGCGCCTACGCAAACGCTCAAAGGTAATGGCACTCTAAACATCAATGGGTCCCTGATAAACCAGGGCACAATCCAGCTAAAAGTTGCTAAGTCCGGTACAGTAATTACAGCGGATAAATTACAAGTGAGTGGCCAACTAAACTACGGTGGGAAACTGCATGTGGTATTGAGTGGCGATGCGCTGACTGCTGGCGACTCGATTAAGCTGTTCGAAGCGGCTAGTTACGCTGGTAGTTTCGTAGAAATTTCACCCGCTGTTCCGGGGCCAGGCCTTGCGTGGGATACCTCGACCTTGACCCAGGATGGGGTGTTACGTGTTGTCACAGGAGTTGCACCCGCGATTCGGATAAGTTCTGTCTCGATGATTACTACCAACATTGTCATTTCGGTTTCAAATGGCTTGGCTGGGGCAAGATGCCACTTGTTAAGCTCTACCAACGTTACTTTACCAGTGCAAAACTGGCAGCGGATTCAAACCAATGTTTTCAATCCTGATGGTTCGCTTGTAATTACGAATGCGGTGATCCCAGGCGAACCTTATAGGTTCTACCGGCTGCAGCTTGAATAACAATCGCAAATTGTTGGGGGATTCACTTGGCGCAATCTGCTGCTTCACCCACGGTGTGGATCGTGGCTATATTCTGACTGTGATGCGTAAATATGGAAAGTGAGAATGGTGTAATTTGATTTGGTGATGCGCAGGAATCAATAGAGGATCTTATGGGGATCTAGCTGTGCGTTTGTCCCCTCTACGGACAACTTGGGGGAAAGCGAAATTTTTGGCAACCCCGCTGGCAAGTGATAACCTATGCTTTAAATTCCAGGATTGGTTATGGGAAAATTGGTAAAAAGTTGGCCATGGTTAGGTTTAGTTCTTGGGGCTGCAGTAGGCATTCTTATTTTGGCTGTAGCAGATTTAGCGGCTGCAAAGTATCCAACTTTTGTAGACTGGCTGTTTATAAGACTACATACGCCAGCACTGGTGTTTGTGTTGTTTATGGTGCGGATTCCGTTGTGGGAAAATTTTTCTGTAGAGCGTGCAATCCCTTATGCGATTGTCACGCAATGGGCCTTAGGCGGGCTACTTTTCGGTTGGTGGGTGGGAAGGAAAAGAGCCAGAACTTCCTGTGGTAGTAAAATGAGTAAAGGCCCAAAAGAGATTTGAAATGTTTAGAGAATATGCCTGCGGGGTTGGTGTAATAACTTGGTTTTTTGACAGTGTTGACTTATTGGGTGTGCTGGATGTGCAAGCGGCCCGGAAAATCGCTGTATTCTAACGTCACGCTCAGAATTGGTGGGAATTGAATTCCTGGTTACATTTTACTTTGTGTGGGTTGGGTTTTGGGAAGGCTTTTGGGTCTCGTGGTGACAGGATCTGCATGATGGGAAACCCCGTTTGGATTTTTACGGGATTTTATGGTTCAGGATGTTCTTTCCGAATGCTTGTATGGGGGCGAGTTTGAACTTTGGCAAGTAGAGTGACTGGACAAAGTAATGGGCAGAATATATCCTACCTTGTGGCATCGGGGTATATTTGCGTATGGATTGGTATGAACGAGAATGTGTAAGGTTGGATTTAAAACTCTATCATGCATATGGACCGACCCCAAAATACAGTCCGCAAACTCCAGCGTCTCATTGCCGCATTACACCACAAGGAGCCAGATAGAGTGCCTATTAGCGATTTTTTCTGGGGTGGGTTTATAAAACGCTGGCGACAAGAGCTGGGACTTTCACCGGATACCGACCCATACCATTATTATGATTTGGATTTTGTGGTGACAGTGCCCAATATGGATCCTTGGATTAGGGCCTTTGAAGTGGTGCATGAGGACGAAACGCAAGTGGTGGTAAAGACTGGATTTGGGGCAACCATCAGAAAACATTTTCAGTTTCCAATGCCAGAGATGATTGCATGGGAAATTAATTCCATCGATAAGCTTGAAGGGGCAGAATTCGATGATCCTGCAGATCGGCGACGATTTTTTAGTGAAGGCGATAATCAGATAGCTGGTGTTGGTGATGGCTTCCAGCGGAACAGCCCGCCATGGATTGAAACGGTCAAGTCGTTATGGCCAAAGTTTCCTGTATTCGGAAGCATTATTGAAGTTAGTGAATGTCTAACTCGATTGGTAGGCCAGCACAATGCGTTATTGTGGATTGGAGAGTGTCCTGCGCGCATGGGGAAGATTATTAACCGCATTGGCGAGTTTTATTTTCAGATGGCGCAGGCTGAAATGGAAGCTGGGGCAGGTTGGTTGGATGGTTTTGTAATTTGGGGGGATGTAGCCTATAGACGAACGACTTTTTTCTCGCCTGATTATTGGCGAGAATATTTTAAGCCCTGGGTGGCCAAAATAACACAAGCTGCACATGCTTATGGATTACCAGTTATTTACCATGGGTGTGGCAATGTGGGGCCGCTTATTGAAGATTTTATTGAGATTGGGATTGATGGACTGAATCCACTGGAAGCTAAAGCCGGCTTGGATGTGATAGAGCTTCGACATCGTTTTGGCCATCGGATAGCGTTCTGTGGTAACAGCGATATTACGGTTTGGGAGACAAACGATCCGGGGAAGATTAGGGTAGAAGTATTGCGGAAGTTGAATGCAGCTCGGGGTGGGGGATACGTGTTCATGTCGGATCATTCAGTAACCAGCGCAGTTGCGGGCCCCACGTACGATTATATTGTGTCGCTGGTTCGCCAATATGGCAAATATCCTTTGAACTTAGGGGAGTTTAATCTGGATTCGGAGTGATGGCGAGGAGGAACGGAGTATGGGTGTGCGTTGGCTGGATTTGATAGTGATTGTTCTATATTTGGGAATGGTCACTTGGATTGGCACCCGGGTTTGGCGTCGACAGACTTCCACCGAAGCTTATTTTGTGGCTAAGCGTTCCATTCCACATTGGGCGATGGCTTTTTCGTTTTTTGCTACGTTAATAAGTAGCATTACATTTGTGGCCTATCCTGGCTCAGCGTTCGCTGGAGACTGGCGAGAGTTAGTACCAGGTTTCATGGTACTTGTGGTGCTGTTGTTAGTAGGAACGGTGGTAATCCCGTTTTACCGGCGAGTAGTAGGAATGAGCGCGTACGAGTATTTTGGGAAACGGTTTGGGTACGGAGCTCGTGTTTACGCAGCGCTTGGCTTTCTGATTGGGCATTTTTCAAAAATGGGCTTTGTTGTGTTTCTATTGGCGTTGACGATCCATAGTATTACAGGTTGGGACTTGATCACTCTCATTATACTTACGGGTGTTGTCACGGTGGCTTATACATTGGCGGGTGGTATTGAGGGGGTAATTTGGACTGAGGTTGTGCAGGGGATCATTATGTGGTTGGGCACGTTTTTGTGTCTGGGCTATTTATTGTTTGTGATACCAGGGGGGCCTGGAGCGGCTCTTTCATTGGCATGGGAACAGGGAAAGTTTGGATTGGGCGACATGAAATTTGATTTAACCGGAAAGGGTTTTTGGGTAATGGCGCTTTACGGGTTTTTCTGGTACCTGCAAAAGTATGCTGGAGATCAAACAATTGTCCAAAGATACCTCGTGGCTCGCACTGACAAAGACGCATTAAAAGGAGTATCAGTGGGCGCATTAATGTGTTTGCCTGCATGGATGCTGTTTATGTTGATCGGGACATTGCTTTGGGCGTATTACCAATTGTCGGGTGAGGCTTTACCCCCACATGTGGACAAACCCGATAAAGTATTTCCTTATTTTGTTGGTTCACACATGCCGGTTGGGATAGCGGGATTATTTATGGCTGCCCTTATGGCAGCTGGCATGTCGACCATTGCCTCGGATTTGAACTGTTTCTCTGCGGTGTGTGTGGAAGATTATTTTCGGAGGTTTTGGCCTGGGACAACCGACCCAGTTCGGCTTTTGGTGGGTCGGATTGTAGTGTTACTAAGCGGCATTGCGACCATAGCTGTGGCTATAGTGATTGCTTTGGCAGGAGAACGTACTTTGTCTTTGTACTTTACAGTGTCGTCAATTTTGACCGCTGGAATTGCTGGGATTTTCATACTTGCATTCTTAAGTCCGCGAGCAAATAGGCTAGGATTATGGACTGGAATTGCAGCATGCATAATTTTCACAGCTTGGGGTGTGCTTACAGGCGGAGAAAGGAGAATTTTGGATTTGGGTGTACTAAATTGCCCTTTTCCTGGAATTACAGTAGGTATTCTGGGGCACGTGATTGTTGTTGCAGTTGGTTATTTAGCGAGTTTGGTATGTGGTGGTCGTATCGATAAAGATATATATTCGCTGACCTTATGGGGATGGCTCAAGAAGAAGGAACATTGGGTTGAAACTTCAGGTTGATTATGGATCGGATACAACTATACCAGGCGGGTTCGGTGATTTGTGGTCCCGGCAGCATTTCTGAGCTCCCGACAATGTTGCAGGGGCTAGGCATTAGGCGTTGTTTGGTTGTCACGACGTCCAATGTTAAACCTTTGCTAGAAGGCGTGTTTGCCGGGATAAAAAGATTTGGGCTGGAGGTTGTTGAGGCGCCTTCTGTCGATCGTGAGCCTACTGTTTCTGATTTGATCAGGGTGTTGGAATGTGCACGGACAACAAAGCCAGATCTAGTGATTGGGATCGGTGGCGGAAGCGTCATGGACGTCGCAAAAATTGTGAGTGTGTTGGCAGAAGATAATCGCCCCGTGCACGAGTATTTTGGCACGGATACAGTACCCGCGCGCAAGGTTGTACTAATTTGTGTTCCTACCACAGCTGGGACTGGGAGCGAAGCGTCACCTAATGCAATTATCCTTGATGAGCAAACGCTTGAGAAGAAAGCCATAATTAGTCGATACCTATTACCCGACTATGTGATACTGGATCCTGAATTGCTCGTAAGTGTCCCACCTCGTGTGACGGCTGCTACGGGGATGGATGCTCTTGTGCATTGTATCGAAGCATACACAAATCGCCGGGCACATGCGATGGTAGACGAATTTGCATTGGCTGGAATACGTCTTTTAGCTGCTGGTTTGCCAAAGGCTGTGCAGAATGGATCGGATCTTTTAGCCCGTACGCAGACCTTGATTGGGAGTTATTTTGGTGGGTTATGTCTCGGGCCCGTGGGCACGGCAGGTGTTCATGCCTTAGCTTATCCTTTAAATGGGCGATTTGGGATTCCACATGGGGTTGCAAATGCTTTGATGTTACCCTATGTGGTCTATTTTAATTTCCAGGTGATGAAAGATCGGTACTTTCGGGTGTTGCGTGAGTTAGGCCTTTTGCCCGTAGATGATGTCGCAGTATTGACACCCGAACAAACAAAGGATGTGTTGTGTGGATTTGTTTCTGGTTTGGGATTGCCTAATCGGTTGCGAGACGTTGGAATAACCTGGGAAACCCTACCGGGATTAGCAGCTTCGGCGATGCGTGTTAGCCGCTTGTTAGGGAATAATCCACGTCTGATTACGGAGAGCGACGCTCTTGCAATATATCAACTGGCGTTTTAACAATTAGGGTGTTTAATAGGGGCGTGGGATTTTATTTTGGCGTATGACAGTGAACATTAAACCGCGAGGTGTGATTGTCCCGTTGGTTACCCCGGTTACACAAACGGGGGAGCTGGATGTGGAGGCATTACATCGGTTGATAGACTTACAGATCGGAGCTGGTACGCATGGAATATTTTTGCTGGGCACCACAGGAGAAGGCCCTTCTGTGCCTGAGTGGATGCAACGTCGGGTAATTTCAGAGGCGATCTCCACTATTCAAGGTCGTGTACCGGTGTATGTAGGAGTGTTCGGGAACAGTTTAGACACTGTTGTGGCGTCTGCTAATCACGCGTTTGAAATGGGTGTGGACGCGGTGGTGCTAACAGCACCTAATTACTATCCGCTAACAGTTCAGGAACTGCGTAATTGGTTTAATCGCACGATTAATAGAATTTACGGGCCGGTGCTTCTGTACAACATCCCTGCTACAACCCATTGTTCGATCCCATTAGAGATAGTTGAGGAGTTTGCAGCATATCCGTCAGTGATAGGGTTGAAGGACTCAGAAAATGACCTCACAAGGCTGAAGACTTTATTGGAAAGGTTTGGGGGTAGCGATCAATTTGCAATTTTGGTGGGGGTTGGGGCTTTGATGTACGAAGGGATGACACGCGGCGCAAGTGGGATTGTGCCTAGTGTTGGGAATATCATACCGCGTGTATGCGTAGAATTTTACGAAGCATGCATAGCCGGTCGGTTTAATAGGGCCAGAGAATTATTTGGGGTACTGAACGCCGCGGCAGCGACATATCAAAAAGGCCGGCCTTTGGGCCAGTCGCTCGCTGCTTTAAAAGCTATCCTAGCGTCGAACGAATGGTGCCAACGATGGACGCTTCCACCTATCTTACCATTGGATAATGCGGAGTCGGAAAAAGTGGTTGCTGAATTTCGCACCGTGGTGTTAGGTACGCAAGTTGGAACGTGAACTTCTTGGAATTGACCTTTTGACAAATGGAGGGTTGTTCATGGAATTGCAAACAAAGCCGGTGGTTGCAATTACAATGGGTGATCCTGCTGGGGTTGGGCCCGAGATTTGTGCCAAAGCAGTTGCTGAAAGTAGCATCCTTGATTTGTGCTCACCGGTAATTTTTGGCAGCGCCACTGTATGGGATCAGTTGCGAAGCAGAGGTCTTGTCCCACGGGATATCCCAACTATAAGCCTGGTTGAATGGCGACGCAGTTTACATCCCTTAGGACCGGTTTTGATTGATGTCTTAGAAGGGGAGGTTATTTCGTTTGAGCCGGGCACAGTTAACCCTGCTTGTGGCCGTGCTGCGTTTGAGTTTATTCAGTGTGCGATTAATGACGCTCTGGCAGGGAAGGTGGCGGCGGTGGTTACCGGTCCTATAAACAAGAAGGCCTTAAATGCAGCTGGGATTAATTATCCAGGTCATACAGAGATTTTTACAAGCCTGACCCGAGCAAAGCGGACTTGTATGATGCAGTGGTCTGAGGAGTTAACGGTAACCATGGTCACAACCCACGTCGGGTATGCGGATGTTGTGAAGCATTTATCTGAGGAGCGGATTTTTGATGTGATATGTCTAACAGCTGACGCAATGCGTTGGATGTTAAGGCGGGAACCACGAATTGGGGTATGCGCCTTGAATCCGCATGCAGGTGAAAACGGCCTTTTCGGATACGGCGAAGAGGAACAGTTGATCAAGCCTGCGATTGCCCGGGCTCGGCAAATAGGTATAACGGCAGAGGGACCGCTTGTGCCTGACGCTGCGTTTACGCCATTCATGCGGTGCAACTATGACGCATTTGTGACGATGTATCATGACCAGGGGCATATACCATTCAAGATGTTAGCTTTTGATGTGGGGGTAAACATCACATTAGGCCTTCCTATAATCCGCACTTCAGTGGATCACGGTACGGCTTTTGATATTGCGTGGCGGGGATTAGCAAAACCAACCAGCCTGTTCCAAGCGATCAAAGTGGCGGTCCGAATGTATCTAGGTCGAGCTACAACAGTAATTCGATAGGATGGTCGCCGTTCCCACCAAAGGTCCTATCGTGGTAATTGCCGATGATCTAACTGGGGCCGCTGAATTGGCTGGTAGGGCAGTTGCATGTGGTATTACTTCCCAAGTGGTTTTGCTTTCCCGGGGTTGTGAAGTACCTGTGTTGCAAAGTGCTTCTGATGTGGTGTGCGTGGATACGGATTCAAGAGGGCTCTCGCCTGAGGATGCAATGGTGCAAGTTAGGATAGCTGCGACATTTGCCTTAGAATTAAGCCCAAGATTTATTTTCAAAAAGGTGGATTCGGTGCTGCGTGGGCCTGTGCTCTTTGAGATTCGTGAGTTAATGCAGGTGTTCGGTTTCCCCCAATGTTTATTGGTGCCCTGTAACCCAACCCTCGGGAGAACAATTGTTGGTGGCCGCTATCTTATAAACGGCAAGCCTATAAGTTTTACGCAGTTTAGACACGATCCAGAGTATCCTCGGCTCAACGATAAAGTGACTGAGCTGATGGAATGTCCTCCGGGATTGCGCTTGGCTTTGACAAGTCGAATGAAGTGGCCAATTGCCGATGTGATAATCGGTGAAGCACAGGATATCGACGACGTTTTATTTTGGGCGAGAAAAGTGAGGAAAGAAGTTTTACCTGCAGGGGGTTCAGATTTTTTTAGTGCGTGTCTGGTTATGCATGGGGGGTTATCTGCGGAAGCCGTGTTTGGAGTGGATGGGTGCTTGGAGCATGCGGAGGCTAAAACCGTAAGCCGTGAATTGTTTGTTTGCGGGAGTGCGTCAAAGACAACCGTGGATTTTATTGCGGAACAAGCGCGAAGAGGAGTGCGCGTAATAGGTCTTCCGCGGGAGGCTTTGGAAAATGATCCAATGCAGGATCGAGTACAGCAAGTTAGTGAGAAGATATGCAATGCTTTGGAAGATGTACCCCGGGTAATACTTTCGGTTGGGTTACCCTTAGTGTCTGATCGTGTAGTTGGGGCCCGGTTGTCCAGTTGGTTATCGATGGTAACTGTGGATGTTTTGCATCGCACACGAATTAAGCGTGTTTATGCGGAGGGTGGAGCTACTGCGGTTGCATTAGCAAGGCAGGCGGGTTGGCACCGGTTGAGAGTAGTGGGTGAGTTGGCACGTGGCGTTGTTATGTGTCAGACGGGAGGAGAAACAGGGGTTGAATATGTGATAAAGCCTGGAAGTTATCCTTGGCCGGCGTGGGTGCGGGAGGCCCCAATCCAGCATGAAACGTAAGAGTGAGGCAGTGTATTTTGATCGTGTCTCACGTTGATATAAGGATTGAAGTTTCGCAGGTAGCCAAAAGGTCCCTTCGCAGATTATAGCGATTTTGAAAGGTGATATAATCTTTGGACAGGGTCTGTATAGGAATAGATTTCTTGCTTTGGAAAAGCGGTAATTGGCGGCAACACATTGAATGCCGATTGGGGGAGTGTTCTCGGAAACGGGGAGTGATTTAGTGAACTTTTATTTCGTTGTTTATAAGTCGTGGCACGATCTGGAACACATCTCTGCGAAGGCAAAATGGCACGTCATCCCGTAGTTCCTCGATAGACAGAAGCCGTTGCGCGTTTTTGGAATATGGTATTATGCTTTTGGGCTCGTGCCCTATAGCTTTTGCGGTCAGGTAAGCGATTTGAACTCCATCAGAGACGTGGTCAAATCGCAGGTGTTGCTGAAGTTCTTCCCAAAGTATGCCCGCGGTATATACATCCTCTGTGGCTGGTTCGTTTTCAGTCCCGCTGCAGACTATGACCAGATTAGTAGGGCGGTCTTTTATGAGTTGGTGGACTACGGCTTTGATGTTGAGCAAGGCGGCGATGTAAACTGTGGAAGCATGAGCACAGGCACGAATGGCCTGGGTACCATTTGTGGTTGTGCACACAATTCGTTTCCCCTGGACGTGTTGGGGCGTATATTCCCGAGGTGAATTACCGAGGTCGAACTCTGCTCCGCCAGTGAGAGAACTGGTTATACGTTGGCCTTTTCGCTCTCCGCCGAGTAGGAATGTTGGGTCTTGGGCCCGCAACTCGAGAGCTTCAGCGATTTCGCTTACTGGGATGATTCCGGTAGCGCCGGATGCTAATGCAGTTACCACAGTGCTAGTAAACCTGAGTACGTCTAGTACAACACAGATTGTGTTGCTGAGATCGGCTTTTTTAAGAGCCCAAAAATCGTTTGGCGTAAATGCTATGCCTATACATGTTTGCATTTTTCTGAGTCTATTACCCGGGTCGTGAGTGATGAAGATATTGGGTGGATACAGATTTGACGATGAAAATCTCATTTGTTGTGGAGGTAGGATGTTGGCGAGACGCGTTTCTGAACGTGGGTACAACAAGTTTAGAGTCGGAGTGTAGGTGAGTGTTTTGCTTGCGGTTTAGCGGAGAAGCGCTTGTGTTTAGTTGGCGGTGCTAATGCGAGGGAGAGCTGTATTCTGAGGGAGGTCCGGGTGTGGTGATAGATGAACTGTTGGGCATAGCCAGCATATCTCCCAAAGTACTCAGTGGCGAATTTTCTAATTACGGAGTCAGGAGTCCGTTGGTTTCTGAAATAGAAGTACTGCATTGCTCGGCGGATCCAGGTGTCCACCGGAAAAACCTCGAATCGTCCGTATGCAAATAACAGCACGCAATCAGCGATTTTAGGTCCTACTCCCGGCAATGAAGTAAGTATCCTGCGGGCTTCTTTGGTAGGTATATTGTGAAGTGAGTTTAAGTCCACTATGCCCTTTGATATGATGAATGCGATTTGCTTTAGGTACTTGGCCCTGAATCCTATTTTACAGTTGGTGAGATCAGATAGCTTAGCTTTTGCAAGTATCTCGGGTTTAGGGAAAGAGTGAGCAGGGATTTCCCGCACGATTCCAGGGATGGGGTTGCCAAATCGCTGGCATAGGAGGTCAATTGCGCGCTGGATTTGAGGTATTGAGTTTGCGCTTGATAATATGAAAGATGCCAAGCATTCCCAGGGGTCTTGCCTAAGTAGCCGTAATCCCGGGTACAAAGCTATTGCCTCACTGATGAAAGCGTCCCGCCGTATGGTTTTAATCATGGATTCGTGGTTTAATTTCAATTGGAGGTAGTCCTCTAGCCACGACCAATCTTTGCAAGTTTGTGGTGTTTGGGCTTGGATTTGATCAGTGAGCTGAGTCAATAGAACGGATCTGTTACCAATGATACCAAACCAGCTAGGGCCAATTTTGTGCCATCGGAAGGTTTGTCCACTGGAGAAAGTGGAATCTAGATCGCACTGAGTGGGAAGAAGTTTTATGGTGTAAGTCGTTGTCATTTAAGCGAATGACATTCCCAGAGCCTAATTTTGTGTACCAGGGATCCTTTGTGGTAGATAGGTATAGTGCCACGGTATTTAACGTATTCAAATTGTTGTGTTAATTCGGGTGGGGATTGGGGGTGTAGATCTTCGTTCATGTTTCTAAGTTCACGCCGATTTACAAGCGATACGAATATTGCGTCATGGTCTCTTTGAGTTTGGGTGTAGTCATAATGGGGCCAGAAGTAGAACTGGTTAGATGGCCTGTTACGCCGTAGACAGTAAACGAGTGGGTTGGTTGTGACCCGCTGGCGGGCTTCAGGGATGTAAAAGGTTACTACACCAGTAAGTCCATAAGAGTCGCAAATTATGTATGCTGGTTTACCGGCGGTCGTTTCCAGATCCAGACGTTTTTCATTCACGATTTGTGCGATTGCTTTCCATCCTCGTAACCGGCGAGAGGGATCTTTACCCGGTGGCAAAGTAATTCCGCACCATCTGGTTAGGAGGGTCGTGTCGTGCATAAAAATCACCACTATGGTACCGAGGATTAACCCAGCACGGAGCGCGTATTTAGGAACCTTGTTTAAGAGTTTGGGTTCCCAATAAAGTGCAGCTAAGCACATCGATGGGATAATAGCTGGAGCGATCCAGTTAGGGAGGATGCGGGTATTAAAGGAGAGTAGAAGGTAGAATGCCCATACAGGGATTGACATCCAGAATAAAAAATGGAGCAGTGGGTTGGCTCGGCACCGGCTCTCAACTAAAAAGGCCACAATCGCCCACCAAATCCCAATAAAATAAATTGGGTTAAGGACTCCACATACGGTGAAGATGAAATCTAAGGTGTATTTGATGCCAAAATGGATGGAGGTAGTTAAGTCGCCACGGTCGGCAAGATGGTGAATAGTGATCCAATTATTTTGAGCGTTCCATACCAAAACCGGCAAAGTTGAAGCAGCCAGGGTTAGCAAAGCAAGCCAAGGACCAGCTCGCCTAAGGTGTACTCTAGCTTCTTTGTTAAAAGCGAAAATTGCTATCCAAGAGAGAAGTTGGAGTAAGGTGGTGTACTTACTGAGAAACCCTAATCCCATGCAAATTCCTACCAAAATCCAGTGTAAGGTTTTTCCGTCGGGTTGTATTGCACGCCAACCTATTAGCATAGCCGCTGTCCAAAAGGTGACGTTTAGCGGGTCAACTGTCATTATAACGGATCCGACAGCTAGCATAGGGGTCGTTAATGCAAGGAGAAGAAGTAGCACACCAAGTCGGGTTTTGCCGAGTGAATGGGAAAATTTGAGTATTATCATTGACACGATTGCTGCTAGCACTGGCGCGAAAAATCTCACCCCTAGTTCTGTATCCCCCCACAGTAATGTGCCGAGTCTTTGCACAAGCGCAATCATGGGAGGTTTGCTATAGTAGGATAGTGCGAGATGTCGTGACCAGATCCATTGGTATGCTTCATCGAATGAGAGTTCAATGATAGGTTTGGCAATGTACCATAAGCGGAAGAGCAAAGTTATTCCTATCAGTAAGTAACCCAATCGCAGCCATTGAAGGTTTTCAAGGGTTGGATCAACTTTATTAGGAAATTGGTTGGCGTGGACGACAACATTCTTCAAGGAGGGTAATATTTGGTACCATGTAGGAAAAAGTCGTTTCCCAGCGTAGCGCCATGTAACATCGATTATGTTTACGGTTGCCAAGGCGGATAAAGCGCCAATTAGATACCCTGCAAGTACATCCGTGGGATAATGGACACCGTTGTAGATTCGGGAAAAGCCGACAAAAATTCCAATGGTGGCAATAAAGAGGAAGTATCGTGTGCCTCCGTAGATTAGCACTACAGTGGCACCAGCAGCCCAATTTACTGCGTGGGATGAGGGCATTGCGTAACTTCGCCCTTCCCCAACTAGCAGGTGTACTCCAGTTTCTGAAACGAAAGGTCGTGGTCTGGCAAAAAGCTGTTTAAGTGGATTAGCTACAAGTCCGTCGGCTATTGCAATTGTTATTAATAGCACTATAACAAAAATGCGGGTCCTCGCCTTTCCATGCCAAAATAGATACCCCAGCACAAGGATTAGGGCTGGAATAAAAAACCGGTTCCAACTCAGCCACGGCATTACTCGATCGAAGAGCGGGTTAGATAAGTCACGGTTTATGAAGTGAAATGCAGTTGTATCCAGTTGCTGAATCCAGCCCATTTCGAAGTGAATCTATTGGTCTGCAGCGATGTAGAAAATTCAAAAATGTGCTTCGTTTGAATAGAAGAGGGGCTTTAATGTCTTGGAATGTGGGATATACATTGGGGTGGAAGGCGTCATTTGTTAGCTTTGATTAAAAGGACGATACCGATGGTCTGGAGTAAAAAATTTGGCAACCAAATCAAGAGTTCTGGATGCATGGTAGGGCGGGAATCAAATGTTTCGGCGGCCGACATCATTACATAGTATACGAGGACGATCAAGATAGCGACTGAAGCACTGATACTGGTTTCACGTCGGCGCATGAACACGCCGAGTGGGATTCCCACCAGAGTGAATGCGAACCCTGCAAAACCGAATGCTAGTTGCCGATGTAGTTGTACACGAAGTGGTAGTGTCATATTGAGTTCGTCTTGCCGTGTGTTGGGATGATTGCCCGGTTTCTCCATTGTCCGAAGTTTTTGGATTTGCGCGATAAGTTCCACTGCGCTCATATGGCGCAAACCAACGCCGCGACGTTGTGTATTTGTGCTAAAATTGGTTCGCCATACCCATTCACTGAAGAACGCGGGGCACCATTGGTCGTTAGCGTGAATAACGCCACGCACCCTTTTTAGGCGCAACTCAAGCATGTCGTTAGTAACTATGAATGAACCTTCTGGAGCACGAAGTTTGGCGAAGATGTTTGTTTGGTCTCTGGTGAAGTAGAGCAACGTGTCCTTTATTTGGCCGCGCTCGGATTTGCCTATGTAAATAATTAATCCGGGTAATTGTGTTATGAACCGGCGTTCGGGTAGGAGTGACTCTGCTAGCCGTGTGCGGGATTGTGCCAGCAGTTCCTTGTATTGGGCTCTGACTTTTGGGCCGTAGTCTGTGACAATTAAAATGTTTAGGATGCTGACCAGGAGCCCGAGTAAGAGCACCGGCCATACAAGGCTAATAAGACTAATGCCGCTTGTACGTGCAGCTGTAAGCTCGTTGTCGGCTGAAAAACTCCCAAACACAAGTAGTACGGCAGTTAGCATCGCGATGGGTACAGCATACATGATGACAAATGGGATAAGGTAAAGTAGCATTTGTCCGAGGAGGCTGGCATTGATAACGCCTGATATTACTAGTTCCAGGATTTGTTTTAGGGTGTTGCCGAGAAAGAGAATAAAGCCAAGCACGAAGGTGCCGGCTACCAAGCTAACGAATACCCGTTTAAGGAGGTATCGTTGAAGCGTATTCACACGACTGTAAAGGCTGAGGCTTTTTAGTTTAAATAAGATTGGTGGCTGAGGGCGGAATCGAACCGCCGACACAAGGATTTTCAGTCCTCTGCTCTACCGACTGAGCTACCCAGCCACCAAATTCATTCTTTAATTAGCACCGAGATTGGCCAACTTGCAAGCCAATTATGTTGATATGGATGAGCCGGTCAGTCCCCTCAACCTTCCGGGTCCATAACTGTTTTAAGGTAAAAACGGTACCACATTTCAGTACTTTCCCCCTGGCAAGTCCGCAATCATTTACGTTGAAGTGATGAGCAAAGTTAAGGAGTTTATCGAAGTGTGAAATTAACATAGGGATGACATATGCGAGTGGAGGTTAGAAATTTGACAAAGCGCGGTGAGTCTGGGTACGTCCTTCAGGGGGTAACGTTTGAGGTGGGCCCTGGTGAGATAGCAGCGATTTACGGAGCCAACGGCTCAGGGAAGTCCACCTTATTGAGGTGTTTAGCCGGATTGCAGGTTTTTGAGGATGGGCAGGTATTGTACGACGGTCAACTGCTTCAGCGCACGAACTTCGAATTGCGCAAGCGTGTTTTCTACCTTTCTGGTTTTCCAACGATGTTAAATGATAAGTCTGTATTGCGGAATATTGGTTTAGCGCTAAAGGTGTACGATGCAGATTATGATGGTGCAGAGCGCCGGGTGTTCGAGATTCTGAAAGAGCTGCGGTTGATGGACTTAGCGTACGTCCAAGTGGGGAAACTGACCCATCAGCAAGTATATCTGGTAGGTGTTGCTATGTTGGCGACCGTTAATCCAGACGTGTGGTTAATGGACGATTTCTTGGGTGTCCCTTTAGAGCGAGAGCATTGCCATGTTATTGCAGCATTTATGCGGGAGGCAGTAGGTATGGGGAAAACAGTTATTTACGCCACAAATAGTCGTGAGGTTGCGATTCAATATGCTGATCGCGTTTTTGAATTGGAAGGTGGCGACTTGAATGTGTTACCCCAGTTTGAATTTCGACGTAATGGTGTACGGCAGGAGGTTCGACCCGGTTTAGTGCCCCCTCAGTTTTAGGAATATTTGTGCTAGTTAAGGAAAGGAATTTAGCTGGTTGGTGGTTACCACGATGGTATTTTGTTGATATAGATTTTTAAGGCTTGGGGAGAGGAGCCGAGTAGCGAACATAAAAGCGGGTGGGTTGGCGCGGGTCCTTCCGTGGAGATTGAGTTGGCAAAGGATAATCTCCCCTTGATTAACCTTGCGCATGCCTACAGCAAGACCATCTTGGGCCAGTAAAACTGGTTCCCACTCATCTTGGCTGAATTTGCCGTTTGCAAGTGGGGTGATCATTTTCTCAAATTCGTCGTACCAGAATCTGAAATCGAAGGGTTCAAACCCAGCCACAAGAGGATGACCTGTTTTGCGGGAGCAAAAGTGGGGGTTGGCAGATTTGATTGTGGTTGGTTTTTGAGAGCCCGGGAAGAAATAGTTGCCGGGTGGGAGGTTCAAAAAAATTAGTCGGGCGCCATTTGCAAGAGCATGGTTAAGTAAATTGCTGTTGGATAGATAGGCTTGGTAGTCATCAATTAAGATGGTGGAGGCATTTGAAAGGTCAGTTGGAATTACTCCGAGTTCATTTAAGATTTGGCGAGCGATGCCTTTAGATGGTTCGAGCACCGATACGGTTATTGTTGGTGGGATTTGGGGCCGCGGGAATATTTCCAGTTCAACGGCGGTATCGTGAATGAGAGTATTACTGTCGAACAATGCTAGCCTGATGGTTGCTTTGGTGCGATTTGTTACGTTTGGTGCAGGTATTTGGGTGTAACCTTGGAATGTGGCACTAACTGGTTCGACTGAGGCTTTGGCTTGTTGAGCATGGACAATACTGTTGTTGAGCTCGAATTGCCATTTGATGATAGGGTTTGAGGGTATGTGGTGCGTATCATTGCAGACCCAAAACTCACAGGTTATGATTTCGCCTGAGAAAAACTTCCATCTGTCGGTGCGTATGTTTGCCATTAGGGGGGTTAATGCTTCGCGGTAAGCGAAATATGCCGGTTTGGGCACTCTGTCCACATCCATAATGGCTTTCATCCACCCTGTGGGCCAAGCGTCTATGAACAGGTGTATTGCAAACCCTATCATTCTATTGTCCCGGCGAAATGCCTCTGTCATGAGTTTTGTGGCTAGCGCTTGATGTTGTCTGCTGCTTTCAATCCATTCCTGGACAGTTGATGGTTTATCGAAAAAGTGGATGTACATTTCATCAGTTTGTGCCATGGGAATCCTGGCTGGTGTCCAGTTGGTTTCGTCTGCAACCGATTGTGGAATCCACTCACTAGGACAATACTTGCGCATTAATTCGAGCCGATCTAATCCTTCGGCCCCGAACTCGCCGCAGGTGTAATTCCAGCCGGGTTTGACTGGTTGCCAGTAACCCTTGTGTAGTTTGCCAAAATCGATTCCATGGCGAAAATACCACAAGGTGTAGCAATGTTTGTCTGGCAATCCAGGAGCGGGGGGATCGTAGTCACCTTCTACGAATTTTATAATTCGATCGGGGTTCGCGAAGTGAATTACTTGTTCGGCTGCGGCAAAGAAATAGTCGAATTCCTTTTTAGTCATACGACGACTTTGTTTCCCAATGGATCTTGTGTCAGCAAACCGCTCGTTTATAAGTGAAACCATGATACACGATGGGTGCGACCTGATAAGTCTTTCCATCTCGATCATCTGCTTTAGGGCTTCTGCGAATTGGTTTGGTCGCATGTGACCGAAGAGAGGGAAATCGACCTGGAGAAGCAAGCCCACGCGGTCGGCAATTTCATATACTTCAGGTTGGACGGGCCGTTGGGTTATTCGGAGGTAGTTCATGTTACACAATTTGGCCAGGAGAAAATCATCTATTAATCCATCGAGTTCTCCCCGCATCACTCTAAGTTGTTCGAATCCCATGGTATTTGCTCCTCGCAATTTGATTTCTTTGCCATTAAAAAGAAATCGACCTTTGGGCGAACCAGATGTATCGAGTTTGAAACTGCGCATGCCAAAGATTTTTTCCTGGGCGTCACTGGTTTTAAGCTCCGGACACTTTAGTTGGACTTGGAGGCTATACAGCCATGGTTCGTCTAATGTCCACCATCTAAAGGATGGAATTGTGATTTCGAATCGATAGAAGTTCAGGCTGTGGCCCACTGGGTCTAAGTTGGTGAGGGTAAGTTGAGCCACAGGGGCGGAACCAGTGTCGAAATTGTATCCATGAACAGTGGCTTGGATCTCCACCTGATGCGGTGTAGTGTCTCTTGCGCGGGCTTCGACCAGTACAGCTATTTTGCTTTCTTCAGGGATGGGTCTAACGAACACGTCGGTTATGTGGATGGCGGGTCTGACCTCGAGGGTAACTGGCTGCAGAATACCCATGCCCGGGGGGCAATGATGCCATCCAGCAATGGGATCGTTATATCCAGGCCCGGTCGCGGCATACAGTTTGTCGCCTATTAGATCGGGATAGCGTGGGTCGTTTACCCGACCAAACGTGGGGAAGTCATTTTCCACCACCACGATCAATACGTTTTTCCCCGGATGTAGACGGGTGGTAATGTCAAACTCGAATGGTGCAAAGAAGCCTTCATGGGAGCCTAAGTATGAATTGTTTATGAACACATGAGCTCGATAGTCCACGGCTCCAAATCGCAAAATGACTACTTCATTAGTCTTATGCTGAGGTGCGATGAAGGTGGTTCTATAAATGGTTGAGGTTAGACCTAATGGTGGTCCGTAGTGTGGGATTGTAACTGTTTTCCATGAGCCACTACCTGCTTTTAGGCGGCTTAGGTCCTTTAAATCGGCTAGTGTGGCCTCTCGCCATTGGAATTTACTTAGTGTTGTTATTGTGCGTGTGTTTTGTAGGGGTGGAGCATGCCTTTTAAGAAATTGGTTGATCCGTTGGCGTTCTTGTTCAAGGGCAGACGAAAGTTCCTCTGGAGTGTCAAGTTTGTCTGCCGGGGTGAATACTGCCGTAGGATCGTGGGGACCATGAAAGAGGAATTTAGGAGGCAGCTCTGGTGGTGGGGGTTCTATCAGCGAATCGGATTCTCCTTGTTGGGTAGCAATTTGCATGAAGGCATCCTGTGCGTAGACAACAGGAAGGGTTCCAACTGCGGAAAGTGCCAGGATAAAAGGAATAACCCATTTATACCGGATCGTGGTCATCGTGAAGCGTATGTTAGTGGGACGGTTCACCCACGTCTAGCAATGGATATACTCTTGTGAATCTGCTGGCATCGGTCGCGGCGGTAGGGTATCCGAAGGTGGGTTTGACGGTTTGGGCCTAGGCTGGTAAGAATCAAGGTGATTATGGAACCTAAGTATCGACGCATTCTTTTGAAATTGAGTGGCGAGGCACTAGCAGGAGAGAAAGGTTATGGATTGTGTCCCGACGCGCTTCGCCATATGGCTGAATCAATTGCAGAGGTTAAGGATTTGGGTGTTCAGGTAGTGGTGGTGATGGGAGGTGGAAACTTTTTCCGTGGTTTACAGGGGGCTCAAAAGGGCATAGATAGGGCAACCAGTGATTACATCGGGATGCTTGCGACTGTGATGAACGCGTTGGCATTACAGGATGTGTTGGAACGGATGGGCGTCCCGACCCGTGTACAGAGCGCTATTACGATGCATCAAATAGCTGAGCCATTTATTCGGCGCAGGGCTGTCAGACACCTCGAGAAGGGTCGTGTGGTAATTTTTGCGGGTGGAACTGGTAATCCATATTTCTCTACGGACACAGCTGCAGCTTTGCGCGCGAATGAGATCGCAGCCGAGGTGATATTGAAGGGGACCAAAGTTGACGGCGTTTACGATTCAGACCCTCTGACAAATCCGAATGCCCGGAAGTTTAAACGGCTAACTTTCGACCAGGCGCTAGATATGAATTTGAAGGTAATGGATGCGACGGCATTCACATTATGTCGGGATCACCGAATGCCTATTATTGTGTTTAACATTTTCGAGCCGCACAGTTTGAAACGTGTGGTTTTAGGGGAAGAAATTGGTACATTGGTCACGCCCTAAATTGGTTACTCTAACGTGGGAATTAAGCGTTGCTAGGGTGTAAGCAGCAAAGTGCTATTGGAAAACACACGCATTCGGAGTGATGACTATTCATGTAGGGGGTGTGTCTTCAGTACGTTCGGCAACCCGTATAGGGAACATGCGTTTTTGCATCCAGCGAATGGCAAAGAGATCCCAGGTAGAAGCGAACAACCTGTTTAAAATGCCATAGTGTGCTTTCCCAGCCCGCCGAGGGTGGTGGCGAATTGGGATTTCCGTGACTGAAAAACCCTCAATTTTAACAAGGGTTGGGAAGAATCTATGCATGCCATGGAAAAACTTTAAGTCCCGGATACACTCGCGTTTAAATGCTCGAAAGCAGCATCCAGCATCGCTAATTGTTTCTTTGGTGATTTTGTTTCTGATCCAGTTTGCAATTTTTGAAGCCAGGACCCTAACTAGGTTATCGCCTTGGGTTCGGGCACGGACGCGAGACCCACAAACACAATCGTAATTTTTTAATGCTTGGAGGAAAGCTGGGATATCACTAGGATCATTTTGTAAGTCCGCGTCCATCGTGATGATGATGGACCCGCGTGCGGCTTTCATCCCTGCCCATAGGGCCGCAGACTGACCCATTTGCGATGCTAACCGTTGCCCACGTATTCGTGTATCTTCGCGGGCTAATTGCTTTATCACATCCCACGAGTTATCAGTGCTATAGTCATCGGTGATAATGATTTCCCAGTTTTTTCCTAGGGGGTGGAGTGCTTGGGTAATTGCCTTTACTAACGGGCGTAAGTTGGGTTCCTCGTTATGGCATGGTATGACTACGCTGATTTCTGGAGCGGTTGTTTGAATTGTTGGTTGTGAATTTGTGTTGTTCATAGAAGGTCAATAGTTAGTCGATCAGCCTGTACCAAGTATCCCGTTTCCGCGGTTGAAAACCCAGCTCCGAAATTAACCTTTTGATGTCGAACTCGGTTAGATAATAATGGCTTCCCGCAGCACGGACTACGTTTTCTTCGAGCATTACTGAGCCGAAATCATTCGCTCCATGTAACAGGGCTAACTGGCCTATCTCAGGCCCTTGTGTAACCCATGAGCACTGGATCGACGGGAAATTGTCCAGGTAAATACGGGCGATGGCTAGGGTTTTGAGATATTCAACCGCGCCAACGGATGTGCCTCCCATCGGCGTGTTTTGGGGTTGATATGTCCAACAGATAAAACTTGTGAAATATCCAGGGCCTTGAGGAGGTCTACCGGGTTGGCCAGACGGTGGCGTACATATAGGTGGATTAATTCCACCCGCCAAACGACGGGCCAAGGCGCGATCCTGCAATTGACGGATCTTCTCTAGATGTTGTAGGCGTTCTAATTGGGTCTCAATATGCCCTAACATCATTGTGGCGGTTGAATACAGCCCCACCTGGTGAGCTGCATCCATAACTTCTAACCATTGAGTCGCAGTAGCTTTGTGCGGGGATATAATTTTTCGTACGCGGTCGACGAGTATTTCTGCGCCTCCGCCAGGCAAACTACCGAGCCCTGCCTCTTTAAACATTACCAGGATTTTATCAATGGGTAACCCGGTAAGCTGGCTGAAGTGGACGATTTCAGGTGGACTGAATCCATGCACGTTTATTGATGGGAATCGCGTTTTTATGTGGTTTAGGAGGTTTAAGTACCAATCAAACGGTAGGGAAGGATGATGCCCACCTTGAAGCAGGATCTGTGTGGCTCCGAGCTGGATTGCTTCTTGAATTTTTTGATCTAACTCCTCCATGGAAAGAACGTATCCGTCACCAGCGTCTATGTCGCGGCTAAATGCGCAGAACTTGCATCTTGTGACGCAGATATTTGTGTAGTTTATGTTTCGGTCTACGGTGTAAGTGACAATCCTGGGCCCAGCTCCTTCGTATGCCGACTTCGTGGCAAGTTCTCTACGGTGGTTAGCCAGAAACCCGAGTAATGGGAGTGGGAGATCGAACAAAGCATGGGCCTCTTCCAAGGGTATCCGCTTGCCCTCCCAAATCTGATCCAGCAAATGGGTGTTGGCTACATGAGCTTTCATCGAATGCCATGATCGCTGTGTTGTCCAATTTTGCACCAAACATGCGTTTGGATTGTGTGAATAATCTTTCTGGGCGATTGCGTAAAGCACGAATAGGCTGGGTTCACCGATAAGCGGTCCGCGTATAGAATGGGTTTAGATTTGCAGGACTGGCTATGTGCGTTGGGGTGGCGGAACCATGCAGTGGAAAGTAAAACGAGATGATTAAATATATTTTGGGAGCAAGACACCTCCGAATTGTGAGTAAACAAAAAGGCATTCTCTCTTTTTGGTCTGGACGTGAAATAACCTCCCTTGAGAGGTGAAATAGGACCCGCTTTAATTTGAGCTCAGGGCAAGATTTTTGACTACTTGAATGAGGGGTCTAGAATGGATAGTTTTGAGTAGTATGAAAACGGCCTACGAATTGATAATGGAACGCCTTAACAAGGAATCTCCGCTACCGAAGCTGACCGATGAACAGAAGAAAAAACTGGCGGAGATCGATAGTATGTACAAAGCTAAGATTGCAGAATTAGAGGTTGTGATGAAAGAGCAGATCGACCGTGCGTATTCTGAAGGTGACGTTGAGAAGGCGGAAGAGTTGAAACGCCGATTGATTGAAGGTAAGAAGAAACTTGAGGCTGAAATGGAGGAAAAGAAAGAAGCAGTTCGCCAAGGCAAAGCATAGGGTTAGGTTGATATGAAACCCGGATCAATGGTGATAGGTAGGGAACTTTAGTTGCCGCAAGGCTTCGTACAGTACGATTGCCACACAGTTTGCAAGATTAAGCGAGCGCGCATGAGGATTTAAGATCGGGATGTAAATCCAGGTATCTCGGTATTGTTCAAGTAGTTGGGGTGGCAAACCAGCTGTTTCCCGGCCAAACACAAGGTAATCATCTATTTGGTATTGGACTTGGTCGTAGGCTTTAGGACCGCCGCATTCCACCATCCATAATCTGGCATTTGACGGAAGGTTTTTGGCAAAAGTTGCCCAATTAGGCCAGCGGTGTATTCGTACCCAAGCCCAGTAATCTAGCCCAGCTCGTTTAAGCGAGGCATCATCTAGCTTGAAACCTAGAGGTTCTATTAGGTGGAGTGTCGTGTTGGTACAGGCGCAAAGCCTGACGACGTTACCTGTGTTAGGTGCGATCTCCGGTTGGAAGAGCACTACCTGCATGTACTGCTCGTAAAATGGCTGGGTTTATGCCGTCAATGGTTAAGGAGTTGTTCTTCTACCGCCTCACATAACACGTGAAACAAAACCTGATGTACTTCTTGAATCCTAGCTGTGTTGGTACTTGGGACGATGATTTCCACTGTGGAATGCCCACGTATAAACCCGCCGTCCTTGCCTAGAAAAGAGATTGTGTCCAACCCACGTTTGTTTGCCTCGATGATCGCCTTTAGAACATTTTGTGAACGACCGCTTGTGCTAAATGCGATCAACACGTCCCCTGGGACGCCGAATGCTTGAACTTGGCGAGCGAACACCTCTTCGAAACTATAGTCATTTCCGACAGCGGTGAGATATGAAACATTATCGGAAAGGGCAATCGCGGGGTATGGCGGTCTGTCTTCCTTGAACCGGCAGGTGAATTCCGCAGCCAAGTGTAAGGCATCGGCTGCACTTCCCCCATTTCCACATATTAGCAATTTGTGACCCGAGAGTAAGCTTTGGGTTACTACACTGATGGCCTTATTCAGGGGGTCAGCAAGAGGACCACTGGCTTTGAGAAGCTCAATTAATTCGGCGACGGTTTTTTCGAATTTTGTCATGGGTTTAAAACTATAGGCATAACCCAAAGCTCCGCAATTTAAAACCAGCAAATAGGACTTCCAGTCTGTAAGCGATTTCCAGAGATAGGGAAATGTAATCCTTTCTTGCAAATTGTGGTGTGTTCTTGACAAGCTAAGACTAATGAAACCGGGAATAGTGCCGCGAATAAACCAGGTGGATAATCTCACTTTGCGTGTGATTCCGTTGCTGACGGTTGGGATAGCTTTTGTGCTTTACGTATTGACTCTGGATACGTGGGTGTCTTTCTCGAACGCTATCACCCTGGCGCACCTTAAAGGGTGGAATTGGGAGCCACAGCAGACGAATTTTATCCACTTTGTTTTATCATTGCCTTTAAAGATATTGCCTGTTAAAGCGGCGGGAATAGCCGGCAACGTTCTTACAGCCGCTATCGCTGCATTGATACTCGGTTTAGTGTCGTTGTCGATTGCCCTCATTCCTGTTGAAAACCCGGTAGAAAGCCCGCTTTTGAGTCGGCCTCAGCTTGGCAAGGCACGGTTTATATGGATTGGCCAGGTTATAGGGGCGGGGTTGTTAGGGGTGGAATTATCATTTTGGTTAAACGCCAGTTCTGACACGGGCTTTATGGTCAACGTACTGGTCTTGGCTGCAGTGATTTATTGCATCGTCCGTGCGGCGGCCGAAAAACACTACTATGGGTGGTTTTACCGAAGCGCGTTTTTAATGGGCATAGCAATGGCGAACTACTGGGCCACCATTGGGTTTTTGCCACTTTATTTGGTTGCGGTGTTTTGGATCAGGAAAGTGGGATTTTTTAGACCGAAGTTTTTGCTCAGGATGGCAGGGTATGGGCTGCTAGGAGTTAGTTTTTTAGCCTTTTTGCCATTGGTTAATGCGATTTTTGGTGCTACTGAGACCTCGCTTTGGCAAATGCTGAAACAAACAGTTGTGGGATTTAAAAATTCCGTGGTGTTCGGGTTTAAGATAATGTACTGGGGCAATAGGGAAGCTACCGTGGTTTTATTGTTAGTGACGGTTTTACCTGTATTGGTAATGGCTTTTCGGTGGCATGCCTTAGTGACAGATACAAGTAAACTTGGATCTAGCTTCGGCAATTTCATGCGACACGCTGTCCACCTATTTTTGTTGGTGGTGTTAGTGTCTGTAATGTTTGATCCTCCGTACAGTCCGCGGGCAGCATCAGCTTCATTTGGTGGATTGTTCCAGTTTTTAGGCTTGTATTTGCTATGTGCGATTGCATTGGGGTACTTTGCAAAATATGCGGTCTTCCTATTCCATGTAAAACCTGAGGAGCGTTTGGGACCGGTTCAGCGCCGAGTGAATTTTATCGCGGGTGTGCGAAAGACCATAACCGGAGCAATATTGGCAGTGGTTTGTATTGCGCCCGTGGTTTTATTTGTGAGGAATTTGCCCATCGTGCGTTGTGAGCACTTAAAGCTTGTGCCACAGTATTTTGTGCACCAAGCCAAATGTTTGCCGCGTAGTAATTCGATTGTTCTCGTGAACGATTTTTCACACTGGGCATTATTACAAGCGGCAGTGGCTAGTGTGGGGAAACGGGAGCCGGGTCCATTAGTACTTCACGCGCCTTCTCTTGAGAATCCGGCATATCTAGGTTGGTTACGAAAGCGATACCGATGGGTAAATCCACCATTCCCTTCGGAGACGAACCAGCTCCAGTTAAGGATGGCTCTGGTGCAGTGGCTTAGTGAGGTGTTGACGAATACACCGGTTTACTATGGTGAGTTCAACTTTGGCTATTACTATGAGGTTGCGTATGGGATGCCGCGAGGATTGGTGTATGAGGTGTGTCCCTTAGGCACGGACGTGGTTCCACCAGCGATTCCTGAACATATTGTTGCTTCAAACAATGTGTTCTGGGACGAGCTTGATAAGGTACTGCTCGACCCGTTGGTACGGATTGTATCCCAACTTACGAACCTGCCACCCGCACGGTCTGCTTTTTGGCAATTTGTTTCGCCCCGCCATTATTCGCAGTCGGCATTGCGGCTGGGTGTAATCAGTGCAAAGGCGTTAAACGCTTGGGGAGTGGAAAATCAGAAGTGTGGACAGGTAGCACGTGCCCAATGGTGTTTTAACCGGGCGCTTGAGCTAAATCCAATGAGCCTTAGTGCCATGGCAAACTTGGATACAAATCTGAGATTGCAGAAGAAGGAACAGTTGGAACTCACTGTTTCCCAGGAACACCTAGCATTGTTGGATAGGTATGGAAAGTTAGATACTGCTTTGAGCTACAATGGTCCGTTTGATCATCCATGGTTCACTCACCAAATAGGCATTGAATTTTGGTCAGGTGGATTACTAAAGCAAGCCGCCCAATCTTTTATACGTGTGACTGAACTGGTACCAGACAATCCGAGTGCGTACGTGAACCTCGCCCAGGTTTATAATGCCCTCCAATTTACTAATCAGGCACACCAGGTGATTCACAAACTTAAATCAGACCCCAAGCTACGTGAGACTTTGAAGATGCAAGTACATGTGATTCCTGAGTTAGAGATTCAGAATTGCATAGTTAGTGGTGATTTTGCGGGGGCAGATCAAGTTTTGAGAAACGCGCTGGCCGAAAACCCCAATAACATCAACTTGCTAAGTTTAGGTGTTAACCTTTACATCATGTCGAAAATGTATACGAACGCACTGGAGTTGGTTGATCGTCTACTAGCAATTCAACCTACAAACGTTGTAGCCGTGATTAACAAGGGTTACTTGCTATCACAAGTTGGGGATCCCCAGACGGCCCTGGAATATTTTTCACAGGCGTTGCTTCTCCAGCCAAACAATTTCGAAGCGAGAGTCAATCGTGCGATTATATACCTGCAGCTTGGGATGTTGGATGAGGCAGAAAGCGATTATGCGCGTTTAAAACAGCTTTACCCAACGGCTGCCGTAGCTGATTATGGGTTAGCTGAAATCGCGTTAAGACGAGGAGATACGAACAAGGCAATAAAATACCTTGAGCTTTTCTTATCCAACACCCCTTCTTGGTCACCGGATGCGCAAAGCGTGAGGGAACGATTGAAGGAGTTAAAAGGTGCGTCGCAGTAGACAATAAGTGGCAGGGATGATTGATGCGAGTTGTTCACGTTATCACGCGGTTGATTATAGGGGGCGCCCAGGAAAACACAGTAATTACCGTATTGGGGTTATTGAAGAAACCCGGGGTGGAGGTGAAGTTAATCACCGGACCAACTAAAGGACCGGAGGGCAGCTTAGAAGAGAAAGTTTTAGGATATCCAGGCTTGTTAATTAAGGTACCGGAATTAGTCCGGCCTATGCACCCGCTAAAAGATCTCGTCTGTTTTTTGAAGCTATTACGTCTTTTCAGGGATATGCGACCCGACATTGTGCATACCCACAGCGGGAAGGCAGGGTTTTTGGGGCGAATGGCTGCACATTTTGCACGCGTGCCAGTAATCGTTCACACCATCCATGGCCCTTCATTTGGCCAGTTTCAAGGTCTCCTCCCGAATGTAATTTATTTGACGGCGGAACGTATTGCAGGTCGCGTCACTACCTTTTTTGTGTCAGTCGCAGACGCAATGTCGCGACATTACCTCGCACATGGGATCGGGACACCCGAGAAGTATTTGACTGTAAGGAGTGGTTTTGCCATACAGCCTTATTTGGAAGCAAAAAATGATCCTCAATTCCGGGCAAAGCTCGGTTTATCAAAAACCGACTTCGTTGTAGGAAAGATCGCCCGGTTATTTAAGTTAAAAGGACACGATGATCTAATCACTGTGGCAACGCAGATTGTGCGGGTGAATCCGCAAGTCCGATTTTTATTAGTGGGCGATGGATACCTCAAAGAACGACTTCAAGGCCGGATCCGAGATTTAGGCTTGGAAAGGCATTTCGTTTTTGCTGGGCTTGTACCCCCAGATGAGATACCAAAGTACGTGGGAATTATGGATTGTATAGTGCATCTTTCTAAAAGGGAAGGTCTTCCGAAAGCCCTCGCACAGGCCTTAGCAGCCGGTAAGCCTGTAATTGCATACGATTGTGACGGTGCCGGTGAAGTGTGCATCCCTAATAAGACTGGTTTTTTGATCCAGCCGGACGATCTCGAAGGTGTTGCAAATGCAATACTTACTTTGGCAAACGACGCAGCATTACGCCTCCGATTAGGTTCAGAGGGGAGAAAACTAATTGTAGAGTGGTTTGATTCAGACAGAATGGTGGACACACTTTACGAGTTGTATCTCCGGTTGATGAGCCAAAAAGCTTAAAAGAACTCGCATGAAATTTGTATGGGCATACGTGGGATGTTTTCTGGTGAGTTTCATTGCCACAGCTGTAGTAATGCCAATCGTGGCACGCTTTGCGGTGAGATGTGGATTGATTGACGACCCTGGTGAAAGGAAAATTCATGGTCGGCCGACACCACTAGCAGGGGGGTTAGGGATTTTCACGGGCCTTACAATAGCACTCGTTTTGGGGTTGGTCTCAGGATACCTGGATCTTGCGGATTCGCTAACTGGAAAGGGCCGATTCCAAATCCCTGTGTTATTTGGAGGCATGACAGCAATGATGGTGTTAGGATTGGTTGATGATTTGGTTGAGTTGGATGCAGCTCGAAAGTTTGTATGCCAACTGTTGATCGCACTTGCCGTGGCAGCTGCGGGTATCCAGATCACAGTTTTTATCCCGAGCAAGCCCCTGAACTATTTGATAACAGTGCTTTGGATTCTAACGATAGTGAACACTTTCAATTTTAATGACAACATGAATGGTCTGTGTGGTGGATTAGGTTTAATAGCCTGCTTGTACTTTGGGATAGCTGCCCATTTAGCAGGTCAGCATAATGTGGCTTTGATAGCGTTCGCAGTGGTTGGTTCAATTGCCGGATTCATTCCGTACAATTTTCCGAAAGGGCGGTTGTTTTTGGGCGATAGTGGTAGCCATGTAATTGGATTTCTTGTAGCTGTGTTAGCAATCATGCCAATTTTTTACAGGCAAGAGTGGGGACATCCATTAGCCGTCCTAAAGCCAGTAGGGGTATTGATCGTGCCGCTTGTTGATTTGGTTGTTGTAGTTGCATTGAGGGTAAAGGCTGGCAAACCGTTTTACGTAGGTGATACCAATCATTTATCTCACCAGCTTGTCAGACGAGGGTTGAATCATGTCCAAGCGGTTATCTACCTGTGGATCGTGGCTGCATTTGGTGGCATGGTTATCTTCCTTTAATTTAGCGTGGTGCGTTTTTGAAGGTTTTTAAATGGGCATTATTAACTCGAGAGGTTAAAGCGGAGGTAAAATCTTGGAGAGCCGATCGCAGTCGCCCTAGCTCACCGCTTATGTATGGAGGAGCGTAGCTGCCTCTAGGATTTATCCCCCCACTTTAGCTGGATCCTAATTTTTATCCAGAGAGTAGTTCCGTTGCGGCTGCGACGACATCCGCTCGTGCAAGCGACCCAACTAATTTACGTTCAAGTGCATTGTTTACCACTGGGAAGTGGCGCATATCCGAAGCCAGTACAATGGGCAGAACATCGGCCAAGTTTTGTGAAGGGGTTATTAAGGGGGGAGGGGGCCTCATTACGTCATAGGCTATTACTGGAAGATTTGTTTCCTGATTTAGGAATGCCCGAAGGTCATCCAGCGCGACGATTCCTATTAACTGATGGTTTGTATTTATCACGGGCAAGTAGCTGTGAGATGTGCTTAGAAACCGTTGGGCAATCTCAGTCAACGAAGCTGTCTCAGGTATCGGAGGTACAGGGGCACGCATGAGATCACCAACGGTTTGACGGTGGGGACTAACTTGGTCTGGTTGACCTGATTCAATAGGTATTCCCCGGCGTTTCAAGGGGGCTAGGTACACTGAAAATGGATGCAGTTTCCTAGAGACCCATACCGCAATCACGCATCCTACCATTAGAGCGGGCATTAACGAGTAGTTAAGGGAAATTTCAAAGATCATTATCATGGCAAACAGTGGTGCATGTGTTGTAGCCGCCAAAGCACCGCCCATCCCAACCAGTCCAAACGCAGACAGAGGGATCGGTTCGGCATGGCCAAAGTGTTTGAGAACCAATCCTAGAATGGTTCCGAGAGCGGCCCCTATAAATAATGTGGGGGTGAAAACACCGCCTACTGTTCCTGCGCCCACAGCTACCGCAGTAGCTATCATTTTTGAGACTAGCAATATAAATACGCTCGTTAGCAAAATGTCGGTGCTAGGGGTGGTTAGAAGTTTGTTAGTGACTTTGTAGCCGTTACCGCAGATTCCTGGTACGTAGATAGCGATGACACCCATTGCAACACCTGCGATAAGAAGTTTCGCCCATATCGGCCAATTTAGCCGACCAAAAATGGATTCTGAAACTTCAAGAGCTTTTAAAAATATGGCTCCAATTATTCCTGCCCCAACTCCTACCAGAATAAACCACGGTAGTTGGCTTAGGTGCATGATTTCGAACCCCGGCACTTGATACCAAGGTTGGATGCCAAAAAAACTGCGGCTAACTATGGCTGCGATTACTGATGTCAATACAAGCGGCGCAAAAACATGCATTGAGAAAGTCCCCAAAATGATAGTAGCTGCAAACACAGCACCTGAGATTGGCGCGTTGAAAGCCGCAGCTATTCCGCCTCCAGCTCCGCACCCAACAAGTAATCGAAGCTGATAAGGTTGAAGTTTCAGCAATTGCCCAAATTTTGATGCTAGAGTAGCCGATAAAAGTACTACTGATCCCTCGCGTCCAATGGAAGCGCCACTACTCAAGCTGATCCATGAGGCTACAGTATTAATAAGTCCCCGACGTAAAGGTAAACGTCCATCTCCGGCCACCACAATCTCAAGGATATTAGTTGTAAGGCTACGCTTAATGAGCCGGAGCCCGAAATGTAAAGTAAGCCCCGCTACTGTTGCTCCGATGGTTAACACTGCAAACCGCCGGTACGGCTCGGTTTGTTCGGCAAGCGTTGCAGGGTCGTCTGCGACCCCCCAAAAAAGGTATGTCGTTGCTTCTAATGCCAGATGATATAAAAGATTGGCAATGCCACAAAAAAACCCCACGCCCCCTGCAAGGATAAAGTTTATGGTTTCTTCCGACGGTTGAACGCGTTGACGCAATCGGAGAAACTTCCGCCAATGTCTTCGGATTAACGATCCTGCAATTTTGTACAGTTTTTCGTACACGGGCGAAACCACTTTACTTTAACAAGTATATACTGCACCAGTGAAAACGATCCCACAATGTACAGGAGTGAACCCCCGCCATCTATTCGGGAATTTGCGGTAATTCCAGTGGGGTATTTCTCGGGAATTTCTTTTTGGTGGTAAAAAAATTTGGCGACCCGCGTACTGTTCGCCGAGGAGCCTTCTTCTTTTCAGGCAGGGGATGCCTGTGGGGGAATTTTACTAAACGACCAGCACGCGGGTCATCTTTTTTCCCACCACCAAAACAATATTATATCCACATGAAATTGTAAATACCGAATTTTTGGATATACGGGAGTCTGCGTAAATCCGCTTAGTATTACAATGGACAAGCGATTAAGTAGATTTTGGCCGCAAAAAGAAGGAAAGGGGCGAATGGCATCCTTTGGTATAGGGATTGCACAAAACCCCCAAGGTCGGTTACTAAGAGTCGGGGCTGAGGTTTTTACGGTAAAGGTTGTCAGGGATGACGGGTAGACAACACGAAGCTTTTCACTTCCATTACCTACCTTTGGAGCCTGCCTTATTGGCGAGGACTGTATGGTTTACAACTTTGCTTAGTTCTGGAGGCAAGGAATTTCCTAAATGGCCGTACCGTTAATTACTAGGCGGTGTTGGACTATGTTACCTCACCGGCATTGTGGCTAGTTGTAGCGCGATTTGTTTTTCGATTTCGTGTGCAAGGTCAAGGTTCGCACCACCAGTTAGTGTCCTCGCTTGAACGATTACTTGGGTGAGCTTCGGTTCGACCTGGTCCACGCGCACAATAACCTTGTTTTGTTCTATTCGTCCCTCGATTACACGGGCCAGGTTGGTTTGAGATGTTAATTGATTATCAGAGATCAGGGACCCATTAAGTTTTATCACTGCAAGAGTTGCCTCGCATACCTGCAGGAAGGGTCGTTCATACATGCCTGTTACGGATGCGCGGGCGGGTGATCCAATGCGCAGGGCCCCTGTGGGGGTTGTATAGCAACCGACCACCAAAATAGCTAGACAAGTTGAAATTAGAAGTGTGCGAAAATTGCATTTCATGATGCATAGTCGACACCAAAACTTTATATGCGTCAAGTTTGTTTAGCGGGTAGTAAGGGTGAATCCCGTGGAGTAGGACATTATGATGGTGAGGGTGATAAGAGCCGTAGGATAGCTGCTGCCCAAGTGATTGTTTAGCATGTGGTCTTTGGTTTGCGGGAAAAATTGTATGGTTTGCGTGAGGCTGCCGGGATACAATGGATTAGGATGGCAATAGAACGGATATTAGCAGTGGAGGACGACGTCCAACTTTTGCGTAGCCTTGAGTTTTTTTTGCGTTCAAGGCGGTACGACGTCGTAGGGGTGGAAAGCATTGCTTCAGCAATGGACTATTTGGCCAGGGAGCCGTTCGATTTAGTCTTAGCTGATGTACATTTACCGGATGGCTCGGCGGTAGAGCTTTTGAAATGGATTCAGGGGCGAACCGTGAAGCCGATAGTGATTATGAGTTCTGGGGTGGGTACTGTGGACGAGGCGATCGAATGCATAAAATTGGGTGCGTTCGACTATTTGATTAAACCCTTTTCGAACCAACAGCTCGAGATTGCAATCCGAAAGGCAGCCCAATTCAACCATTTGATAAGTGTTACTCGGTATTATTCAGCTAGGGAGGAAGAGGAATATGAGCTTCTTGGGAGTAGTCAGGCAATGCAGGAACTTCGGACGCTTATTGCACGTGTAGCCCGGACGGATGCTACGGTTCTGATTCAAGGAGAAACTGGAACCGGGAAAGAGTTAATTGCACATGCATTGCATCGATTGAGTCCGCGGGCACATGGCCCGTTTATCAAGGTCAACTGCGCGGCTATCCCAGAGAACTTGATCGAAAGTGAGTTTTTTGGGCACGAGCGTGGCGCGTTTACGGGTGCGGTTGCTCGAAAAGAAGGTCGGTTCGAGTTAGCGCATGGTGGGACTATTCTTTTGGACGAAATAAGTGAGATAACCCCGGCCGTGCAGGTTAAACTTTTGCGTGTGTTACAAGAGAGGGAGTTTGAACGGGTCGGAGGTACTCGTACCATACGAGTCGATGTCAGGGTGATCGCTACCACCAATAGACGCTTGGAAGAATGCGTTCAGCGAAACGAGTTTCGGAGCGACCTTTTCTTCCGGTTAAATGTTGTACCGATATACGTTCCTCCACTGAGAGAGCGCAAGGAAGACATTTTGCTTTTGGCTGAGCATTTTATAAAGCGATATGCTCGAAAACATGGAGTGCGGATTTTTGGGTTATCAGAGGAAGCAAAGGCTGCCCTCCTTACCCACTCTTGGCCGGGGAACGTGCGGGAATTACAAAACGCTATCGAGCGAGCTGTCATTTTATGTGACGAGTCAGGGATAATACGCCCCCATCATTTGGGGTTTGTCCCTACAGTAGAGTTGCGAACTAAATCGGTGGCGCTTGGGCAAGCTTCAGTTCCTGGTTCCTCTCTTCCCGCGGCAGCAAATGAGGTGGACAAAAAGACGCCATCATCCGAAGAGAACATACCTTCTTTGGGTGAGTTGGAACGGCGGCATATTTTAGAAGTCCTAGCCAGATGCCAATGGAACAAGACTCAGGCCGCAAAGCTTTTGGGTATTAGCGTGCGGACGTTACGAAATAAATTGTTAGAGTACAAGCGAGCGGGATTTTACCAGGGGTCCACTGACGAGCAGAAAACCGATTCCCAGGAGCGCGGCACCTAAGGATTTTGTCCGAGAGGTAGAATTCGGTTTGTGGGCGAGTCATTTACTGAATTGCAAAGTGGTATCAAATGCTAAGAGCATGCCCATTTTAAAGATTTGTTTTACACCCGGCTGGTCATTGTTCCCTTATATGTACCGGTAATCGAATCCTACCGCTTTGGGGTCAAGGCAGGCAAATAGAGAGGTATATGCCACAGGGGTTACAGTTTGGGGTATCCAAATTTTGGTTGTTTTCTGGGAATGATTAGGCCTTTGTGTTTAGTTCCTTGTTAGCGTTTGAGCTAAGAGGATCGCTAGCAAATGCTTGGTTTCGTCTGTAGGCCAGTCCAGGTTGTTTACGACCCCTTGCAACTGTTTGACTACGTTCTCCCGAACCTCTGGAAGGGACCGAAGGATTTGAAGGTATCGATCGGTTTGCGCCTTACTCACGCTCTCCGATCGAGCCAGGGTTTTCTTTTTTAGCCCTTTTGGAAAGTCATCAGTTTCTTTCATATGGCAGAGTATGACCTTCGCGATGGAATTTTTAATGTCTGTGATATTTAGCTATTTTTTAAATCGGCATTGGTGTAGCGACGCTTTAGTTAAAAAGTATTGGGAGGAAACTGGTTTTAAAATGGGATGCGGATTTCTGCCTAGTAGGACGGTAAAACATTATTCGCGCTGGCGGAGAGGGAGGGATTCGAACCCTCGATACGGCTTTTAGGCCGTATAGCGGTTTAGCAAACCGCCGCCTTCAGCCTCTCGGCCACCTCTCCACATCCGGGAAAACCAACGACCCAGACGGGTGAGATTTGGGGTAGGTTAAGTAATTGCCTACCGCCGACTAACCTGTGTCAAATCATTTCATGCACGCATCTAATTGACAAGAATTATTTCATGCGTGGTTGTTTTATATGTTAGATATGCTGCATCGAAGAATACCGGACTGAGGTGTTTTTAGCCCAGGACCATATCAAATTGTTTGCAGTGTTGATTACTAAGACGTGGGATGGAACTTTATGCTCTTTAAGTCTAAAGGCTAATCAAGTCACGTTTACAGGTTGTTAAGGATATCCCGCACAGCTTGAAGAAAGATTTCCATCTGTTCAGGCGTACCAATTGTAATGCGCAAGTAATCGCGCACGGTCGGTTGGTCAAACCATCTAACTAAGATTTTTCGAAGTTTAAGCATTAGGTACCATTCTTGGGCAGGTCTCCCAGGCGGTTTAACAAAGATAAAGTTTGTTGCGCTAGGCACTACTTTGAATCCGAGGACGTTCAGGGTATGTGTGACCTGCTCCCTAATGGCGATTATTGTGTTTATGTTTTTCCGGTAATATTCGAGGTCCTCGAGGGTAGCTTCGGCCGCAACTTGACCTAGTCCGTTGACATTGTAACTGTCACGCACTTTATGCATCGCTTTAATGATTTCTGGGTGTCCGACGAAGTATCCCACCCGAAGAAAGCACAGAGAAAACGCTTTTGAAAATGTCCTGGACACAATTACGTGCGGGTATTTCAGCGCAAGTTGTAATGCGTTTTCAGGAGCAAAATCCGCATATGCCTCGTCGAGAATGACTATGCCTTTTGTTAATTTGCAAATGGATTCAAGAGTGGAAGTCTTAGCTGGTGTTCCTGTTGGCGCATTTGGGGTAGTAATATATGATAGTGCAGCATAGAAATTCCAGTGTTTGCGACGTTTCAGTTCCGCACTGTTAGGAAACGAAAAATCTGGATTCAAATCCACGGGTTTTTTCAGTGCCCCATACATATCGGCAAGCACGGGATAAAGTGAGTAGCTTGGCAGGAAATATTGGACTGTGTGGCGACCAAGGACTTCAGGAGGGGGAGATAGGGTTTCAAACGATTGGGGTGCAGGTTCAACGAACACGCGCACAGCCATTTCAAGCAATTCATCGGACCCATTGCCGATTATTATGTTGTCCGGACTACATCCATGGTATTTAGCAAGTTTTTCTCTGAGCCTGTCGGCGGTAGGGTTGGGGTACAGTCTGAGGCGGTCGTCAACTGCTGCTTTAACACATTCCAATACATGTGGGGATGGTGGGAACGGATTTTCGTTGGTGTTGAGCTTGATAAACCCAGATTCCTTCGGTTGTTCACCCGGCTCATACGGGTGAAGCTTCCGAATCAAGGGTCGAATTAACTTTGATGGTGTCCTTCTAATTCTCATAGTTTCACGAACGGGTGGCCTTCCTTTTGTTAGGCCTGCGCAGTTGCGAAGGATATTTTGTAAATCTCATTTGTGCTGATAGGGCATGATTTTGCAAGCCTTCTAATTCAGCAAGGATAGTAAGAGCCGGGAGTGCATTTTGTAATGCCCGCTTTGAATAGTTGATAATGCTGGTTTTTCGGAAAAATTGCTCGATGGAAAGCCCTGAAAGGTACCGACCAGCACCCCCGGTTGGTAAAGTGTGGTTTGGACCGGCTACGTAATCCCCTAAAGCTGTAGGAGACCAAGGCCCTAAGAAAATCGCCCCAGCAGTTTTTATTTCATTTGCCACTTCGTTTGGATTCCGAGTCATGATTTCACAATGTTCGGGGGCAACACGATTGGCTAGAGCTATTGCTTCTGCCAAAGAACGTGTTTGTACCAGCCAAGTATTAGATTCGAGCACCTTTCCAAGCAGGGTGGATCGCGGGGCGTGTTTGATCGCTTTTTGGATTTGGGCGCCGACTTGCCTTAGTAGTTGGCCTGATGGGGTTAAAAGCCAAACGCGTTCGTGTCCAGAACCGTGCTCAGCTTGAGCCAAAAGATCAGCCGCAATGAATTTAGGGTTGGCTGAGTCGTCAGCCAAAACTAATAATTCGCTTGGTCCGGGGAGGAGGTCCACCCCTACGTAACCGTACAACAATCTTTTTGCGGCAACTACATAAGCGTTACCTGGCCCAAATACCTTCAGGACGGGTTTAATTGTTTGTGTGCCAAGGGCCATTGCAGCAATAGCTTGGGCACCGCCTATACGGTAGATTTCGGTGGCCCCAGAACTGCAAATTGCATACAGCAAAGTGGGATTGACCATGCCATTAGAATCACATGGAGTGCAGACCACGATCTGAGGACACCCAGCCTCCTTTGCCAGGGTCACGGTCATAAGAGCAGTTGAGATAAGTGGAGCACTGCCACCGGGTATATAGATACCCACACGTTGAAGTGGGTCGAATTTTTCGCCCACGTATGCCCCGTGTGTATTTTTAATTAACCAGTTGCGTGGAATTCCGCGCCTAGCGAAGCGGACAATGTTTTTCCGTGCCTCGTCTATGGCTGATTGCACGGATTCAGGGACTTGAATGCACGCGTTGAAGAGCTCAGCTTTAGTTACAGCCAACTGTTCAGGGGTGAGCCTTGCTTGATCGAACCGCGCGGTGAGTTCGATGATGGCCTCGTCACCTTTTTCCTGCACCAATTGAATTATTTCTTTTGTGCGTGATTCGATATCTTGGTCAAAGAGGCTGGACCGAGAAATTAGAGCTTGGATTTTCCCTTCGTAATCTTGGTCTGTGAATCGCACAATTTGCATGGCTGTCCCAAACCATACCAAAACGATTCGGTGTGGAAAGATCCAAAAAATTTCCGGTCAAAGGGATTGGTTGCAGAGCTTTTTAGAGTTGGCTTGCCAGTTTGGTGACCTATTGCGAGATTGGGATGGCGATATGCATGAGGTCTCGGTCATGGAAAAAGTCATTTCGGAAGTAGAACGAGTTGCTCATGAACATGGGTTGGTCGTTGTAACTAAGTTTACTTTAAAAATCGGTGCATTGTCAGGGATTATCCCAGAGGCGTTGGAATTTGCGTTTCAGGGCTTACGGATGGGAACTGCATTAGAAAAGGCCGAAATGAAACTGGAGGTTGAGTTGGCGAAGTTTAAATGCACGGTTTGTGAGCGGGAAATTGAAGTTGGTGAGTTTGAGTATGTTTGTCCGGACTGTGGGGGTGCCTTAGCCATCATTAGTGGTACCGGTGACATACAGCTGCTAACCGTGGAAGGAATCTCACGGGAAAGCAGTGCCTTTAGGTGAACACCGTGTTCCCCTCCAATGGGCATGGTCAAGTTTGGTAAAAGACCTGGATGATTAGTGTAATTAGCGAACCCCTGAACGGTGGGTTTTATTTGTTCGGCGGTGAGGAATCACGATGCGTAGGACACTTATCTGTGAGGGGGGGTGACTTTGAAATGTATCACGGGGACAGAGGCTGGTTCGATTTGGTCAATAGGGCTGGCCCCGGGATGAAAGTTTAGGTTTTGAGAGTGGATAACTTTCGTGCAATTAAGGCTTTTCTTTTGCCCCGCGCTTTATACATTCTATCAGCCAAATGTACGAGCAAGAAGTAATTCAACGGTTGCAGGGTATTGCAAATCAGCTGCGGGTGCATTCAATCGCATCCACCACGGCTGCAGGCAGTGGTCATCCGACCTCCTGTTTGTCTGCGGCCGAATTGGTTGCCGCTCTATTCTTCTATCACATGCGGTATGACCCCAAGAATCCTCAATACCATAACAATGATAGGTTCATCTTATCGAAGGGACATGCAGCGCCGCTTTTATACGCAGCTTGGGCTGAAGCTGGGTTTATTCCGCCTTCTGAGCTTTTGAATTTACGAAAATTGACCAGTGACTTGGAAGGTCACCCAACCCCTAGGCTGCCTTTTGTGGATGTTGCCACGGGTTCTCTTGGTCAAGGTTTGAGTGCCGGGGTTGGCATGGCCCTCTGTGCCCGCCTTGATAATCTTGATTATCGTGTGTATGTGCTTTTGGGTGATGGTGAATGTGCTGAGGGGGCGGTTTGGGAAGCGGTTGCTATGGCAGGCCGGCTCAAACTGAGCAATTTAATTGCGATCGTGGATGTAAACCGACTAGGTCAAAGTGAAGCGACTGCGGTGGGGCACAATATAGAAGTTTACCAAAAGAGATTCGAAGCGTTTGGTTGGAGGACAGAGCTTATAGATGGGCATGATTTAGAGGAGATTTTGGAGGTATTAGATGCTGCAGGGTTGGGCGATCAACCCCTGGCCATAATAGCAAAAACAATCAAGGGCGCAGGCGTTTCGTTCCTGGCAGACAAGGATGGATGGCACGGAAAACCATTGTCCAAAGAAGAAGCTGAGCGCGCGATTGCAGAGCTGCAGCCTAAAGCGTGCTCGGCTGAGGGAATAACGATACCAGAACCGAATCGGTTGCCACCCCCTGAAAATATTGCTCCAGCCTCTTATCCGCCCGTTTCTTATAAGAAGGGCGATATGATTGCCACGCGAGAGGCGTATGGTAACGCCCTTGTTCGCATCGGGGCAGTAGACCGCCGCGTTTGCGTATTTGATGCTGATACAAAGAACTCCACGTTTGCAATCAAGTTCTTCCAGAAATACCCAGAGCGGGCGTTTGAATGTTATATTGCGGAGCAAAATATGGTGGGTGTGGCTGTCGGATTCGCGGCGCGGGGGAAAGTCCCATTTGCGTCTTCTTTTGCGTGTTTCTTAACACGAGCTTACGACTTTATCCGGATGGCAGGGATTTCAAGGGCAAACCTGAAACTGTGTGGGTCACATGCAGGCGTGAGTATCGGGGAAGACGGGCCATCACAAATGGGGCTTGAGGATATCGCTATGATGCGTGCGGTGCCGGAGAGTGTCGTGTTATATCCTTGTGATGCAGTGTCGACCGAGAAGTTGGTCGAACAGATGGCTTTAAGGCGAGGAATTTGTTACCTCCGCACCTCGCGACCAAAGACACCTGTCATTTATGACAATGAAGAAGATTTCCCAATCGGTGGTGCCAAAGTCCTTCGCCAATCGGCAAACGATAAGGTCACAGTGGTCGCGGCTGGTGTGACAGTTTTTGAGGCGCTGAAGGCTGCAGACGTCCTGCAGAAAGAGGGCATTGGCATCACGGTTATCGATGCCTACAGCGTTAAACCTCTCGCGCGGGATGCTATTTTGGCCGCGGCACGTCGGACTAACAACACCGTACTCACTGTGGAAGATCATTATATCGAGGGTGGTCTAGGTGATGCTGTGGCAGGTGAGCTATGCAATGAAGGTGTGCGCGTTTATAAATTGGGTGTAACCGAAATCCCCCACTCTGGGAAACCTGAGGAACTTCTTGCAAAATACCGAATAGACACTGCAGCTATCGTGCACCTGGTAAAAGAACTGGTCAAATAAAGTCTGAGTCAATAGTCAGCTATGTTTGGCCGCCAGCCGAAAAGGCGTGGCGGCCATTTGTTTTTTTAAGCTGGTTCTGGGATTGAGAGTGGGCGTTCCAAGAGCTTGAGTGTTCCGAAAAAGAAAAATAGCAGGGCATTTTACAAATGCAAGTTGTATGTGTTGGCTTGGTCTCTAGGGAATGTGGGAATGGTATTAGGCTTCGAAGTTTCGTGGAATTCAATAGGGGCAAATGGCATTGGAATGCCCATGGGTAAAAGGTGTTGGAGACAACATAAGGGGGCTCAATGCAGTGGTAAAGTAAGCCTGTGATTTAGAGCGAAAGCTTGAATTGGATTAATGAGGAGGATTTCGAGGGGGGGAAGTTAAAGATTATTGGGCTTGTGGGGGGCTGGTTTCACGTTGCAAATGAATCCGCAAGGGGGAGCTTGGTAGGATAAATGAAAATTTCCTCGGCCTGTGTGGGGGACCGCTGTGCGTTTAAAAATCAAGCGGTGCAGCTTGGGTACATTTCTGAAATTTGTGCATGTAAAACGTAAGGGGGATCTTGTCTGGCGTTAGTGCGGTTAGGGTGACCTATAGCTGGATAGTTCAGAGGCGGTGCTATTAGAAAGACTGAGTGAACTTGGCGTTGTGTTCGTCTAATTGGGGCCACATATTAAGAAGTGCGCCCGTGATCTCTCGTTGTCTTTGAAAAACCCATGAACACTAGGGGTATAGGTGGTTTGATTCCTCTATGGAATATTCGTTGGGAATGTTGGACTTACGCCTCGTGCGGCAAAAAAAACTTGGCATTAGGGGGGCAAGGTGGCATTAGTATGCGTCTAACAGTCCTTTAATTGCGTATGATGCGAAAATTACTACGAACAGGTTTAACTTTTGGGTTAGTAGGATTGGCTTCGGCCTTAATGGCTAGCGAAGCTGATATACGTATTCCTGACCTTGCACCGGCTAAATTCGGGCCGGTTAGTGGGGTAACATTGTTATACCTAGGCTTGGTTATATGTGCCATAGGTGGGTTGTTCGGGCTGATCCAATACTTGCAGACTAAGAACCTGCCCGTGCACGAGAAGATGCGATCAGTTTCAGAAACTATTTGGCAAACTTGCAAAACGTATCTGCTTCAGCAAGGTAAGTTTTTGGGGATCCTATGGGCGCTGGTAGCGATTTGCATTATTTACTATTTCCTTGTATTGCAGCATGAGACGGTAGGCCGGCTATTGATTATCTTGATTTGCTCAATCCTTGGAATACTTGGTTCTTATGGGGTGGCTTGGTTCGGGATTAGAATCAATACGGTGGCTAACTCACGTGCAGCATTTTCTTCGTTACGTGGTAACCTGCTAAATACGCTTCTGATATCGTTACGTTCTGGCATGAGTGTGGGCTTGCTTTTGATCAGTGTAGAACTGTTGTTCATGATTTGCATATTGTTATTTGCTCGTGATTTGGCGGGCCCCTGTTTTATAGGATTTGCAATTGGTGAATCATTGGGCGCTGCTGCCCTCCGTATCTGCGGTGGAATCTTTACAAAGATTGCTGATATTGGGTCGGATCTGATGAAGATCATCTTCAAGCTTCCGGAAGACGACCCGAAGAACCCGGGAGTGATTGCGGACTGTACTGGGGATAATGCTGGTGACTCGATTGGGCCTACGGCTGACGGTTTTGAGACTTATGGTGTGACTGGCGTGGCATTGATCGCGTTTTTGGCACTGGCATTAGCACATCCTGAATTGCAGCCTCTCTGCGCACAATTGCTAGTATGGCTTTTCGTGATGCGAATTTTGATGATTGTCACCTCGCTAGTATCCTACTTTGTCAATTTGCGGCTCAGCTATGCCCTTTATGGCGATAAGAAAGATTTCAACCCTGAAGCTCCTTTGACTAACCTAGTGTGGATTACCTCATTGTTATCGATCATAATGACGTTCTTGGTTAGCAACTTGTTGTTGAAGCATCTTGACTCTCAATATCCAGGTCTATGGTGGGTTTTAAGCGCAATTATTAGCTGCGGTACGATCGCAGGGGCGTTGATTCCTGAATTCACCAAGATTTTCACAAGCACTCACTCAAGACATGTGCAGGAGATTACAAACGCTTCTAAACATGGGGGAGCTTCACTGAACATTTTGTCTGGGTTTGTTGCTGGGAATTTCTCAGCTTTCTGGCAAGGGTTAGTGATTTTAGCGCTAATGTTTTTAAGCTACAAACTCGCCACGTTTGAGGGTTCTCCTGTGGCCAAAATGCTTGGGCAATATGATTTTGCACCTCCGATTTTTGCCTTCGGACTAGTGGCTTTTGGGTTCTTAAGTATGGGGCCCGTGACGATCGCTGTGGACAGCTTTGGCCCCGTTACAGACAATGCTCAGTCGATTTACGAGCTTAGCCAAATTGAGTCGCATCCAAATGTCAAACAGGAGATAAAGGATACATTCGGTTTTGATCCTGATTTTGAAAACGGAAAACTATTGCTTGAAAAAGGTGATGGGGCAGGGAACACCTTTAAAGCTACTGCTAAACCTGTGCTTATTGGTACTGCGGTGGTTGGTGCCACAACGATGGTGTTCAGTATCATAATGCTTTTGGAAGGGAAGTTTGGCGAAGTTGTTAAACATCTCAGTCTTGTCCAGCCTCAGATCATAATGGGATTGCTAATGGGTGGCGCGGTAATTTACTGGTTTACGGGGGCTTCTACCCAGGCCGTAGTGACAGGCGCTTATCGCGCAGTTGTGTACATTAAAAATCACATCAAGTTGGATGCGAGTCGTGCCTCAGTAGAAGATAGCAAAGAAGTGGTTAGGATTTGCACTGTGTATGCCCAACGCGGGATGATAAATATCTTCGTAGTGATATTCACAATGGCTTTGGGGTTGGCATTCTTTGATCCGTATTTCTTCGTGGGGTACCTGATTGCCATAGCCTTCTTTGGGCTGTTCCAAGCAGTTTTTATGGCAAACGCGGGTGGTGCTTGGGATAACGCTAAGAAAATCGTTGAAGTTGATATGCGGGAGAAAGGTACACCTCTCCATGCCGCCACGGTGGTGGGCGACACCGTGGGTGATCCATTTAAGGATACCTCATCTGTCTCGATGAACCCAGTGATTAAGTTCACTACGTTGTTTGGATTGTTAGCTGTGGAAATCGCAGTCAAGATGATTGAGAACGAGCATTTGGGGAAAGTATCGCCATGGTTGCGTATAGGTGTTGGGAGCGTATTGTTCATTATCGCGTTAGTATATGTGTATCGGTCGTTCTATAAGATGCGGATTCCTGAAGAGAGTGTGGGTTGAACAATTGAGTAGATGAGGATGCTAGGCCGCGTTCGAGCTCTTGTAGTCGAGCGCGGCCTTTTATTTTGGGGTAGGGTATTTAGGATTACATTTACCGTGTCTATGGTGCGTTCTTTGCTAGTACAGGAAAGTCGCCAGAATTAAATTTAGTGGCGACTACCAAAACCCAATATGTGCGGGCGATTGGTAAGTTTTATAGGATTAATCTTTTTCCTTGGCATGGCTTGGGCACTCTCGACGGATAGACGGCGAGTCCCCTGGCGGGTAATTGTTTGGGGTCTGTTGTTGCAATTTTCGGTGGCTTTGCTGATCCTACGGACTGAGTTCGGCCGTCGAGTATTTGATTTGGCTGGGGTGGCTGTACAAAAATTGGTTGGGTTTGCAAACGAGGGTTGCCGCTTTGTGTTTGGTCCACTTGCAGACAGTTCGGCTTTAGTTAAAAGCTTTGGACCTGAGCATGGTTACATAGTTGCGATAGTAATCACAGGTACTATTATCCTGGTGTCCACGATTTCATCAGTGCTTTATCACTGGGGGATCTTGCAACGCATGGTCCAGTTTGTAGCGACTATCATGCGTTATTGCATGAAGACAAGTGGTAGTGAAACGTTGGCGGCGGCAGCAAATATCTTTATGGGACAAACGGAGGCGCCTCTGCTTGTAAGACCGTATATTGGTCGAATGACACAAAGTGAACTGATGTGTCTAATGACGGGTGGTATGGCAACAATCGCTGGTGGCGTAGGCGCTGTGTATGCAGAGTTGGGGAGGCAGGCTGGGTATCCGGATATGGCAGGCCATCTTTTAACGGCCTCTGTGATGAGTGCGCCCGCGACGTTGTTGGTGGCAAAGCTTATGATGCCGGAAAAGGAACAACCAGAGACGACTGGGAATGTGCCTTGCTCGGTTGAACGCACCACTTCCAACACAATCGATGCTATGTGTAAAGGAGCCGCCGATGGGATGAAACTATCCATAAATGTCATAGCGATGTTAATTGCGTTTGTGGCAGTTGTCGCATTACTGAATTTTGTATTTCAAAAGGTTCAGGTGTGGTTAGGTTGTGCCTCGCCAATCACGCTTCAGACTGTTGTAGGTTGGTTAAACACGCCGTTTGCATGGCTAATGGGTGTGCCAGCAAAGGATTGTTTGGTGGTGGGTCAGGCATTAGGGGAACGCATCGTGCTCAACGAGTTTATTGGCTACCTGACGCTTACTAATAACGCGGCGAGTTTGACTGAGCGCGGTTTTGTCCTTGGAACGTATGCGTTGTGTGGATTTGCCAATTTCGGGAGTGTCGCGATCCAAGTTGGAGGGATTGGGGCCTTGGTACCCGAAAGGCGGGCTGACTTGGCTAAACTTGGGTTGAGGGCAATGGTAGCGGGGACTCTGGCCTGTTACATCACAGCTTGTATAGTCGGGATATTGACTTAAGTAGGAATTGTGATGACACAAGATTCCGAGAAAAATGCTGAGATTGGGGGATTGGCCGGGCTCGGTGGAACAGAACCGGCGGTATGCCCACCCGTTACGGTTATCATACCTGCTAGGCCCGGTCAAACCGATGTGCTTGCGGCTAGTGCAGCTGTAGAACTGGATTACCCTAGAGATCGATTGGAAATACTTATTATTCGGGGAACCCAGCCTTCGGCTCAGCGTAACCTCGGAATCCGCATGGCTACAGGTGATTTGATTTACTTTTTGGATGACGATTCGGTACCTGACGTGGGCAACTTGCGGCGTGCCTTGCAGTGGTTCCGTGAGGACTCTGTTGCCATCGTAGGCGGACCGAGTTTATGTCCAGCCGAAGCCCCATTTTTGGAAAGGGTATTCAGCGTGGTAATGCGGTCTTGGTTAGCTTTCGGCCCTAGTAGAGCCCGGTACATGCAATTGGGCAAACCGCGCCCTACAAGTGAAAAGGAGTTGATTTTGTGCAATCTGCTAGCGCGGAAAAAAGCCATTTTAGAGGTTGGTGGGTTTAATGAATCTCTGTACCCCAACGAGGAAAACGCATTGATGGATGAGCTGTCTGCTCGCGGATGGAAAATGATATACGATCCAGCCTTGGTCGTGTACAGACGTCCGAGACGCACCATTAGTGCATTCGTAAAAATGCTCTTTAGGTACGGTCGGGGTCGAGCAGAACAATTCCGCGTAAATCCTACCTTGAATTCCCTGCCCAATTTAGTGCCCCCATTGTTTTGTTTGTATTTAGTCTGTTTGCCTTTCTTGGGGGGGTTATTCGGCGGAATTTTGCTCCTTTATGCTGGGGCTATTTTGGGGCAATGGCTTTTGCTCTTACACAACACTCGGTTTCATGAGGCAACAGTGGCCTTACCCTTTATCCTGTTAACGCATTTGGTCTACGGCCTTGGGTTTTGGTATGGCTTGTTCACGAAGCTGCGTCCACCTTCTGGACTTATGGAATTTCAAGTGGAGCGAGTTTGCCCACCCAAACACTGTGAGTGACCTGCTGGTTGGCCGGGTGGGAAGTGTGACCATACTTTGATCAAGAGTTTTCCAAAAGCATAACACCATCGGTTTTGAACCATTCGGCAAACCGTGCGATTCCCGTCTCAATGGACACGGTTGGGTTGTATCCGATGAGAGTTCTAGCCCGGCTTATATCGGCGCATGTAACCGATAAATCACCAGGTTGGGGTGGTAGGTAATCTATCTTGGCTGGTCTCTCGAGGGCTTGTTCAAGCAGACGGACAAGATGCTCGATGGTAATCATATCCGATCGGCCTAGGTTTAGAATGTGGTAGCCAGTAAGCCTTTCCATACATGCAATTGTGCCATTTATTATGTCGTCAATGAACGTATAATCCCGGGCGCTTTTTCCTGGGTCGCCGTAAACCGGGATGGGTTTCCCTGTCCATATGAGCCTAGCAAATTTATGTATAGCCAAGTCAGGCCGCTGACGTGGTCCATACACGGTAAAATATCTTAACACGATGACATCCAACCCGTACAAATGGTGATATGTGTGGGCGAGGGCCTCTCCAGCTATTTTGCTAGCGGCGTAAGGTGAAGCGGGCGTTCGTACCGGCTCGGATTCTGAAAATGGTATCCGTGACCCGATTCCGTACACTGATGATGAAGACGCGAATATGAATTTTCTTACTCCCGTTAACCGGGCGGCCTCTAACACGTTAGCTGTGCCTTCCACGTTTATGCGTTGGTAGATCGCTGGTTTTTTAAGGCTTGGTCTGACACCGGCCTTAGCTGCAAGATGTACAATTACATCAAACTGTATTTGTTGGCACAGTTGGCAAAGCGCTTCAAACTCCAAAATGTCCACCTTTACAAAGTTAAAGGCGTTCCCGCACCGGTTGAGGATTTGAAGGTTGTACTCTTTAAATCGCTGTGGGTAGAAGTCATCCAAATTGTCCAGGGCCCACACATGATGCCCTTTCTGAATCAGTCGTTCGCATAGGTGCGACCCGATAAAACCTAGACCACCTGTGACTAAGATTTTCATTTTTGAAAGTGTATGAGGTCCGGAATGGCCAGTCTAGTGTTGGTTAGATTCGATTACTGGATGGCAAAAGCATATATCTTGCCAGTCAGTTTTTTCATGGTTACCTTCGCAGAGCTATTAGGGTAATGAGTGTTTTGGTTAAAATCTGCGGAATTACTAATGTAGAAGATGCGGAGGCTGCTGTGCAGGCGGGAGCAGACGCGTTAGGTTTTGTTTTTTTCCCTCGGAGTCCCCGATTTGTGAAAATAGATACAGCCGCGTACATTGCACGAAACATTCCATCGCACATATGGCGGGTTGGTGTTTTTATTAACCCGAGTGAAGATTTATTAACGGACGCTATCGATGCGTGTGGGTTAACAGTAATCCAGTTGCACGGAGATGAGACGCCCGAGGTATGCAGCCAAGTATTGCAACTTGGAGTGCAGGTAATGAAAGCATTCCGTGTTAAAGACATCTCAGTAATGAAAGAGGTCGAACGGTACCGTGCCGATTACGTACTGCTAGATACGTATATGGAACATGCGTATGGTGGGACTGGGGCTGCTTTTAATTGGGAGATTGGGAGGGAAATCGTTGCCAAAGGCATGAAGGTATTTTTGGCGGGAGGGCTGACCCCGGAAAACGTGGCTAATGCAGTGCGAATCGTGAGGCCGTTCGGAGTGGATGTTTCTTCTGGTGTGGAGCACTCCCCTGGACGCAAGGACCCAGCTCGACTCAGAGCGTTCATCAGGGCTGCTAAATCGGTGGATTTGCAGAAAATATGAGAACTCATTTAATGCGTATTTGGGTTGATCGAATGCTGATTGGGACTCAATATGTATGGGTGAATGAATTCGTTAAGGCGCACTGAAGTACCTGATGCCCTTGGGCATTTCGGACCCTACGGTGGGCGGTTTGTTCCTGAGACATTGATGCATCCCTTGGAGGAGTTAGAAGCTGAATTTAAACGAGCACGTAATGATCCTGAGTTCGAGCGTGAGTTTAAATATTACTTGCACGAGTATTGTGGTCGTCCCACACCACTCTATTTCGCTGAGCGGTTGACGAAGTATCTAGGAGGGGCTCGAATATATCTGAAAAGGGAAGACTTACTTCATACTGGTGCTCACAAAATAAATAATTGTTTGGGACAAGCATTGATTGCTCGGCGGTTGGGAAAACGTCGGGTAATAGCTGAAACAGGGGCTGGTCAACACGGTGTAGCTACCGCTACTGTGGCGGCGATGTTTGGCCTCGAATGCGTGATCTACATGGGTGCCATTGATTGTAAGCGGCAGGCGTTAAATGTATTCCGCATGAAAATGTTGGGAGCTGAGGTAATACCTGTGACTGCAGGTCAACAAACATTGAAGGAAGCTATTAATGAGGCTCTACGTGACTGGGTGACTAACGTTAGGACCACTCATTATATCCTGGGCACTGTCTACGGACCACATCCATACCCCGTTATGGTACGTGAGTTTCAGCGGGTGATTGGAGACGAAGCCAAAGCCCAAATCTTGGAAAAAGAGGGAAAGTTACCCGATTTGCTTATTGCATGTGTGGGAGGGGGGTCGAATGCAATCGGATTGTTTTATCCATTTTTGGAGGATGAATTTGTTCAAATGGTCGGAGTGGAAGCAGGTGGTGAGGGAATACTACCTGGCAAACACGCAGCTAGATTTCAAGGAGGATCGTTGGGAGTTTTGCAGGGTGCGCGTTCATATGTGCTGCAGGATGAGTTTGGGCAAATTCAACTGACTCATAGCGTAAGTGCTGGTTTGGATTACGCTGCTGTTGGACCTGAACATGCGTGGTTACGGGACATTGGTCGTGTTGAGTATACTTATGCTACTGACCAAGAAGCGCTTGATGCATTCCAGTTGCTTGCGCGTTTGGAAGGGATTATTCCAGCTCTAGAAAGTGCGCATGCAATAGCCGAGGTTGTGAAACGGGCTCCACGGATGCGCCCCGATCAAATAATAATTGTCAATTTGAGCGGCCGAGGTGACAAAGACGTGGCTCAGGTAGCTGAACGGTTGGGTACACGCTTGCCAAAGTAAAGTGGTCCACGGCCTTTGGGCCAAATTAATACCTCACCTGCTTATACCAATACGAAGTTTGAATGTTCTAGGGACGTCAAAATTGGTTACTTTTCGAGATGCTATCTTAAAGCAGGTTCGGTGGCAGTAGCGGGTTTTACGGGACCGTCGAACTGTTATAGGAGAATGGGCGAAACCCGTAGGTAATATAACAATAGAGGCGGTTGCATGGCCCTGTGACGTAGAGGTTGTTTGGGGACTTGCGACATTAGGAAGTTCTGGTTAAGGTGGCAACGCTTTATGGATCCGCATAGTTGGAATATGCAAGCACCACCTGTGATCTCAGGGGGCGAAAAGGAATATTTTGGAGTGGGTCAACGGTCCCAATCGCCTCCGCCACGTAGAGGTAAATTCCGTATACTTTTGATTTTGGCCGTAGGTCTAGGGTTAGTGTGGATAGTCTTGTTGTTAAAAGTGGTTGGTTCTGTTCTGGTTCCAAGATCGATAAGGCCAGGAGTAGGCGAAATTCGCTTGCGTGAGTATGTGATTGAGCCCGGTCCGGTGGCTAATCGAATTGCGGTAATTCGGGTCGAGGGCATCATAACACGCTCGTATGGAAGCGGTGTTTTGGATATGGTTGATTTAATCAAAGCCCAGCTTGATGCAGCTGGGAAGGACGCCAGTATCCGGGCTGTGATTTTGTCTATCAATTCACCTGGTGGTGAAGCGCTCGCAGCAGACATGATTAGTAGTTTTATTAAGAATTTTCAGGAACGCACGGGTAAACCAGTTATTGCGCAAATGGGTAGTATTGCAGCCTCTGGCGGTTATTACATCGCAGCCCCTTGCCGATGGATTGTGGCCCATAAGATGACATTGACGGGAAGCATTGGGGTGATTTTCGGCACAGTTAATTATCGCGGTTTGATGGATAAGCTTGGTTTGCGTCCCATGATTTACAAACGCGGTCAGTTCAAAGATATGCTTAGTGGAATGCGCGAGCCCGACTCAATAAAGCCCGAAGAAGAACAAATGGTGATTTCATGGTTGGATGAGGTTTATGAGCAATTTAAATCTGTGGTAAGACAAGGGCGAAACTCTGCTTTTAAATCAAGTGGTGGTCGGGCTTTATCGGAAAACTGGGAAGAATTTGCGGACGGGCGTATCCTTTCGGGGCAGCAAGCATACGAACTGGGTTTTGTGGATGAGCTCGGTGATTTTCAAGTAGCAGTTGCAAGGGCAAAGAAGTTCATAGGTGTGACCGAGGCTGAGGTGTTTGAGTACCGCCCAAGGTTTGGTTTACTAGCCATGATTGGTTTGGAGTCTCTCAGTCAACGACGGTCGATCACACTAGATCTGGGGATTAAGCTTCCGAAACTTGAACCTGGTAAGGTTTATTTCTTACCCCCACCTCTGTTTGGCTCAGCAAATTAACACTCACATGACCAGGAGATTTAGGCAATGACTCATCAACAACCTTTACTAATGTATGCTGATACTGAACGCGATGCAGACATGCTGTATGCAGTTGGGATGTTTGTCCCAGATCCCTTCATCTATTTACGAAAGCGGAAACACGCTTGGGTGGTAATGAGTGATTTGGAAATAGACCGTGCGCGGAGACTGTTGAAAAGATGCCGGGTTGTTTCTTTGACGCAGTTACAGAACGAGCTCAAAAAGGCCGGGATAACACACCCGCGGCCGGCAGAAATAATCATGCGATTGCTGAAGAGACTTAAAATTGATTCTGTATGGGTGCCTTACAATTTTCCTGTGGGTTTGGCAGAACAAATAAGACATTATGGGGTCCGTGTGCAGATCTTGGAACCGCCAACATTCCCTGAAAGGGAATGTAAATCCGCAGCCGAGGTAAAAAAGATCGAGGCATCGCTTGCAATGGCTGAAGTTGGCATGGGTGAAGCAATTCGGGTGCTGCGACAAGCCCGAATAGGGTCCGGGAACAGGCTTTACTATGGTGGTTCATTATTAACTGCGGAGCGACTTCGGGCTATTATTGAAACCGTTATTGTGCAGGCTAACGGGATTGCCACACACACAATTGTTGCGTGTGGGGAGCTAGGTTGCGATCCACACGAGGTTGGGCATGGCCCATTGTACGCCCACAAACCAATTATTATCGACATTTTCCCTCGATCTCAGAAGACCGGTTATTACGGGGATATCACACGCACAGTGGTTAAAGGGCGGGCGAGCGATGCTGTACGCAAAATTTATATGACCGTACAGCAAGCCCAAAAAAAGGCAATTGAAATGATGCGTGTCGGGACTCCAACAGCTGACATTCATTCTGCCGTGGTAGAGTTTTTTAATCTTCAGGGGTTTAAAACCACTCAGGAACATGGCAGGATGCAGGGTTTCTTCCATGGCACTGGGCACGGGCTAGGCCTGGAAGTGCATGAATCCCCGCGAATTGGTCCAAATTCTTCGGGTAAGCTCAAACCAGGCCATGTTGTTACAGTTGAACCAGGCTTGTATTACTCCGGTATTGGGGGAGTCAGATTAGAAGATGTGGTATGGATACGGCCCCGAGGTAACCAAATACTGACCCGGTTCGAAAAGGTTTTAGAGGTGTGAATGCCGTGTTAACTGTTGTTAATTAATCGTTTAAAGAACCAGCTGACTGTGGGTTCAAGCCCATCTCTAAGGTAATGGGTGGGACGATATCCTAGGAGTGTTTCCGCAGCAGTGATGTCTGCTTGAGAATGTCGAACATCACCAGGCCGAAAATCTTTGTACTCCACGGGCGGGGGTGTTAAGCCTGGTTTCAATCGCTGAGTAATTTCTAAAATGGTTTGGTATAGTTGATTTAGTGTGGTTTTTTGCCCGGTTCCTATGTTGAAAACGCGATTAATGGCAGTGTTTGAGTTCGCAAGGGCAGCCAATAGATTCGCTTGCACTACGTTTGCCACATAGCAAAAGTCTCGACTGGTTAATCCGTCACCATAAATTTCCACTTTGTGGCCTTTGGCTATAGCAGCAATCCAGCGAGGGATAACCGCTGCGTATGGACCATTTGGGTCTTGCCGCGGACCAAAAACATTGAAATACCTCAACCCTATTGTTTCCAGGCCGTATGTGCGCGCATAAACACCTGCATAGATCTCGTCGATAAGCTTGCTAGCTGCGTAAGGAGAAAGAGGTACCCCAATCCTATTTTCGATCTTGGGAAGATTTGGATCGTCTCCGTAAACCGAACTGCTAGAAGCGTATACGAATCGTTTGATGCCTACGCGTCTGGAGGCTTCAAGCATGTTAATAAACCCCGTGACATTATTGGCATGCGTTCCCAAGGGATCCGCAATGGATCGAGGTACCGAGCCTAATGCCGCTTGATGTAAGACATATTCGGTTCCTTGACACGCGGCTAAGCACGTATTCAAGTCCACTATGTCGCCTTCAATAAATCTAAATTTTTTCCATTGCTCTCTTGTGACACGGGTTTGGATATCCTCTAGATTTGATTTTGACCCCGTGGAAAAGTTATCCAATCCCACGACGAACTGGTCCAGTTTGAGGAGTGTTTCCACAAGATGCGAACCAATGAATCCAGCTGCGCCTGTCACAAGCCATGTGCGTGGCTGTCGTCTAAGTTCCTCCTGCAGTTTTTCGTACGCTGTCATGTATTTTTTTAATGCCTGAATCTTTGCATTTTTTAGGCCTCTTGAAAAGCCAGTTTAAGAACCATGTTTTTCCAGACGTTAAGCGGGTAAAGCCCGAAGTGAGTGCTTGCTTTGGTTTGACAAGCTCTAGATATAGGAAATGGTTTAGGGTTTTGACTTTGAGTTTCGTTTGGGTAGACTTGTGCTCAAGTCATTGGAAATGAACGCATCTTCAAAAGAAAGCCAGTTACAACACCTTCCGTATAAAGCTCCTCAAGGGAGACTTGGGGTATATGAAATGTTATGGAAAGTTCGGGCGGTGGAATTGATTAATTCCATGTACCCTGAGGTTAAAAGCCGGAAGGGTGTTCGCATTTTGGATTTTGGATCCGGACGAGGTGAACTCTTAAAAATGCTACGTGATCAGGGGTACGAGGTTTACGGGATCGATTTGGATCCGGAATGCGTCAAATTAGCAAGTCAATTTGGTCCCTGTGTGCAGGGGACTTATACTGACCTGAAACACCACTTTTCTGAGAAATACTTCGACGGGGTATGCGCGCTTCATGTTCTTGAGCACTTGCCTGCTCCTGTTGAAGCAGTGAAGGCATTGGCTTGGGTGACAAAATCATTTGCAGTATTTTCTGTACCGAATTTGTGTACTCCTGTGAGACTGGAGTACAAACGGCATATAAGGTTGCCCGTAAATGCTGGGCATGTTGTTGGGTGGGATTTTTCGCATTTCAAAAACTTCATCGAAGTTCACTGCGGGTTGAAAATCGTCAGGTTTTTGCCCGATGTAGTACAAGTTCCACACTTCAGTAATTTGTTATGGAAGCTTGGGGTGGGGGAAAAGATAGAAGCACACTGGCTTCCACGCGTTTTCCCTTACCTTTCCCACAGTATCACTGCCTTGTGTAAGATTCCTTAACTCCGATTAGTCACGCGGTTTAATTGAGAAAAGGAATTTTAGGGGCGTGGTATTGATTCCACGTAAAGCTTCGACTGGCCATCTCCAAAAGTTGTAAGCAAGGCCTAAAATTAAGGGGGGAAGTATCACCGCACCTAAGTCGAGTGAAGTGAATTTAACTAGAACTACTGCTAGTATAACACTAGCAAGATTGGTGAAGGTAGTTGCCCAGAAAAATGGCATTCTATTTTCTGTAAAAATCAGTGTTGTGCTGAGCGTGAGGTTCAATTCGAAGAATTTTAGTCCAGCCATCAACTCAAGCCATGGCGAAGGCAAAAGGGTTTTGCCGGTGTGGTGCTTGGAAAGCAGAGGGGGTATGAGAAAAACGATAATTAGGGCTATTAAAATATAGGTGGTGAATTGAAGCCATACCCGCACTCGCAAGATTTTCTCCAAGGTTGAGAGGTCGCCTTTGATTCTGAGTTGGTTAATGTATGGCCATTTGACTTGAGTCCATGCCTGGGCTATGCTTGATGCGATGTTTAAAAGTTGATTCGTGAATCCATACATACCGCTGGTAGCTAATCCCATTGTTTTAAGACATACTAGCGTCATTGCTTGAGTGGAAAGATATCCACTAACCAGATGTATTCCAGTCCGCCATGTATTAGGCCAAAGTTGCAAAATTGTTGATTTAATTGCTTCTCGGTTCGCAGGAGGTATGGGTTTGGGGAGTTCTTTGAGCACGGCGATTCGTGAGAGAACCCGCTGTACCAAGCTCGAAATAATATTGGAGATCGGAAGGCTTAGCAGGGATGCTCCACCAATGAGCAGTCCTGCCAAAATTATTAAACGAACCATCATGGCCAATACAGTGTATTGTAAAGCTAATCGTACCCGGTTCATGTTCATTAGCGCGTTGTTCCACCAAGCAAGATAAATTTCAAGGGCTATGGCAATGATCATCAGCCCCCAAGCTGTCCAAGTAATGGTAGGGGAGGTGGTTTCTTTGACTTCTTTAAAGATAATCCACGTACCGATTGTTGCGAGGATAGCCAAAGTGCCAATGGCAAACCAACGGTAGAGAAAACGTGTGGTGTTAAGAATCGTAAACAGAAGTTGGTAATTTGGGCCCTTTGCGTTTGGTTCTGGTTCATATCCTTCGGATAAGAGCCGGGAAGCTCCTGCCATCGCATAAGCAATCGCTCGGCCAAAATTGTGTACAAAACCGAAATCGATGATTGGTATAAGAGCCCAAAAACTCAGAAAAACAAAATACATGTCAAATTCCGGTTTTGGAAGGTAATGTATGACCAAAGGCAAAACTATGAGCCCGGAGGTCATCCGGAGACCGTTCATTAACCACGACCAAAACACGGAGGAGGAAAGCAGATCCTTTATTTTTAATCGGATTTTGCTAAGCATCGCTTCCATTTTTTGTGAGCTCAAATAGTTGACCCTACATAGCCAAGATGGTCAAGCTTGGTGAGCACCGTGGTGGCAGCAAGCCGGTAGATGTTTGACATGGTTTTTCCATCGCCTATTTGCTAGCTTTGAATGGATGCCTGAGTATGAATTGAAGTCGGTTACTTGGATCTCTCACTTTCCTATCGAATGGTGGGAAGGTACGCCCACCGAATTCCGGGATATTCCCAAGGGGCATCCTGCTGTCTGGCAAAGAGTATTATTAGGAGAATTCATGAGGGAGCACCCCGAACTAGAAATTCACATTGTGGCATTGCGGAAGACTTTTCCTCGGAGTTCTACTTATAGAGCCCAAAATGTAACCTTTCACTTGATTAAAACGGTGGGTGGATTGCGCGCACCAACGTTATTCTGGTACGACACTTACTTAATAGGGCGAGTGCTACGGAAGGTACGACCGCAGTTGGTGCATTGTTGGGGTACAGAATGGGGGGCCCCATGGATAGCTTATCGGCTAGGCTACCCGTTTATCGTAACCATGCAGGGAATAATCACTTGGTACTGCCGCGTCAGTCCACCTAAAAACCTTTACGGAAAGTTATATTTTGGCCTCAGCCAACTTTGCGAGCGTCAAATGCTTAGGAAAGCGATTCTTGTGACGACGGAGTCCAAATACGGGGTAAATTTCCTTAAATCAGAGTTTGGACTCACCAATGTTTGGCAGGCAGAACATCCACCAATAAAGCTATTTTTTCAGGTAGAGCGTCGGCCCCGTGTTCGGCCCCTTAAATTCGTGTTTGTAGGACGTGCAAGTCATTTAAAAGGCACCGACTTACTCCTGAAGGCGTTGGATCAGATAGTGGATATTGCGGACTTCGAAATTGTCCTAATTGGATCTCGGGAAGAACCATTTTTTAGCGAGTTGATGGGTAAGATTTCACCCAAGTTGAAAGGTAGATTGGTGTTAAGGGACGTTTGTACTACGGCTGAGGTGGCTAATGAGTTGGGTGAATCCACAATGTTGCTTTTCCCGACAAGGGCGGACACAAGCCCAAACGCGGTCAAGGAAGCGGCCGTCGTAGGCGTCCCCGTGGTGGCAACCCGTGTTGGTGGAATCCCAGATTATATTATCGATGGGAAAAACGGAGTATTATGTGAACCTGAAAGTGTGGAAGATTTTGCCCGGGGAATTAAGTCGGCCTTGTCAAATCCAATGTTTTCCAGGGGAGCTGTAGATCCTGAAACTTACAAATGGGTACGCGATTATCTTTCACCTGAGCGAATGGGACAACGGTTTTGGGAGGCATATTGTTTTGCAGCAAAAAAACTGGCGGGAACTGCTTAAGCCCTTAGCTTCAGACTAATCTGATAGCACAGCTATCGATGAGCTTCCACACCAGGATTTACACGTGAAGTTAGTGAGTGTGTTGCGTAAAGTGCGGATAGGTTTATTTTTCTTGGTATGGTTCATACGGGTTTAAAGCTCAGTCGCCTGTACGTCAGAATAATAGGGTGCGTGCAAGGGGTAGGGTTTAGACCGCAAGTGTACCGTTTAGCTGTGGAATCGGGGTTGGTTGGGTTTGTGAGAAACTGTGGCGCCGGGGTAGAAATTGAAGTGGAAGGTCCAGTCGCGTCCCTGGAGCAATTTCTTGCCCGTGTGGTGCATGAACGTCCAGCTAATAGCGTCATTTACAGTCTCGAAACACGATGGTTGGATCCAGTGGGTTATACCGACTTTAAAATTGTGGCGAGCAATGCGGCCGTTTCGAGTGAAATAGGTCTCTTACCTGACTTGGCTACATGTCAAGCATGTCTGAGTGAATTGTTCGATCCGTCAGATCGGCGATATCGGTATCCGTTCATCAACTGTACACATTGTGGCCCAAGGTACTCTATAATTGAACGCCTGCCGTATGATCGAATTAACACTTCAATGAATCGGTTTGCTATGTGTGAAAGCTGTGAGGTTGAATATCGAAATAGCGCTGATAGACGGTTTCATGCAGAACCCATTGCGTGTCCTAAATGTGGTCCCCAAGTAACCTTGGTAGATGCGGAGGGGATGGAATTGGCAAAAGGCGAGCAGGCAATAAAGAAAACTTGTGAGCTTTTGGAGCAGGGTAAGATTTTGGCCGTAAAAGGATTGGGAGGATTTCACCTAATGGTTAAAGCGGGGCAGGACGAGTCCGTGCGATTGCTTCGGATTCGGAAAAGGAGAGAGCTTAAACCTTTTGCAGTAATGTTCCCCAACTTAGACTCAATTAGGGCGGTGTGTGAAATTGGAGAGGCAGAAGAACGGGCGCTTACTTCAGTGTCGGCACCTATAGTATTGGTTCGCCGAAAGCCAAACCCCTCAATACATATAAGTTATGAAGTAGCACCTGGAAACCCATATTTGGGGGTTATGCTTCCTTATACACCTTTGCATCACTTGCTTTTGTATGAGGTAGGCGAGCCACTTGTCGCCACAAGTGGGAACCTTAGCGACGAACCGATCTGTATCGACCAACTGGATGCAATTGAACGGTTACGCGGGGTAGCATACGCATTTCTAGTTCATGACCGCCCCATAGTTCGACATGTGGATGACTCCGTCGTGCAGGTTATCAATGGACGCGAGGTTATTCTGCGACGTGCCCGGGGATATGCCCCGCTCTCCGTTCCTGTCGGCATAGCATTGGATGGAACGCAAGTCGGAATTTTAGCTTTGGGTGCGCATCAGAAGAACGCAATTGCTGTTAGTGAGGGGCGACGGATTTATCTTGGCCAGCATATAGGCGATTTAGACACGGAACTGTCTGCCCAAACGTTTGCTCGCGTGATAGAAGACTTGTGTGATCTGTACCATCTTAAACCGCAGCTAGTGGCGTGTGACCTGCATCCAGGCTATTACTCTACAAGATATGCTGAACAATATTCTCGCCTTAAGGGAGCTCGGATCTTGCGTGTACAACATCATCTTGCTCACGTGTTAGGATGTGTGCACGAAAATGAAGCCCCGTTGCCGGTTCTAGGAGTTGCTTGGGATGGAACAGGATACGGGGCAGATGGGACAGTGTGGGGGGGAGAATTTTTATTGGTGCACCCGGATTGGGTAGTAGAAAGGGTTGGAACGATTAAGCCGTTTCGGTTGATCGGAGGAGAAAAAGCCGTAAAAGAACCGAGGCGAGTGGCCTTTGCGTTACTGTGTGAATGTTTTGGTTCAAATTCATCCATAAAGCTGCCCTGTGGTAATCAGTTTGGTGGATTCACCGAGCAAGAGTTAGAGCTAATGGATCAGTTGCGGCGCCAAGGTGTTAATTCGCCTGTCTGTACCAGCATTGGAAGGTTGTTTGATGGCGTTGCCTCAATATTGGAGGTGTGTCATATCAATGCCTATGAAGGACAGGCAGCGATGCAGTTGGAATTCTGTGCAGATTGGAATTCCTCAATGGCACCTTATGACTTTGAAATGCTGCCTCGTGACAATGTAGCTAAGTTAGTTGATATTGATGGGCGATTGATCCCACGTGACGCGACGCGTGTATGGGAAATTGATTGGCGTCCCCTTATCCAACAAATCGTCAGCGAATACAAAATGGGGGTGTCGGTTTCTAAAATTAGCTTTCGGTTTCATGTTACCCTGGTTGAAATGATTCGAAGAATGGCAAAGTTGGTGGGGGTAAATCGCGTAGCGCTTGCAGGGGGATGCTTTCAAAATAGGCTATTAATAACTCTAGCATTGAAAACTTTGGAAGCAGAAGGGATTTCTGTTTACCATTCTCAACGTGTGCCGCCTAATGACGGTGGTATTGCATTCGGCCAGATAGTTGCAGTGTTACATTCCCTCCGTTAGATTTGTTTAAAGTATGTGTCTCGGAATACCGGGCAAGATTGAATCGATAGTTGGCACCGACCCACTCGAAAAAGTAGGGCGAGTCAATTTCGGTGGCGTGTTCAGAGAGGTAAGCTTGGCATGCGTACCTGAAGCAAAGGTGGGCGATTACGTGATCGTGCACGCAGGCATGGCAATTAGCGTTCTAGATGAAAAGGAAGCACAGGCAACACTTGAGGTTTTGTCACAGATACCTGCTGGTGGCGAGCTCCCAGCAAACTCAAATTTACCCGGCAAAAGTTAGGGGGTGGCATGCTCCAGTTTGACGCCAAAATAGTGTCTAACCATCTACTGCAGTCGAGTTATTATTTGCTTACCGTTGATGCTCCCGAGGTGTGTGAACTCGCAGCACCAGGCCAGTTTGCGCATGTCAGGATCCCAGGGTTTACCGAAGGAATTTTGAGGCGACCGTTTAGCATATACAAGGCGCAAGATGGGCAGCTAGCTTTTATTTACAAAGTGGTTGGTAAAGGAACAGCAAAACTTAGCTCAGCAAAGGCGGGGGAAACAATCAATTTATTGGCGCCTTTGGGACGTGGGTTCGATTTGACGTTGTGTGACGATGAGATACCAGTTCTGGTAGCTGGAGGCTATGGAGTTGCACCTCTTGCGTTTTTAGCTCGGCGCTTGGACCGTACAGGGGTGGTTTGCATTGGGGGTAAAACACAGGCAGACATCCTATGCGTGGATGAATTCGATTCGATAGGGTGGCGTACCCTGGTGAGTACTGAAGACGGTTCGCTGGGGTATTGCGGGCTCGTTACCGAGGTTTTGAAAAACATACTGGGTGAGATGGGGGAAAAGATCCGCGTTTACGCTTGTGGCCCTTTAGAAATGTTACGTGCTATAGCTGAGATGACTGTTGGAGCAGGCATAAAAGCGCAACTATCTTTTGACCGGCATATGTGTTGTGGCGTGGGGGCTTGTTGGACATGTGTTATCCCAGTGAAAAAAGAGAATGGCTGGCAGTACTCTAGGGTTTGTAAAAATGGACCGGTGTTTGATGCAGAACTGATTTGCTGGGAGCGATTAGAATGAATCTTTCCGTTAAAATAGGATCGCTTACACTCCGCAATCCAGTTATGGTGGCGAGTGGTACCTTCGGGTTCGGAGTGGAATACGCAGAAATTGTGGATTTGAATCAGCTAGGAGCGATTGTGGTCAAAGGTATTAGGTCGGTGCCTGTCCATGGTAACCCACCCCCCCGCACATTTGAATTGCCATGGGGATTGCTTAATTCGATAGGTCTTCAAGGGCCTGGCGTAGACGGTTTTTTGCACGAGTATTTGCCTGCGCTTCGAGCAAATGACGTACCCATTATTGTCAATGTGTGGGGGGTTACTGTGGAAGAGTATGCGGAGGTGTGCGCTCGACTTGACTCCGCCGACGGTGTTGCCGCGATTGAGCTTAATGTTTCTTGCCCTAACGTGAAGGCTGGTGGTGCACAGTTTGGTGCCACCCTTGGCACACTGAAAGAGGTTGTTAGGGTGAGTCGCCAAAACACTCGGTTGCCGCTAATCGTTAAGCTGAGCCCAAACGTGCCGCGCATTGAAGATTATGCCCTTGCCGCGGAAGAGGCGGGAGCTGATGCAATTTCAATAGCTAACAGTTTTCCAGCAATGGCGATTGATGTGCGAACTGGTTTCCCTAGGTTGGGTAATATCACGGGGGGGCTTACTGGGCCTTGCGTAAAACCGATGGTTTTGAAACTGGTGTGGGATGCAACACGGGTAGTGCGAATCCCTGTAATTGGAGTGGGGGGGATCCAGTCCGCAAATGATGCGATAGAGTATTTAATGGCAGGAGCAACAGCTGTGGCTATCGGTACAGCAAACTTTTATGAACCGCAAACGGCTATACGCGTAGTTCATGGGATTGCACAATACTTGGCCGAGCACAATTATAACGATGTGCATCAGTTGATTGGCCTGACTCGTAGATTAATAGACAAGACTCAGTGAGTTCCTGACACTAAGATCAGTGTAATCATTCCCATTGGCAAAATGCGATGACCCATGCCGAGAAAATAATCATAAGTTTTTTGAGCAAGAACCCAAAAGCATGGTTTTCAAAGAAGGAAATAGCACGTCACGCAGTGCGAAGGGAAGAATACGAGCAGAATCCGCGTTGGGCTGACATCCCATTGCGCGCATTAGTGGGGCGCGGTATCGTTGAGGTGGATGAACGTGGGCTGTACCGATTGAATCCGAACGCGCAGATTTTCGAATGAAAAGGTAAGTGCGGTCAATCGTCTACAGCTGGCCGCCAGTCGATCAGTTCTAATTGAGGATAAGTTCTCCCCTCGTATTCATTTAGGGTGATAGTACAAGCAATATCAAATGCACCTGTAGGTAGGGTTTCACCATTTGAATCCCACCAGATTACCGGACAGCAAGTGTGCCCATCTGTAACCCAGAGTTTAGTATGGCGACCCTCAGAACCGATTCGGCGGGGTGGATGCGCATGAGTTAGTCGTCTGATCAAAAATTTTGGTTGGGGATTGCCAATTCCCCACGGCCTAAGTTGTATCAAACTCTCCGCAAGTTCCATGGTCACATCGCGCAGTGTTATTTCGGCGTCGAGCTCTAAAAGTGGAAGTAGTTGGTTGGTTGAAAGCTCCTCGGTCGCAATGGAGTTAAAAGTTTGTGCAAATTGGTTAACGTTACATGGGGTTATTGAAATCCCAGCGGCAGCAGAATGACCCCCGAATCCTACTAGTAGATGGCTGCATTTTTGAAGTGCTTTTACCAGGTGGAAACCCGGAATACTTCTAGCGGAACCGCGCCAATAGCTTCCCGCACCACCCATGATTACCGTAGGACGATAGAATTGTTGTAGAATTTTCGCTGCGACTATCCCAATCACACCTATATGCCAATGCTCATCCCCCAAAACGATCGCATAGTGACTTTGTGGGTCAAAATTATCTTTGAGCCGCATAAGGGCACTTTCGAATACCTGTTTTTCTATCTCCTGCCGCTGCCTATTCTGGATGTCTAATTGCTGAGCTAGGACATGCGCCCGGTGTGAATCGCGCGTCATCAATAATTCTAATGCATCCCTGGCTGTATTAAGTCGACCCGCTGCATTTAATCGGGGCGCAAGCAGAAACGCGACATCCCACGCCTCGAGTTTATTTGAGGTTTGAGCGACTTGCTTAAGTGCAAGTATGCCAGGTCGTTTTGATTGGTTAAGATACATAAGCCCAATCTTAGAAAAAATTCTGTTTTCACCGGTCAGCGGTACTGCGTCTGCTATAGTTGCTAAGGTAACTAGGTCTAGGAACGACTTCAGGTCTATTTCGAAGGCGCGTGGTATGTTTAGTTGACGTGCTCGTTTAATTAAAGCGTGGCAAAATTTAAAAGCCAACGCCCCTGAACACAGTTCGGTAAATTGGCCAACCTTCAGCGGATCCTCAGAGGCAGTATTACGGTGTGGATTGATTAAGGCCAGAGCTTGGGTTGGTAAAGTGGCAACGTGATGGTGATCTATTACTATTACGTCAATTGCACGGTTCCGCAGCCAAGTGAGAGCTTCGGCGGAACTCGACCCACAATCGACTGTAATGATCAGGGAAGGATCGAACATTGAAACACATTTTTGAGCGGTTGTAATTGTCAATCCATAACCTTCCTCGATCCTCCGTGGAATGAATTGTTCAGCTTGGAGACCGAACATTCCCAAGGTTTCGCTTAAAATTGCAGTGGCAACTAACCCGTCCACATCATAGTCACCCACAATTGTGACTTTTTCCTGCTTGTTGATCGCTTTGAGCACCCTATCCACCGCGATTTCCATGTCGGGCAATAGGAACGGGTCCGAAAGAATCCCTAGCCGCGGGTTGAGGAAGGCGATTGCTTGTTCGGGTGTTGATACTTTTCTATTGGCAAGGCATTGGGCCAATATTGCACTATGATAATCACCCGGATTCGAATCCGACCCCATCAGTAACGTCACTGTTTCCGGATCCACATGGGCAATGACCCAACGGTATTTCATTCCGTAACTATTATAACCCTTGAAATTGTTGCGGCCAAAACCCTTTCCGTTGAAGTGTCTGTTTTACATCAACACCAGCGGCAAAACATCCTCCACCCTCGCTATTCCATGCGGTTGAGCTAGTTTTGCAATCGTTTTTTTAGATGTTTCTCGTGTAAAGTGGCTGCTATCGACATTATGATTGAGGTGGTCAAAATAGCCACGATTATTATCAGCGAGGTTGCCGTGGGAATTTTTACTTGAAACCATTTTGGAGGCGCATGATGCGGATCCAGTAACATTTTTACCCCAATGAACGTCAGGACCAATGAAAGCCCAATCTTCAAATACCGGAAATAGCTAATGGCATTGGCAAGCAAAAAGTACAGCGAGCGCAGACCCAGTATAGCAAATACGTTCGAGGTAAATATTATAAACGGTTTATGAGTTATGCCAAAAATCGCAGGGATCGAGTCCAGAGCAAACACTAAGTCAGTGGTTTCTATAGTCAAAAGAACGATCGCCAACGGCGTGAAATATAACTTCCCATTGAGGCGGACAACGAATTGTTGTCCGTGAAACTCTTTAGTAAGAGGAAGGAATTTTTGTGCTAAACGCAACACGAAGTTACGTTCTGGGTGCGGACCTTCCGCACCCGATGTAACCATCTTAATTCCTGTAACCACTAGAATTAATCCAAACACGTATAAGATCCATGAGAAAGTTTGCACAGCTGCCACGCCAACTGTGATCATAATTCCGCGCATTACAATTGCGCCTAAAATCCCCCAAAATAATACCCGGTGTTGGTATTGGAGCGGAACATGGAAATACGAGAAAATTACTGCGATTACAAATACATTATCCATCGACAGTGAAAGCTCCACAATATAGCCAGTGATGTATTCAAGCGCTTCTTCCTTCCCACGCCATTTGTACACAAGCAAGCCGAAAGCGACGGCTAAGGTTACCCAAAAAGTGTACCAAGCAAGCGCTTCTCCCCATTTAACTACATGAGCACGTTTATGGAACACACCCAGGTCAAGGGCCAGAAAAAAGATAATTACCGTCAAAAATATCGCCCAATGCCAAGAATGTATTTCACTCAAACCTAAAACCATTTTTTAAGTCTGAGGAGTTAGGGTGAGTTCTTTGCCTTCAACGGGTTGTATACCAATCGCAGGTCTTTGCCCCTTATGCCACCAGAACACTAATGTGCTGGCAATGTATATACTGGAATAGGTTCCAGCTATGATCCCTACAAGAAATGTGAATGCGAAGTCGTTTATTGCGCCCCCACCGAAAAGATAAAGGGCCAGGGTGGCTAGTAATACTGTGCCCGAGGTAATAATCGTCCGGCTTAACGTCTGGTTCACCGCTTTGTTTATGATTTCTCCAAAAGATCCAGGGATCCCTAATCGAAGGGCTTCCCTTATACGGTCAAATATGACTACTGTGTCGTTGACCGAAAAACCGATTACCGTTAGGAAAGCTGCCACTACTGGAGCACTCATTTCGCGTCCGCTGATGAAAAATATCCCAGCAGTTATGAGCACGTCGTGGACCAATGCAGCAACAGCACCTACCGCAAAGGAAAATTCGTATCGGAAAGCCAAGTAGATAAGAATCCCAAAAAGACCCAAAGCCAGTGAAATAATAGCCGATTGCATTATTTGAGCCCCTATCACAGGACCTACTATGTCAACAGAAACCAACTCGAGGTTGTACTGTGGTAGTTTTTCCCGAAGGGTTGATGCGACTTTTTCACTCAAACCTTCTTCGTACGGTAGTACCAATCGCAGTGTTTCCAAACCCGTTGAAAGATTCTTTTGAATAACTGGCGCTACCTCTTGCAGCCCCAAGGTAAAAAGGGCTTTCCTTACATCTGTGCGAATGTTATCCACGGTCTGGCCTTGAGGGTGAACAAAAGTATAAACCTGCTGAATGCCACCCAGAAAATCGGGCCCGAACGCTTTTTTACCCCTTGCCACTAAACCATAACCGTTGGTCAAAAGTATAATTGCGATCGACCCTATAAAGCACGGTCTTGCCCATCTTAAAAAGTCGATATTGGGATTACGGATGATATGGAGCATCTTAAGTGATTTCAACCAACCTTTGTCCAGGAGAAGCTCGAAGATGAGCCTAGTTACTACTAGTGCGGTAAATATACTTACCAGTATGCCGATAGTGAGCGCTACGCCGAATCCTTTGACAGGACCGGTTCCCTTGATCATAAGTAGGATTGAAGTGATTAGAGTGGTAATGTTGGCATCTAAAATGGTTCCTAGGACTTTCTCATAACCAGCCTGGATGGCTCCGCGGAGTGATTTGCCGCTAGCTAGCTCCTCACGAATACGCTCGTAAATGAGTACATTGGCGTCTACAGCCATGCCTATTGTCAATACAATTCCTGCAATTCCCGGCAGAGTAAAGGTTGTCCCAAAATAACACATGATCCCGAGCATGATGATTATATCAAGTAAGAGCGCTACGTTAGCGATCACACCTGCCATTAAGTAATACACGAGCATGAACGCGCTCACTGCAATTGTGCCAATTATGGCTGCTCTTATACCGCTTTGAATAGTGTCTTTACCTAGGGTGGGATCAACTTCTCGGATTTCGATGATTTTGAGTGGAGCTTGGAGAGGATTCATCAGCACGTTAGCCAGTTCAATTGCCTCGCGAATGTCCATCGCCCCTCCACTTATTTCACCTGAGCCGTCTACAATGGGCTCACGAATTACAGGGGCTGAAAAGATTACACCGTCTAGCACAATCGCTAATTGCCTCCCGACATTCTCCGTAGTGACCTCTGCAAATAGCCGCGCACCTTCGCTGTTCAACGAGAAGACAACCCTTGGATTTCCAAATTGATCCGTATACGCATGAGCAGACTTAATGTACTTACCCGTGAGGCCGCGTTCAGGTTGCTTCTTAACTACGTGCGGTATTATCTCCTTTTTGCCGTCTTTATACCGTTCCTCATAAAGGATTTCATACCCCGGGGGAAGGTCGCCAGTTTCCAGGATGTGCGCGCTGTTGGTATGGACGAGACGCAATTCTAAAAATGCAGCACGCTGGATTTGGCGCATTGCACTTTCCTTTTCGGCCTCGCTAAGACCGGGTAGCTGTACCAAAATCTGGTTCGCACCAACAGGTTGGATGATAGGTTCTGCTACTCCAAACCTGTCGACTCTCCGTCGAATAACTTCAACTGCTTGTGATAACGCCCGTTGTTGTAGATCTGCCAAGTCCACGTATGCTCCAGGTGCGTTGGTATGAATCGCAAATAAGGTGTTAGTATCAATAGCAACAACAAACGAAATCCCGCCTTGTAGGTCCAAACCTAGTTTGAACTTGCCAAGAGATTCCCGCTGAATCCTGTGTAAAATGTACCGATTGGGATCCCGTTCCCGCTTTATCGCATCAGCGTACTTCGGGAAATACTTTGAGATATCATTCGTACCTATCGCTTCTATGAGATTCTGGAAGTCCCGGCCTGGATACTGAGCTTGGAGCTCTCTGAATTTCTGTACTATTTGAGCAAACGTTTCGTCCTTGTTAACTGCGCGTCGAATGAACTCTTGTCCCAGTGGCTGACTCTTAGGAGGGTACATTTGATAAAGCGAAAAGGCCACTAGGACGGCTACCAAAACCCATTTCCAAAGGTGTCTTCTGCTCATAATACCAGAATTTTTCGTAGATTACTTATAACTTTCCTCCTTTGTTTGGGGCTCACCAGGCCGCTCTAAAAGATCACTTATTGATGATTTTACAATTTCAAATTTGCTCTCACCAGAACGAATCGTGACTGTGTGTTCTTTGATGGTAAGTATTTCCCCGATTATACCACTGCTGGTGACTACCTTATCGCGCGGTTTGAGGGAACTAATCAACTGCGCATGTTTTTTGGCACGGATCTGCTGAGGCCGTATTAACACTACATACATTACTACCAACAACAAGAATAACGGAAAAAATTGAAACAATTGCAGGGTCCAGTCTGAAGTATTGTCACTCGATCGACCCTGTTGCGCCAAAGTCGCACCGCCCATAAAAAACAATTTTGTGATTATATCCATATTTCCCTGTCAAGGGCAACAAATGTAAGTCACTATTGTTATTTGGCAAGCAAGATAAGAGGCTATGCCCGGCAGATCAACCCCTTCTTGCGAAGACTCACAACCACGATGCATCAATTGCCAAGGTTTCGCCAGAACCGCAAGATGCCCCCGAGTCTAGTTGATAAAGAGGAAGCTTGCTGGTACATTTTAAGTCGATATGAGGCTGCTTCAAATTGCAAAACGCGTAACGCTGTTCGTCGTTGTCAACATTTTGGTGGTATTAACGATCGGTGTTTTGGTCAGCCTTACTGGGCTGGATCGATACCTGAGTCGGGATACCATAAACGGCCTATTAATCTTTTGTTTGGTTTGGGGGTTCAGTGGCGCGCTCATCTCATTGGCGTTATCCCGCGTGATGGCCAAGTGGATGATGGGGGTTAAAGTAATCCCCCCAGATACACGGGACCCATACCTACGACAGTTGGTAATGACCGTCCATGAACTGGCTCGGGCAGCGGGGTTGCCTGCAATGCCAGAGGTCGGTATATATGAGTCACCTGAGCCGAATGCATTTGCTACAGGCCCTTCCCGAGCACGGTCATTAGTAGCGGTCTCAACTGGGCTACTTGAAAAGATGACGCCTGACCAAATTCGTGGTGTGCTTGGCCATGAAGTAGCACACATCGCTAATGGTGATATGGTTACTATGACCCTTATCCAGGGCGTCATTAACGCGTTTGTATTATTCCTGTCGAGGATACTAGCATTCGTTATAGTTCAGGCTACCAGAGGCCGCGATTCCCGTGGTAATGACATCTTAATGTTCTTGTTGGTAATGGTATTTCAAATAGTGTTTTCATTGCTCGGTGCCATTGTTGTTTGCTGGTTCTCCCGAATGCGCGAATTCAGAGCCGACGCTGGGGGTGCACGCCTGGCCGGTCGGCAAAGCATGATCGATGCATTACGAGCCCTGCAACGGTTGTATGATCCCGAATTGGCTGCTATTGAAGCTCAACGAGCTCAGGCTTTCCAAGCATTTAAGATCTCTGGAAAACAAAGCAAGTTCTTGCGGTTGTTTGCAACCCATCCACCCTTGGGAGAACGAATTAGGCGCTTGCAACAGCTTAGGGACTGACCCGCGCAATTAAGGGAATTTCTTCAATGGAGATAGGTGCCGCCGCCATCGATTCTCTTATTAAGGTGTCCCAGGTTGGTTGGCGAAATTAATTGGTCGAGAGTGGGGAATTCGTGCTGCTCATAGCCTCAATTACCTCCCGGGGGGGAATATCATCTGGGGCGAAGCGTCGAATCCCACCAACTACCACAACACCGCCGTTGGGTTCTACACGAAGCCGTGGTCGCACATCTCCATATTCGTACGTCTCGCGACGAACTAAATCACCCTCGTGATTCAAAACACAGTAAGAAAATGTTCGACTTGAAGTTTGAAAAAGTACATGAAGGCGCGCCCATTTATCGATTTGTACCTGTGGGTTTCCAAATGAAACCAGTGGACCTAAAGGGAATACCCTGTAAACATGAGTTCCATCCCAGCTTTCTAAACGGAAATATAGCTTTAGTTGTTTCAGATAATTCGCCTGTTGAAGTGCATACTTCCGCATCTCGGGAGGTGCATTCGTATCAAAAGTGGGCACCCCAAATTCTTGCTCCCATATTTTGCGCCCCTCTATAATGTCAAACCAGATGGGAGAGGCAGTATATTCTTCACCCCATTCCTTTATACGCACCGTCGCAGTCACAAGATAACGCCCGGGCCTGACAAGTTTAAAATATGGCCGCAAGTTAATCCTTTTTGTAGCTACTTGAGCGTTTTCAAGCTTAAAGGCGCCGCTAACTGGAATTTCGTCGAGTTTTTCCACTATATAACCGTCACGCGATTCCACAGAAACCTTGAGCCATTCTTGGTCAGTTCCCAGCTCGATAGTGCTTCCAGACCTGTTGTAAATGCGGACGGAAAGCCAAATGTCTTCCGCAGGCAGAAATTGTTCTTGAGGCAGTTTCAGTTCCACGGTTATCTGCCCTAATAGCTTGGTGGATATCAACGAAACCACTAGAACTAAAATTGTGTGCGTTCGCCAGTGCATCAATATGCAACTGTACGCTTAATCGATTCACCCATGCAAGTCTCAAACTTATGGTTTTCCACCACCCCCCGTGAGTGCGAAAACTAACCCAAACCCCCCCTAAAGTTTCCCCGACACCTCACTTGCACGGTCAGAGTATAAAGCAATTGTAACAAGCTCACAGTTAACAATGGGAAACACGGGGTGTCTGCTGACATTTTGTTGTCATACGGTAGTCTTCAGGAGAACAGCAGTACCCCGGCAACGAAAACAGATTACCAACACGCACCGGGTATTAATTGTCATTTGTTTATGGCCACTCCAACGTTTGCATTTCTTCGTTTTACAACTCTCGCTCGCGGAAAGGCGTTTCACAAAGGATAAACATTATACGGTTTTGAGCTCTAATTGAGGTTAATTAGGCGCCTACGAATAGATGACGGCCTGGACCTTGTTACCTTATAAGGGCAAGGGGCGATACTTCGGTCAGGGTCGTGGTGACAAACCTCGTTTATTATAACGCTAGTGCTTATAGGTGACATCCCACAGCCGCGGGTTGGTCATGATAACGATGAGGCGAAAATCCATCCTTACCATGTCAACTCGTTGGGCAGAGGCATAACTTGAGATATGGCTCAAATACCCACGTCTTTTTGGAAATAGACCAGAGTTGCTAGAGTCCCAGCATAACCGATTTTAGGACTTCAATGCGTGAAATCCATCGTATATTTAGGCTTTTCAGCATGTCATTTCGGCCTGAAGACCACAGAAAAACTTTCCCACTAAAAAGTAATGCGGCCCGAGAATTGGAGATACAGTTAATCCTCCGGTTTAGGGTCACGATTCATTAGTTCAAAAAGAGCGGTCCTTGGATCTTTCCCCTCGTAAAGTATGGAGTATACCTGGTCGATAATCGGTGTGGATACATTGAACTTCCTTGCCATACGGTACGCTGCCCGAGCCGTTGGATACCCTTCTACAGTAGTGGGATAGCTTTGAATGACGGACTGGACTGATTCACCTTTGCCAATTCGCTCGCCAAAGGCTCGGTTGCGACTAAGTTTTGAAAAGCATGTCACCGCTAAGTCACCAAGGCCGCTTAGACCATTAAATGTGTCGCCCATCGCTCCTACTGCTGTGCCTAGACGACGTATTTCTGATAGTGCGCGAGTTACCAGAGCGGCTTTTGAGTTGTCTCCGAAACCCAATCCATCAGAAATCCCCGCAGCAATCGCAATAACGTTTTTTAATGCACCTCCCAGTTCAACACCTAAGGTATCTTTACTTGTATAGACCCGTAGATAGTTCGTCCGGAATAGCTCTTGGGCGAAACGCGCTGCCTCCTCATATTTGCTTGCGGACACAATTGCAGTAGGAATTTGTTGGGCCACTTCAATTGCAAAACTTGGACCTGAAATTGCCACGTGGATAGCTCCTGGTACAACTTCTTCCAAAATCCCCGTCATTGTAAGCCCAGTGTCATATTCTATCCCCTTAGTTGCTGAAATTATGTACTTATTGTACTGAGTGAGCCATTTCGCACATTGCCTGAAAGCCGTGGATACCACCGCTATTATAACCACATCCGATTCGCTGATCAGTTGATGGGGATCGTACGCAACTTCGATACCGGGATGGAGTTTGATCCCTGGCAAATACTTCAAGTTTTCTTTATAAGTACGGATTTGATCAAGCGCCTCGGTACATTTATCCCATAAGATTACTTTGAGCCCTTTTGTAGCTAGGAGATTCGCCAGGGCTGTCCCCCACGCACCTGCACCTAAAAATCCCATCTTCATTGCTTTTTACTTACTCTGTCCTCGTGTTTAAATGTGAGTTCTTTGCCTTGAAGCAACCTATAGATGTTTGATTTGTGACGGACAATTACAAGTAGGCCTATGAAAAGTGCTGCCACACGAATGGATTCACTATGCGGAAGCGTTAAAACTACTGCAATTAAGACAGCAACGCTAGCCAATGATGCTACCGAGACTATCCGAGTTAGCGCAAATGTGCCTATCCAAACAAGCGCTGCTATTAACATGCCTTTGGGGCTTAGGGCCAAGAAGGCACCTGCACCCGTAGCTACACCCTTGCCACCCCTAAATTTGAGCCAGCATGTGTACGAATGCCCTATTACCGCCCCACCGGCCCCAATAAGTTCGTACCATCCGGGATCCATCCCCGCACTACAACTATGCGTCACAAATAATGAAGGAATTGCCTTTGCCGCAATAAACCCTTTCAGGCCGTCTACCAAAAACACTAAAATTGCCGCGGTTCTCCCAAGCGCACGGTATACATTCGTTGCACCTATATTCCCGCTCCCCACACTCCGCAGGTCAATCCCACGACTCTTCCCAACTAGGTAACCTGTCGGAATAGACCCCAACAAGTACCCAAACAAAAATATTAAAATGACATAACCGATTTTCACAACAGAACGAGTTTAACGCCAGGATTTCCGCCTGGGCAAGAACCCTTTGGACTACACATTCCCAAAATTCTGAACGCGATCAAATTGCCTTACAACTTCTCTTAACGTAACGGAGATGACTTTTAGGGAGTGATGTGTAATTGTAGCCCCCTAGTTTGCTTTTCGACCAAATTTGGGAACGTGGATACAGCCCAAGGCTTAATATCGGTGAAACATAATTCTTCATCCGACATTGGTTATTAAATTCATTTTCCATTCACCGCACACTGACCCCAATTCTAGGCTTTAAAAGGGATTTTGGACAAGGAAGCATCCGCACTTCTTGTGTCCAAGATCGTATAGCTCCACCCACCCTATTAAAGCTAAGATCTCAAAACACGAGTTTGCTTACCTTTGACAATGGAAAGCCGAGAGTCGAAAGAATTTTCCATGCAATGTAGCCGCGCTTGTGAGAGCGCCGATATCATAGATAGCTCATACTTGAAGCGGAACATCGGGTTTAAGGGAGGTTATATTGCTGGGGCTTTGGTGGTGATGTGCCAAGGAACCGGGCGCCTTTTAAATCCGCCGTCTTACGACGGCGGCTACAGGGAAAAATCTGGTAGCCGCCGACGTGAGTCGGCGGATAAATCCCCTTATGAGTTTACCAGTGACCATGGAATTATTTTTTGCCTTGCAGTGGTGGCGATACGGGATGATGGCGTTAGCGGA
>CAZZJO010000066.1:0-14086 GCA_964654645.1 uncultured Verrucomicrobiota bacterium | reverse complement strand
GGCCTCAGACCTGCGTCTGCTACAAGCTGTCCAAGCCGAAATAGACGCCCTCGACCAACAACTGGCCACACTTGCATACCCAATCCCACAGATCAAACTCCTCATGACACTGCCAGGAGTTGACTACCCAACTGCACTTGCACTGTTGGCTGCCTGGGGCACTATCGAGCGATTCAGCACCCCAGCTCAAGCTGCCAGTTACCTGGGCCTATGCCCCAGCACTCACCAAAGCGACCAACACTGCTACCACGGCCCAATCACAAAACATGGTAACCCACACACACGCTGGATGCTCATCCAGGCCGCTCAACACGCCGACCGACACCCAGGCCCACTAGGCGTGTTCTTCCGGCGCCTGGCTCACAAGAAAGGCCGCAACGTGGCCGTGGTAGCCACTGCACGCAAACTGGCTGCCATCGCCTGGCACATGCTCAAAAACAACCAGCCTTACTGGTATGCACTGCCCAGACCAACTGAAAACAAACTCGCAAGACTCAGGGTTCGCGCAACTGGCCAAAAGCGCAAATCAGGCACACCAAAAGGACAAAAAGCCATTAGCAACAGCCCTGATGGCGCACGCACCCGCACAATCAAAGCCCTGCCACAGCTTTACCAGTACGAAGGCCTGCCGCCCATGCAGGCACCCAAACCTGCAGAACAACGCGCAATTGCTGCCATGGGCCTGACTGAATTCGTATCAGCTCTAGGCAAACAACAGATAATCAAACGCGCCACCAACACCCACAAACACCAATAACCCATATGCCATTAAGCATGAAAACGTTCCCCAACTCCCAGCTTGCCATTGTCAGAGGTAGCCGTATTGCAGACCGCCGACAGCCAATAGCCGATTCCGAGCATCGTAGGTGTAGTTGACCAAGGTGTTATTCGTCAGCGGGCCGTAGGTCATGTTCCCATCCAGATCGTGGCTCACTGCCTGGCCATTGAATGTAGCAAGCCGATTGTCTGCATCATAGCTCATCACCCGCTGTGGCGGAGTATAATCATGTGGCAACGGGGCAGTAAATTGCTCTTTCCACAATAGCCTCCACTCGGCTAAACTCGTTCACATCATTGCCGAGGCACAAGTCCACACGTCATCATCGTATTGACTGAATAACAAGCCTCCTCAACCAAGAGGTGAGGATCCCAACCGCGACCATTCCAACAAACACCGCGAGACATATGAAACATGAAAGAGCCGGACATAATGGTGGAAGGTTTGGTTCTCGCAGGTTCAGATGTTGGATTACTCATTTGAGTGTCACCCGTGTTCTCCAAAAGACGCTTAATCCGAGAGCCAATCCCAAAACCACGCCGATTAAACTTCCAAAAACGCCGGTTTTCTTCCATAAAGAATACCGACGCATGAGTGGCCAGGCTTAATAATTTCAATAACATTTGCAGAAGTTTGGATGAATCAAGATTCAAAAACACGCGCACCACAATGTGGGCAGTGGCCTGTCTCCGCTGCTTTCTTACCGTCAGAAAATATTAAGTACCCCTGACATGACTGGCATTTCAAGCCAAGTCTTGCAAGTTGCTTTCTGCTATTCCGTTCAACAGGAAATGTGGTGACAAAAAGCAACACACAAAAGACAAGTTCGAGAAAAATGACATTCCTAGCTTCCGTCTCAAAGCGAATCCAAAGAAGCACCCCCAGAATAATGATGCAGACAGGCGATACCAATCGTACGGCATAAATCACACCAAACGGAATGACCCGGCGGCGTATCTGCCGTTCTGACTCCACTTGCAGTGATATGAATTCTTCTCGTGTCATACAACTGGTCATGATGTCTACTTCCCAGTTGGTGATTTACTAGATGAACCTAAATTAAAAGACGGAGTGATCCAACTACCTTGTTGGTCACCGAATGTCCCAGATAGTTGGATCAACAGACCAACCCCTCCTGCAATACCCGTCGCCGCGGCACCGCCACTAGCCGGCGTGGGAGCAGTGGCCAGCCAATTCCAAATATTACCCAGTGCAGGATCGTATCCCATACCTGCCTCGGCGATGAATGGGTTCGCACCTATCGGGATTGAGCTCGGCCCCGCTCCCATGTTGTTGGCCATAAATCGTCCGCCTCCACTTATTCCAACAAGACCGCCTCCCGCAAGAGTTCCTGCGTTAAAGGCGACAGCATTCCAGTCGCCGTCTAGAGCACTGTAAAAAGTACTCGCAATAGTCAGACCTCCACCAAACGCCCCAGCAACACCCAATGTTCCTGTAACGGCTGCAGAGGCCGTGGCTGTAGGCACACCTCCTGCGACAAGCCCCGACACCGCTGCTGGCGCGCCAACCGTTACCGCGCCAGCAATTACTGCACCCACTGCAACTCCAGTTACAAACGACGTCATAATATCCGGCTTCCACGCAGAAGGTACATAATATGCACCCCCAGGAGCAAATGGATCCGACGGATACATTTGGCCATCCGGCCCACACACCGGATTGCCATACGCAAGCCCATACGGATCGAGGTAATTCACCGGATTCCCGTCGGCAAAGGCATACCAGTTCAGCCCGCCAGCAAACCCTATCGGATCCGGGTTAATAAACCTGCAGATGTATGGATTGTAGTATCGGGCACGCATGTACAGCAGGCCGTTCGGATCGGTCTGAACACCGAAACGGCCGTTGAACAGGAAGGGGGTGTCAGTATTGCCGGTGCGGTAAGTTAACATGCCGTAAGCAGAGTATTCGAAACGGTCCGTAACACTACCCGAGTGATCAGTCAGAGCGACTGTTGAGCCCCGATAATCGTAGTGGTAATAACGCGCGTAGCTGTTCGTGGCGGTTTCAGTTACCTCATACAGCAATCCAAGACCGTACACATAGTAGTTGGTCACGCCTGGCCGGATGCGGATCAGCACCTGACTCAGCTTTGCATTCGGATTGACCACAAACCGTGTCACTTGACCATTGCTATGGTTCGTCATGGCCACTCGGTTGCCCGTTGGGTCATAATAATAGCCCATGGACGGGGTGGAACCCGTCCCTCCAACCTGAACCAACCTATTGCGAGCGTCGTAGGTGTAGCTAACGAAGGTATCGTTCGTCAGCGGGCCGTAGGTCATGTTCCCGTCCAGATCATGGCTCACTGCCTGGCCATTGAACGTGGCAAGCCGGTTGTCTGCATCATACGTCATCACCCGCTGCGATGGAGTATAATCATGTGGCAGCGGCGCAGTAAATTCCCACTTGCACTAGGTCACTGCAGTTTAACGCATTGTTGTAGTTCCTGTTAATCTTGTTGAAGTTCGCTCTTATCCCGCGAAAATGAATAGTTGGATATTTCATTTCTGTGTGAAAATCAATCCGCCCTTAGAGGCGGAGCTGGTCTATTTTTTATCCCTTTTCCCATCGCAACATATCAATTTCTAGTCTCCAGCACAAAATACCCCTGACTTAGCTACGCACCGTGATTCCCACGGCCCAAGCCAAGCTCAAAGCCCTCTGCTTAACACTCCAATCTCAGCTTAGCCCTCGTTTCTCGTTCCCACGAGACTAACATGCACTGGGCTGCTTGAAAGTCGCTTTTCAGCAAGTCGAGGAACCGTTCCACATCCTGAACCCTGCTAAGCCCATAGCCGGTTTCTTTGGCACGATGCACAAACCTTTCAAGCACCTCGCACGCCTTCTCAACATCACCAATTTTCGCATATGAGTAGCCCACAATCTGCATAACCACTGGGTCGTGAATCTGATTCCATTTCTCAGCGGCCATAGGTAAATGTTTGGGTTCATTGGCAAACTCTAAAAATGGCATTGCCCTCTCGCAAATGCTTTTCTTAAGCCTCGGAATGAGTTCTGGATCACCCCTCATCCACACTTCCCCAACCCGCCACCCAAAGTTAAAGAAAATGTGATCCGAAGGCACGTACATAGGCTGAACAAACACCCAAACATAAAAGGAATCTGGATCTATAGAACGTTCACAGCAAATTCCCCGAAGCACCGACTCCACAGGCTTAATAAATGCAAGGCCTCCGCGAACAGCGAATCCACGCGAAACAGGTAATGCATCATTCAGAATTTTTTGAAACTCTTTTTTAGTCATGGGCGGATCACCTGGACAGGCACAGGCGCACCTATCGCGTTCTGAATCTGTAACACACGAGACGCGCTTAGATTCGCACTGCCGGTTTTTAGATCGAATGCTTGAATGACAATCTTTCCAGTTTCGTCAAACAGCACGGCATCCACGCGTACGGACCCCGGTGTACCATACGGAACGACGCTGCCTCCTTTGAAAGATACTTCTGGCTTCAAATAAGGATTCCTTAATGCCAGCACTTCGCTCTTAAACGCAACATGCACTTTTGTACCATAAACTGGTCCGCGGCCCGGACCCGTGGCGGACGAAGTCCGCTACGGCGCTTAAACTGGCGTTCCCCACTTTGCCGTGTGTTCAGGCTGATCATAACTTGAAAACCCAATCTGGGTAAGCATCGTTTTCCGCGTAAAAGATCAATAGCTGCAATTTCTCATCGTTGCTTGCCTTTCTCCCCGCTAGAACTTCGAGTAGTTCCCTGGCAACGTGAACTTCCAAGAAATACTCCAAACTGAGTGTAGTTAAATTGCTTGGCACCTCATGCTTCTCACCTAGCGGAGCTGTAACAGCCTCCGAATCTGCCGACCAAGGCTTTTGGGCAAAGATACACTCACTATCTGGCAGCTCGTGTATATGGTCTAACAATTCAGCTAGTTTCATCGCACAATCTCTCAATAATCACCACCTGTCCCGTTGAACCCTCCAGTTTGTTGATCACGACCTTGTACGTCGCCCATGCAACATTACTTCCCACCAGACCGCCTAGCCTGGGCCTTGTCCAGCTTCGCCAACGCCTTCTTAGCTTCCCTACGTACCCACGCCTTCGGATGATCCAAAAACCGCTCTATATACGGCCGCGCTTTCTCGGCTTTGAGCTTGCCCAGAGCCATTATTGCGTGCCCAGCAACCTCTTCATCACCCAACAACTCAATTAACACATCAACCGCCGCAGGATTCTTCATGTTCCCAAGCGCTACTGCCAACATCTCACGCGCCCTGCCATGCCGCTTGTCCCGCACCAACTCAACCAATTCATCAAACACTGCATCCGTGGCAACCACCGAAAGCGCATTCCCTATCGCCCATTTCAAACAAAAATACTCCTGCTCAGTCGGAAGAGAACGAAACTCTTCTAAAAGAGCCTTCGAGGCTACCCCTTTTGCCCAAGGGACCGAAAGCGCTCTCACAATGGACTCTTTCACACCGGGATGTGCAATGTTGGGAAGCCATCTTATCAAAATAGGTACGGCGCTTCTGTAAGAAATGCCTGCCCGTCGCAATTCGTCAATCGAGTCAACATTATACCCATTTTCTCTCAAATCCTGGATGACCGGAGCAGCCCGCTCCTTTAACTCTAGCAGTTGTGCCCTACGGTTCGCTTCGGCCCTTTCTCTCCTGCTACAATAATCCGGACATCCAGCGAGATACTTCATTAATGTGATCGCTTCCACCGGTGTTTTTTTGATCTTACGGGTGCTCATGGCGATGGCAAATATCTTATGATTATTTCACCTTTTATCACGGCTTCCTGCAACGATCCGGAAAGCTTGGTTTCAGGTCGAACTGTCAGTTCGAATCGTAATCCTTCCTGCCGCGCGAACGCGGAAAAATCCCGTAACTGGCTAGTGTAAGACAAATACCTAACGTTCTTGACTTCTCCAATAAGTCCGAGGTCACGATCCAATATGTCCGGCACCCGATAAGTAGCAGTCATAGTCAAGGAAGGAATTCTTTCTGTGTTTTTGACGATACCAGCCGCTCGTTCCCCGGCAGCTCCCAATTCTCTTGCCAATTGAGTGGCTCTTGCTGCCCTGCTAACGTCACCGACCGTGTCCACATACTTGAGCTTGCTAGCCGGCACCGCCATTCCCGCTAGCTCGAACACGCCACGGCCGATGGCATTGGGATCACCTCCAAGCGCAACATCCGCATACTCAGCCAAAGCCAGACTAAATGCATCCAAGGTCTGTAACGGATGTGTAACCGCGTTCCACAACCCTGCCGCAGTCCGGTCAATGTGCCATACCGCAGATGCCAGTCCGGAAACAGTGTCCCAAGCTCCCTCAACAAAGCCGATCGCAGCTTGCCCAATCCATGAGAAAAATCCGCCACTCTCTGCACACAGGCCGAATGGATCGAGGTAATTGACAGGATTCCCATCGGCAAACGCGTACCAGTTCAACCCACCAGCAAACCCTATCGGATCAGGATTGATGAACCTGCAAATGTACGGGTTGTAATAACGAGCTCGCATGTATAGCAGACCATTTGGATCAGTCTGCACGCCAAAACGACCATTGTAGAGGAACGGTGTGTCGGTATTGCCAAAACTATAGGTAAGGGCCCCGTATGCTGAATACTCAAACCGGTCTGTGACCCGTGATTCGTGATCCGTGAGAGCTACCGTCGAGCCTCGGTAATCGTAATGATAGTACCGCAGGTAGCTGTTCGACGCAGTCTCGGTCACCTCGTACAACAGTCCCAAACCGTACACATAGTAATTCGTCACCCCGGGCTGAATCCGCATCAGCACCTGCGACAATCTTGCATTCGGATTGACCACAAACCGGGTCAGTTGACCGTTGCTATGGTTCGTCATGGCCACTCGGTTGCCAGATGGGTCATAACAATAGCCCATGGACGGGGTGGAACCCGTCCCTCCAACCTGAACCAACCGATTACGAGCGTCGTAGGTGTAGCATGCGGGTTGCTCTCTTGGCAGCGTTTCCAAAGCTAACACCCTCGTCAGTAACGCTGATCGATTTTGCACTCAAATAACCGTATTAAAGTGTCCCTCCACGATTCCGAGAATCCGAGCACGGGCTTCTCCTTTCCGGAGTCAGCCTTTGCCAACTCACCGAAATTTTTCCAAACCCAGGTTCCTTATACTCTCAGCTTCCCAAGCTTCAAGTTGTTTCTGTGCGCCGGCCACGTCGCTGAGGAGCTGCAACTTCAGCGCGTTCGCTCGTTCAGCCATTTCAAGTTGCCACGGAACTTTCACGTCAAGCATCGCAAGCAGCGTGTCTAGTTCTGCAATCGCTTCCTCCAACTCCCCCGCCCGTGCCAGCGCATAGGCAACCGCTTGCTGCACGTGTGGGTCCGCTGATTTCCGTAATGACTTCCCAACTTCGGCAACATCGCGCGGTGAGTTGATCCGCAACAAAAACGGTAATGCCTCACGCTTCAAAGCTTGACTGAGTTCGTAAATAAGGTTCGGATCGTCAGCATGCCAAAGATGTGCACCACCGCCCAATCGCCAGCCGAAGTTGAAACCTATGTGCTCCGTGGGGACGAACAGGGGCAACGCGAACACTTGGACGTAAAAGCCTCTCGGATCAATGGAGCGATCAAGGAACACGCCTCGTAACGTGTGCCCGATTGGTTGCGCGAACAACAACTGGCCTACCACTCTAAAGCCCGGCAACTCAGCCAACAGAGCCTTTCCAATCTTTTCAAACTCTTTCTTGGTCATGGTTTAAGCGCATTCACCGGAACTTGACTCCCGATGTGCTGTTGAATTTCTAAAATGCGCTGCGGCGTCAGCACTGCACTTCCTGTCTTGAGGTCAAACACGCTGATGACTTGGCCGCTGGGCCCGAACTGTACGACGTCAACTCTTACAGAGCCAGCCGTCCCGTATGGTACTTCAATACCCTTCAAGAAAGATACCTCTGTCCGCAAGCCTGGAATTCCCAAGGCTTTAACTTCACTACGGAATGCAGCATGGACCTTTGTTCCATAAACTGGTCCCTGGCCGGGACCCACGGCTGCTGCAGCCCTGCGAGCCGCAAGTGCCAATTCATCCGCTACGTTAACCGTTCTAGCAAGCTCACCAACGGTGCCTGCATACCTCACCTTCGTCACCGGCACCGCCATTGCGGCTAGCTCGAACACGCCCCGGCCGATGGCATTGGGATCACCCCCTAGCGCTGCATCCGCATACTCAGCCAAAGCCAGACTAAATGCATCCAAGGTCTGTAACGGGTGTGTAACCGCATTCCATATCCCTGCTGCAGTCTGGTCAATGTGCCACACCGCACTTGCCAGCCCGGAAACTGTCCCCCACAAACCTTCAACAAACAGACCTTGAGCGAAACCGCCAAGCCAAGAGAAAAATCCGCCGCTTTCTGGACACAAGCCGAATGGATCGAGGTAATTTACCGGATTCCCATCGGCAAATGCATACCAGTTCAGCCCACCCGAAAAACCAATCGGATCAGGATTGATGAATCGGCAAATGTACGGGTTGTAATAACGCGCACGCATGTAAAGCAGACCATTGGGATCTGTCTGCACGCCAAAACGACCATTGTAGAGGAAAGGCGTATCGGTATTGCCAGTGCGATAGGTTAGCATGCCATAGGCGGAGTACTCGAACCGGTCGGTAACATTGCCAGAGTCATCAGTCAGAGCTACCGTAGAACCCCGGTAATCGTAGTGGTAATACCGCGCGTAACTGTTCGTCGCAGTCTCCGTTACCTCGTACAACAGTCCCAACCCATGGACATAGTAGTTGGTCACCCCTGGCCGAATGCGCATCAGCACCTGCGACAATCTTGCATTCGGATTGACCACAAACCGTGTCACTTGGCCGTTGCTATGGTTCGTCATGGCCACTCGGTTGCCAGATGGGTCATAACAATAGCCCATGGACGGGGTGGAACCCGTCCCTCCAACCTGAACCAACCGATTACGAGTGTCATACGTGTAGCTCACCAAGGTGTTGTTTGTCAACGGCCCATACGTCATGTTACCATCCAGATCGTGGCTCACTGCCTGGCCGTTGAACATCGCAAGCCGATTGTCCGCATCGTATGTCATCACCCTCTGTGGCGGAGTATAAGCATGTGGCAATGGCGCAGTAAATTCCCATTTGAGCCGACCTGCATTGTCCCAGCCTTGTTTGATCCAAACGATCGGCTGACCTGGGGCCGCAGTCTCAAGGATATTCGTCAGTTGCCCTGCAGGATCGTACTGCATGTGCCGCACTGTGCCATTCGGCCGAATGATCTTTGTAAGCCTGCCGGCCAGATCGTACTCGAAGCTTGTCTTGCGATTTGCCCAGTCGGTGACATTGGTGAGCCGATTGTGACTGTCGTAGTAGTAAAACACGTTCCGGCCACCTGGATAAACCAGGTTGGTTAAATTACCGTTTGCGTCATAGCGATATTGAATGATGTTACCGTCGCTGTCGCGGTACCAGACCACTCGATCGTATGCATCGTAAGCCCACGAGTTCGATCTGGTGCCTTCAACCACATTGGTAAGGTTACCGTTTGGATCAAAGAAATATCTGCGCGTGCCCATGGCATCAACCACGTTCGTGACTCTGCCGAGTGCATCGTACAGGTTTGTGGTCCACTGACCAGAGGGTTCGCGGACGGCAGCGAGTAGGCCGCGGTTGTTCCATACCTGCCACCATTGGCGGTTCAGGGGGCTAATGGTGTTGGTGAGCCGATTAGCTGCGTCGTATTGGAATTGCCAGGGGTAACCGTTGCGGTTGGTAAGCAATATCCGATTGCCGGCTCCGTCGTAAACATATCCCACTGCGCGGTCAGCACCGTCAACTGACTCGATTAATTCGCCGCGGGCATTCCAATACTGGCGAGTGACTTCGAGAGCTGCGTTGGTTGTGCGAATGAGTCTGCCGACAGGGTCGTACGCGAAGCGCGTGGTGCGGTTGAGCGGGTCGGTGAGCGACACCAACCTGCCTGCGGCGTCGTTGGTATAGCCGACGGCCGATTGCAAAGGGTCAAGCGTCCGCACCAGCCAATCGCGTGCGTCATAGATGTTTGAGATGACCGGTGTACCGGCTGGTGTAGGCGGCAAAATTGTAGCCAGGAGTTTTGCTGTCGGACTCCAGATATTGGTCGTGGCAAATCCACGCGCGTCAATGGTGGCTTGGACATTACCTGCGGGGTCATAAATGATGCGTGTGATTACGTTTGTAGGCGCAATGGCATTGGTAAGTTGTCGGCGTAGATTGTACTGGTATTGAGTGACAAACCCACGTGCGTTGGTGTGACTGAGCACGTCACCGAGTGCACTGCGCAGGAACCCTTCCGAGCCAAGGTTGGCAGGATAGGCAATCCGCGCCAACTGACCGTACGAATCATAGAAATAGCTGTTTGTGCCTGCGGGGTCTATACGGTACTTGAGCGTGCCATCGCTGTTGTACTCGAACCTGACCCAATCACCCATCGCATTAGTTTGCGCGATGAGCGAGTGCTGCGCATTGTAGGCGTAGTGGTTGGTGTACCCGCGCTGGTCGATAGTGCGTACCCGTCTGTTCTGTGCGTCGTATTCGTGGTAAATCCAATACCCCAACGGGTCCCAAATCGCTGTGAGGTTGTGCCTTCCGTCGTAGTAATAATCTGTGATTTCCCAGAGTGGGGTGATGTACTGGACTAAGTGGTCCTGGCCGTCATAAAAGTAGTAACTCCAGTTACCAAGCGGATCAACGTGGTATTTCAGTCTGTACTTGTCATCGTAGATATAACGGGTGCGACTGCCAGTAGGGTGTTTCTCAACGTTTTCGTAACCCGTCCAGTATATGTACCACACTTTGTTAGTGTCACCGTGTGTATACTGTATGGTCACGCGGCCTGCGTTATCGTAAACGTTGCTTACCACAGTACGGCCCATAGGATCAATCGTGGCCAAGATAAGCCAGTTTGTGGAACAAATGAATCGGTTGGTTTTGTTTTCGGGATCGATCACGCCACTGAGATAGGTTCTGCCACCGTTGGTAGTGTACAGATACTTTACCACACGGTTGGCAGAGTCTTTGACACTGGTAAGTTTGTCGCCTGTGTAGGTGAATGTGAGTGTGCGGTTCTTCCAGTCCTTGATTGTTTGAACGCGGTTGCTGGAGTCATAGGTGATGGTTAACGACTGGTTGTACGGGTCTGTGATGTTTGTCAAAAGCCCAGAAGCATCGAACTTGAAGGTGCGCCCGTGCCGTTCAAGTAACCAATATACACTGTTAGTCTTAATCAGGGTATGAGTGACTCCAGCCGGGGGAATAAAACGTCCATCTGGAGTTTTAACAAACTGCAATGAGTCTTTGCCGAGTGTAATGGAAACTGCATTTGAGATGGTTTGGTCTACGGCCCATTTCGCAATCAATGCAGTTAAAAGCCAGTTCTTGGGATTCGGCTCTAAGCTATAGAGCTCATTTGCGGCGCATATGGCAACAATCATGGGTGCCATCTGCTGCGGGGTTGTGGTTCCCAGCATAGGCCAGGGTACACTAAGCTCAGTAGCCTTGCACACGTAATTATGAGTCCAGCCGTTTGCCATAGCAGCTAGATTATGAAACCGCCGGGCTGAGCTGTAATGCCTGCTGAATGTGATCCCGCGTGGTTCTGTACCTCCTAAACTCAGGTCAGTTGCATTGATTTCGAAGCATCCATTAGCTACGTTTACAGGGTCTGTGATATACAACTCTGGAAATGCAACGGGTGTCAGGTCAAAGTAAATTGGCTCAGCAACGTAGTTCCATGTGTAAATATAGGATGGGTCTGGAGTGACATATGGCCAGGCAGCGTATGCACCGTAGTACCCGCCGCTAATGAGCATTTGCATCTCGATCCAGTCGCCTAAGGTGCCCTTTGCAACTATCCCGTATCCCCTCCAACTCCCTGGCCCGGCAATTGAATTTGTACCGCTGGCAGGCAACAGGAGCGAATAACCTCGATCAACGAAATTGGTTTTTAGCCAGGTCTTGTCATAACCGGATATGTTCGCCTCCACGGCTGACCAGTTATTACTCCTGGCAAGGTACACCCTTTGGCCGAGGGCATTTGCGATCTGAAGCATTTTGACGGTTGAAGAGGCGGTAAGATTTGTGCTTTGCAACTGCTCGATTAAACCGTGTTCCATGGCGCTGCAAAAGTAAGTTGTGATGTCAAAATACTTTTGCTCACTAAGCTTGCATGCCGGTTCCACCCCGGCACCAGAAATTGAAAAGTCAAGCTGCATAAAAACATCCACGTAATATCCTGCACCATGCTCGGATGCCATCCTTCCAAGGCGATGGTGGTATCCACGGAGGATTGACGATTGAGAGGCAAAAATCCTCTCCATAAGGTCGGTCTGTAGCATCCAGGTCAGACCCATGATGTTTAGCGTCTCGGCGAGCACTTGACGAGAGTCATCCGCCAAGCCCAAGGCGCGGAATTCATCGAGCTTGCGCTGACGCCATTCAAGCCAGTTACGGTGGGGTTCAAATGCGTAACAGATCACATAAATGGCATTAGTACGCTGGTAAGCTTTCGCAGCAGCGTGATCGTTCCAGTCGGTGTTTATGAGAGTGTTGTTTTCCCAGTCCCAATATCCATGGGGATGGTCAACGTAGAACCCTACTTTTACGGTAGAGCCACCGCTGGTTTGTTTTTGGAGCAGCAGGGTATCCTCGAGCCATAGCTCTGCAAGTCCATTGGATTGGAACGTCAATGCCAATAACTGGCCCCTTAACTCCGGCATGTATAACCACCGGTTCGATCCGTCCACATTAATGCATAGCCGGCTCATGAGGTTGGTCGGGATATAAGCCCAGAATTGAGTTTCAATCAGGATGTATCCGAGCTCGCCCAAGTTGTCGGGTAGCTCATCCCAAAGTGACGTATCAACCTCCCAGTCACCAAGCACTTCCGCTACTGTTGCATTTGGACAGGTACTTTGAACTGCAGCGAGAAGATTGGAGGTATATCGGTTAAGTTTGGCGCGCAGATCAGCTTCGTTCAGCCCCTGTACATAATCGTTGTTTGAGGCCGCCGCGCTGACGCTATAGAGGTCGTTGCTTGTTATCCCTGCCCAGACCGACAGGTTGGTCACGCCTTCAATCTTGGAATGAGTCTTGAATGCCGGGTCTAACCAATAAGTGTTCGTGCCCACGCGCAAACGTACCAATATGTGATGTATCGCCAGCAAACCATACTCGTAATAGACTTCCACGTACGGGTATCCGCGACCGTAACAGATGGCCTCAGCAGTATCCAGACCGCTGACCACGTCCCAGCTCGGCGTCTGGAGGCATAACCAATGCATCAGGTCTTGGTTAAATGCATTGGCATACTCAAATCCGGCAAAGCCGAAACAGTAATCTACGTTAGTAAACCCAGCCGCCCGCAATAACGCTACCAGCAACGCGCATTGATCAAAATCATTACCACTGCGTTCCAACAGCGTCAGGGCCGCCCCCTTCTTACTTCCGAAATAATGCACGTATCGAATTCGGTCATGTACAAAGTCAAAGATTTTCTTGGGGTCATTTTCCAAGGCACGAGCAAGGGCGGCAATCTCAGGTGTGATCTGCTCGGCTATCGGTTGCGTGCCACCCATTATCCCAGCCTTGACTGGGCCCTCCGATTCGGAGCGCGCTTCGGCTACGGACCGAGTCGGCGACAGCAGATAGTTAATTTGCGTCTTCTGATATTGCGGCCGACGCATGGGTACAGTGAACCAACCTGGCCCCTGAAACTCTTGTGCATGCAAGCCAATTTGACCCAAAGGAAGCACCAGCATCACAACCAAAAATATGCTCAACAGTATGGGCGCCAAACCGCTCAAACCGCGCTTGGCCAGCCAGAAACCTAACCTACGGACACAATTGGAAACGCGGCATATAGCGCCAAACTGAACACTTGCGAGAACCCTATTTCCCGCAGTTTGCAACTCAACCCACTCAATAAAGTGCTTCGGGTTCATAAGCTCCTCCATCTTTTGGCAAAGTCCCGGGACTCAGACTACTACCATACACAAAGCAAGTTACCCTCATTATCCAGGGAAAACCCTTGGGCCGGCACCGACACTTGGCGCAGCCAACCGCCTTTGTCATATGTGTAGATGCGTTTGTATGCGTCCAACTGGCTCTCGTTCAAGTGCGGGTTCATTCCGTTAAAGACCTCCCACCCATCACTGAGACCGTCGCCGTCGGTATCCGGATTCATGGGTAGGGTATGACTGACCAAGTTTTCGTATGCGTCGGTCAGGCCATCGGTGTCGCTGTCGAGCATTGTGCC
>CAZZJO010000065.1:0-6288 GCA_964654645.1 uncultured Verrucomicrobiota bacterium | reverse complement strand
CCGCCAGTGGTGGCGCTGACTAGAGCTACTACATTTCCGTTTCCATCGTAGGCCGCAAAATGATGGCCAATCGGAGATTGGAAATTGCAAATCCATAACAGCCCGCCTACACCGCCCGCGCCCTCGAGAGTCTCTGACAAGTCCAGGCCCCACACGTAGCTGCGCACAAGGGCGTTGTTCGTTGCATTCAGCTCAACTATGTGCCGGCCAAAGAGCATCGGATCACTGATGAGTTTCAAATCCTCGGTCACTTGCCATGTGCCGGTGTTGGCGTTCCACATCCAGGTGGTCTGTCTTATCTTAATAATCTTAATAGCCAGCAAGTCAAGTGTCCATCCTCCTCTCTCCCTACCATGCCACGCCAACTCAGGATACAGCGCAATTCCCCGATCCCCAAAGCGTACATTCACCGCTACACCTACCAATGTTGCTATCTCGATTTTTCCAACAGTATGCTGCTGGACGACGCGAAGCACTTACAGTGCAAACCGGCTTACTCATAACACAGGGCCGCCAGCTAGCGATCCTCCAGTAAGAGGCTGTATCTAGTAAGTTCACAATTCCAATACAGTCCCAAGGACACACTCGCTTTACCAGTCCAACTAACCACGCCTAAGCAGCAGTATAACTCAACCAACACCTCTTGTGCACGAGTCGTTTTCGTCGTCATTTGCCCCTGCACTTTCCGGGTTCAACTACGGAGCAGTGAACTAACGTTCCCTGGACGACGTTACTCATACGACTCGCTCTACAAGCGCTATTATTTGCATGGTTAATTCATGCACATTGCAACTAAGACTTGGAAGCCGTGACACAGCTGTTCCTTGGGGTTGAACCACCCCGCATACAACGGCACGGGCCTGGGAATATTTACGTGAAAGAACTGCAACCTACTCGTTCTCACTCAAACGCTCGGACAAATCTACCAATTTTAACATCAAACTGAAAAACCTCCGCAAAGCTTCTAATGACACTGGGTTTGCAATTCTCTTGGTCGCTACCGGAAGCATATTGGTTGGTCTTCACCAGGCGGACAATTTCTCGGGTTCCATCCCCGTAAAGATCACAGAAAACAAGCTGCACTGTCTGGTCATAGAACTCCCCATGCAGTGAATACCTTAAACCGCTGCATCGGAAAGTCTCTATCAGCTTTCCATTAACGAGCGTCAGTACAACCAGCGATTCCTCGTGCAACCCAGTTCCTGATGCATTGAGAGTGCGCAATATCACGCTGTCGTTGTCAACCAAAACGCTGGCATTGGTTTCGTATTCATAGAGACCCTTCACCACCTGCGCATCAAGTAGAAACCCTGTTGAGTCAAATACGCCCACTGCACCTGTCGTTGAGGTTGGAGGCCCGCCGAATAAGTAGCAAAGGAATTTTGTTTCCCGCGTTTTGCCGTCTGTAATTGGAACGATTTTGGCCACGTCATATTGGAAGTCCTTTTCAAGTTGTACCTTAGCAAGAATCGCTTTGGCGAAATCTTCCGAGCTGAAATGGTTCTGTCCATTGCTTGAAACACTGGCGACCAACAAAAAAGCGGCAAGACAAGAACACAAATATCTTATCCAAACCAAATGTTTCAGTTTTTGCATAACAAAATCAGTGGTTTGATGGATTCCAACCGGGCGGCATTGGCTTGGTTGGACCATTACATTTGTAGATATCGAGACTGCATCCTGGCACAAACACTTTCGAGCAATTGCCGATACTGACGTTGTACTCCATCCATTTCGGCGTCTGGCCACCTGTGAAGAAAAACTGTGCTCCTCCTGTCGGGTCTTGGCCTGGATTCTCGCAAATTTTCGCAGCAGCCTCCGCGGAGCGCCCCTCAGGCAGCGTCTTTGTGCAACACTGGTCGTACCGGTCACGCCCACCACCAGGTTTTCCATCGATGATTAGCTTGTTCTTCGGGCCGCAATCGAACTTGGTCGATTTTGCCTGAGCACAAAAATCTTTTTCGCCACCAAAGTCACCCCATTTGGTGTTCTGTCGATTCTTCATTATATGGTAAACGGCAGCTTCGCACCCGCCTTCACCTTCGCAGAACACCATGCAACGACAACAATCTTGGTCGGTTTTGCAGTTATCCTTACAGTCGGGGTTTTGCTTTACAGCAAGGCCAAAAATATCCCACCTGGCAACGGAATCGTTGCCGACAATCCCATACAAGTTCAGACCGCCATCCTCGGCTATAGGATCTCGGCTTAACCATTTGCCCGAACTCGAGTTGTAAACACGGTACTCATACAGCACCAAATCGGTGGTGTTGCAGGTCCGCTTGGTCGAGAAACGGAACGGATTCAGGCCGGCGGCGGGGCCGGTGAGGCGGATCGGTTCGCCAAAGGGGCCGTATTCGTAGCGGGCGCTCACTGACCCATCCGACGCCGCCGCCAGGGCTCCGATGGTGCCGTTGGCGGCATCAGCGCAGAAAAGGGGGCCGAATCCGTGGCGGGCCCCCGCTGCCCCAGCCGCCGCTGGCGAGAGTGCTACGTTGTTGCCGTTGCCGTCATAAGCGCAGAAATGCGTGCCGGCAGCAGGGCCCGAGCCGGTATGCAGGCTCACCCACAACAACCCGCCCACGCCACCGGCGCCCTCGAGGGTCTCTGAGAGGTCCAAGCCCCAGACGTAGCTCCGGACAGCTACGTTGTTGGAGGCGTTCAGGTCCACCACGTGCCGACCGTAGAGCAAGGGATCGCTGACGAACTTCAGGTCCTCCGTCACCACCCAGAGGTTGCTTTGTACCAGCCAGTTCCAGGTGGTCTGCCGAATCCGCCGCCCCAAAGCATCGTACTGCCATTCCACCCGACGCCACGAGCCCTGCGGCGTGTCAGACCGGGTCTCCACGCGCAACAACCTGTTCTCAGCATCCCACGTGTAGTTCCACCGTCCATCACCAGTCATGTTACCGTCTAGATCGTACGTGAACGTTTCGGGTGTCCGAGGTACAAATACATTCCCCGCCACTGGCGTTTCGCCTGTCGCCGTCACCGTCACCTGTTGCCATACTGGCCCTGATGCGTTGTTCACGCTCAGCTCTTTGCGGAAGTATTCACCTTTCCGACACGCTATCTGACCATTCACATACACCGGATTGTTTGCCAGGGCAATCCCCAAAATGTCCGCCTCGCCGGGCACGTACCGGCTGGTGTATTCTTTGGCAATGCGCTCTATGCTCGCCATCAACTCATGTCAAATGGGGACATGTAAAACGTATCTCGGTGGCCACGCAGAGATACAAACACCCTCCGCCAGGAGCAGGTGGCTGACCTCCTCCGGCACGACCTAACCAGTGCAAAATTCCCTACACCACTTGTGTCGGACGGGCAGGCTTACTTCGCTTCCCACGTCTGATTTTCGCCTCCTCCCAGCACCAACGACTTAATTAACAAGCCTTGATCATTGATCAGCATTGCTCCCCGCTCAGGATAAAGAATGTCCACGTAGCCCACCCGAAAGAAACTGTCTTTTTCGTAAGACAACCGATCGCTCACAATTTTTTCCCAATCCCCTACAGAGTTCTTGCAAAATGCGTATACTCTCGATTCCTTTTTTGACGAGTCATCCACCCAAACAACGGCGACATGCCAATCACTCGTGCGAAGCTCGGCCCATTTAGCGTTCTCACGGTCTTCACCGGTTGGCAACAGCGATAGCAGATCCGCCTTCCCTGGGCTGTTCCTGCTGAGGGCAGCAGGTTTCTGAGACCTCATAATTACAGTGCCAATGACGACGCCGAGTAACACACCACCTAAAGCAATAGCAAAGAGTCTCGTTTTCATTTGACGTAATCCAAAATATCAAAGCTGACGATCGAGATGTCCGATGGGGATTTGTAAACGTTGAACGTCTCATTAAACGACTCGTCGATTAGTGGGTTCTTGGCGACAACAAGTCTCCCATACCCACTCAAAATCAAATCAATTGATGCGTCTTTCTGGAGGAAGATTTCGACCTTGGTGTTGACCCCTTTTCCATACAGAACGCCAGCGCCAGTGACCGACCCTTTCAATCCCGCTGCCGCATAGTCATCCTGCGTCCCAAGATGAACGCTGCCTCCTACACTGCCTGTGATTCTCGTTCGCGCAGTCCCTTTAACCCGAATGTATTCCGCACAGCCGTCGTAATGAACGCTAAACTTCCCATTCATCGCGAGTTCAACGTTTGCATCAACGTCTATCAGGTCCACTAAATGCTGAAGCTTCTTATTGACTTTCTTCCGAATCCAGTTCTTGACCCAGGTCTTAACTGCTGTCACCTCAATCTTTGCATTTAGCACAGGTTTGAACTCCGGCAACGTGGCTATGTAGCGCATCTGACCGACATTTTGCGGCTTACTCCCATTTTTGCCGCAGCAGACTTTCCGCCAGAAGAGCGTTCCCGTCCACGTTACGGGCGGATTGAAATCCCCGAACGAAAGTATGCAGTTTAGGGAAATGTCCGTGTGGTGAAGTTCCCCGTAAATATGATTGTCACGAGGCTCAGCATATAAGCCAACTGGATCCACAAGGCCAATCGGATCGTTTTCCACCATCCCGTATAGATTGAGGCCGCCGATTTCCTCCATCGGATCCCTGCTCGGCCAGCGCCCAAGGGCGGGACTGTAAGCGCGGTATTCGTAGAGCACCAGCTCAGTTGTATTGCTAGTGCGCTTGGTAGAGAAGCGGAAGGGGTTTTGGTTGGCAGCCGACCCAGTCACACGAATGGGTTCACCAAACGGTCCATATTCGTAGCGGGCGGTCTCGGTCCCAGTGGTGGCACTGACTAGGCCAACCACGTTACCGTTTCCATCATAAGCTGCAAAGTGGGCCCCAGCAGCAGGTCCAGAGGCAGTGTGCAGCGTTACCCACAACAAACCACCCACACCACCAGCACCGCCCATCGTCCCAGAGAGATCTAGCCCCCAAACGTAGCTGCGCACCAAAGAATTGTTCGTCGCATTCAGCTCCACAATATGTCGACCAAAGAGCATCGGATCACTGATAAATTTGAGATCTCACGATATCTCACGCTTCGCGCTAGCTTACAAAAAGCACACTCTGTCCAAGCCATTGCCCCTGTAATCCCATTTCAAGCTACATTTGTTTCCCAAGATCAGGGTTCAGCACAAGCGCATGACTTCAGTCCCAATAATTGTACGCACGCAGTTCTTTCACTCTTCCCTTATTGATCCATACCTCACGGGCACGATAATCCCCATCAAAACGCTTCGCTTTACTATAGCGTAACACAACCACCACAGTCTCATCAGCGGCCCATTGCTGCAATACCGACATGTCATCCAAATATTCCGGCCGATATTGACTCCCGTCTTGTCGTTGTGAAACAATAACGAAGTCAAATGGCTCCCTGAGCCTTTGGAGAACTGTATCCAACGTATCCCCGGGCTGTAGAGAGTTAAATGCAGCTTCGCTAAATCCTGGCGCATACTCAGTCCGCAACAGGTACAAGTGTGCTACAAGAGGCAGAGAAACAGCTAACACAACAACAATCACTAAAGCGATCCATAAAGGCTTTCGCACGTGCAGGCTGTCAAGCTGCAAGGTCCGTGAAAAGGTCTCTCTCACCTCATTCATAGATGTTTTCATCATACTTTCCCAGACATAATGGTGTTGGTTTTCGGTGGTTTGTCTGGATATGGGGGTATGTCCCCAGGCCAATCCGGCGGTTTCGGCTCACCAACGTTCCATTCAGTGAACCTCTTTAACCACCAAGGCCATCTTCTAAACTTGAAGTTCGAGAGGCACCCATCTTCGCACAAGATTATGATCTTCCCATTGTCAGGAATTTTCCAAGCACCCCCAGGAAAGTACAGCGCATCTGCATCAACACAGGTCCCCGGCGCCGGAAGCGGTAACAAACGCACTGGTGGATCTTCAGGAATGTACGTCAAAAGAGATAGGTCGACACCTTCGCAGCTTTTATCCACGCATAGTTCGCCAGGCCCGAAAATGCGGCTACGCAGTCCTAAAAGGTCATGTCTATGAACCGGATCATTACCGACAAATGCGTGTAGCCCTACGCCACCTCTTTCACCAATCGGATCCCGGCTCAGCCACCGGCCCAGGATGGGACTGTAGGCGCGGTATTCATACAGCACCAAGTCGGTGGTGTTGCAGGTGCGCTTGGTGGAAAAACGGAAGGGATTCATGCTGGCGGCAGGGCCGGAGACGCGGATCGGTTCACCAAACGGGCCGTATTCGTAGCGGGCGTTCACTGACCCATCCGACGCAGCCAACAATGCTACGATGTTGCCGTTACCGTCATAGGCGCAGAAGTGCGTGCCG
>CAZZJO010000064.1:0-86816 GCA_964654645.1 uncultured Verrucomicrobiota bacterium | reverse complement strand
GTGAACCTGGATAAAGCCATCACACTTATTAAGCGGTGCGCAGAAAGAATGACTCAGTTGTATGGACGCGATGTCTTCGATGAATGGGCTATAGTGGCTATTGAAAAAAACATACCGCGCGTCCTCTTCTATATGGGACCGTCCGAAACTGAGTTCACTGCAAATTTAACTGGTCAACATATGTTCCACGAACTCCAGACATCCGACCTAAATTTTGGCGACTTTGCCTTCGCTTACGATGGGTTTGGACCTAAAGCTGACGGCTTTTTGGTTCTAGGCAGGGGCATTTACCTGGTTTGCAATAATACCCAACGCGCAATAACCCAAATTACAAATAACCCGCTTTGGCGTTCAGCCCAAATCCCATTCGTCGAACTGGCAGAGGCATTCAGGGCAGATCCAATTGTAGACTGGCCCACACCAAAAACCCAAAACCCCTAAAAGCAGCTAGCAATTTAAAACAAGCGCCCAAGAATGCTGAGGCCTTTTTAAAAGGAACAAATACAAGTAAAGATTTGACCGTGCTTTTCCCCCTACGCAGTTTTCGCATGTAAACCCTCACTTTTTTTAGCAAAAATTCTCTCTTGTGCACCCAAAAGCAGATAAATGGATATGCAAGTCTTCTGCTACGCACACGCAAAACCCGCCATTATATGTTACCCAGACCCAAACCGTTCTCCTCAACAAACTCCAGAAGCGTTTGCCCAAACTGTTTGCTTTACCAGTTGCAACAGCTTTGGTCGGCCTGTGTCAACAAACTTAATCCAGCCCAAAGCCATATTTTAACATTCCAGCCACGAGAGTGTCACATCCGACTCAATTAAATGGCATTCCCGAGAATCCTAACCGTTTAAAAACCTGTCCGCGAAGAGGCAGCTATACATGACTAAAGTAATGGCTTGCAAAGGTGAGAATTAATATCTTTGAAGCACATATCCTATACGCCATCTACGCTCGGCGCTGTACTTTATACAAGCACCTAGTCTAATTTTTACCTTCCGAGGCTGAGCTATCGTGACGCAGCCGCCGGAAAAATTCTTTTAACAACAACGAGCATTCCTCAACCCTTACACCGCCCACCACTTCGCATTTGTGGTTCAACCCTTGCAACTTCGAAATGTCTATTGCTCCGCCTAACCCGCCAGCCTTACAATCGGGAGCGCCGTAAACCACGCGTTTTATGCGCGAGAGCATTATTGCACCTGCGCACATTGGGCACGGCTCTTTCGTAACGTACAGAGTACAATCAACCAACCGCCAATCTCCAAGAGCACTTGCTGCTTGCGTTATAGCTAAGATCTCTGCGTGCGCAGTAGCATCCTTTAGTAATTCGACCTGGTTATGTGCTCGTGCAATGATCTTTCCGTTGTGAACAATCACAGCGCCCACTGGCGTTTCACCAGCCTCGAAAGCCTTCTTTGCCTGACGAAGCGCCTCACCCATGTAAAACTCGTCATCATGCAAATCCCTTTGGGTATCAGAACTCATAACTAACTGTCTTACTTACCAAATTCCAGTTTAGGTGGAAGCGATTCAAGCACATGCCAATGATACTTCCCATCGTCTGTACAAGAGCAGTGAACTGCGAAGAAACCACCCCTATGTTCCCAAAACAACGGCCAAATAAACTCACGGTCTGTATCCGGGATCGGGAGGGTGTAAATCTGCTGGGATTCAAAAAAGCGCAATTCGCCCTCATTACATTCCTTTGGCACATTTTCAACAATCCCCTTAACCTCGAAAAGGAACATCAGCCAGTGCCCCAATCCCAAGTAATTACTTTCCGAAACAATGCCCACCAGGTGAAGATTCTCCGGCCTAATGTGTAACCCGATTTCTTCCTTGGCTTCCCTACAAGCGCACATGTACGGGGACTCACCAATTTCAATTTTGAGCTTACCTCCTGGTGGGCTCCATAACCCACGATTTGGCGGGCGCCTTCTATTGATAAGTAGCACACGACCTTGTGAATCAAAACAATACAACAAAGTAGTTATCTCCAACTTGTGCGCATTCATGGTGTAGCGATGACTGAACCTAAGCGCTAGTTATTAGCTAAAGTCGGAATGTCACCAAAACCGCCATGCACCTTGCCACACAACCCATAATCCCAAGCAGAAGTTGGTCACTGCATGGGCTGCAACAGCTTCACCCAAATGACCTCTCCTTATAACCAACCATTGGTAAACCATCCCGCAAATAATGCCTGCTACCCATTCACGATGGGCTAACCCGAAGACCAACGAAACAAAGAGAAAAGCACCCAAATGAAACCTCCCAAGTGGTACATTCTCAATCTCGGCATGAATAAAAAACCTGTATAAAAAGGACCGATAAAATACCTCTTCAAGCGGTGGAACCACGATGGTAGACCCAAGAACCCGCACTATAGTGAATGCCCAGCCCAACCAGGAAGCTCCCTCAAAAAACGCAAACGGGTTCCAAACAGTGTCCGGGGTATATGCCTTTGATAACCCTAGTTTATTGAAGACCTCTGGCATTCGAGTCCAATCCGAGTCCAAACCAACCCAGATAACAAATACTAACACTCCTGTCGCGACTGCAGTAGGTGTAAAAGTAAGCTTACATTCCTGGAGGCGCGGCCAGATGTATACTACGCAACACGCACCAATTAGTGTTTTAACCAGGTACAACCAATATTCGGATCCTGCACCCAGCTTCCCCTGCAACATTGTCAACCCAGCAAAAATAACAAAAGGGATTACACGGATCCGTGTTGCGTAACTCAAGTTAAATAATGGTTTACCCATAAGATTTCTTCACTCGAATTCCAGCTCTATTAATTGCCCCTGCTCAGAGCGGAGCATGACTTTGGTTGGCAAAATGCGTTCCACCAAATATCCACGATACTTTTCTCCTTCTCTGAGTACCTTTCCGTTGATGACTGCAGTTGGCTGACCATATCCCCAAACAATTCCTTGCAGGCGCAATGTTATTCCATCCACACTACTTGGAATGTCAGAAGGTGCCGCCGAGGTACGCTGAACCATATCCTCAGGCATTTGAGTAGGAGTACCACTTACAATCCCAGCGCTGCTCACCGTCGTATGTGGTTGGAAATTGGCGCTAAATACAGTTGGCTGAGGGTCCATTGAAAATGAAGCCGGTGTTTCCAATCCCAAGGCATAGTCATACTTTCCAGTTCTCAGAAACAAAAAAGCAGCTCCGATTGCGATCCCTAAACCAGCTACGACCAAGCATATCCCCCCAAGACCAAACCACTTAGAAAACGATTCCATCGTCGGTGTCTTCTGGGGATATAAATCCAAGTAGGAACGGCCACGACCAGGCTCCTGGTCAGGCGTTTTTGACTGCAATTTTTTTAATGCATCATGGACACTACTCATATAGTTACAATCGTTTTAGCTCTCGGATTGCCATTCCTACTAAATGCCAATCGACCCGCACTGTTCGGCGTACAAATCCGGCTAAGAGCGCTTTATCACAAACTGCGTTAATGAGCCTGGGTATGCCCCCAGTATGCCTATAAATTCGCCACATCGCAGGTAGCGTAAAATAGGGCACCCCCCGTGCACCTGCCACCGCTAACCGATGCTGAATATATCGACATGTATCGGTAAATCCAAGCGATGATAAATGGTAAGACACTGTGATCCGCTGTCTGATCTGTCGAAGCTTCGGTGCACGAAGTCGGTCTCGTAACTCTGGCTGACCCATTAGTACAATCTGAATCAGCTTCCTGTCATTGGTCTCCAAATTGGACAATAGCCTGACCTGCTCCAAGAGATCGTCACTCAAGTCCTGCGCTTCATCGATAATTAACACAGCATCCCGCCCATGCTCAGCCAAATCGAGAAGGAACCTGTTTAGCGTGTCCAAACTTTCAAGCCGATCCCTGCCAATCACGTCTAACCCAAATTCAAGAGCAATTGCCCGAATGAGTTGATCACCAGTCAAAATTGGGTTCAAGATAAGTGCTGTGGCATATTTTTGATCCAACTGGTCTAAAAGCAAACGACACACTGTTGTTTTACCAGCTCCCACTTCTCCGGTAAGCAATGCAAAACCCTTCCTTTGGTAAATCGCGTAAAGCAGGTGATTAATAGCCTCTCGGTGTTGCTTGCTCAAATATAAAAAACGGGGATTGGGCGTAAGATCAAAAGGCCTCTCCTTCAGCTGGTAAAACTCCAAATACACATTGAATCTCTATCAAAGTTCCAACTTGTTTTGAAAGTATTTTCAATAACCCAAACCACCCCAAAGGCCATAAATCCCAAAGGTACTTCCGGCCTTCCTATGGAAAATCCACAGGATTGCGGAATTTACCAAAGTTTCGCTTCCGTCTCCGTTGGCACACTAAAATGCGCATGCAGGTCAGGGGTAATCTTAACTACCGCTTTTCTATCTACATTTCGTTCAACCTCCCCCATACGAACCAACTCTCTGCAGTGAATCTCATACTCCGTTACCGTACCGTGCCCCAACTCGGATGTAACCGTTGCAGACGGATTTAATACTTCGGGTTTAACAGGGATCGGCTGCGGCAATCGCCAAGCCAACAATTTTACCGAACCTTCTGTAGTCAGTTCAACTCGATAACCATCGGTTGTTTGCTCGAATGAAGATCCGCGCGACAATAATTCCCTTGCTTCTTGATACAAAGGTGCAAACGATTCCAAAAAGCTTTGCGAATACCCCTGGCCCTACGCTTTCGCTACCTGCAATGGCTTTTACCTTTGACTGCAAACATCCCTCGGAATTTCGGACGACTATTTTCTCGCCTCTAAATAAAAAATGTTCGTGGTTCCATTCCGAATCACTTCCGCTACCACTAGTCCACTAAAAGCCACACAACCCCTAATTTCCCAGGTCGGGAACCGGTGTCCTTTTCCCACCCGCTACAATCATGCTTATTCAAGAATACCCCCACACTTCCCGTAACACGGCCACTGCTCGATCCAGTGTAGGTGGAACATTTGTTTCCGCGGAAAAGCCAGGGATAACCAAACACAAAACGACCGTACTGGCACAAGCCAACTTCAACCAGTAACCGACTCTGGGAGCCAACCTACCAACCTATGAAGTGTGCATCCCAACTCCAAGGGATTCGTACTCACGTATTCCTATTTGTGTTGCTGTTCTCGTAATTTCTTTGCTTCTTCGATTACTTTCTGCTGAAGGGCGGCTGGCATCTCTTCGTAATGGCTAAACCGTTCGGTATGAGAGCCCCGACCTCCTGTTAATGAACGCAAGGTGGTTGAGTATCTATACAATTCAGCCGCTGGCACTAGCGCCTTAATCACTTGCATTTTACCCAAGCTTTCCATGCCCAAGATTTTCCCGCGCCGGCTTGTCAAATCGCCCATCACTGCGCCCATGTACTCTTCTGGTACTTTAACTTCGAGCAAATGTATAGGCTCTAAAATGCATGGGTTTGCATTCATTATTGCTTCGCGAAATGCATAATATCCAGCAATCTGGAACGAGATATCGTTGGAATCCACTGGGTGCATTTTGCCATCATAAAAATCCACCTTAACATCGGTCACGCGGTATCCTGCAATTACCCCCTCATTCGCAGCGCGCATTACACCTTTTTCTACTGAGGGCACAAACACACGGTCAACATTTTGTCCAACCAAGGACTCTGTGAACTGGATACCTGAATCCCTAGGAGCGGGTTCAACCCGCAACCATACTTCAGCAAACTGGCCTGCACCTCCTGTCTGTTTCTTATGCCGGTACTTAGCCTCAGTCTTACCTTTTATCGTTTCGCGATACCGAACCCTAGGTTGAGTCAACTGAACTTCAACCTTGTACCGCCGTTTCAGTTCGTCGACAATTACTGCCAAATGCAACTCACCCTGGCCCGAAATTATGGTTTGTCTAAGCTCGGCATCGACTATGTAATGAAAAGTTGGATCGACTTCCTGCAATGCAGCTAATCCCTGCGAAAGTTTTTCTTCGTCCCCCTTATTAGCTAATTCCAAGGCGGCATGAATGTTCGGATGCGGGTATTGCACTTTCGGGAAACGAACCTGAAGTTTGTAACTGCTAAGTGTATTACCTGTATGCGTATCACGAAGTTTGACAGTAGCAGCAATATCACCCGCCACAACCCGATCAGTGAGAATTCTATTCTGCCCGTTAAGAAAGAACATCTGGCCGATTTTTTCGCTAACTCGCTTATCAGCATTGAACAATTCCATGCCACTCTGTACGGTGCCCGAATATACCCTGAAAATCGTAAGCTCCCCGAACTTGGGTTCGATCGTAGTCTTAAAAACAAACAAAGAAGGCTCAGGATTAGTCACTTCCACGCTAACCTCATTATCACTCATATCAATTGCCTTGGTAGCCGGACGGTCTAAAGGAGAAGGTCCGTACTTGGCAATAAAATCAAGTAGCCGAGCTACACCAACATTTGTCTGACCAGAAACCCCAAACACGGGGATAAAACTCTGATTCAGGAAAGCATGTTTCAATCCTGCTCTCAATTCTTCCTCGCTAAGTGACCCTTTTTCGAAAAACTTTTCCAACAAACTATCATCCGCCTCAGCTACCAACTCAATTAACTGTTGATGCAATGTTTTAACTCTTTCGGCTAACTCACCACTAGCAGGTGATTCAGTATATTTCCCAGTTTGATCAGGTGCGTACTCGATAACCTCGCTCCGCATTACGTCAAGCAGCTTTGAAAAGCCAGGACCTGGGTCTAATGGCTCTGTGAGCGGAAATACTTTATCAGAAAAAGTCTCTTTGATCTCTTGCACCCTCGCAGTGAAATCCGCGTTCTCTTTATCCAATCCGCTAATGACGAAAACCTTCGGAATCTGGTATTGACTGGCCCACTCCCAAACTTGATGAGTACCCACCCCCACACCGTCCTTTGCATCCACCACGATTATAGCCAAATCTGCTACGCGTAATCCACTAAGCGCCTCACTGATGAAATCCATATATCCAGGCGTGTCTAGCACGTTGATTTTCTTGTTAAGCCAAGGGAAATGTATTACCGAAAGCTGTATTGAAATCTTCCGTTCACGTTCGTTTTCCCGATAGTCAGAAACAGTTGTTCCTGCAGCAATGCTTCCCAGGCGTGTGATAACGCCAGCTGACGCGAGCATTGATTCCGTTAACATCGTTTTGCCACTGGAGGCGTGGCCGACAATCGCACAGTTGCGGATATCCGACGAGGTATAGTTCTTCATCATCGTCACTTGATGCAATTCTCGAATTATGGTGGTTGGGAGTTGTCAAACTCCAACTGACTAACAACCCGCCAACCCAAACCGCAATCAACCACTAAAATTGCATACCTCATCATACAATGTCGAGTCCGAAAGCTACCAGATCTCCCTGCCCCAAAGCTTTACCAACTCGCCTATTCCGAACAAGGGTAAGTCACCCTACAGCCATAGTGTTTTAACCCCCATCGCTCCAAGATACTGAAAAGCCCCCCTAACTTCCCTCTCAAAACTACACCGCCTTAACTGCTCCAACAAAGCAATAACAAGGAAGACCCTCCACCTTCTCCCCTGCAAGTAAGGCCCCAGTCCTGATACACTATAGTAACTGAATCGATCTTTCTTTTAATCCCATCCCCGTTCTACAATCTCCTAAGAACCGTACCAAATTGCACCAAACAATTAAGGTTACCTTTTGTTTTCCACATTCGGATTTCTTAAACCGCGGGCCTGAGCTTTGGTTTTAACCGTGGATTGGTTTACATTCAGACTCTTAAGGCATGCCCAAAGGAAATTTGCATTTGTTAACGATGCCTTAAGTTGGTCCAGCTGGTTTAAGGCATGCGCATACGCGACGGCTAACTTATTGTGTTCTTCAGACAACCGTTGTAGTTGCGACAAAGAGTAAGTTGCACTTTCTTGGGCTTGCTTAAGTTGAGCCTCGAGTTCCAGTATTCTTTCCTGAAACTCGTCTTTTACACCGTTGAGGATCTGGTTTTCTTCCATCAACTTTTGGAGCTGGCTCTGAGCTGTTTGTAACTCGTGCTGGGTGGCTGTGAAAGCTTTACGAAGGTTGGACAGCTCTTCCAAATGCCGCTCTAAAGTTTCATAAACCTGAGTGTATTTATTACTCCAAACTGCTGTCATAAGCTCCTCGTGGTTCAACTTAAGTCGCAACTCGTTCACTTGATTGGTAAGCGCTTCAATTTGTTGTAACCTTGCTTTATTGCGACCTTGGATTTGGGTTATAACAACGGCTAGAAGTATTATTAAGCCGCACAAAATGTATGTGAGTTTCTTCATATCAGGAGTTAGGTGTAATCGAGTTGGTCCGGTACAAACTCGAAATGAAACCGCGCAAACGAGCACGACTTGCAAAGCTCATGTCCTTCTCTATCACGCAATTTATACCCTTTATACGGAGTTTTACCTGTTTTGCATTCGCTATACTAAGCAGCAATTGGGGATCGATGTGGTAAGAGGTTAATGCAAATCCTCGCCTGGGAATTACTGGCGACCGAGGAGAAGCGGGTTCAAGCATATAGCGAATTCCATCGACCCGGAGTAACAGAGGTTCACCTGCCTGTATCGGTAAGTCTGGGGGTGAGTACTCCAGTATTACATAGAATCTTTCCACAAGCAGGTTTGTGGGAAGAATGCTCAGATTGGTAACTGCTGTTATAGTGAAATTGGTGTGCACTGTTATTACCATATTGGTTTCAAAGCTCAACGTTTCGTTTTCTAGTGACAACACTTCGAAACCATTGCCAGGAAGAGTTGTTTGTTGGCTACGCTGTCGCAGTGTAAGCATTGCGAGTGTGGTCTGACCAGACCCCCGGGAAAAAGTAGTGCCCCGAGATAAAACAATACTTACATTAGTAGATGGCGTTTGACGCGAACGATCTTCAATTGCTTCTGACAATTCATTGGTTTCTACCCCTGGCACATGTTGAACAACGTTTGTGGTGAGGGCAGTTTGGTAATTCGTCCCCGAAGTGACCACCAAGTTTGTGACGTAATGTAAAACTTTATTCGTAATCAAAACTACGGAGTGATTTGTCCAAACAGTGATTTTCTGAACCTCGCGTCGAACATTAAAACATACTAATGTCCGGTTTAAAATACCTGTTGAAACTTCATTGTTATGAAGTTCATCTATTCTTACTTCCTCAAATTCATCCACTTTGGAAGTTCGCATGGTCGAGCAACCCGCTACGATCGCGGCCAAAACCCACAATAGAGTGAAATGCGCACGCCTCATCATTTCCAAATTATAGTTTATGCAAAAATCAATTAGTCAAAGAGCAACTTTCACCGTAACTGAAATGTTACAAACCGTTGTCTTTATTGGAAAAAGTATCAGAAACCGACATAGAAGTAATTTCTAGTGGAAAACCAATTCCAACAAGCTTAGCTCCAGGTACCTCTAAGACAAAAAGCTAGAGTCTAATGAAGGGAGTTTCTTTAAAAGTTTGTGTGATTGCGACATGAGCGAACCCTATCCCTAGAGGATCTCAGAAACACCTCAAAGGAAATTGTAACTTAATTGTCACGGACTCGCAGCATAAAAGAAACAAGAGAGCCATAGGTTAAAGTAAGCAAAGCGAAATTGAAATTTACAAAATCACATAGAAGGAAAGTCAAAAAGCTAAGAGTGTTCAAAAGTTTATGAGTACAATACTCCACATTAATGTAGTGATGGGCAGCGCGCTTGAATTCGCGTTCACCAAAGCAAGTATGGAGAACAAAATCATTGTTCTCCTTCTGGTAATTACTTCGCTATTAAGTTGGACGGTCATAATTCACAAAGGTCGCCAGCTATATCTGGCGAGAAGGCGAAGCAAAAGTTTCTTTGAAGAGTACCGGAAAACCCGCGATCCACTTGAACTGTTTAGGAAAGGACTTTCCTTTGAGGGCGCCCCCGTATTTGAAGTCTACAAAGTAGGAGCAGAACAACTCATGCTCCATTTGAAACACGTTCTACCTAAATTTTTGCTCCAAAACTCTGCTAATTCAGGCATCCCTAAAGGGCCAAGAAAGCCGTTCTCTCCCCGTGGAAGCACTCTTTTTAACGAACATGTTTCAATGGTCAGCAGAGATTCTTTTGAATCCGTACGTATGGCGCTAAATCGTGCTATTGGGGAACAAATGCTCGTTTTGGAGAAAGGTATGATTGTTCTTGCAACCGCAGTAGCTGGAGGCCCCGTTCTGGGGCTCCTTGGAACAGTGTGGGGGGTCATGGAAACTTTCTCTGGGATTGCCAAGGTGCAAGCAGTGAGCTTGATAGCAATGGCGCCCGGAATTGCAGGTGCACTCGTGACTACGGTAATCGGATTGTGTGTAGCTATACCTGCCATGTTTGCTTACAACTTCATGATCACTGTGATCCGTTCTATTGTGCAAGAGCTCGAAAACTTTGCGGGTGAGTTTACCACAGCCATCGAGTACTGGTACGTGGAACGCGAAGAACCCCAAACATTACCGAAGAATACTTCCGCACATATGGAAACTTTGGATGCAAATGGAGGATTAAAAACAAACTTCCAGAATGCCACTGTCAGCCGCCTATACACCGAAAAAACGGTTAAATAAACCTTGGCCACAATTGTAAATAATGAGTTATGAAAACAGCTGTCAAAACCAAATTCAGAGGATTAGACGAACTAAATGTTACCCCGCTGTTGGACTTAGCATTTACCCTGTTGGTGATCTTCTTCATAACAGCTGCACCTACGGTTAATGACTTAGAAATTTCCCTTCCCACAGCCAGTAACCGTTCGAAAGAACCACCTTCGAAGGTAAACTATATTACTGTAGACCGAAATGGGAAGATCTACTTAAACGCCCACGAAGTCAGCGAAGAAGAATTGCTGCGAACACTAGTGGAGTTCAGAAAATGCTCTCCTGATTTAAACGTCGTAGTCCGTGCCGATGCACAGATACAGTATCAAAGGGTGGTGGATATCTTGGATCTATTAGTATCCGCCAAAATTAGTAAGGTGGCACTTGCAACAGAAGTAGCTAAGGGGAAGTGACGTAAAAAGCGACTGTACCACTACAGTTGCACTAAAAATGTTTTTCGACGTGGGACTTTGGCATGGCTAAACGGCTTAATCGGGAAGGCGAGCGAACGAGTTTTTTAATAGCAGTGGCAATTCACATTATAATAATTGGCGGATTAACCTTCTGGGCTTGGAAAACAGGTAAGTTTGAAAGCGCAAGACGAAGTATCCTCCAATACTTAAAAGGGGAAAAGGAACCTCGACAACAAGCTGTTGAAAATACTAAATCACACAGGAGTGCGACGCCACGCATACCTCAAACACCACAAGCTCAACAAAACCTTCTCGGTAGAACGCGTCGCCCTGTAGCTGATGACGCACCTCCCCCGGTAGACGGAGGCAGTTTTTTCCAAGACCTCAGGCCGCAGGCTGAGAATGCGTCAGGGGCGGGAATGACATCAGAACGCGGACGTGGACGGACTCACTTGCAGGGAAGGCAGGGTTACGGGGGACGATCTGTGTTAGCTCCCCCATCTCCTCCCACTACAAGACAGCTTCTAATTGAACGCCGGCAAGCTACTGCAGCAATCGAATCGGTTGGCGCGGAACAAATTTCACGGGTTGGAGGGGCTGACGTCGCATCAGCCATCGTTAGACTTCCAAGTACAACAATCATCGACGGTAAGTTCCCCGTTGTAAGAGGCTTAGGTGATCGGTACATAGTAACCACCCTCAACGGAGCTGGCATACCTTCAGCTGACCCATACCGCCCCTCGGCCTCGCTCGATTTATTCCCAGCCCAAATGGTTGAAAAGGTAGTCGTTTCAAAAACATTCACGCCCGATCAACCCGGAGCTTCGTCAGGAGCCAATATCGATATCGTAACAAAATCTTTTCCAGAAGAACAATTCGCAACCGTCGGATTTGGAGTCTCGTACAACAATCAAGTTACGGGAAATGAACGATTTCTAACATACCGAGGCGGAAAGTTAGATTGGCTTGCTATGGATGATGGTTCTCGATCTATACCGCAAATCGTTGCCAATGCTACCATCCCACCACCCATTTACTCGTCTGGCCGCCCAGGCTCGCCCACATATGAGTCTCGAATTGCTCAGGCAAACCTTTTAAATGAACTAACCCGGGCCATGGGGGTTACACAATTTGCCCCCAGTGAAAAAGCACCCCCTCCCGATCATAGTTTTTCTTTAGCAGCAGGTGATTCGCTCTTTTTATTTAGCCAACCTTTAGGAATGTTTGGTGGCCTTACTTACAGGAGGGAATTCTCATATTACGAAGACGGTTTATCCGCCAGGTATACACCTGCGGGCTCAGAAGTCATAAAATCCCAAGAATTCTCCGACCGATTCGGCAGTGAAACAGTCAACTGGTCTGCCATAGCTACCCTAACTACATCTTTTGCAGAAAATCATCAGATAGGTCTGTGCTTCTTCCATAACCAAAATGCTTTTAAAGGCGCCAGGTACCAAGTCGGATCTCGGGAAAGTGAACCAAATCGGACTTTCTTCACTCATAGACTTCTCTGGGTAGAACGTTCACTTCGCACTATTCAACTCAAGGGTAAAAATGAATTTCCAACACTAGGCTCTGCAAATTTAGAATGGCTTATATCTTCGACCGTAACCACGCAAGGGGAACCCGACACTCGCTTCTTCAATATGGTATTAGAAGAAGGCGTTTATGCCACGGGGCGAAATTACTTACCAGACCCACAAGATCCGACCAGATACTTTAGGAACCTGAAAGAAAACAACCTTAATCCGAAGGTAGACTTATCCCTCCCATTTGAAACTGGGACGGCTGAAGATGGGAAGCTGAAAGTAGGGTGGTATCTAAGTGTCTCCGACCGATTTTTCGAAGAACGGCAAATATATTATCGTGGTGATGCACCATTCAGCGGAGACCCAAATTCATATTTGACAGAGTCGAATTTGGGGTACAATCCACAGCCTGGTCCTGGTGGCAGCACTTTGTTTGAATGGCATAGATACATTTCCAGTTTCAACTCAACGTATAAGGCCGACTCCAGAATCTCAGCATACTATGGCATGGTAGAGTTCCCCTTTTGGGACAGATTAAAATTGGTTGGAGGAGCAAGAGTAGAAAGTACCGAACTCAGAGTCGACTCACTCAGCTACATAGAAAACTCCATCACAGGAGCTCGCACAAATTCCGCCACGTTAAATGAGATAAACATTCTACCGGCTGCGGGATTGATTTGGCATTTATCATCTAATGCAAATTTGAGACTTAATTGGTCCCACACCATTGCAAGGCCTACCGTACGAGAACTAGCTGCTTTTCGAAGTTACGACCCTGTTCTGGACATCGAGGTGGACGGGAACCCTCGTCTGGAGATTTCCGAGATTGAAAATTACGACTTAAGGCTGGAATGGTTCCCAACTCATAACGAACTAATAAGCCTCAGCGTTTTCCGAAAATTTATTCACAGACCCATTGAACGCCGATTCATCTCAATGGTGGGTGATTTAATTAGCTACGAAAACCGAGATCACGCCGAGGTCTTTGGAGTAGAACTAGAATTACGAAAAAGCCTTTCATTCATAGACCCTCTCTTAGCAGACTGGAGCCTGGGAGGTAACTTCTCATGGATTCACTCCAGAACTCCACTCACAGCTACCGAACTTGCAAATAAAAAAGCAATTCTGGGTTCCGTCCCAAGCTCACGTCCTTTATTCGATCAGCCCCCCTACATCTTAAACGTAGATTTAGCTTATGATAATCCCGTTTGGGGCACAAGCGCATCTTTGGTGTTTAATATGGTAGGGCCACGGATTGTTATTGCCAGCCTTGCCACTGAGGACGTCTACGAACAGCCTGCGCCCCGGCTCGATCTCATTCTGTCACAAAAAATGAGTCGACGGACGTCCATCAGACTTGCGGTAAGAAATCTGCTAAATCCAACCATTGAACGCACATATGGAAAAAACAGTAAATTCGTATACTCCTCTTTTTCCCGCGGGGTTTCTCTTGCACTTCATCTGACAGTCCAACTGTAATGGTTTAGTTCAACCCTTACTACCTAGAGCTGGCATTATTTTCCAATTCGTAACACTTCTGCAAACGCACTGTTAAATTTCTCGTTTATATATGAAGCAGCCATGAAAACAAACCGACCTATCACATCCAACCTAAACCTAAAGTTACGTACCATCAACTCAATGGTTTTTGGAACCCTCGTTGCAATAACAACTCAAAATACAACCTCTTGGGCCGCTACCATTCAAGTGTCAACCAATATTACAAGCGACACTACTTGGTATGCCACAAACGAATACATCTTGAACGGTAAAATTTACGTCCTAAGCAACGCCACCCTCACAATCGAACCCGGTACAGTAATCAAAGGTAAAACAGGCACCCCTGGCGATCCTAATACTGTCAGCGCACTCTTCATCACACGCGGCGCTAAAATAATCGCAGAGGGTACTTGGGATCGCCCCATCATATTTACTTCTGACCAGGACGACGTAACCGACCCATTCGATCTACCATTGTTCGCCCGCGGTCTTTGGGGAGGACTCGTCATATTAGGTAACGCACGCATAAATACCAGCCTTGACGCCGCAGGGAATGCAGCTAACCCCAAATACGACGTGTTCGAGGGCCTACCTGACTTGCAAATCGCAGGACAACACGTCCATAGATATGGAGGCGACAACGATGACGATTGCTCAGGCATTCTTCGATACGTCTCAATACGCCACGCAGGCTTTAAAATAACAACCGACAAAGAGCTTAATGGCTTAACCCTAGCTGGAGTAGGCCGCCGAACTGTTATAGACCACGTTGAAACTTATGCTGCGGCCGACGACGGAGTGGAAATCTTCGGCGGAACCGTCGACCTAAAATACATAGTGTGTGCCTTCAACGATGACGATGCCTTTGACGTAGACCAAGGATACCGCGGAAGAGTCCAGTTCCTATTCGTTATTCAGGAACCTGGTTTAAAAGATCAAGCTGGTGAATGGAATGGCGAGCCAAAAGAATTGGTTGTAAGCAACACACCGCTCGCTACATTCGAAATTTACAACGCAACGTTGATCGGTGCCGGTACCAACACCACCGGTAACCGTGCCCTACTGGTCCGCGATTACGCTGCCCCTACACTGCGAAACAGCATCATCACAGACTTCGGCGGCGCCGGTATAAACATAGACCCAGACTCAGGTTGGTTCTTAACCAACGGCCTTATCAAAATCGATAACAACCTTTGGTGGGGGTTTGCAAGACCAGTTGCAGAAACCCCAAACGCACAGGTTTACCTTTTCGAGGACACTAGCAAGAGTAACTTGATCTTAAATCCAATGTTGCGAAGTATAAGCCGCACCAATGACGGCAAGCTAGACCCACGACCAGCCCTAGATAGCCCCGCATTCATAACCACTATCCTCCCGCCAAACGACGGATTCTACGATTTAGCACCTTTCAAAGGTGCATTTGCAAAGGTTAATTGGGCAGCAAACTGGACCGCATTAAGCCAATATGGAATCTTAACTACCGAAGGTGCTAACCAAGGTACACCACTTCGTCCAAACCTGGTCATTTCCTTGAGCGGTAGCGAAATTGTAGTAGCTTGTCCTACACAAAGGGGTTACACCTATACATTGGAATCGGCACCCACTCTGTTTGGGCCATGGGCTGAGACCCCAGGCGTAATTCCCAATAACCCACAGATCGGAACAGGAAATACTATAACGTTTGTCGTGCCCAACACAGGAACAGCTACTTTCTTCCGCATCCTGGTCCGGTAATAAAGTGGGCTCATTCATATTGGTGGAGCAGTCCAAACGCGATTGCTCCACCATCCTTTTTACGAGTGCTAAAACATTCTCACTCCAAACACGCATGAAGGACTAACTTGACACCTTTACTGCGTCACATGCAAACGATGTCGCTCCCACGTTGACCAACTAAGGGGACTATCACCTAAGTCTATAAAAAATCCATAAGTACTTGCCAACCGAGACTCGAAAGTAATTTGTCCCATCTCCTACCCGAATCTCAACTCACTTGGGGTTGAGCGCCCCTTTCTTGCTTGTAGCAACCCATGCCATCCCCCTTTAAATGTGAGGGCCTCCTGTAGATCGGCCGATCACAGATCCATACTCGCATCCCGCAGACATGATTTATGCACTCCTGATATTTCTAAAAGCACCCTGGACTTGATAGTACCGCACTTCAGTGCCTCTGAATGTTTAAGCGTCACTCTCAAATTAATTAAGGCCTTCAAAGTCATAGCCACACGCTGAGGTTACACATTTCCACCGGGAAGATTTCCCTTTTCTGAAGGATATTTATCGCAACTCCAGATGGTATAATGTCACACTCATGTAAGGAAAATTAGATTCGAGCAGTATTGCCAATTTGAAACTTCACGTTAACTTTATTACGTCATGTATATGCATGGAGGTGGGCGGGGGTGCAGAAAGTGGTGGGGTGTTTTGCTTGGCTTATTCTGGGCCCTTCAAGTCATCGCCCAGACTAACCCAGTACGCGTATTCTCTGTCCTAACCTATAACGTAAAAGGCAATGGCGTAACCAACTGGACAACTAACTCATTACAAGTCCAGGCCATAGGACGGCAAATGGCCTTTCTTAAACCAGATATCATCACCTTCCAAGAAATCCCTCAGAAATACGCATACGAAATGACTAATTTCGTTCGTATGTATCTACCCGGGTACACGGTGGTTTACAATTCGGGCACCGATGGGAACATAAAGAGCGCAATTGCCTCACGTTACCCAATTCTCAGATCGACGAGTTGGCTTGCACGGGCCGGCCTCACAAACTTTGGGGTCTCAAACGTATTTACTCGGGATCTATTCGAAGCGGAGATTTTTATTCCTGGCTTTCCCACGCCTGTTCATGTCTTCACTGTGCATTTGAAGTCGGGCTCTACGACTGCAGACAAAGAACGGCGAGCTGCCGAAGCGGCCGCAATTTCCAATTTTCTCGTGACGGCATTTCTGACATCAAACTTTCCGCGACCCTACCTGCTGACGGGGGACTTGAACGAAACAAACACAAACTCACCCGTTTTTAAAGCACTTATTAATTCGGCGACCGGTTTGTTTCTTACCACGCCTACTGAACCAACTACGTTAAGCCCATTGACCTTCTCAATCCAAGCAACATCGCTTACAGCCAGGTACGACTATATCTTACCATGCGGAATTTTGTACTCGAACATTGCCAGTGGATATGTATTCCGAACAGATACACTAACTGATCGGCCGATGGGGTTACTGGCCTCAGACAGTGCCACAGCGTCAGATCACCTACCAGTAACGGTAGCCTTCGCAAACCCGTTTGATATCCCATTCCATCTTGTATCAATCCAAGTTCAGCAAGGGTTTGCTCACATCCAATGGGAAGCCGCCCCTTCTAGGTTGTACTCAGTGGAATGGTCAAAAGACCTATCCTCATGGCAACCAGTTATGACCAACATCAAACCAGGCAGCACTACTGCGGTTGCAACTGTTCAAATCCCATTTCCTTTGGGATTCCTTCGGGTGTACCGTCACCCACAATAATCCGCCTCTACAAAGGGAGGCCTACCCCTTCTACCACAATCAAGGTAACCACCGAAATGCAGCGTTTGTTGGTCTCCCCCTGTCCCTGGTAAAGTCCCAATAAACCTCGCAATTGAATCGACCAACGTGTCCATCCAAAAATAGGAAATTGGCTCCACGTTTATGCAAATTTGTGTGAGCAAAGTTCCAATACCCAACGGCAGGTAAGTTCTTGCTATCGAAAAGCCAAACCAGATTCCCGGGCGATTCAATCGTTGCCAGTGTGACAGGCCTATCCGCATCTCCACGTCCGTCCACGTAACCATTTAAACAGTAATGAAAGAGGTTGTTTCCATTGCTTCTTCTCGGATTAGACGGGCAGATCCATATGCACTGCGGCGGATCAACCTCAGGGTTGGTCCGCCAGGAAAGTTGATAATAATCAGGAATTCTTATTACACGTGGTAATACTACGTACCAGGCGTTTGAATGCGAAGATCGAGTGGGAATACGGGGCGGGTTCGGCCATCCCTCCGGCGGCAAAAAATCATTCTCCACAGCCACATACAAGGCGGTAGCTTGTCCCCACTGCCGAAGGTTATTCGCACATACCAATTGTTTAGGACGTGCCCCTACGGTCATTAAAGCAGGTACGAGTAATCCTACGAGCACCCCGATTACTCCTATTACCACAAGCAGCTCTATTAGAGTGAACGATTTCAGGCGGTGGCTCCTGTCCATTTTCGCTCCTTCACGAAACTAATATTTGATCCTGCACAATATCAACAAAAATTTTGGTGGATCAAATTTGCATCAGGGTTTAATACAGCACCCGTAGAGTACCCCTCATGCACTCTCCCAAAATGGTACCATGGCGGGGGTAACCCACGCAATTTTTCCTCTCTAAGTCCCCATGGCAACTCGTGCTCCTCGTAGTAAAATGTGCGCGGGCTAGAGTCTACCTCACACCCTCTAAGTTTCAGCTTGTTAACTGGCCCCAAACTCACGTTATATCTTAAATGGTATGAATATAAGCGTTGTTCTCCTCAACGGTTCGCCTCGGAAAAACGGTAACACTGAGATCTGTCTCAATCGCGTGGCAAATAAACTCCAATCACATGGGGTCCAAACCTCGTTAATCCACTTGGCTGAACTAAAAATCGACCCCTGTCGTGCGTGTTTTCGATGCCGCGGGACGGCCCGCTGCGCTCAAGATGACGATCTCAATGCTGTCCTTGACCAACTTCTTAAGGCAGATGGGATTGTCATTGGTTCACCCACTTGGTTTGGTTCAGTGACAGGCTGGGTCAAAAATGTAATCGATAGAGCCGGGTTGGTCGCACGACTCAATGGGTTCTTGTTCAAAGGTAAGGTCGGAACCCCTGTTGTCACAGTTAGGCGCGGCGGGGCAGTACAGGTGTACAATGAAATAGTGTCTTTCTTCGCTATCAATCACTTTTACATAGTGGGAAGTTCGTACTGGAACTTCGCTATCGGGCTACAACCTGGCGATGTGTTAAATGACGAGGAAGGTATGAGGACAATGGACGATATCGCTGAGAATATGGCTTACATTCTCAAAGCGCTAAAAAGTTATCAAACCAATCGCTAATTCCGAACCCACATTTACCGCTATAATTTGGACATAGGTCTCGAATAAGTCCACCTCCATTCCCAAAGAAGCACGCGAGCTAGATCCGAAAACGGCCTGGGGAGAAGTTAATCACCTTGGTGCTCATGTGGAAAGTACGCGTTTGCACCGTCTAGAATCCATAGGGAAGCGGGACAATACCCAAATACCCCTAACCCATCACCAGCGAACTAACTTAAATTCACTGTTCCAACTTGCTGCCAGTTTCCAAAATTCCATGTCCCGTTTAGGACTGTTCAAAATAGTACAACCAATTTGCCGTCAGCTGCAAAACGCGAATCCGGCTTGGGAGCGTTTCCAACTCTTGCCTGCAAAGGATTAATTCCCTTCTGCTCGCGGCAGGTTTAAGGGTTTAAGCCCCACTGATTCAGCGATCTCGTTAAATTCCTCTGAACTTACTGAATCTAGTGTCTTCCCCTTCTTAGCCAGCTTCTCATTGATTTTTATTGCCACCTCGGTCATCGCTTCGTGCGTTTCCTCTTTACCCCCCAAAATTGTAAAATTTTCCCCTTTTGTAATTCGTATATGACCGTCCGAATCACAACCCAAGCCAAGCAACCAAGCCTTCTTTTTTGCGTCTCTTCCCATAAAGCAAATGTTGCTTAAAAATAAGCCAAACTTAGGATTATGCAAGCCTATCCAACCAAGTTCGCGTATACGAACTAGTGGGTAAGTTTTCGAAAACTGCCAATCCCTTCCAAGATAAGCATAAATCTGTTTGATTATGGCGTCTTTTGAAACACAACCACCCCTAAAAATCGACACCGGTACTTCACTGGAAAATCCTGCCCCTTGTTAAGGACGCAGAACCAGACGGTAAAAACGACGAGGCGTGTTGGTTGCAGACATCTCAACGATGTACTCTGAAGAGTCCACCATTACTGAGGGATTAACAGGTATCCACACGGAATCCAACAAGTCATCTTTGTATTCCAGCTGGTACGTCAAACCCGGTTCTACGATAAATTTAAGCTTAATAGTGTCTTGACCGATCATTTCCACACTACCCATTGGAGGCTTAATGTTTATCCTTCCGGCTGTTGGCAAGCCCGCACGCCAATTCATTGGATCGTTACCAAAATTTTCGGACACAATTCTTTGCAGCGAAGCACCTTGGCCTGCCGCCTCGGTTGGCCATGGCGAGATAGGCAAATAGCTGATTCTTTCAACAAGAATATAAGGCACATAACCAGCATCTGGATGCGGTGGCAACTGTGGTGTGTCAGGGCGCAAAAGTTCAATTGTCTCCCCGGCATTGTCTAAGCGACCCATGTAAGGTCCAACTAACGGTGCATCGGTATTATAACGGACGCGGAATGCAGCTGTTGCGGCTGGATTATTCAGCGGATCAAATGGTACCACAAGTAATATGCCTCGTGGGGGTATTACTGTCCCTGGCGCAAAGCTAAATTTTACTGCGTTATCTATCCGCCAAGTATTTGTGGGGTAGGCGGGATCATACAAAGGCACAGCTACGTCGCTAATGTTGAACAACTCGATAAACTCCTCAATGTCGGGGTTGTTTGTACCGAAATTGGGCGGAGCATACATGATCTCATTGATTACGATTGGCCCCACCAACGGATATGCATTGGGCATTCCACTCCCCCTACGAAATTCATCTGGGGTCCGGGGGTTATCCACGCCAAACGTCCGACGACTCATTAAAACAAATTCTTCTCCAACACTGGTTAGGAATCGTCCAAACGAGACACCATTCGGCGCCGGTCCGAAACTTACACCAACGCGACGGCCAGTGAGATTACCAGTTGAATCTGTTTCAAACAGGTAAACTGAGTCGCCATGGGCCGAGTTAAGCGCAAACAAAGGAGGCTCGTCATCCTCCCCATTGGTTGAACCAAACTGATACTGATAGAAGACAACGTATCCGCCCGGGGGAATAACAGTGCCCATCGGTATTCTAAACCGTTTTGGATCACTCAAGCTATCGCTAATATACCAGCCTCCGATTTCAACAACTTCACTTGAAGGATTGTATAACTCAATTGCGTCCTCTAATGGAGGGTCAGTGTGGGTTAGAACCTCATTAATAATCACCTTTTCCAACAGGAGGTAATTAGCGGTACCCGGCGTGGGAGTCCGTACAAAATCAACAATTCGATCTGCTCCGTCAGGTAACCGGCCTTGGGACACACCAGGGGTTTGCAACCCGAAGTCAACGGCATCGATTAAATTTGTTTGCGGTGTATAAATCCGGACCGTTTCACCCTTCGCGTCCAACTTAAAATTTACATGGTTAGCACCTGCTGAAGGATTCCCATCTGCGATGAATAAAACCCATTTTCGCGCTCCTATAAAACTAAGCGGTGGAATAGGCGATTTAACAATGCCAGCTACCGAAGGGTCATCTGTTAAGTAAAATCCGCTTATGTCTACTGGCAGTTCGCTTCGATTATAGATCTCAAACCAATCTTCACCGGTTAACGGTGCCGCCATCCACTCATTAATGCAAAGGCTTGTGGCTGCACCTAAGGGAGCTGGTATTGCATTTGAGTAGCCTGGAGTCGGTTTCGCCAACAACTGCCACTGATCATTAACGCGTCCAATTGGCATATCTTCCACCTGCAAACCATAGGCTATGCTGTCCACCACGTTGCCCACTGAGTCGAATAGATATACTGCTCCACCTTCCCCAAGGAGTTTAAAACCGGTGTTTAACGCCGCCGACGCAGTGGTTGAAGCAGGGCGCGAACCATCGCACCATATCACTAAGTATCCGCCCGGACCAATACTTGCGCCGGATGGAAAAAACCATTTATCTGCAGCCGATTGCCCACGTCCTAAAGCCATTCCACTTAAGGAGAAATTAGTTGAGGTAGGATTATAAAGCTCGATGAAATCTGCATATGCACTCCAAGGGGCCAATACTGCGCGAGAGTTGCGGGCCAAAACTTCATTCAAAACTGGTCCATTCCATTGGCCCAAATAATTGCTCTGTTCCGGACTTGAACTTTGTATAAACTTTACTACGTTTGTAGTGCCGTCAGGCAACCGCCCTTCTGAAACATCCTCAACTTGTGGCCCGTAAACAACACGATCTACCTCATTTGCACTGGCGTCGTATAACACTATGACCCCACCTTCAGCGGGCAATTTAAGTCCGAGATGCTCTGCACCCGGCAACTCATCAGCAAACAATCTGATAAATCCCTTGGGTGGGATGAAAGACAACGCTTGATACCGGCACATAGCATCGTTTACAGCGATCCAAATCCCCTGAAGAGCAACAGGAAAACTTGGATCCTTATTGTAAAGCTCTATCCAGCCTGCACTACCGAGTGGTGCGTTTGCTAACCATTCATTAATCACCAAATTCGTTTGGCCCACCAAGGTAGCAAGCCTGTTTTCAGAGCATGGTGTTGGCACAGTCAATGCCCACCGCTCACCCACCCTCCCCACCGAATAATCCGTTAACTGGACCCCGAAAGTGACAGCGTCCACACGATTTGTATTTGAATCAAATAGGGAGACTGTCTCACCTTTCTTCGACAACGCAAATCCAGTGTGAAGTCCTGGAAGGTTAGTAGCTGTATCGCACCAAACTACCAAGTATCCACCGGAAGGAATCACCGTACCGACCGGGAACACAAATTTTCGTGGCTCGCTCGAATCCGTCAAACTCCAGTTAGAAATGTCTACAGGACCTGAACTCCTGTTATATAGCTCGATCCAGTCTGGGTATGTACCTTCATTTTCTACTGCGGTTTTGTTGTCAGCCATGAGCTCATTGATCACCACAGGCGAAGCAGCAGGTGGGCTTGGCGCCAAGCCGGGCCTACCATACAACACCGGACTTGTTTGCCAATTCGCAGGTGCGTTTGGGTCACCCCACGGATCAATAATCTCCAGCGAATACTCTGATCCGTCAGCTGCTAAAGGCCATCCATTCTCATCGTCATAGTGGACCGCAATAACCACGTGCCCAGCCCGGTCCAAAATTGCAATTCGTTCACCACCGTTATTGAGATTACCAGTGTAATAGCCAAACACTCGCACTCCTGGATACCGCATTGCAAATTCGGCAGGGTTAGCATTGTTGGCCAGCACCAAAACTTGCCCCGGGACAATCACAGTCCCCGCTGGAAACACAAAACCTATCCCTTGGAAACTAAACCCACCAATATCTAATGGCGCAGACCCCACGTTTTGGATCTCTATGAATTCGTAAGCATTACCTCCTGGCGGATTATACATTATCTCAGTAATTCGCAATGGTAATCCAATCTCACCCACTGTAAACGTAGCTTCATTAAGGGCACTCCAAGTACCACCACTTAATACACGGGCCTTAATTGTAAGCGTCCTCGTCAACACCAGTGGCTGGGTATAAACCAGGGCATTAGTACTGACTAACCCCGAATAATATACGCGTGGATCTGCACCATTTGTGGTGTAATAAATGGTACCACTTACGTTCGGATTCCTCATAACCAGCGTAAACCCTACAGGCACGCGGCCGCTTCCAATGATGTTACCGGTGAGCGAACCCTCTCGAAACTCAGGGGCATCGATGGTTGGGTACAATCCAGCGCTTCGCAATTGACTCAGCACTATTTCCGGCCGCACTGCAAAATACGTGTTCGTCATACGGAAATGCTCTGGCAACCAATGCTCTTCACGGGTGTAAAGTTGATACGTGCCCTCTGAATACCGATGAACCTTTAATCGGTACGCACCCCACCGGCATGATTCAGCTACAATGGCATTATCCAAAAGGCCCATCCAATAATTCCAGCGTGCTATATTCGCTTCACGGGTTAAAGCACCACCCCGAGCAATCATGTGTTTATGCACGCGATCAGCAAAATCGAGCCTGAACTGCGGATTATCATCCAGCTTCGTGAACAAGCCGCTCGGCACATCCGTGCTCCCTCCGGCATTGGGGACCCGGTTCACGTTGGTTTCAAGCAAAATGCATTCGCCATCCCAAGGAAAGTATTTGAACGTGCCAGCCGGCCCAGAAACACGACGTCTAAGCGCATGCCAGTTCTTGTTATTTCCCCAATCTTGGTGCCCAACAAAAAAATGAAGCAAGGTGTAATCTATGAACTCTGTGATATCCAAGTACTGTTTAATGCGCTCGTAATTTGCGTTGTCCACCAAATTCGTAATTGAAAGCATCGCATTGTAAGCGACAGTTGTTCCTGCCTTGCAGATACCCTGGTCATATGCGTCATATTCGTCTGGGGTACCACCAAAATAAGCCGCTCCAAAATGTTTCGTGGGTTGCTCACTAAAATCGTAGATCCCCCAGTATAGACCATTGATGAACAAATGGACATACCGTGTGTGACTTGCCGCATGCCCCATGTCCCGAAAAGTATGCTTGATCCAAGCGTCACGCGTACGACTAGCTCGACTACGCTGAAACGCGCCGTTCCCATTCCCGGCCGTATCAGACCAATGCCGCCAACTACTGTTAAAATCAGGTCGTAAGATAAGATCATCGAACTCAGTTACCGGTGAATCCTCAAACAGCTTGCATTTGAGTTTAGATGGGCCGAATTCGCCCCGGAAATTCAACTTGAACCCGTGCTTGGGATTTTTGTGTGGATCACGACTTGCGTTGCCATGCAAATCTATGCCGGCTGACACAGCAAATAAGGTTGAACCATTTTGCATTAGCATTTCCACCGAACACGGCTTCTCATTCGGAGCCTTATTACCTGAAGAGGAGGTAGGATAAAGTCCACCAGGCCCAAACATATCCTCATATCGCATTACTATTGAAACCACCGGCAGATCACGGAGCCCTTTCCATAGCCGTTCAAACTTTTCTGGGTCAATGGGTGAAGCAGGATTGGTAGGATCGATACGTAGTGGATCCCAATCCATTTCATAGTAAGCAGGGATCACACCTTCACCTAAGTAATAGGGAGCCGGTACGTTGTTACTGGTAAAGTTGGGATTGTTCCGGCCCCAGGAATTCGTAAAGCCCGGCGGATTTTTCGACTGAAAAGGCACACTGTCGAGAAAAATGTAACTGTGTGTTACCACCCGTGAAGGGAGATAACTGTTCGCAAACACGGCCGCCCTTACCACAGTGGTATTAGTAATCCGGATCGGACCAGTATACGTAATTCCATTTTGCAAACTCGGCTCGCTGCCATCGAGGGTGTAACGGATCACCCCCTCAGGTAACGTGGTGGTAAGCAGCAAGTTAAATGGCTGATCAAATAACCCGCGCCCGATACTGAAATGCGGTTCTGGCGCAACTGTCACGATGTCGCTGGTGCCATTTGGAGCGCCTGGTGTAGGGGTTTTGTAGTATTTCCACTGCCCATTCGAATCTAGTCCGTAAGAAAAATCGTTTCGCTGTTCAGGATAAGAAGGGGTAAATTCACACGCTGCTACTCGTGGGTACTCTGGACTATACAAGCCTAAGTACTCGCCATACAGCCCTAGCCTAAAGTTCGTATGAAGCTTGTTTGTTCCTGTGAGTGCCCGACGGTCCTTTCCGGAGCAAAAAACGATCAGGTATTCCCCCGGGTTTAATACCTTCTCGGGGAACGTCCATTTCCCAGGGACGCTTGGGTCATCAGTGAGTGACCACCCGAGAAGATTCACAGTGATTGTACTGCGGTTGCAAATTTCAACCCAGTCCGAATAATCTCCATCCTCATCCTTTAACCCAGTGGTATTCCCTGCCACAAATTCGCTGATCACTACCTCGGCGTGAGATAAGCCTGGATTCAGTAGAACCACCCAGTTAGAACCTGCAAATAAATTTGAAGCATAATCATGGATGCCGTGGTTGGACGCCCAAGTAAATTGGACTTGCCCCGGTACAGGCTCAGTAAAGGTGAACACATATGGCCCAGCCTCCGCGCCTGTGACCTCAACAGCCGGTTGACCATTCACCAGCAAATCCGAGGCATCGACACCTTGCACGGGTTCATTGAACCAGATCTCCACTTGGGTAAGCCGCTTCACTTCAGTACCTGGCATTGGAGTCACTTGGACAAGGCTCGGCCAATCAATGTCCTGTACAAAATAATTCCACACCGATCCAGGAGCAGTGCTATCAAAAGGTTGTCCTGTTAAGTCCACAATCCCGTGGGCCTCATCCCAGCTAAACGTAATCAATCCAGGTTGCGGCTGTGCGAATATAAATACATAACAATTCGTTCCTGGCACACCAATCAACCCAGTTGCCGGTTGCCCCCCTACAAATAAATCAGCCTCATCCACACCGGTAACACCCTTATTAAACCAAACCGTGACTTGTGTCAGCACACCCACCACACAATCCGGTGGTGGGAAAACGTTCGTAATAACGGGCGTGGCCGTATCGAAGATGTCAATCTCGAGTTGGGCATCGAACCGAAAGTCCGAGCTAGCCGACAAGCTAACGTTAAAGGCTTGTACAGCGAGTACATTAGTACCACTCCGCAAAAAGCTTGCCGGCGAATTCGTAACTACGAAAACCTCTGGCGTACCTGCCTCATGTCCTGCAGAGGCGGTGTTAGTATATCTGAGGACAGCATTAGTAACATTTGCACGAGCGATCTCAACACCGTTGATCCATGCAACAAATCCATCGTCGTAATTAGCTATTAACCTAACCCCTGAAACTTGCGCCGCGTTTGTCACCACAAATTGTTTCCGTAGAAAAATACATGAGTAATTGCTCCGCATGTCGCTCAGTAGCGTACCCTCTGACAGGTTTTCACCGTAATGAAATGGGGCGCTTCCGATCAACCACCCCGAATCATCGAATTCATTAGTCTGCCAAGCCGTAATAGGGTTGGACACCTCATTGGTGCCTTTTATCCAGCGCCATACAGCCCCAAAAGGTACTACTACCTCCGCACTAAAAGTGGTCTGGGCTACTGAAATAATAAGCCAAACCAAGAGATTAGTTCGAACCAACCACTCACCTAAAGGCATGCCTTTACTTTGACACGATTTCTGATCGTCCATCACATTGGAATTTACTTCAGGCATCCCAATAAAACCAACAAATCTTTAAACCCCCCACGTGAAAATGCTACCCTTTAACCCTAAAACACAATGAATAAACAAGTCTATCTTCTAACCAATACCTTTGTTCCCTCAAATCCGGCACAAGGCTCCAACACCCATCAATGAACCAAACCTCGCCAACCCCATCCAATCAATCCGGTTTTCCTGGCGTTTTAACTGGGTAGCATCTAATAAAATGATCCTGAATCAGCAGGCCAAATGTAAGTAGCCCATTGTCTCCCAACCCTTAAGCCCTGGTAATGTTCTCAGTGAAACCTCCTCCCTTCACTCTCGCTAAGGATGCCGCCCTTGGCACCGCTGTACGTGGAACAAACACTGCAGCATAATGGGTGGCTTGCCGATTCGGAGTCATTACTTTAAGTCCCACAAGTATCCACCCTTAAAAATTGTACCAAAGTCCCTACATAACCCAAAAAGCGCTAATTTATTAGAGTGTTCAAAAAATCCATATAACCCCGAAGATGCCTGCTTCCAAAGGGTTATCATGAGTGCCTCATTACAGACACACCGCGTGCACCAGGAAATCCTCACACTACTTCGCGAAGCATGTAACCAAACTCTACCATGTTAGGTTTGTTCACTCAAACAACAAGTTCCAGCCCTAGGTCCGAAAAAGCTAAGTTCGACCGAAAAACTGTTGCCCGATTCTCCAAAAAGTATCAATATTGCATTTGAGTGAGGAGCGGTATGAAAAAATTGACTAAGCTAAGCAATGTGTTCTTGGTGCAAATTTCGACTGCGGTGCTTACAGCAGCACCATTTACACCAGGTAACTTGATCATTTTTCGGGTAGGCGACGGCTCAATGCCGCTAACTAATACAGGTTCACCAGTCTTTCTCGACGAATACACGACAAACGGCACCCTGGTGCAGTCCATCATGCTACCAACTACAAACGGCCCTGGTTTTTATCCTTTCATTGCAAGCGGAACGGCAACTTCCGAAGGGTTGATCACCCGTTCCCCCGATAAACGTTTCTTAGCCATGATTGGCTACGGTACTACGCTTGGAGGAACGAATGTATTAGCTGACTCTGCGTCCACCTTGATTCCCCGAGTTGTAGCAATTGTAGACTACATGGCCAATGTTGATACCTCAACCGCTCTGACAAACTTTGCCTCGGCTAATAACCCCCGGAGCGCAATCACCACCGACGGCACTAATATTTGGGTAAGTGGAGCCGGCACACGTAGTACTGCGCCTGGTGGAGTGGCTTTTACCACCCGCGGCTCTTCAATGGCAACGATAGTAAGCACAAATCCAGTCAATAACACTCGCCAACTAGGGATTTTCTTCGATCAACTATACGTAAGCTCAGGAGCTTCCTCATTCCGGATCGGCACAGTAGGAATAGGATTACCCACCAGTGGTCCAGTAACCATGACTAATCTCCCAGGTATCCCCACTACAGGCATTAATCCTTACTCATTCGTAATTTTGAGCTTACTTGGTACCCAGCAACCAGACACGATGTATGTCGCCGATGATACCTCAGGGGCAGGTATTATTAAGTACTCCTATGTGCAAGGGCAATGGATTTCCAACGGTGTGATAAGGGCGCCTAGCATACGAGGATTAGTGGCGATTGTCTCTATCTCTGAAACACGAACCAACGTATATCTATATGGCACGACTGGAGCAGGCACAGCAAGTGGCGGCGGTGCTTTATACGCTGCTGTGGATTCAGCGGGTTACAATATGGCACCAAGTACCGAGACTGCTACCATAATTGCTTCGGCACCTCCCTACACTGCATTCCGAGGGATTGCGTTCGCCCCAGAACCCCCTCCCCCTGCACCCCCAAGTGAAGTAATTATCACTTCAATAGAAACCGCCGGTTCAGACGTAAAAATCTACTGGAGTGCACCCTCGGGAAGTAAATGTTACGTACAAGCAGCAACACCTAAAAACCTAAGTGTTAACGCTCCTTTCGAAGACATTGCAGGCCCAATTTTAATCACCCCCGAATCCACAATCACAAATTACCTTGACCCTGGGGCAATAACTAATTTCGATGCAAGGTATTACCGAATCAGGGTCGAATCTCAACCAGTCCCGCGTGAATAACCACTTTTTTCACACATTCCACCCCCATCATTTATCTGCGAGCAACCCGCGAATGTAAGCGACATCCTCCGGCACTGTAAGCTTCGGATTTGGTTTATCTGATCGGACTAACCACACCGGTACGCCAATTATCTCACACGCCGCGGCGTCATCGGTGATGGTTATTGCCTTCTCCTGAGCAATAGAATAAGCCCTTAGAATAATGTGGTATTGAAAAGTCTGCGGTGTTTGGGCTGCCCATAACACTGAGCGATCCAATGTTCGGTTAATCACTATCCCATCCACCGACTCTTTTACAGTGTCGACTATCGGCTGGGCCGCTATCGCTGCACCTTTTTCTCGTGCCACTTCAATTGTACGCCTAATTGTCCACTCTGTTATGCACGGTCGGGCAGCATCATGAATCGCCACAATTTCCGTGCCATTCGGCACCGCTTGAAGCCCATTCCACACCGAGTCCTGCCGAGCCATTCCCCCCACTACCACCTTAAAAGGCTTTTGCATCTGAAAGGTCCGCCCCATTTCAGAAACCGCATCCACCAACTCCGCACGGGTAACAATCACAATCCAATTAACTAAGTCACACTCATCGAAACGCCACCATGAATGCACCAAAACGGGAGCACCTGCTACTTCAAGCAATACCTTGTCAATTGCCCCACCCATCCGAGTGCTACGCCCAGCCGCTACTATAAGGCCTGTAACCATAGTACAGTTTCCTCAATCAATAATTGTTCTCTCAAAGTTGCCCAGCTTGTGGCTAATTCTTATTACCAAGCCGTGCACGTGTAAACACGCACTTTTGTATCCCATCTAAAAAAGTATGCTTTGCCAATCCAAAAAGTGGTATACAACCCAAAGGCAACTTGGTTGACTATCTCTGAGGACAGCTGGAGTCTTTAATGATGGTAACCAAGCCGCTGGAGCCAATGGCCGGATTTGAACCGGCGACCGGCGGTTTACGAAACCGCTGCTCTACCGCTGAGCTACATTGGCTTCTAAGAAAACATTTATCAAACCCAAACATATGTTGCAATCCAAGACTTCAAGCCCTTCTCCAAAACGCGCAATAACACCTAGCTTCTGAATCCACTGCAATTTCGACTGCCCCCTCGCTAAGCATACTCAAAATGAATAAAATCCAAATCCATCACACTCCCCACCACAATAAGGAGATTGTGATAAGCTGCCAGGTTTGTTAAACATTGCAAACCCACACGTTTGAACCGAGTCTGATGCGGCAATCACTGCCCATTTAGACAAGTGTGGGTATAAATGGGGCAGATGTATATGAACTCTCAATTGTGTTATTTGAACGAACGGCTTCAAAAACGGTTTCAAGCCGTATTGGCGGATTGGCAAGCCAACAACGGTACAGCCAGGCTCTGGCAAAAAGATAGTACACTTTGGACCGGAAACGGCGAGTCTGAATGGTTAGGGTGGCTTGACATAGTGGAGACCCAACTCCCACGGGTGAGAGAACTAAACAAGTACAGGAGCGAATTCGCAGTAGGCGGCTTCTCACACGCCTTATTATTAGGCATGGGCGGTTCGAGCCTATGCCCAGAAGTACTCGCTAAAAGTTTTGGTCCCCAAAAAGGGTACCCTGAACTCCTTGTACTGGATTCAGTGGATCCACAACAAATCCGCGCGTTCGAAAAAAGAATCGACCTTAAACAAACCCTCTTCATTGTCTCCAGTAAATCAGGATCAACACTAGAACCCAACTGTCTAATGGATTACTTTCTCGAACGCGTTAAAAAAGAGCTCGGAGAAAAAGAGGCAGTCCACCGCTTCGTAGCAATAACGGATCCAGGATCCTCTCTAGAGCTTAAAGCACAACAACTCGGGTTTAGACGAATATTCCACGGCGTTAAAAGCATTGGCGGACGGTTCTCCGCCCTCTCAGACTTTGGAATGGTACCCGCAACCATAATGGGTATCAACGTTGAGGAATTCATCCGAGTAACCCATCCAATGGTGGTAGCTTGCCGGCGAAATTCTATTGAGGACAACCCAGGCATCCAATTAGGGCTTGTATTGGGAGCAGCTTACCTAGAAGGTTTCGATAAACTGACAGTCATTTGTTCGCCACCGATCCGCTACTTTGGGGCGTGGTTAGAACAGCTCATCGCCGAATCCACCGGCAAAGGCGGTAAAGCAATAATCCCTGTTGTCAATGAAGCACTTCAGCCTGCCGAATACTATAACCACGATCGGTTGTTCGTACAATTAAGGTTCATTCCAGCACCCGATCCAGAACATGACGCCCAAGTCCAAACGCTGATTAAGGCTGGACATCCCGTCGTCGTAATAGACGTTCGCAGCCTTCCTCATATAGGCCAAGAGTTTTTCCGATGGGAAATTGCCACTGCTGTGGCCGGATCAATAATGGGGCTCAACCCATTCGACCAACCAGATGTCGAAGCAAGTAAAGCCGCTGCGCGCAAAATTACCGCTGAATTCGAACGCACGGGTAATATTCAAACAGGAACCCCAGATGAACAATTCGGTAATCTAAAAGTCTATATTGCACCTCATCTTGCCCCCGTGCTTGGACCCGCTTTCAAAAACAGCCTTACTAACGGACTCCAACATTTTTTGGGTCTCCTTAATCCAAAAGACTTTTTTGCCCTGTTAGCTTTCGTGGAGATGAATCCCGACACAGAAACAGCGCTCCAGCAAATCCGACACCTTGTTTTACAGCGCAAAAAAGTAGCCACATGCCTTGGATTTGGCCCCAGATTCCTCCATTCTACAGGCCAAGCCTATAAAGGCGGACCCAATGCTGGTGTGTTCCTACAAATTACTTACACACCCAGCATTGACTTACCAATACCTGGGAAAAAATTCACTTTCGCCGCCGTTGAACTCGCACAGGCCCAAGGAGATTTCCAAGTAATGGCCGAGCGAACCCGCCGGATCTTGAGGATACATGTGGAAGGAGATCTACTTGCTGGGCTCAGGGAATTAACCCATGCGGTAAAAATTGCAACCACATAACCGTCTCTTTACTCCGCATAACACTAAGAAACAGCAGCTCGGTTTACAAAAAGGGTATCCACTCTAGCATACCCTGGTAATTATCCAGTGACTAGGTCTTTTCCAGGCCGAGCTCCAACCACACCTAAGTTTGCTGCTCCTCAAAGCTAAGAAATTTCCAGTCAGGGGCGGAACCTAAATTGGGAGCTCAAACCAGCCATGTAAAATCGGTGCCAAAACCAGGGGAGCCGGATAATAGAATTTCTGCCACCGTGAACCCACAAAAGGAGATGTACAGCTAAACAAACGTCACTCCAAGACGTAAAGACCTTATTGCAAATGCTATGTATAAGGCCCACACCCAAATCCCAATCTATACATTGAGCCTGCCCTCTGGAGCTTGCGTAGCTTACTCAAACTTTTTCACCACTATACAGGCGTTCTGACCACCAAAACCAAACGAGTTATTGATTGCAATACGGACATTAGCTTGGCGGGCAGTATTGGGCACGTAATCCAAATCACACTCCGGATCAGGCTTTTCGAGATTGATAGTAGGTGGGACGGCCCCAGTCTTTACGGTCAAAGCAGTGGCAATAAGTTCAACCACCCCCGCTGCGCCCAGAAGATGCCCGACCGCACCTTTAATCGAACTTACCATGAGTTTGTAGGCGTGTTCGCCGAATACGGACTTAATTGCTTTAGTTTCGGCGACGTCGCCCAGGGGCGTGCTTGTCCCATGTGCATTAATGTAGTCAACTTCCTCCGGTCTTATGCCTGCTCTTTCCAATGCTATCCGCATGCACCGGGCCGCCCCCTGCCCCTCGGGTTCAGGCGCTGTTACATGGTAAGCATCAGCAGTTGCACCGTATCCCACTACTTCACAATAGATTTTTGCACCTCGCCTACGAGCATGCTCCAGCTCTTCCAAAACCACAACCCCGGCTCCTTCACTCATTACAAACCCATCCCGTTCGGCATCAAAAGGTCTGGAAGCATGTTTTGGATCGTCATTGCGTGTACTAAGAGCTCGCAGCGCACAGAACCCACCCAAACCAATCGGTATTATTGTGGCCTCTGCCCCGCCCGCCACCATTACGTCAGCATCTGCCATTTTAATTGCGCGCCAGGCTTCACCCACTGCATGAGCCGACGTGGCGCATGCTGAACATGTAGCATAGTTTGGCCCCCTGAAATTGTGGTAAATCGCCACCAACCCAGATGCGATATTTGAAATAAGCATCGGGATTGTGTACGGAGACATTTTAGAAGGGCCCCGCTCCAATAAGACCAGGTGCTGTTGGCACGTGGTGGCCAACCCCCCAATCCCCGAACCTATATATACCCCAATTCGGTCTAAATCGAGCCTGTCTGGTTCTAGCCCAGCGTCCTTAATAGCCTTCCACGCTGCGTAAACCGCAAACTGGCAGAACCTATCTGTCCGTCGTAATTCTTTCGGCGAGGGAAACGCTGGGGATGGATCAAACCCTTTTACTTCCCCTGCTATTTGTGAATCGAACCCACTTGGATCAAATGCCGTGATCCGGTCAATCCCGCATTCACCCGCCAGGATGCGCCGCCAAAACTCTTCGACCTCCCACCCCAACGGGGTAACAACACCCATCCCGGTAATAACTATTCGGCGGTCTGACGGAAAATGTGCCATTCGGTTTTTGGGTTGAGGGAGGCCCAGGTAACGCAGCCCGTCGTATATGCATTACTTGGTCCTATGTTCCTCGATGTACCTGACCACGTCAGCAACTGTGACCAGTTTCTCTGCTTCTTGGTCAGGGATCTCACATCCAAACTCCTCTTCCATGGCCATTATCAATTCGACCACGTCCAGCGAATCCGCACCCAAGTCTTCGATAAAACGGGCATTGGGAGTGACTTGATCGGCGTTCACTCCGAGCTGCTCAACAATGATCTCCTTTACGCGTTGCTCTACAGTCTTCTCTGTCATAGCTCGTAATATTTTATTTTGCGGAGCGGTTTAAACCATACGCTCCAAAGTTAGTCAAGCTTTAAACCTTCCCGGCTAACCGTTGACACAAGCGATGCCGGAACCGAAACCTAAGAAAACGGCTGTGCTTTTACATCATTGTCAAGCCACCGTCAACTGCAAGTACTTGTCCAGTTATGTATCGGGCACCCGGGCTCGCAAGGAATAAAACCGCTTCGGCCACGTCATTCGGCTCACCCAATAATCCCATCGGAATCTGCCCGAGAATAGCTTGCTTCTGCTCTGGTGTAAGCTTTTCAGTCATGGCTGTCTGGATAAATCCAGGCGCAATCGCATTCACAGTTATTCCGCGACTTGCAAATTCTCGCGCACATGATTTAGTAAACCCGATAACACCGGCTTTACTGGCAGCGTAATTGCATTGCCCAGCGTTGCCCATCAGCCCAATCACCGAGGCAATGTTTATAATTCGTCCACTCCGCTGCTTCAACATCATACGTGCAAAAGCCTTGGTAACTAAAAATGTACCCTTCAGATTCACATTCAAAACAGCATCCCAGTCAGCTTCACTCATACGCAAAAGCAACGCGTCTTTTGTAATCCCAGCGTTGTTAACCAATATATCTACCCGGCCTGCTTCGTGGATAATCTGTTCAGCGGCTGCTTCTACACTCGCCGCGTTGGACACGTCGGCCGCCACTGCCCATGCACGACGTCCCAATGACCTAACACGATTCACTGTTTCTTCCAAGAACTCCAATTTGAGGTCAATAGCTGCAATGTCAGCACCATGCTCAGCCAGTTTAATCGAAATGGCTTGGCCAATCCCACGGCCTGCTCCCGTCACAACTGCGACCTGATTTTCAAGCGTTTTCATGACTTAATGTTTATCCCATTAAGACAGTTTCTTACTGTGCGCAAGCCTGGAATGTGGCGATTGTTGAACGTAAACTAGGCACGTCTCCTACATTCATTACCTCCAGCTGGGTGGCGGATGCTATTCGCTTCATAAACCCAGTCAGGACCGTGCCAGGCCCCAGCTCAATAAACCGTGTAAAGCCATTTTCAAGTAAATAACGCACACAATCTTCCCATTTTACCGGTGACACTATTTGCTCTAAGATCAGTGAGCGAATTTGATCTGGATCACCGTGAGGTTTAGCCGTGACATTCGATAGCACTGGGACCCTTGGCGTGCGTATTTTGAGCTCACGTACGATAGGGGCGAGCTTCTCAACCGCTGGGTTCATCAGAGGGCTATGAAATGCGCCCGCAACCTCTAATGGGACAACCCGCTTTGCACCGGCAGCTTTTGCCAGCTCAATTACTTTAGGAATATTGGCAGCCGGCCCCGAAACCACAATCTGACCAGGGCAATTGTAGTTGGCCACAAATACACTCGCTTCCTGAGCAACTTTTTCCACAGTCTGCCGATCCAAACCAATTATCGCTGCCATCCCCCCTGCAGTCGCAGTGCAAGCCTCTTGCATGTATTTACCCCGCAAATAAATCAACCGGAGCCCGTCCTCAAAATCAAGGGCGTCACTTGCCACCAACGCGGTAATTTCACCCAGAGATAATCCGGCCACCGCATGAAATTCAAACCCGGGTAAATTCTCTTTCAATAGCTGGAATGCTACCCAGCTCACTACAAAAATTGCAGGCTGCGTATTTATGGTTTTGGTCAATTCAGAAAGCGGCCCTTCAAAACAAACACTCGAGAGCTTGAAACCCAATAGGGAATCAGCCTTCTCAAACCAATAGGCGCCAGTTTCAAATTCCTTAGCCAAATCCCTACCCATGCCCACGAATTGCGCACCCTGCCCAGCAAAAAGCAAAGCAACCTTTTTCATACGCCGCCGCTTGATAACAAAGGTAATCCTTTCAAGCGAGTTAAAATTTTCCGCTTGCCCCACGCTCTGGTATTATGCGCCTCCCTACCTACAAACTACCTTTGGTAAGTACCCATTAACTCACCCTGTCCTAAAATGTGACCCTGCATGGCTTTTTCCACCTCTGCTTTCGTAGCCCCCGACTTTAGGCCCAAGGTGGGGATATCCAAAGCATAAAGTTTGAAGAAATACCGGTGGGGTTTTCCCGGGGGCGGCAGTGGTCCATTGTACCCCACCAAACCAAAATCGTTCACACCTTGTTTAGCACCGTTCGACAACTCCAGCGATTTTGGCACACCCTCAGCCAACCCCGTGGCCTCCGCCGGCAGGTCATATACAACCCAGTGCACCCATACACCTCTTGGTGCATCAGGATCATCACAAATCAAAACCAAACTCTTCGTAGCCGGCGGGATATTCTTCCAGGTCAAAGGTGGCGATACATCCTTGCCTTCGCCAGTGTATTTCTTGGGAATCGATCCCCCATGCTTAAACGCCGTGCTGGTGATCTCGATTTTCATAATGTTGGTGTTTGTTGGTTGGGCATTCACATTTATTACCACACATCCCAAAATTAGGAATGTATTTATCGCAATCGCTCCAATGTCCCTTATGCACGCAAGCACAATTGGTTTATACCTCCACCTATCAAAACAGGCAATAGGGTATAATCACCCCCGCAAACCTAACGAGCACCAGCGTATTTAAAGATCACAATCAAAAGTACAACTATTAACGCCATCACAATCGCAGTCCCCAAAAGAAAATACCGATCAAATTTACTTGTACGACGTTCAAATCCCTTGGCAGGTGCACTCCGAGCTTGTCCAATTTCCCCAAGATTAACCCCGCGAGGCAGCGGGGATGTTCTAGATCCAGGCCGTGCAACAGCTTGTTGTGGTTGAGGCGCCGTAGGATCTTCGAAGCGAAGTTCTACCATCCCCAGTCGAATTGTTTGCCCCGATCGCAATACAGCCTCTGTGATTTGTACCTCGTCCACCAACGTACCATTGGTAGAATTCAAGTCCCGAATCTTTGCCTGGCCATCGGCAATTACAATCTCGCAATGATGACCAGACACAGACGGGTCGGGTAAAACCACGTCGTTATCCTCCGCTCGCCCAATAGTCGTGCGACCCGGTTTCAATTCGACCTCCCGTTTCCCAATCCCTTCAGTTAAGATAATCAACTTGGGCATATGAGATGCTTTAAATGCATTATCACCAGTGGACTAAACTAGGTCAAACCTATTGTTTAGCCAGTCGATCCTAACAGGCAAACTTGCATTTAATCTGGACCAAACGACACTGAATACATCCTAACTAAAGCCTCAGAATCACCACAAATCTCATCTGGCGAAAAACCATGACGAACTGTCAGCTCGCCAGGCCAGGCCGAGTCCTGGTTTATGGAGAGCAAACAACAAATGACTATGCAAGACTTAAGCTAACTCGCCCTCCCTTCTATTCCTGTACCTCTCCTTGCGGTCAATTGGGCCCACAGAAATTCCTCAGGAGCACAGACCTTCGAGAGCGAAAAACGACAACCCTCACCCCAGACTGCTGTAGGCTTGGAAAGTAGTATGCCCGTCCATACCAGACCTTCTTCGAGCACGCGGTACACCCGTGCTAATCGAGCCAGACCATCTATAATCACGAACAACCTTGAGGTTCCTGGATGGGACTTTAAAACATTAAATTAGAAACAACGTGTGTCAGTTTCCCGGGGACGCCGCATAAATAAATTACGCTTTTGTTAGCCTGTTCCTCCGCACGTAACTTTCCCTTTGCGCGATTACTTTCTGGCTGAATTGACACAAGAGTTAAGACCACTTAGGCTCTCCACCGAACATGGCCGTCCCGGTCGAACTACTTCTAGCTTTGCGGTATTTGCGACCGAAACGCACATACGTTTCGGCCGTGACGGTGATCTCTATTTTGGGTGTAACGATTGGCGTAGCTGTATTAATCGTCGTGCTTAGCGTGATGACGGGGTTCGACCGGCAATTGCGAGAAAAGCTACTCGGGTTCAATGCCCATTTAAAAGTATATCCTTCGGCTAGCGCCTCAATTCACAATTACAGCGTCTTGATTGATTTGATCAAACAAAACTCAAACGTTGTGGCTGTCGCTCCATTCGTAATGGGGCAAGTGCTGATCGAGACTCAGCCTGCAAACCCTGAGACCGAACAGCCACGGGCAGCTGCACCCTGGATCAAAGGTGTTGATCCATACCTAGAACAGCAAATCAGTGCCCTCCCCAAAAGCGTCGTCTCAGGCAAATTTGACCTCGCCAACCGTGGGGTAGCCATAGGGACCGAACTCGCAAGACAATTAAACATTCGCGTTGGTGACCGCCTTGCAGTTTACTCGCCTCGCGAACTGCAAAAAATGCGCCGCACAAACGAAGAAGCCAAAAAAGACCCAGACCAACAGACAGCCATTCTCCCGGAAGACTACGAAGTCCGGGCTATTTTTGATGTTGGATACTACGAATACAACGCTGCGGTGGTATTGGTATCACTGGAAGATGCCCAAGATATGTACGAACTGGGTGACAGCGTCCATGGTTTAATGATCACCTTGCATGATCCCTATATGGCAGGTGCTGTACAACCTCAATTGGAAGCGATTCTGGGTGCCGGCTATCAGGTAGTCACATGGACTGAGGAAAACTCCACCATTCTTAATGCATTGGCGGTCGAGAAAAGCATGATGTTCTACCTCCTGTTTTTCATAATGGTCGTAGCTGCTATGAGCATTACAAGCGCACTCATAACATTTGTCGTTCAAAAGACACGGGAAATCGGTATTTTGAAGGCAATCGGGGCTACCAATACTCAAGTGGCATTGCTCTTCCTAGCCCAAAGTTCAATCGTCGGAGTAATCGGGGTCATAGCCGGGCTAATTTTAGGACTGATTGCTGTTGAACACCGGAATGATGTGCTGCACTTCCTCCGACAAACAACTGGCTGGGAGCTTTTTCCCGCCTCAGTTTACGGATTTTTCGATATCCCAGCTTTAATTGTTCCTGGGGATATCTGTTTAATATGCGGTAGTGCGCTCCTTATGTGTGCGGTTGCAGGGCTGCTCCCGGCTTGGCATGCAATGAAATTGGCACCAGTTCAAGCGTTGAGACATGAGTAACTTTCCAATCCAACAACCCTCACTGCCAAACCCGGGGCCATTCCTACATATACAAAAGGTGGTTAAAACCTACAAACTTGGCCGCACTGTAGTAGAAGTTTTGCGGGAAGTGGATCTAACAGTCGAAAAAGGCGAGTGTTTAGCAATTTTGGGTGCCTCCGGGGCAGGCAAAAGCACGCTTTTACATTTACTGGGCGGATTAGATAAACCTGACTCAGGTCAGATTATATTCGCTGGACGCCAGCTTGAGACAATGTCCGAAAAAGAACTCGCCGTGTTCCGAAACCGTATGGTCGGGTTCGTGTTCCAGTTCTACTGCTTATTGCCAGAGCTAGATGCGCTGGAAAATGTCGCCCTCCCCGCAAGACTAGCACGCCGTCCTGCTCAAGAAGCATACACCCAAGCAACACAACTTTTGACCCGCGTAGGGCTCCACCACCGACTTAAGCATAAACCATCTGAGTTGTCGGGTGGCGAACAACAACGGGTGGCTATCGCACGAGCACTAATAAACAACCCACAACTAATCTTGGCAGACGAGCCTACGGGTAACCTAGACTCAAAAACGGGTTTGGCCATCCTAGACCTCCTTAGAGAACTACAACGCGAAAAAGGGGTCACCTTGATATTAGCCACGCATGATGCTTCCGTGGCAGCCCGGGCCAATCGAGTAGTCGAACTAGCCGACGGCCAAATCCGATCTTGATCGCGTGGGGCATTCGGACTTTACAAGTGCTGGACGCTGACCCAGGAGCAGACTTAGAATTAAAGGTGGAATCAATCCATTTGAAATATGCCACGCGAAAATCATCCCGCTACAAAATTGAGAGTCGGGTGCTCTGGATGGTTCTACTGGCATTGGAAGGGAATCGTTTATCCTACCCACATTCCAACCAAGGAATGGTTTCAGTTCTATGCACAACACCTTGATACCGTGGAAATCAACGCCACGTTTTATCGTTGGCCCCGAAAAAGCACTGTCAAATTGTGGGACAAAGTCGCCCCAGAGCAATTCGTTTACTCCATCAAGGTCAACCAGGACATTACCCACCGAAAACGATTCCAAGGGACCAAGCGCTTAATAAAAAAATTCTACGACACAATCGCACCCTTACAAAATAAGCTGGGTTGCGTCCTTTTCCAACTACCTCCCAGCTTCAAATACTCCGAAGCAAAACTAGAAGCCATCCTTACCCAGTTGGATCCGAATTTTACAAACGTGATCGAGTTCAGAGACAAAAGCTGGTGGACTGATGCTGTGTGGAAAGTTTTCGATCAAGCCGGCGTTATTTTCTGTTCTATTAGTGCTCCCCGGTTGCCAAACGATTTAATCAGTTGCAATGGCAAACTTTATATTCGTTTTCACGGGTCCTCGCGATGGTATCGGCATGATTACACCCCTGAGGAACTCGAGCGCTGGGCCGAGCGCATAGTAAACGCTAAACCCAAAGAGGTGTGGGCGTACTTTAACAACGATTTTCGTGGCTGCGCCTTTCGCAACGCAATTCACCTTCGGCAAATATTGCAGGAACGTTTCAGATGCGGGGAACCATCAGAAAAATAACATCTACACCCATCTACACCATCCAAACCCTTCAGAACCAGACTTTATATGTTGGCCAAAAAGGTATAGGATCACGCCAAAAATATGAAGCCTATGAAAGGCATTATCCTTGCGGGAGGAGCGGGTACACGTCTGTACCCCTTAACCCTCGTCGCAAGTAAACAGCTACAACCGGTGTATGACAAACCCATGGTTTATTACCCGCTCACTGTGCTTATTATGAGCGGGATTAGAGAAATCTGCCTTATCTCAACTCCTACCGACCTTCCCAGATACAAAAGCCTATTCGGTGACGGATCTGTTTGGGGTCTTTCCATTGAATACCGGGAACAACCTAAACCCGAAGGCATTGCCCAAGCATTTATCATAGCTGAATCATTTATAGGCAACAGCAACGTTACCCTAATTTTAGGCGACAATATATTTTGCGGGGGCAACGAAATATACCAGGCAATCGACGAGTTTAAATCCGGTGCCCTGGTTTTCGCTTATCAAGTCAGTGATCCACAACGGTACGGCGTCGTAGAATTCGACTCCCAAGGCCGCGCAATTTCCATCGAAGAAAAACCCGCAGTCCCTAAAAGCAGTTATGCAGTAACCGGCCTTTATGTATACGACAACCAAGTAATAGAGATAGCCAAGTCGTTAAAACCCTCTGCCCGAGGCGAGCTTGAAATAACGGATGTCAACAAGGAATATCTCCGGCGTGGTCAGCTCAGGGTACATAAACTTAGCCGAGGATTCGCATGGCTGGACGCGGGTACAAGCAGTAGCCTCCACGATGCTAGTGCTTACATCCACGCAATCGAAACCAGACAAGGTGTAAAAATCGGTTGTCCAGAAGAAGCGGCTTTTAGGCGGGGATTCATTACACTAGAGCAACTGGAAAAGTTGGTTCAAAACATGCCAAAGTGCGAATACAGGGACTATCTCACACGAGTGATAACCGAAGCCCGCAGTTCCGGCGGATCCTACTAGGTCTATGAATTACAAAATTACCAAATGCCCTCTGGATGGGTTACTCTTGCTCGAGCCAGCGGTATTTACTGATTCCCGCGGGTATTTCTTCGAGCTCTGGAACAAACGTACATTCACGATTCTTGGTCTAGAAATCGAATTCGTCCAAGACAATATTTCGTTTTCCAAAAAAAACTGTATCCGAGGCCTCCACTTCCAAAATCCTCACCCCCAAGCTAAACTAATAACAGTCCTCGAAGGCTTAGTCTTCGATGTAGTGGTTGACCTAAGAAAAAACTCGCCCACCTTTGGTCAATGGCACAGCATTACGCTCTCCGGAGATCATATCCAGCAGTTGTTTATCCCTATCGGCTTCGCTCACGGCTTCGCAGTACTTAGCGATTATGCCATCTTCCATTATAAGTGTTCCGACTTCTACTCGCGCGACTCTGAACTCACACTTAGGTGGGATGACCCCGACCTAAAAATTAACTGGCCGGTCACAAACCCAATACTATCCGAGAAAGACCAACAAGGATTATTTTTGCGCAATATCCCACCTGACCGACTATTCTTCTGACATAGGCCTATTAACGATTGAGGCAAAGGATGAATACCGCAAAACCCAAAATCCTGTTGTTAGGCAAAAATGGCCAAGTCGGATGGGAGCTACATCGGACACTTTGGCTTTTGGGACAAGTAGAAGCCTTTGATTATCCCGATATCGATTTCACCCAACCCGAGCCACTAATTAAGTTAATCGCCGAAATCCGCCCCGCAGTAATAGTGAATGCATGCGCTTACACAGCCGTCGATAAAGCTGAATCAGAACCGGGATTAGCTATGCAAATCAATGCCGTTACACCCGGTCTAATCGCTCAAACCGCAAAAAACATTGGTGCATGGCTACTGCATTTTTCAACAGACTACGTATTCGACGGGCGAAAAACTGAACCGTACGTGGAAACTGACCCACCAAATCCATTAAATGCTTACGGCCGATCAAAATTGGCTGGGGAGATCGCTGTTATGAACTCCGGTTGCAATTACCTCATATTTCGGCTCTGCTGGGTTTACAGCACCAGGGGAAATAATTTTTTACTTACCATCAAACGATTGGCCCAGGAGCGTGAGACACTCCGCGTCGTAAATGATCAAGTCGGTACCCCAACCTGGGCCCGAATGATCGCCCTATGTGTAACATTGGCACTTAAGCAAGTGTTTTCCAACCCCGAACCACTTCGGTTCGTCGGTGTATATCATCTATGTTGCCAAGGACAAACCACGTGGTACGAATTTGCCCGCACTATCATCTCGCTCCTACCAAAAAAAGATCTAAAATGTACTGCCGTTCAGCCGATTTCCTCAGCAGAGTACCCATCGCCCGCCCAACGCCCAGCGTTTTCAGTTTTAAATTGCGATCGATTTGACAGGACTTTTGGTGTGCACAGACTAAATTGGCTAGAGGCACTAAAATTAGCACTGGATAAACCGTAGACCTAACATGCATGTCCTAGTAACAGGTGGTGCCGGTTTTATCGGATGTAACCTGGTCAGAACCATAATCGACCGACCAGAAATTGATCGATTGATAGTTTTGGACTGTCTTACCTATGCGGGACACCTCGAAAACTTGGCTGACGTGCTCCACCATAAAAAATTTACTTTCGAACAGGTAGACCTGAGAAACAAGCACGCAGTCTATGAAGTTGTGCGCAAACACAAAATAACCCACGTAATGCACCTGGCAGCAGAATCACACGTGGACCGATCAATTACTGGGCCAGCAGATTTTATCCACACCAATGTTATTGGCACTTTCAACCTACTTGAGGCTTGTCGCGTCTACTGGTTGGAAGAATGCCTTCCGCAAGACGTCGAACAATTTAGGTTTCTACATGTTTCAACAGACGAGGTTTACGGGTCGCTCGGCCCAACAGGGTATTTCACTGAAACCACCCCCTACGCACCTAACTCTCCCTACTCCGCCAGCAAAGCAGCAGCTGATATGTTGGTGCGGGCATACCACCATACTTATGGGCTTCCAACATTGATTACCAACTGCTCAAACAATTTCGGCCCGTATCAATTCCCCGAAAAACTAATTCCGGTAGTAATCCAAGCAGCTATCGAACGGCGCCCAATCCCTGTATACGGAGACGGCCTGAATGTACGTGATTGGTTGTACGTCTTGGACCACGCAAACGCCCTGTGGTTAGTCCTGACTTGCGGCCGCGTCGGACAAACATACAATATAGGCGCATCCAACGAATGGCCAAATATCAAACTGGTCGAAAAGATTTGCGACCTGGTCGATGAACTTGCCCCGCACCTCGGCGGCAGCACAAAATCATTAATCACGTTCGTGAAAGACAGGCCAGGTCATGACAGACGCTATGCGATCGACGCTTCAAAAATACGAACCGAACTCGGATGGACACCTGCTTACCCATTTGATGAAGCTCTCCGCTATACCGTGGACTGGTACATTCACAACCAAGATTGGGTGAAAAAAGTACTCGAAAACGCAAAAGTGCGACTCCAAAAACCAGGGTCATAACTCCCTCCGCCTTTGCCACCACTACCTCGGCAAACCTCTTAAACACCCGCGTTTTAGTTGCAGTTTCTATAACTTCAATTACTCTCCTTGCCCAATGCCCAATCATCTCGTGACTCAGATCACGTATCGACTCGAAAAATGGCGTGCTGTGTTCACTGGAATCCTAGACACAGCCGCTTCAACATTCCTCCTTGCGATCGCAGTTCGTGAATTCCAAGCAGGGGCCTTGGCCAAAGCCTTTATTGCAAGTGGATTTAGCTTAGGCTTACTGTGCAGCCCGATCGTCGTTAGTACCGTAGAACGCGCATGTGTGCCTCCCGCTCAAGCCGCAGCCCAAGTTTTGGCATTTGGTAGCCTTACGTTCCTGATAACATCTCTTTGGAAAACCGAATGGGTATTTGTGTGTGGAGCAGCCTTGGCAACGGCCAGCTTTGCCTACATCATACCACTATTGACACAAGTTTACCAAGAGAACTACCCGGAAGAAACACGCGGTCAGCTCTTTGCACATACAACAGTTATAAGAATCGTCTCAGGTGCGATCGCAGGCCACCTCCTTGGCTTACTCCTGACAAATCACATAATAGGGTTTACCCTGTTGCTCGACACATTTGCCCTTGCCATGGCAATATCGGCATTTTTAGTGTCAAAAATTCCAAGCAAACCCTTAACACCTTGCGGGGGGGGCCACCCATTTAAAGCCCTTAGGTTTATTCAGCAAGATCGCCTTTTTCGCCGAACGCTTTTAGGATGGATGTTTCTTGGGTTTGGCAACTTAATGATGGTCCCCCTGCGGGTCGAATATTTAGCCAACCCAAAATACAGCGTAAAAATTAGCGGTGAACTCCTCACAATAGGTGCAGTCGCACTCTACACAACCGTCATCCCAAATATCGCACGCGTCGCCGTGAACCCACTTTGGGGGTATCTGTTCGACCGCGCTAACTTCTTTGTGCTCAGGGTAGCTTTAAATATTGGATTTATGGTAGGAATCGTCACCTTCTTCATGAGCAATTCGCCATTAGGATTGGCAATAGGCTCGGCAGCCTATGGAATAGCTCTCTCCGGCGGTGACGTAGCCTGGGGACTGTGGGTAACCAAATTTGCCCCGCCAGATCGAGTAGCCGATTACATGGCAGCACATACTTTTCTAACCGGTGTGAGAGGGATCCTAGCCCCGATCATATCATTTCAACTCACACACTTCCTATCCATCCAAATTGTCAGCCTTATAGCCGCTGGCCTCATCTTTATTGGCACAGTGGTCTTTTTCACAGAAATTCGGGCTGGTTCAACCAGTAAAAAAGGCACCATCGTAATAGAAGAGATCTCTGAATAAAACCCGGTCTTTTCATGTAGCTTAGAATACTTCATTTTTTAATCTGGCTAAGCAACCGTCCAGTGATTAAAAGAGATTACCGATGGAGAAACTAGATCGGTATTTCGGTATAAGTGAACTTGGAAGCAGCATCCGCACCGAACTTCTTGCAGGGGTAACTACATTCCTAACAATGGCCTACATCATTTTTGTGCAACCTGCTGTACTTTCGGGTCGACAGTTTGGGATCGAGACAGGAATGGATTTCGGTGCAGTGACCACAGCCACATGTGTATCAGCGGCAATTGCCTCATTTATAATGGGCATCTACGGTAAATACCCCATCGCCCAAGCACCAGGCATGGGCGAGAATTTCTTTTTCATTTTTTCCGTCCTACCAGCAGCGGCAGCCGCTGGGTTCAATCAACCCTGGCGCGTGGCGCTGGGAGCTGTGTTTCTGTCGGGCCTCCTCTTCTTAATCCTCACCCTACTGGGGCTACGCGAACTAATCTTTAACTCCATCAGCAACAGCATGAAACACGCGATCGCCGCAGGTATAGGCCTATTCATTGCGTTCATAGGGCTCCAAAATGCTGGCTTAATCGTCAAAGATCCCGGAACCGCAGTAAAGCTTAACCCGCATTTTAATTCCCCAGATTTGCTGATATTCGTGTTTGGACTGGTTACCATCACCGTGCTACAAGCTTATCGGATCCGAGGTGCTATACTGTGGGGTATACTGCTGACTACCACAATGGCCGCCGCATTAAAAATCGCATCAGATTCAATCCAAAGTGGCTGGCTAGCTTCGGAAACTTTCAAAAGCTCGAAACTTGTAACACAGTTCACACTTGCTAATTCTGTAGTTTCGCTACCTCCTTCTTTAAGCCCCACCTTTTTAAAACTAGACATTGCCGGTGCACTTACGCCTCAAATGATTCCCTTTGTAATCGTATTCCTTTTCATGTTTGTATTTGACGCCATCGGTACTCTGGTGGGCATCTGCCAACAAGCAGGGCTACTGGTTAATAACAAACTCCCAAGAGCTAAACAAGCCATGATCTCTGACTCCGTAGGGACTATAATAGGAGCTGCACTTGGCACAAGCACAGTCACTAGCTTTATCGAAAGTGCTGCAGGAGTTGAACAGGGAGGACGAACCGGCCTTACCGCAGTGGTGGCGGGCGCTTTATTTATCTTTGCACTGTTTTTCAACCCTATAATCGCAATGATTGGAAGCTATCCTCCAATTACTGCACCCGCGTTAGTCTTCGTTGGCGCGCTCATGATGAAAGCCGCCACCCATATTGATTGGTCTGATATAACCGAAGCAATTCCGGCCTTCATTATTCTCCTCGGCATCCCTTTAACCTACTCAATTGCCGATGGCCTAGCACTTGGATTTGTCATCTATCCAGTAATCAAAATTTTTGCTGGCAAAACCCGCGAGGTTAATCCCGTCACCTATGCGTTAAGTGCAACCTTGCTGATCTACTTTATCGTGGTTCGAACAAAGCTCGGATAAATGTGGCACTACCCAAACTCTTAAGGTCTGTTTAACCACAAAAGAAATATCGCTACCCCAGCCGCCGCCAAAATCCCAGACGTGAATGCAATCGCTAGAAATACACGCCTCTTCCGGCGAGCTGCCTCCCGACCAGCTCCAGGAAATAAATAGTACCTGTCCTTCTGATTCTTTTTCCTAGAAAACGGTAACATGGCCTAATCTAAATTGCAGTGTAAATCTATACAAATGAAGCACAAGCAAATCAAAAAGCTCAATTAGGATCCCAAAGCCTAAAGCCTCCCCGAAATACTACCTCGGCCAGCGTTGATACAAAAAACACAGTACTAATTAAAGCGTTCAGTTTAAAAAAGGCTGTCTGAATCCAGTTTTTTGAACGGTGTCTGGCGATCCAATGCTCCATAAACAAACAACATGATATGATAACCCAACCGCCGAAATATCCCAACCTAAACCCGCAAAGAATCCCGAACGCCGCAAGCAATAAAATCATAACGATGTGGGAAATAAGCGAAACATCCAGCACTCGCTCAGGCCCCAATAGCACGACAAGGGATTTCAACCCATGGGTACGATCGAATTCATAATCCTGTAGGGCGTAAATAACATCGAATCCCACCACCCAAAACACAACAGCAAGCGCAAGTAATCCCATTTGGACTAACTCGATTGGGGTAACCTCTGTCCCGCGGACTGCAAGCCAAGCGCCCACCGGCGCAATCCCTAGCGAAAGTCCCAAGAAAAAATGGCTAAAATGCGTAAAGCGCTTAGTAAATGAGTAAAAACAAATCACAAAAAGTGCCACAGGCGACAACAGGAAACATAATGAGTTGATCCAATAGCAAATAAAGACGAACGCCAAAGCATTAGCTGCACAGAAGGTAATAGCAGCCGACAACTTAATTCGGCCAGCTGGAAGCTGCCAATTAGCTGTGCGCGGATTCATCGCATCATACCTTTGATCTACAATTCTATTAAAACTCATTGCACAGCTTCGGGCCGTAACCATTGCTGCTAATATTAACAAGAATGTACGGATTCCCGGCCACCCATGGTTTTCCCTAGCTGCCACCACCATCGCACCTAACCCAAATGGTAAGGCAAATACTGTGTGCGGGAACTTTATAAAATCACTCCACTCTCGAACACCTTTGATTACTTGCCTAATCATTTCCTGATTTGATCGGCCACGAACCAACCAGGTTGTGCTCAATTCCTAAATGGTCAAAGATTCTACCCACAACAAAATCCGTAAGGTCTTCGATGTTCCTGGGAAGATGATAAAAAGCTGGCATTGCAGGAAGCAAAATAGCACCAGCCAATAACACTCGCTCCATGTTCTTAATGTGTATTAAGTTAAGGGGTGTTTCCCGCGGCACCAAAATGAGTTTTCTTCGTTCTTTGAGCATCACATCGGCCGCACGAGTAATCACACTGTCGGCTATGCCAGTCGCAATTCGGGCTAACGTACCCATTGAGCATGGTACAATTACCATTGCGTCGACCCCCCCCGTACCACTTACTAAAGGTGTTTGCAGATCGTCATCCCTGACACGGATTACCCCAGGGTTAACCCTTAACTGGCCTTTTAGCTCCCATTGTATAATTTCCTGTCCTTGAGAACTAACAACCAGATAGACCTGGTGCACCTCAGGATCTAACCGGTCTAGTAATCTTTGAGCGTAAATTACTCCACTAGCACCTGTGATTGCGACAATGATTTTCAAGGCGAACTGAACTATGCCAATTTATTACATATCTGGCAAGGTGAGTTGATTAAAATAACGTAGGGAAAAAGCTTGCACCCAGCAAAAACGCAACGTTTAATAACCATACCGATTGAAAACCGGATAACAGATGAGGATGTCCGGTGCAAATTAGGAGTGGACTTGTGCAAATGGCAATCAATTTGCCTTTTCTGAAACTCAAGGACAGAGAAAGAACAAGAGTGCTTGCCGTAGATATCGGCAAGTTCTCGACAAAGGCTGTCTATATAACCCTTGCCAATGGAAGGTATACCTTCGCAGGATTTACCATCGTACAATCGCCAGACAACATTTTGGCCTTTAACCCTGAAACCGTTGCTAGCCTGCTCAAAAACATTGCCAACATTCTAAAACTCGAAAACGCACCCACAGCCGTTAGTATTGGACCTGCTTTCACAATAATCAAAACTGTGGAAATGCCGTTACTACCAGTTGTGGAACTTCGTAAAATCATTAAAAATAACCCAAAAGTCTATCTCCAACAGGATCTAACAGATTACGTGTTTGATTGCCACTGCCTGCCACCCCAAGTGTCCTCACAACAGGGGAGCTCCCCTACCACAATAAAACAGCGTGTAATAGTGGGAGGTGCTCCCACATCAGTAGTCAATAACATCGCTTCGGGCATAAGAGCTGCAGGCCTTCAAGCCGAAGGTGTCGTACCCGGAATGATTGCCCCAATAAATTCGCTCGAGCATACTTTGGGAGAAAACCTATCAAGAGAGGTGGTGGCGGTAGTGGACCTGGGGTATGAAACGTCACTAATATGCGTTTTAGACCACGGTGAACCTGTTTTAAGCCGAATCGTTCCAGTAGGTGGCAAACACATCACCGAAGAACTAACAAAAGTACTAAAGATCGAATATACCGAAGCAGAAGAAATCAAAACCTCAACGCCTGAAGCAGCACTAATTACCCTTGAACAAGTAGTCAGACCTTTGGGGCGAGAATTAAGAGCACTAGTGGATTTCTTTGAACACCAATATGATCGCCAAGTAACCCGAGTTTTTGCTTGCGGGGGATCCGCAAGCTCACCACCGATTTTACAGATTTTAGAAAGTGAACTTTTTGTGGAATGTAAAACATGGAACCCAGCCACCGGGATGGACATCGCACTACCACCAGAACAACTGGCTAGGTTTGAATCAGCTATGCCGCAATTGATTACTGCAACAGGTTGCGCTCTTGCTGTGCTTTAACCTATGCCGATCAAACTCAATTTATTAGCAGAAGAAAAACTCGCTGAGGAAATGCGACGGCGGGATCCCGTTAAACGCATTGCATTCTTCGCCGTCTTAATAATTGCGATAGAATTGTTTGTTGTGGGGCTGCGCCAGTTAACTATTATCACTAAACAACGCGAGCTCCGAAACCTCCAATTTACCATTACAACCCAAACTAACACGTACACGCAAATCTTAGCCGCGGAACGCAAATTGAACGAAACCACGGTAAAACTAGCTGCGTTAGCTAAATTGTGCACGAACAGGTTTCTTTGGGGTAGCTTTCTTAATGCATTACAAAAAAGTATGGTGTCAGGAATCCAATTACTCGAACTTAAAGGTGATCAATCGTATACTCTTACCGAAGAAATTAAACCTCGCACCGAAGGCGGAAGGACAATCCCCGGGAAACCAGCCACTGCTATTGAAAGGACTACTATTATCTTGCGGGCAAAAGATGAGACCGAGGGCGAGAACATCGTAGGGTTCATCGCATCACTCCAAGAAAATTCTTACTTGAAACAATTGCTTAGCCCTGGAAACAAAATCCAACTTCGCGATACTTCACCTCCTGCTGAAGACCCTGAAACCAAGAAACGATCGGTTGTGTTTGCTTTGGAAATCAGATTACCTGAGCGGGTCCGACAATGAACACATTATTTTCCAACTTATCGCCTCAGAAGCGATCTCAGATTCTTGCCATAATCATAGGGGTGGTCGCAGTAACTGGTATCCTCTATTTTACGCTCTGGTCTGCCCAAACGACCAAGCTTAAAAGGTTGCGAGATGAACTTGCAAAAACGGAATCACAAGCAGACACCATCAGAAAAACTTTATCCAAAGGTACAGTCATCGCTGCCCAGTTAGAAGCTGCTACTAACAAACTCGCCGAATTGGAGTCGAGCATGGCTACTGGAGATTTATACCTATGGCTTTTCCAGACCCTAAAAACATTTCAAGCCAGACACCGTAACGTAGATATCGTGTTAGGGCAAACTACCTCCGGTGAAATGTCAATGTTCCCAAAGTTTCCATATTCACAGGTCAAAATTGGTTTGGGCGGCACAGCATATTTCCACGATCTCGGCAAGTTTATTGCCGACTTTGAAAACAGTTTTCCCTTGATGCGAATCGAGAATTTGAGTATTATTCAACTTGCAGGAGCTAAATCTGTAGAAGATCGTGAAAAGATAAACTTTAGGTTTGAAGTGGTTAGCCTTGTAAAACCGTGAGCCAGGTACAAAAAATGCCAACAAAGCGAAAAGCTTTCTTTGCCCAGATAGGCATGACCCTTCTCATTATAACTTCAGGTAAAACAACCTCCCAAGCTAACCAAGTTGGTACAACGAATTCCCAAACCAGTTCAATAACTAACGTTTGGCTTACCCCGTCTCAAATTCCAACGTCGGTATTTGACGATGCTCCCGGAGCCGGTGTCGATCCATTCTATCCCAATTCAACACGCCGGGGAACAATCGCAAAGGAACCTAAGACAACAACCCCAGTTCAAAGGCCTCGCCTGGTCCTATCAGGTATTTCATTTGCTGGGGGCAAGCGAGTAGCCACTATAAATAACCGAGCCTTTACAGAAGGTGAAGAAATGGAGGTTGACGCCGGTTCTACAAGAGTGAGGATAAAGTGTGAACATATAGGCGACGACTATGTCATCATCACTTATGGCACACCACCTCAACAGATGGAACTAAGAATACAGCGATATTAACCAACGGTTCGAATTAAGGCCGACGATGCTCTGACGGAAAGAAAACAATTTTTAAGGAGAATGATTATGAAGCGAACTACTGTCTTAATTGCGTGTATGTTGTCTGTCGGAGGAGCGAGTCTCCCATGGTTACACTCTCAAGATGTTCAACCGATGACCTCAGGGGAAAGCCAAGTTCAACCTGCTGTGGCCGAGTCTTCAACCCCATCAGCACAATCACAAACTGGTACCGAGGAACCCACAAGCAGCGTTGCCATTTCACCACAACCAACACCATCCCAAACCACAAATCAACAGGTTATCGAATTCGCTAGTGCTCCCCTCACAGCCGTGATCGACAACTTGGCACGACTTGCAGGTATCAACTACATCCTCGATTATAAAGTCCCATATGGCCAAGTAGGGCCTGATGGGCAACCCGCCCCACAACCCATGCTAACGGTACGTTGGGAAGGCGTCACCCCAGAACAAGCTTTATTAGCCGTCCTAAATAACTACGACCTTCAGCTTGTAATGGACCCAAAAACCCAAATCGCTCGAATCACAAAGAAAGATCCTGCCGCTCCTGATCCCCTCTTTACAAAAGTAATCCAACTAAAGTATGCGGGCGTCAGCAATATGATTACAGCCGTCCAAACAGTACTCACCGATAAACGCAGCCGTGTTGTGGCAGACATCAGGACCGCTCAACTAATTGTCACAGCAACCGAAAAGGAGCTTGCCGCCGTAGAAGAGCTAATAGACAGGCTGGATACCCCAACAAGACAAGTTTTAATAGAAGCCCATATTATCGAAACAGGCCGCAATCCAGAATCGATCAAAGGAATTGACTGGGCTGGTACATTAGAAGGCCAGGCATTCTCTTTTGGAAACGCAACAATGAATGTTAGTAACAGCTTAACCACTTTGACAGTGCCCGGCTTAGGTGGCGCTAGGTACTCTCGTTCAACATCAGCTGAATTCTATACGGGCGCAGGCTTAGCCCTAAACACCCGCAGCGGGTTTACACCCGACATCGGCTTTTTAAATGCCCAGGGTCTAAACGCAGTCCTATCCATGCTAAACAAGGATAACGAAACTAGAGTCATCTCCACCCCAAGAGCAGTAACGCTCGATAACCAACCAGCTGAACTCTCAGTAACGCGCACTTACCCAATCTTCCAAATTACCCCCGGCACTGTTAACGTGGCAGGTGGTTCGCAAGTGCAATATACCAACGTTGGAACTGTGTTGATCGTAACTCCTCGTATTTCAGCAAACGATTACATCTGGCTACATCTTAGACCAGAAGTCTCTAGTTGGGCAGGAATTGCAAAACGTGTAGTTGGAGACCAAACCTACGAAGCAGATATTTTCGACTTCAGGCGCATCGAAACACAGGTACTTATCCCCAGCGGGAATACCCTTGTCATGGGTGGATTAATTTCCGATGCCATGGGTAACCAATATACAAAAGTTCCGCTTTTAGGTGATCTCCCATTAATTGGCTTGGCGTTCAGACACGAGAGCAAATCTGCAAGCAGAAAAAACCTTCTAATTTTCGTTACACCTACTATTGTCAAGGACAACGATTTTAGACCGACATCTACCGACTTTTTGAATACCCCAATGCCCGACATCTCAGCAAAAGAACCGTCGTTCTGGGATTCTGCGAAACCATACGATTGGAGTGACCTGCCAAAATACTAAACAATTGGAATTCTAAAGATACTCACTGCCGGTCACCTCCCCACGACTCCAAGGGTGACCGGCAGTTTAAATTTTTATAAAAAACTAATCAAATTTTACCGGGATAAAACCGCGCAACTTAGACCCCAATTAAACTGTAGCCTAACGTTTCTTAACCCCCTTTGATAGCAAGTACAAAACAAAGCGTTTTACCTTCCAAGGCTTTGCAAAAGCCCTGATTGACCACACAACCTCGAACAAGGATAAAGTAAATTCCGCTTTCTCCACCTTATTTTTAGATTGCCTTCTACGTCACACTTTTAAAAGGCGCGTACACTCGCTCTCCCAACTTCACTCTTTATACCCTCTTGATACACTTTTGAACTCAATCACGGCCCGAAAGGACTGTAAAATAGAACATTTCAACAACCAGATAACACACAGTGCAAACTCATTGCCCCTTCCGCCTCTCCAACGGGCTGGTCGATTTCCCCTGTTGCTATATTTCCGGCGTGATTTTTAAACTGTGGCTTGATATGATTCCGCACATGAGTATTTGGTTGTTAGCACTTATAATGCTCGTATGCGGCGCTCTTGCGGGGGCTAGCTTCGGTGGGATTCGCGCAGCCTTCGCACTTCTAGGGATTATTGCGGGTGCAATCCTTTCGAAAACACTCAGTCCTTTGACTGCAAAATTGTTATCGGTTTTAGGAATCCAAAACTACGTGCTAAGTGTCGCCCTACCATCGGTAGTAGCCTTCATAGCCGTTTTGATACTCTTCAAAATAATCGGCAACTTTGTGGCATGGAAAGTCGAAATCTACTACAAATATAAAGTAAGTGAACTCCGCCACGCCCTTTGGCAACGGCTCAATAAACGTCTGGGGATCTGCTTAGGCATGGTCAATGCCGCCATTTACTTTATTCTCATCGTGGCCTATTTATATCCGTTTGCCTATTTCACAATCCAAGTAAGCGCTGGCGAGAGAGACGGCTTCCTAATAAGAGTTCTCAACAAACTTGGCAAAGACGCTGCAGCGACAAAGGTTTATACTCTCACAAGCGCATGCATAAGGCTTCCAAACGAATTCTATAAAGTGTGTGACCTAATGGGTATGCTTTACGGGACCCCCGCGTTGTTCGAACGACTTGGCCATTATCCTGCTATTCTAAACTTCATCGAAAAGCCTGAAGTGCAGGATATTCTAAACGATTCATCCTTCACAAACTTAATACTCCATCAATCACCCCTAAGGGATATAATTTCTCACGATCGTACCAAGTCAATTCTACGAAACAAAACTCTGCTCACGGAAACCTGGCAAACCATAAGTCCTTACCTCGACGACCTGAAGGAATATTTAGAAACCGGAATCTCACCCATATTCAAGAATGAACCTATTCTCGGCAAATGGATTCTCGATACCAAAGCAACTTTCGCAATGCTACGACGAAACCTTACTAATGTAACATCGCGTGAGCTACGAATGATCCGGGAACTGTTCATGCCTATGCTTGAAGGCACTCGCCTAATAGCTACCCCAGATAAGAAAGCTAGACTTGATATGAATTTTAACCCTGCAGTCCTTGAGCAACTCATTTCCCGACAACTAGGGAGCTCACGCGCCCGCACACCAATCGCTCTACAACCCGCTCCTTCTGAAAAGAATGTATTTACTTTCCAAGGACGATGGCAAAAGGATGATAGGCAGTACAAGTTAAACCTCAGTGCAGAGGGAGCTCAACTCTCTTTACATGCAGAGGTGGATGGCAACAAACTCGTATTAGCCGAAAAAAACGATCCAATGCGCCTGATTATGATAAAACAATGACTATGAACCCAAGTTCTTGAATCACCTAAAAATTCCCCTGCGTCTGCCACATAACAGGTTGCAGATTTAACCAAGGATTTTGAACTGCTGCTGGCAAAGGATTTGTCACAACTAAAGGATGTTGCACTCCATCCCCACTTTTTGCGGTGGTACTCTCGGCACTGGGTGGCAGTCCCACCATAGGCTGAGCAACTGGTCCAGGTGTCATAATTAATTGAGGTTCTACCGCAACACGCTGCGAATACAATATTGCCATAAGTGTTAATAAACAAACTGCCCCACCAACCAAACCGATCACCAGCGGTTTTGCCTCTAGGAAAGCGAAAAGCTTTCTCTCCCACTTCAAGTCCGCCTTCCACTCCTCTATGACAGAATGCCGCTGCATTTCAATGGCCCTTCTGACCCGGTTGGGGAACTCTTCGTAGAACCCCCGCGGGGGAGCCTCGTACCGTTTAAGCCTCAATAGCTTCAGTAACCCTACAAAATTCTCCTCTGGAACTTGCATAAGCCGTCACTTTAAATAATCAGATAAATACGCCTTTAATTGTTGTCGCGCATAAAATAATCGCGACCTGACGGTGCCAACGTTGCACCCTAAAATTTTCGCGATTTCCTCATGCTTTAAACCCTGGATGTCATGAAGAATTACCACTACTCTATGATTTTCCGACAATTTTAACAGGGCCTCGTTCAATTTTTTTTGCAGCTCTGCTAATATCGCCTCTCGATCAGGAGTAAACGTGCTGACCACTGGTCCAACATATGGGTCATTTGAGACCTCAGGGGACAAGTCGTTCAAATACATTTCCCCTTGTCGTGCTCGACGCTTTAGGTGATTTAGCGTGGTATTTATGGCTATACGGTATAGCCACGTAAAAAATCCGGAATCTCCTTTAAACGATCCTAAAGCATTATAAGCCTTAATAAATGTTTCCTGAGCCAGATCCGCCGCATCTTCATGATTTGCTGTCATGTGGTATATAAGTCCGTAGACAGCGCTCTGGTACCTTTTCACGAGCTCTTCATACGCTGTAAGGTCACCATCAAGCGTCCGTCTAATCAACGCCCAATCATTGTTTGTCCCATGACCGAGTGCCGGCTGGTCCATATAAAAACTTCGTAGATACGTTACGCAAACGTCGTGCACTGCAGTAAATCCGAAACATGTTTGCGCAGGAACTCTAAGAATCGCTCCAAAACTGTAGGTCCTTTGAATTCCTCCATTAATATAGTCCAAGCCCGCTCTAACTCATTCATTATGATTGCCTTCGCGTTTTCAAATACTCGATAACGGTTCAGCAGCGCAAGCAACTCTAGCCTATCAAAAGTCCGGGTATCCCGTAACTGTCTAAACCTATCCAAATCTTCTTTTGATGCCCTACTGGAAAAAAGTACATAAGGCAAAGTCGGAATTCCATTTGTAAAATCAGCCCCTAACGTTTTGCCCACCTGGAAATCCTTACCAAGAAGGTCTACACAATCATCGTACATTTGGTATGCTGTTCCAAACGTCACACCAAATTCGCGCAAAACACGCCGAACAGAGGATTTAACACCGTTTAAAATTGCCCCAAGTTCACATGCTAAACCAAACAATTCGCCTGTTTTGAGCGATGCTATCCGGCGGTATTCCAGCTCAGAAATTCCAAAATTCCCAATATTTTGGTCCTGAATCAGTTCACCAACACATATTCTCTCCGTCGCGCCACAAACCAGACTGCATACTTCCATAGTACCCAGTCGAGATGTCATCTCCGCCGCCCTGGCAAATAAACAGTCACCCAATAACACTGCAGCCTTTGTCCCAAAGGAAATTGCAATCGTGGGTTTTCCCCGGCGGATCTGGGTCCCATCCAAAACATCGTCATGGAGTAACGTTGCAAGGTGAATTAACTCGACGATTGCCCCTGCAAACACATGAACTTCTGTGACACCTCCAGTTAAGTTTGCCGTCCCCCAAACCAACGAACTCCTTAACATCTTACCAGTTTGCCCCAGCAAATGCTCCCGATACACCTGAATTTCAGATGGCAAGGTTGCGTATTCTTCAACTATCTTTGCAACAACAGCCCTTGAAAACTGTCTAACCTCCAACCCAATTTGCTCGTCAGTCATCTCAAAATGGCCTTGTCCAGGTTTTGATGAATGACCATCCATACTTGAGCTAACGTTTCTAGCCCACTAACCCTCACTACTAGCAGAAAGACCTTGTAGTAACAACAAAAACCACCCTTCCGCTTTCGCGCTCACGCTTAAACTCGTTTAGCCTACCTGTTACTCTCCGAACCTGTAAAGCGGATCGCGCTTCTACTTCACAACCGTATGTCTTGACGGCCCCGAGCTTCCTCCCACCTTTTTCTGCATTACAAAATCTGTCTTTAGGATGCGGCCCTACTTTTACATCCAATAGTGCACTAAACAACTTGCAACAAGCAAACCACCCATGGTATCCACCGACGGTCACTACTAATTAAATCAACCCGGGGGCCAACCCATTTTCCGGCCGCCCAATACATGCACATGCAAATGAGGAATTGCTTCCCCAGCATCCGGCCCATTGTTAATTACAATCCTAAATCCCGAGTTCTTAATGTTTAGCCTTTCCGCCACCTCCACTGCCTTAATAAGTAAATGCCCGAGGATCTGAATGTCTTCGGGCTTGGCTTCGGCCAATCTAGGTATTGGTTTCCGGGGCACTACTAAAACATGAACAGGTGCCTGTGGATTTATGTCATGGAATGCGACCACTACATCATCTTCGTATACAATCTTTGCCGGGATTTCCCGATCGATGATTCGCTGAAACACTGTCTTGTTCATAGTGCAAGCTGTTGAAACCAAGGTTTATCCTACCATTAAAATACATCGCCTACCATGTGCTTCGGCGACTACGCTGGCGTTAATGTACTCAAGAATTTCACGTTGCAATTCAGCACACCGCGCATTCCACCGAGTCACCCCACAAATCATCTTTATGCATTGCCTCAAACCTCTAAACCGCAAAAACACCGGATCACCAGCTCCCGGTTTTACTGCTTCCATAGCTGACCGAATTGCCGGTCGCAATTGCGTGAAAAACACTAACTCATTCATGTAACTCCGACCAGCAATCCGGCGTAAATCAATTTCATTATCATCTGGCGTCTCTTCACATACGACTTCTGCATTTACACCTAAAGTTCGCAATACCCGCTCCAAGACCAAACTAAACTCGCCAAAAGTAACTACAGTTCGGCCTAAATCACGCTTAAAATAGTGGAACACTGCCACTACGGCGTTATCAACCAACTCTTTAAATGAAGGATCCTGGCTGGAAATTTCGATCCGGATCATATCTGCCCTTAACGGGAGTGTCTCTCCTCCCGGGGTTGCAAAAAACAATGTTCCTTCATCCAAAAGTATCATCTGCGCGCTCCTAGTTTTTTTACCTCCTGCACGAAATCTGTTGCCTCCTCAAACCTACGGTACACACTAGCAAATCGCACATACGCAACCTCATCCAATTTGCGAAGCTCGTCCATGACTAGTTTACCTATTTCTGGGGACGGAACTTCCCGGTCGTATTTATCTGCAAGCCGCGTTATAATTCTATCTACCATGCTCTCAATAACATCCTGGCTAATAGGTCGTTTCTGACATGCTTTTTGAATACCAGCAATCAGTTTTTCCCGAGAAAAATCTTCTCGCCTTCCATCACGTTTGATTACTCGGAGCCCCTCACGTTCAATCTTTTCGTAGGTAGTATAGCGGTAACCGCATCCACAACACTCACGCCGACGCCGGATCGCCTGGCCCTCTCGCGTGAGCCGGGAATCAATAACTCTATCTTCCAGCGACCCGCACTTCGGACAACGCATAAACCCCAGCTTTTTGTAGTTTCACCCCAAATATCCCACTATTTATTGTAGCGTCAAGCACTTTTCTTGCCATTCCAAATGTTACTAACCCTGAACGCGAATCGTCTTAACTCACCCACAAACCTCTATTATACCCATTTCCGTGGACCCCCTATTGGAGGAGTGTTCCTCTGCCGTTTCGCACTTTACTTCTCTTGTTACCCCTTTAGAAATTCTTCCAGCTCTTCATTCCTCACGCATTAAAAAGTTTGGAATTCGCCTATATGCCCGATTTCCCCAACCCATACCACGCAAAAGTATACACTCCAACGCCCCAGCCCAAACGATATTGCTAAATAAGGCGGCAATCACACATAGTTTCCGAACTGCGAGTCTTCGGGGAACTTACAGTACCTCCTTTCTACAAACCCACTTTCCACTGATCATAGTACACACTAAAACCGAACCGGTTTTATCTGCTGCGACGATGCTTCAAAATCGTCACTGGGTGGACCTGTATTTGGAGTCCGGGGAAGAATCTATGGAGGTTCTGTTGAAGCTCTGCAACTCTCGACCCCAAAACCTCTTTTAGTTTCTGCTCAACCCCAACATTTTCTCCGTCGATATTAAACCCGGATAAATGCAGCACGCTATTAGAGAGGAACCCAAAAACCTCTGCATGGGCAGACACTGCAGGCTTATTCGATTCCCCGCTCCCATACCAAATGCGGATATGGGGTTTTATTGAGATCGAATCACTGGCCGGCTTTATCTTAGAGTCTGCACAAAGTTGACAAAATTCACTTACGGTGAGAGCCAGGTCCTCGACTGGCGCTGGCGGACCTTCCGTTAAGCCATAAATCATTGCGTTAACCTGAGAAACCACCGGCCGCATTAGCGGGAAAAATATAACGTCGTCAATGTTCTCCTGTTCCGTAAATATCATTGCCATTCGTTCAATCCCCGGCCCAATACCAGTAGTAGGAGCCATTCCATATTCAAGCGCCTCGATAAAATCAAAGTCTAATGTATGGAACTTCCCAGTATCACGTTCCTCCTCACGGTAAGATTTACGCCAGGTTTCAAGCAAAGCTACTGGGTCGTTTTGCTCAGTCCAATTATCTCCGCATTCCATTCCTGCTATAAATACCTCGAACCGTTCTGCAAAACGCGGATCCTCTGGCATAGGTTTGGCAAGAGGCGAAATCTCGACAGGGTGTCCATATACGATGGTCGGTTGAATCAAATCGGGCTCTACCAGCTCAAAGGCACGCACAAGTGCTTCTCCAATGGAGGGTTGCAGTTCGTTGATACCTAATCTTCTTAAAGCTTCATTTGCCTGATCCACGGACTCGAACTCACTAAAGTCTATACCGGTCTTGTGTTTAACAGCCTCTACCATTGATATCCTTTTCCATGGTTGACCAAAATCAACCCTATGACCTCGGACAGTAAACTCGAAGCGGCCAAACACACTTTTCGCAACATATCTGAACAGCTCCTCAATAAGATCCATGTTGTAAAGATAATTCTCGTATGCGGTCATCGTCTCCACCATTGAAAACTCTGGATGGTGATTTCGATCGATTCCCTCGTTTCTAAAGTATCTGCCTATTGTGTAGACTTTTTCATAGCCCCCAACAATCAGCCGCTTCAGATACAATTCGTGAGAGATAGCCAGATACATATCACAACCAAGCGCATTCACATGTGTTTTGAACGGTTTGGCTGTGCCACCTCCGTACTGAGGCTGGATCACGGGCGTATGGAACTCCATGAATCCGCGGCTATTTAGAAACTCCCTAATTGCCGCAATCATTTCTGAAATTTTGCCAAACCGTTCAAATGATTCGCGGTCTAAAATTGTATGTAAATACCGTTTGCGCAGGAGCAACTCCCTGTCTTTCAGTCCCTTCCACTGGTCTGGCAATGGCCGAACAGATTTGGTCAGAATACGAAACTTGTGTACGATAACGGAAATCTCACCCCGCTCTGTTTTCCCAACCTCACCAGTGGCTTCCACTATATCTCCGATGTCAACGAGGTTTAATTCTTCATAGCCCAGAGTACCTTCCTTGGGGTCAGTTGGATGGACTAGTTGTCTTCGAAAGAACAATTGTATTCGGCCAGTTTGGTCTTGGATATGCCCAAAAGTCAAAGCGCCATGTTGGCGCCAGGACATCAGACGTCCCGCCACCGTTACAATTTTCCCCTGCAAATCCGCAAATTTCCTAATTACTTCACCAGCGTAGTGAGTACGTGCACTCCGTGTGGCATACGGGTTTAAACCTAACCCCCGCAATGCCTCGACCTTTTGTAATCGTATGTTCCGAATTTCAATTAGCGCTGTGGTTGACACGATCGGATTTGTGGCATGAAAATGCTTCGCCTGCAAGTCTGGGTTTAAGGGTTTTTACCCCCCCTTAATGTACCTCCGCATTAGGCGACGGGTGTTTACTCTCATGCAGATCCAGATGTGAATGATGTCTGTGACATATGGTAGAAAGCAAAATTGCCACCGTTACACCTAGGATTAAGCAAAACGAGAGTTTAACCCGATCGTGCCGATGAAATTGCAACTCAGGTAAAAGATCCGCGCATGCAATGCACAAAAAAGTCCCCGTGCAAAAAGCTAATGCATAACCTAACCACTCAGGATTAAACTGAATCCATTGCGTTACCCCCGTGAAAAACAAACCTGCACTTACAGGTGTAACCATTGCAAAGAAAAGGTTTACCACTGTGCGCTTTCGATCACTAACCCCTGAAAAAACTAGCAACGTGGAAAGCGCAAAAGCGTCAAAAGGTTTATGAAGTAAAACTGCTAGTGAGGTGCCTACCCCAATAGTGCTGCCATGCCCAAGTTCCTGTAATGAAATTGAAGCACCAACCGCTACCCCATCCATGATGGAGTGCAGTGTCAACCCCAGCAAGACCCCAATCCACACTACTTGGTGATGCTGATCTTCACAAAGCGTATGACTTACAGCATGAGTGTGGCTGTCGTCCTCTTTGCCGCCCTGTGGGTGTGGGGAATTTATCTCATGCGCATGAAAATGAAAAACGCGCTGCAAAAAGAAGGTTGCCAAAAATCCAATCACCATCAAATTCAGTGCGGTTTGGATACTCCCAACACACAGCATTGCATGAGGGAGCATACTTAAAATCGCCAATCCAAACATCAAACCGGCTGAGAAACTTACGCCCATTTGTAGGCGTGTATGCCCCAGCCGGAAAAACACCGGCACCAAAGCCCCACCTAACGTAGCCAAGAAAATTAATCCCGAAGCCAATACTAGCACTATTAGTGCGTTCATATTTTCAAAATTACATAACGTGTGTCCTTAAGCAAACGCTGCTCTTAGAAAGAATTTATGCGCCACTATTGCCGGATCCCGGAGTGGTTGCTACCAACCGACCGTACCGCCGTATTTCTGGCCAAATCCAGCTTACAGCTAATACCACCAACAGAGTGGCTATACCTCCGGAAACAACCGAAAACGTAGGCCCAAAATAGTGTGCTACAACACCCGACTCAAACGCACCCAGCTCATTTGAAGTACCAATGAACAAACTGTTAACCGCAGACACCCGTCCACGTTTATCGTCAGGTGACAACAACTGTACGGAAGTGTGCCTGATAACAACGCTAATATTGTCTACCGCCCCACTTATGACGAGTGCTAAAAACGACACCCAAAAATTTCTCGACAAACCAAACACAATTATGCTTAGTCCGAACACCGCAACCGCCCTTAACAATGTAATGCCTGCTCGTTCAAAAGGCGGCAATTGTGCCAGAATAAGCGCGCAAATTATAGCACCAATCGGAGTCGCAGACTCAAGGAGTCCAAAGCCTACCGGTCCCACATGAAGTATATCCCGTGCATACACAGGCAGTAATGCCACCGCTCCACCAAATAAAACAGCAAATAAATCCAGTGTTAACATTGCTAAGATCAATCGATGTGAAATAACAAATTTGAAGCCCGTGACCAGGCTTTTAACGGTCATCGGCTCGCGATTTTGAACGAAATGACTCTTTTTTATTAAAGCTACGAGCGTAGCTGTTATTACACTGCCGATAGCATTGATGAAAAAAACAAGGGCGGCCGGCGACTGGCAAAAATGTCCAAATAAAGCTAATAACGCCCCGCCTACAGCCGGGCCTATCACACTTGCAAGCTGGAACGTAACTGTATTCCAAGTCACTGCGTATGCAAAGTGCTGTTGCGGCACTAAACTAACTACAAAGGCCGCACTTGCAGGCCATAGAAAAGTCCGGGCCGCCGCAACTAAAAGTAAAAATGCATACGACCATTGTACCGGTGCGCGAATTGCAGAAACAAAAGCTAAACCCAAATTGCCTAATCCTATCAAGATGGTGGACCAAAATATTATTCGCTTCCGGTTATAATTATCGGCCAAATGCCCAGCAGGCATTGTCAACCCCACTAGCGAAACCATGTTAACCAAACCTACTAACCCCAGAGCCAAGCTAGACCTTGTGCGCTCATATAACTCCCAACCTACCGCAACAATCATCATTCGCTGACACAACGACCCTATTAAGCGACCTATTGTGTAAAGGAGGTAATCCCGGATTCTCAGGATTTCAAACGCTGGTTTCCCTGATAATGTACTTTTGCCATTCACCTTTGAACTGAAGACAAACCTCCGTAGTACTTGCTCATGTGACAAGCTCAAGGAGGACAGATGATACCCGTGAAAAACTCAACCCCAAAGACTATGGGTAAGACAATCCAATAGCGTTCGGCAAATGCCTAATCTCCGTTATGTGCCCGTTGCGAATCACTACCTCTACAATATCAAACCTAACCTTTATTGGTGGCGAACCAATCATTTGCAAGTAATCAAACGCAGCGTGCCTCAAAGCCCGCCTCTTACGGTAAGTCACAGCCGTAGCAGGCCTAAATAAATCCTCCGACGACCGAGTTTTCACTTCTACAAATACCAGACAATCCCTATCCCGAAACACTAGGTCAATCTCCCCGCGTCGTGTTTTCACGTTCTTAGCAAGAAATCGCATTCCCAATCTTTGCAAATACCTCCGAGCAACTTTTTCCCCCTGAAGACCCAACTCAGCTTTAGGGTTCAATATACTTTTCTTACCCCATAAACTCGGAAGCAGGGTTTTCAAAAAGTCTCTTAGTCCCTCCATACGAGCGACCGTTTTAAAAAAGTTGGCGTTGTTGGCAACATTCCCTTACCGGCCGAAACGATTTACGATGAATTGGGCAAGGGCCAAATAGTGCCAATGCCCTTAAATGGGCTGGTGTGCCATAGCCTTTGTGCTTATCGAATCCATATTGTGGCCATCGAGCATGAAATTCACTCATGAGTCTATCTCGCACTACCTTCGCGATAATGCTCGCAGCAGCTATTGAAAAACTCTTGGCATCGCCGCCCACTAGAGGTGTGTGTGGCTGCAGTAATCCTGACACACTCAAACCATCCACAAGCACATGATCCGGAACCACCGGTAAATTAGCCACCGCTTTCTGCATCGCTAAATGCGTAGCCTGCAGGATATTGATACGATCTATCTCAGCAGAGTCTACTACGGCGTATGCGTGACACACCGAGGGATGATTGACCAACACATCGTATAATTGGGCACGGCGACTTGCTGTTAACCGCTTAGAATCACGCACCCCAGCAAGCTCGCTCGGCAATCCATTGAGTATCCACTCCACAGGGAATACCACAGCAGCGGCTACTACCGGACCAGCTAAGGGACCTCGACCCGCTTCATCTACGCCGGCAATCATCCGACATCCTCGCGCCAAAAAAAAGCGTTCTAAATCAAAATCCATCTTGTTTATCCCCCGTAAAGGTTCCGTACATGTGAATGGCGCGTCCGGCAGGACTCGAACCTGCAACCTTCTGATCCGAAGTCAGAAGCTCTATCCAATTGAGCTACGGACGCGCTTTTAAAACCCGCCACTGTCTCACCAAAATTGTCTTTACCAGAAGAAATCCAAAATTTCAACGCATTTAAAACCGTGCCCTAACCAAGCTTAGGCCACTTGTCGCCATCCACAAACCCACCTCACAGATTCGAAATCTCACATGCAAGTTCGATTGTTGCAAAGCATTACGTAACCTCGTAACCACTTTTGGCGATTGAACCGCCGGAAGGCGCAAAATAATTTGGGGCAATCATGACAGAGAACAATTTCTACCATCCTGATTCAGGGCAATCCGACTTCCGACCGTCTTTTTTGCATTTTGCCTTGTCACTGGCCATTATTGTACTCTCGATGCCATTGTTAAAGGTCCCTCATTGTTCTGGATCAGTACCCCACGCGGAGCCTGACACAATCATTGACCTGGCCGGGGTATGGCGGTTCAAACTCGACAGAGAAAATGTCGGGGTCAAGGAGAAATGGTATTCCCATACTTTGCCGGACAAGATCAAATTACCCGGGATTCTCCAAGCCCAGGGCTACGGAGATGACATAAGCATTCGGACACATTGGGTCTCTACCCTTCATGACCCTTACTGGTACCTCCGCGAGGAATACAAGAAATACACTAATCGGGCTATGGTAAAGGTGCCTTTTACTAGTCAACCTCAAAAACACTACCTGGGAGTTGCTTGGTATCAGCGTGACATTTCCATCCCCAAAAGCTGGGCGGGCAAACATGTGCGCTTATTCCTAGAAAGGGCTCGTTGGCAAACTACAGTTTGGGTGGACGATCAGCTTATCGGTACAAATAATTCTTTGTGTACACCTCACGAGTTTAATCTCGGTGAATTATCACCAGGCAAACACACCATTACAATCAGAGTGGATAACGGAATGATCCTGCCATATCGACCTGATGCTCATGGAGTGTCTGACGCACTAGGAGGGACATGGAACGGAATCGTAGGACGGATAGAACTGCACGCCGTGCCAAAAGTCTGGATTGACCATGTCCAGATCGAAACGACTTTCCACACCCTTGATGTGTACGCAACTGTCCTGATCGCCTCCGAAGAACCTAAAATCGCCAACGAAGCTCAGCTAAACCTCACTGTAATCGATCCAAACACAAAAAAGATAATGGGTGCTACGTCCAAAAACATCTCAATCAAAAGAGACCAACGATTTGTGCCCGTGGTAGCACGCATCCCGATTACTAAAAAGGTCACCTACTGGGACGAGTTCAATCCCGTGTTGTACGAATTGGTAACCACCGTCCATTCTTCAGCTGGGACACACTCGCTTCGTCGGAAATTCGGGTTTCGCGAAATAAAAGTCGAAGGTCGCGATATCCTCCTCAATAACCGCCCAATATTTCTCCGGGGGACGCACCATGGAGGTGATTTTCCGTTGACGGGATATCCTCCCACCGATGTCGCATATTGGCGTAAGATATTCCACATTTGTAAGAAATGGGGACTCAACCACGTTAGGTTTCATTCTTTTTGTCCACCTGATGCTGCATTCACTGCTGCAGATGAGCTCGGAATCTACCTTCAAATCGAACCCGGAATGTGGAACGAGTTTAGTCCTGGCTCAATTATGGAGGGCCACTTATACGTCGAAACCGAACGGATTTTACGCGCGTACGGCCACCACCCTTCATTTGTAATGTTCTCAGCAAGCAACGAACCCAAAGGCCGTTGGAGAAATGTACTACCTCTTTGGGCAGAGCACTTTCGAATCCTTGATCCTCAACGTCTTTACACCCCAGGTACTGGGTTTACAGAGCCCGATGCCCCAGGTCCCACCGAACTATCAGATTACATAGTAGTGCAGCGCTTTGGGAGAAACCGTGTGCGTGGACCCGGAGGCTGGTTCGGAATCGATTACACGCGATCAATAACGAACGTGTTCCAACCCGTAGTTGTACACGAGCTCGGCCAATGGTGTGCCTACCCATCCTTCAATATCATCAAGAAATTTACCGGATACCTTCGGCCCAGCAATTACGAAATTTTCCGAGGCTCCGCTCAGGAAGCTGGACTCCTCCCACTAGCTCCTAAATTTGAATTCGCCTCCGGAAAATTCCAGGCCCTATGCTACAAAGAAGACATTGAAGCTGTCACGCGCACGGTTGGGTTGGCCGGATATCAACTTTTAGATCTCCACGATTACCTAGGGCAAGGCACCGCCCTAGTAGGTGTATTGGACGCTTTCTGGGATCCACGCGGGTATATAACCCCCGCCGAATGGCGAGAATTCTGCAATCCCATCGTCCCACTGGCATGGATCACAAATCGCATATGGACAACCACAAACACATTTTCTGCACGATTAGGGGTGGCCCACTTCGGACCAATCCCAGTAACCAATCTGGTTGTCAAATGGTCGCTAAGCGAATCCACTGCTAACCTGCCAATCGCCTCTGGTGAGTTTTTCGCTTGGGCTATTCGTCTGGGGAAGGAAACCAACCTTTGCACAATAGCAGTTCCACTTAAAAACGTGCACGTCCCTGCTAAGTACATTTTTAAAGTGCAATTTTTTGAACTCCGCGAACCAAACCAATTCACAAAAGCCCATCCTTGGAATAAGCGCACACTTGTTGCCCAAAATCATTGGCCCATTTGGATCTACCCCGCAGAAATTGATACAAACGTCCCACCTAACGTTTTTCTCACACAAGACTGGTGTGAAGCGGAAAAACACCTAATCGCAGGGGACCGCGTTATATTTGTACCACCGATCCACATGTTAAACTGGTGGTGCCCACCGCTCGACCCTGTACCGATTTTTTGGAATCGGCAAATGAATCCGCAATGGAATCGCATGTTGGGTCTGCTCTGCAATAAAAGCCACCCGGCGTTAGCGCTATTTCCCACGGAAGAATATTACGAGTGGCAATGGTCCGAGTTAGTCTCTCGTTGCAGGGCAATAAATATTGGCCAACTAAAATCGCCTGTGACCCCAATTGTACTCGCTATAGATGACTGGAATCGAAACTGGCGGTTAGCCCCTATTTTTGAAGCAAGAGTTGCGAATGGGCGCCTGTTGGTTTGCTCGTTTGACATAATTAATCAGCTCGATAATAGACCAGTGGCACGCCAACTCCGTAAATCATTGGTCACTTATGCTGCAAGCCGCGATTTCAACCCAAAGTCCAATATCTCCCTGGATGAACTCAGGCCATTATGGTTCAACAACTTTACCATGAAACTTCTCCGAGCCCAGGTCATACCGCCAGAGGCAGGTTTACTAATGGATGGTAACCCTAACACCGCTTGGCAGGCACGTTTCTCACAAACAAACTTAACTAACCAGCAAAAAGTAACCTATATCGAATTCAAGTTCCCTGACAAAATTCCCATCGATGGCCTAATTCTACTAAACTGTCAGAACGACAGGTTCCGCCTTGGGGACATTAAAGATTTCGTGACCGAACTGAGTGAAGACGGAAGCACGTGGCAGGAAGTAGTTCGTGGCACACTTTCTTCGACTTTCAATCCGCAAATCATTCGCTTTCCAAAAACATACCACGCCTCCCATTTGAGATTTAAACCGCTCTCAACACATGTGCTAGGGAGCATTCCAACTATTGCAGAACTTTCCGTAATTTCACCCTTACCCATACCCTCTGAACCCATTGAACCACAAGGTTTGCAATATAGACCTACCGGATATTCCTCACCTGACATAGACGAGGCTCCACCAGCTTGGCAATAGGCTAACCCGCCGCATTTTTGAATTGCCAATGTCAAAATCTTGAGCAATGTATAAAACGGGTCGGGGCGTAGCGTAGCCTGGCTAGCGCGCTTGTTTCGGGTACAAGAGGTCGTGAGTTCAAATCTCACCGCCCCGACCATCCTATTTGGAGATCCAGTAGTTTCATCGGCTCTTGCAGGCAAGTAATACCCACTTGACCTATTCCTGATTCTACGTTAGCAACCCTATTCGCACATGGTAAACGAAAACCAAAAAACTGTGTCTGAGTGCTCGCCTCAAACAACGCTGCACCCTAACTCGCCAGAAACTAGCCTAATATTGGAACTCACCTCTATAACGGAGCCGATTCCACTGAACCGAATTTTCCTCCGGCCCCAGCCTGTAGAAGTAGATCTTGGGTGCGGCGATGGCGGTTTCCTTCTTAAATATGCAGCGTTGCATCCCGAGCGAAATTTTATTGGAGTGGAACGACTACTCGGACGGCTAAAAAAACTCGATAGAAAAGGTCGACGGGCCGGACTTACAAATATTCGGGGTGTCCGGATCGAATGTGGTTACTTCGTGCGTTACCTCCTACCACCCTCCTCAATCCACGCCTTACACATTTATTTTCCCGATCCATGGCCTAAAAAGAAACACAAAAAACACCGCCTAATTAACGAAACCTTTCCGACAGCAGCAGCCCGAGTCCTTGTCCCCAGTGGCAGAGTATATATCCGCACGGATCATGGCGAATATTTTCAACAAATCTTAGAAGTCTTCGGTGCCGATCGAAGGTTTGTCCCTGTTGAAACCCCACAAGAATTATTAGCTGTCCCCACCGATTTTCAGCTTGAATTTGAATCAAAGGGATTGCCCATCCACTATGCTGCTTTTGAACTTCGCCTTTAAGAAGCTTTAATGTACGTATGGTCCCATTCCATACCAGCAAGGAACAGTCCGGCTCGTCTCATTGATACCACCGGCCCCAAAAGAAGTGCAATTTTCATTCTACCACCACTAAAGGTTGATCATGCTCACGCTAGGCAGCATGCGTGCTTCCACAAGCATTCCTAAAATGCGTCCCCGCTCAAATCCTTCCCTCAAATTAAGCTCGCCGAGAACCCAATCTATCCAAAGCCACAGCCACCAGAATCACAACGCCTTTGATGACCTGTTGCCAGAAAGGCGAAACATTAAGGAGGAACAATCCATTATTTAGCACTCCAATAATCAAACAGCCGAGCACTGTTCCAAGCACGGATCCGCGGCCTCCAGAAAGTGATGTCCCACCAATCACTACCGCAGCGATGGAGTCGAGCTCGTATCCCAATCCTGCGTTCGGATCCGCCGCATCCAACCGAGCTGTAACAATTAATCCAGCGACTCCTGAGAGTGCCCCCGCAATTAAATACACACACAATTTAATGCGCTCAACGTTTAAACCCGTTAGAACTGCTGCCCGTTCGTTGCCACCCACTGCATAAATGTAACGCCCAAAAGGTGTGCGCGTAACTACGATGTGGAATACTGCAGCGATAATAAGCGAGATCCACACCGGCATTGGGATGCCGAGCGGTGTCCCTGTACCAATGTATCCAAATTCAGGGCCCAGTGCTGTGATTGGAAAGCCTTTGGTCCATAGCATGGTCAATCCGCGGGCTATACTCAGCATCGCAAGCGTAGCAATAAAAGGGGGGAGCTGAAGTCGGGTAATTGTGATACCATTTATCCATCCACAGATAGTACCCACTAGCAGTGCAGCCAAGATTGCCCCTGAAACTGTGACCTGCATATGCAAATCTGTGCCGGGAATATCTAAACCGGTCTTTAACAAGCCTGCAGCTATTGCTCCTCCAAGTGCCAAAATAGCACCAACGGACAGGTCAATTCCCCCACTTAAAATCACTAGCGTCATACCGACAGACAAGCAAAGATTAACTGATATCTGCAGTAGGATGTTTTTGATGTTTGGCAGGGTCAGAAACCGGTCCGATAACAAACTTAAAGCAATGATCATTACCAATAAGACACCCCAGGAACGTAAGTTCCTATGATCCCCCAAACTTCTCGATCTTTTTGCTATATTTTTTATTCCAAACCTACTCATGGTAAAGCTGCTTCCATTATTTTTTCAGCAGTGGCTTCACATGCGCTGAATTCAGCGGTCTTACGACCTTCACACATCACCATAATCCTGTCCGATAACACCATGACCTCAGGCAAATCGGAAGATACCAAGACGATTCCCATTCCTGATGCAGCAAACTCACCTATCAGTTGATATATCTCACGGCGTGCGTTGACATCTATACCTCGCGTAGGTTCATCTAAAAGCAAAACCTTCGGTTTTGTGGAAAGCCACTTTGCCAGCACTACCTTTTGCTGTGTGCCACCACTAAGGTTTCTTACCTTCTGATAGATTGAAGGTGTCTTTATACCCATTCGCTTGACGAATCCGGTAGTAACTTCCTCCTCCGCTTTTCTGTTAATTAAACCGATACGAGTAAATTGATCCAATACTGCTAACGTAGTGTTTTCACATACAGACATCTCAAGGACCAACCCCGCGCCTTTCCGGTCCTCAGGAGCTAGTGCCAACCCCGCTTCAATGGCTTCCCTAGGACATCGTGGGAAAAACCACCTACCATCAATACACAAGTCTCCTGAGCCGAATCTTGGATGCAAACCGAAAATTGTCTCAAGAAGTTCAGTTCGGCGGGCGCCCAGCAATCCAAATATTCCCAAAACTTCTCCCGCATGTAACTCGAAACTTACATCATCAACGATCTTCTTATAATGCCTTTGAGGGTCTCGCAGGTTTATGTTTTTGGCGGTGAAAATCAGCTTTTTAGTTGCCCGAGACACGAATTTGAACGAATCCTCTAAATCTCGCCCAATCATTAGTTGGATCAGTTTTTGAATCGTAAACTCAGAGGCAGGGCCCGTTGCAACTCTTTTGCCGTCGCGTAATACTGTGATATCGTCAGCCAATTCTTGCAACTCCTCCATGCGATGGGTGATGTAAATTATGGCTACCCCCTGGCGCTTAAGATCATAAATCAGGTCGAAAAGAGCTCGTGTTTCTTGCGCAGTGAGTGCAGACGTAGGCTCATCCATTATAATTACCCTTGCATTAATAGAGAGTGCCCGTGCAATTTCTACAATCTGTTGCTGAGCTACGCGCAAATTACCAACCAGCTCATCGGGTTTTATTCCTGGATCCAAGCGCGCAAGAATGGAAGCAGCCATTGAATTTAATTTGTCTCGATCTATCAACCCTACGGCCTTTAAAGGTTCGCGACCTAAGTATATGTTTTCAGCTACACTCAGAACGTCTATTACACTCAATTCCTGAAATATAATTGCAATACCAGCCTGTTGCGCATCTTTTGGCGAACTGAAGCACACTGGTTGCCCGTCGATGTATATTTGCCCAGAATCCGGTTTAAGTACACCTGCTAAGATGTTCATCAAAGTGGATTTACCCGCTCCATTCTCACCTACCACTGCATGGACCCGACCTGGGTATACATCTATTGATACCCCGTCAAGTGCTCGTACGCCGGGAAAGACTTTTGTAATATTTACCGCTTGAAGGATTGGCCGCTCCATTTTTCAAAAACAGTGTCACTAGGGCTCAACCCATACAGGTATTACCTTGAGGGGCAATAACTCTGGCTCGCTTGGGTCTATCTCGGTACAGCCTGCAAACTTGACCACAGCGCCCGGCATGTTCGAGGCTAGCCTAGGTAATACCTCAGCCTCAATACGCCGATTAATCTCCAGCGAAATCATATTGAAATCTTGCGAATTAGGAAATTGGCTCACGTCTAATAAGCCACACCCATCACGGACCGTGTTGCCAAAGACAGGACCGCATTCGACTTTCACTTCTGGTTTCCCATCCCCGTCCACACACAACAATATTTCCCCTCCATCTACAGATAAGACCTTAGCTTGACCACACACGAAAAAGTACCACTTTTGCCCTAACCCAAACTTACGAGCATACTTTTTTTCAGCTTCCGGAGGGTTGGTACGAAGCAATTCGACCAGTGCGTGCACATCCGCCGCCCGATTACAAGCTGGCAAAAGCTGATTAGTCCAAAACTCCGTCACAAATCTTCCTGCATCAAAAGCGCGTGCGGCTGCTTGCGCAGCGGCGTGGGTCCGAGTGATAATCCGCACAGGGGGGAATCTCCATATAAACACTCCCACGATCACAAACAGCCCTACAACTACCAACAATCTTTTCCTAGCTCTAGCCATACCAACATGCTAGTTATGTTAATTGGCAGCGTTAGGTTTGGGTGCACTCTGACTGACTTCATCCTTTCGTCCATAAGGCACAAACTTGTGCACGTTTTCCTGAGTAACAAGTTCCACCGGTACAGGCACTTTTTGAGGGTAATCTCGTCGACCTTGCATATACTCATGTGCAAACTCAGCCGCCATTCTAGCCATTGTGCGCGGGAATTGCATACCAGTAGCCATTATTTTCCCCTCAGCAATTAATCGGATTACATCTTCCGCCCCGTCAAACCCGAACACTTTTACTTGCTTGTCTTTTCCTGCGGCCACCAACGCCTGGTATGCACCCATCGCCATTGCGTCATTTCCACAAAACACTGCATCTAGATCAGGATGTGCCTGCAATATCGCTTCCATAACTTGCAACGCTTTTGCCCGGTCAAAATCCGCAGATTGTTGAGCCACCATCTTCAGCGCAGGGTACCGATCCACTACGCTATGAAAGCCGCGCGATCGATTCCAAGTGTTGTTGTCACCCACCAAGCCCAGCAACTCTGCATATTTAGCATTGGTACCTACTACCTTTACAAAGTATTGGCCAATAAGCATTGCTCCCGTATAGTTGTCGGACAAAATTTGCGAGACGGCAGCATCCGTAGCATTAATCTCACGGTCAATACAAAATACGGGTATTCCGGCATTTTTTGCTTTGCGCACGTTTGCTATCGAGCTATTCGCATCGGTGGGATTAAATAGGATCGCTTTGTACCCACCAGCTATGATGTTTTCGAAATGTGCGGCCTCTTTTGCCGTGTCATTTTGTGAATCGAAAATTGTTGCAGCGTACCCTAACTCTTCGGCACGTGCCTTTGCCGTTTCCGCTAAAACGACAAACCACGGGTTATTCAAAGTTGAAATCACTACTGCAATTCGTGGCTTTTGCTCGGGAGCCTTTCTCCCGGAATCTGTGCCCGTGTCGGACTTTTTACAACCTAGTAGGTATACCACCATAACCCCAGTGAGGGTGCTCAGGCACACAGACCTGAACCAACTCCAACAAATTTTTGACATGAGGAACGTTTTCATCGGTTTAATGCAGTTTTATTTTATTAATCGTGTGACAGCGTCGAGCCAGCCGGCATACAACCTGTCAGCTGCCTCGCTGTCCATCTTCCTTTGGTAAATTGTTCCTGGCACTTTAATCGCCTCTAAGGACTTAATATCCGGGTATATGCCCAACCCAAGCATCCCGTTCATAGCAGCTCCCAGCGCAGAAGCCTCTGCCAGCTCGGAAACTAAAAGCTCCAATCCTACTATGTCCGCTACAAACTGCATTAAAAACCTATTTTTCGTGGGGCCACCATCACAATTCAACACTGAAAGCTTCAAATTACCCTCCGATTCCATCATTTCTACAATATCCCTAATTTGATAAGCTATAGCTTCGAGTGCTGCTCTAACGATGTGCGAACGCCTAGTAGCAGGAGTCATTCCTAAGATTGCCGCCCGTGCTAAAGGTGCGTTATATGGGGCATTCAAACCAGTAAACGCAGGGACGAAATACACTCCCCCATTGTCCGAAACCTCGGTAGCCAAGGCTTCCACTTCTGCTGCTGAGTTAATCAGCGATAATTGATTCCTTAACCACTCAATAGTCGCCGCTGAGTAATTAATTAAACCCTCAAATGCATATGTGGGTTCCTTGTCTAATACCCAAGCAAGAGCCGTTAACGCACCGCTCTTAGAAAGGCGAAATTCTGAACCTATGTTCACCAAAACGGAGGTGCCAGTCCCAAATGTAGCCTTGCCTGTACCTGGCTGATAACATTGCTGCGCAAACAATGCCGCTTGCGAATCTCCCATTACTCCACAAATCGGTACGGGATGTGAAAGGATTCCCTCTATATCCGTTTCACCAAACGTGCAAACACTTTCGCGAACCTCAGGCAACGACGCTAATGGAACCCCGAACGTCTCACATAATTCCTCGTCCCATTGCAAGTTAACCACATTAAACAACAAAGTCCGGCTCGCATTCGTAAAATCCGTGGCAAAAACCTTGCCTTTCGTAAGGTGATAAATCAAGTACGCGTCGATGGTCCCGATTAGAGCCCGCCCACTTTTTAGCGCGTCATATATCTCCCGTTCATTTTCAATCAGCCATCTTAACTTCGGGCCCGAAAAATAAGTATCTATCGCTAGACCTGTTTTTTCCTCAAAATTTCACTGTATCCTGCTTGATTTAGGCGCTCACATATCGCCTGACCACGCCGACATTGCCATACAAGCGCGTTGTATAGTGGACGTCCCGTTCCCCGTTCAAATACCACCACAGTCTCGCGTTGATTTGTGATACTGATGCATAAAAGTTCCTTGAAAGCCTCTGGAGTTGTGACCTTCAACTCCTGGCTGACATAAACCGTATTTTCCCAAATCTCTTCAGGATTGTGTTCGACCCATCCCGGCCTCGGGTAGATTTGCTTATGTTCACGAGCAGCCCTCGCAAGTACATTGCCCTGCGTGTCAAATAATACCGCCTTTGTTCCAGAAGTGCTTTGGTCAATGGCTAGAATTGTCTTCATGCCCGCTAAACTCATTTGGATCCAACTCGGTGTGGAAGGATTCCTACCGATTCGCCCAATAGCAGCAACGCTTTTTCAGCCAAAGACTCCATTGTTAGCCCATAATGGCGAAAGATATCCGCCTGGCTACCAGTAACAGTTTCTTCGTCGGGAATGCCAACTATATAAAATGGCACACAAATACCAGCTTGAAGTAGTACAGCGGCAACTGCTTCTCCTAATCCCCCATGCACACTATGCTCCTCAACGGTTATTACCGCTCGGCAGCTCTTACCAGCATCCAAAATTTCATCTATGTCCAAAGGCTTAATCGTGTGCATTGAAACCACACGGGCTTTGACTCCGTACTCCTCAAGATAAGCAGCTGCTAACAAACAATGAACCACAACTTCACCAGTAGCAATAAATGCTATATCATTACCATCACGAATTCGAGTGGCGCGGCCTGGCTCAAAATCTACATTTTCCGAATGTAAGGTATACATTGGTGCTTTCCCAAACCGCAAAAAAACTGGATGTTCAGCCTGAGCCGCTGCCCTGACGGCCTTTTCGGTCTCCACATTATCAGCGGGGACTATGATTGTAATGTTTGAGATGGCACGCAAGAGTGCTATGTCATGCAAGGAATGATGCGTACTGCCTAGTGCGCCATAACTAACCCCAGCACTTATCCCCACCAAAACCACAGGTACATCAGAATAACAAACATCGTTCTTAATCTGTTCAACCGCGCGGGCTCTCAAAAACGAGGATGGAGAAGTAGCAAACGGCTTTTTGCCAACCGCTGCCAACCCAGCAGCTATCCCGACCAGATTTTGCTCAGCTATCCCAACTTCGATGTGTCTGTCCGGGAACGTTTCGCCAAATGGTGTAAGCTTACCCGACCCCCTGGAATCACTAGTAACAACCACAATCCGGGGATCCTTACCCGCCAAATCAATTAGCGTCCGAGAATACGCGTCTAAGTTTGGTATCCCCGGCACTAATCCTAGTCGGTGAATGTACTGCTGCGCTAACTCAGAAAAGACACTTGGTGCTGGAGCACTCATAAGATTACTCCTGGTGATTACACTGCGTTTCCAGTGGTTTTTCCAGGAAAGCCATCTTTGCTAAGATTTCTCTCTCTTGCTGTTCAAGTTCCTGCATCGCTTGTTGGTATTGCTCATCGTTTGGAACTCCATGGTGCCATTTTGGATCTCCTTCCATGAAGCTTAAACCTTTCCCTTTCACAGTATGAGCAATCACAACTGTAGGCACACCTGGTTTGGGAGGCATACTCAAAACACGGTTAAGATCCGTAATTGAATGTCCGTCAACCTCTCGCACTGTCCACCCAAAGGCGTTAAATTTATCTGCTAGTGGATCTATGTTCATTACCACGGAGGTTGGACCCGTTATCTGAAGGCGGTTTTTGTCTACGATTGCCATAAGGTTATCCAACTTGTAATGCGCTGCTGCCATTGCAGCTTCCCAATTCGATCCCTCCGCAAGCTCTCCATCACCCAATAATGTGAACACCCGATAACTTGCTTTATCCATCTTCCCTCCGATTGCCATACCCACGCTGATTGAAAGACCGTGTCCCAGCGCCCCGGTATTCATTTCTATCCCAGGGACTTTGCGCGTCGGATGTCCAATAAAAGGTGACCGATATTTACAAAGCGTCTCTAGCTCCGATTCCGGGAAAAAACCGCGATCTGCCAGCACAACATATAACGCTTCTACTGAATGACCTTTGCTGTGGATATATCGGTCACGATGCGGACTGTAAAATGTCTCAGGCGAGACCCGCAAGATCCGATTATACAATACGTTCAATATGTCAACGCATGACAAACTACCACCAGTGTGCCCGGCATTGGCACGCTTGATGTATTTCAAGATCGCACGTCGATACCGTACAGATTTGAGTTCCAGCTCAAGGTCACTCATACGGGTCATTCACATGCAAAATGGCCTTTCCCGACACCGGCATATTTTGTAACAATCTCTTTTACTTGTCTGCCGGGGTCGAGCTTGTACACATAAGAGGGCTTAAAAACTGGCGTGTTCGTACACTCGAGCACCAGTTTGGGATGAGTCAACACGTTATCGTCATTCCATTGAATCCGACCTTGTGGACGGCCCGGACTGCTCCGGTAACGCCACGGACGTTTAACCCCGTCAAAATAACAACTCTCCACCAGTACTTGGCTTTCGCAGCCGACTCCAACGCAGGTGCTGCAATTTGTAGCACTGTAGTAGTTATTGAACACATTGACCTGCCCGAATCGCACGCGCGGCGCACGATCCTGAACAAGATCGCCAAACCAATTGTGATGCAGCGTCACGTGCAGTCTGCCAGTGTCTTCACCAGCAAGACTGTCCTTGTTCCCAATCAACATCGAAAGCCGATGTTCATTAGCGACGTTAGTGTAGTTAAATCTGCACCAGGATATTGTTATAAAATCACTACCATGCGTTATGTCAAACTGCCCATCTGCGCAATCCCAAAAATCACAATGATCCACCCATACATGGTGCGACGAGTGCAACGTCAGGCCGTCACTGCCGCCAATGCCTTGGCCAACACAGTTAGGATTGGCGACCGACAGATTGCGCAATATGACGTTGCTAGCGCCGTGCAGATAAATGTGGCCGACAAACCCAGCGTTTGTGCCCAAACCGATGATCGTCTTGTTTGACCCGATTTTCACCCTATTCGAGCCCAGGTTAAGCGTGCCAGAGACCAGTATCACAAGAGGCTCGTCTGAAGCAACACACGCACAAAATTCTTCAGGCGTGGTCACGATGTTTGTCCTACCGCCAGCACCGCCTGTGGTATGCCCCCCAACAGTGGCAAACCCGGTGAGACTGAAATCCGGTGAATTCGCCCTGGAGGCACTTACGCCGCCAAACAACCCAACAAGGCAACACCACAAACCAAACTTCAATAAAGGTAACAAAAATCTTTTCATTCTATCCCAAAGTTCATTTGATGTGAAAAATTGTGCGCCGGTATCCCACTAACGGTGGCGCACCGTTATCAGTGACTTCACAAATTATGTGGATCTCCCTGCCGGGTTCGTCCGGCACAATAAAACTCGCCCGGTCAAATGTGTCTGCGTTCTCTATCCGAATCACGGCACCGACAGAATCTGCATCAGCATACTGCCACCACCTACATGTAAGCTGGTCACCATCCGGATCCGTGGCCGTAGCCCGGAGGATAACCACCTCACCAGGCTTTGCGTACCGTCTCAAGGGGCCATCCACTTTTACCACAGGCGGATGGTTTGCTTCATTGAACTCTTTAACGCACCAGGCCATTCGAGCAGCAAAATCGTTCTGGGCGGCCGGAATCCAACGCCAATACATCTTGTGGGGATCTCCATCATCAGTGAGGTGTTTGTCAGTGAGATGATTGGGGAAGGCCGGATTATCATTTACTGAACGTCCACCCCAACCACCAAGTGTATAATCCTCATGAGCATCTAGGCCGTTGTCAACCAGATGCAAAAACGACGGGGTGTCGCCTTCGCTCACATAATTCTGGGGATACATCGCCCCCAGCGGGCCACGACCCGTCTTAACGTTTTTCTCTAACCAGGCGGGTTTCATGTACTCCTGGATCCACCATGGATTGGCACTGAGCCGGCCCGGCTTCCGCGCGTGGTCGTAGCTTTCGTAATCCCAAACGTTATCCCAGCGATACGCCTCGTTGATGTAAGCCTCCGGCACATTGCTCTGTATCCACCCACCACCACCGTCCTGGTACCATATACAATAGATGCGGATTTTGGAAACGGCCTTCTTGAACTGCTCGCTGGTGTACTCACCTGTGAACTTCAACCGCCATAAAGCGGAAGCGACTGTATTTGCGCCACCCCAACATAGTACATGCACAGGCCGAGGATCATCATCAAGAAGGGTCTGAATGATCAATTGCTCACCAGGTGTGTTTTTTGTCTCCATGTCAGGTGGCGCAACCCAGAGATCATTGGGATTTTCATTACCTACGCGCATCACACTGCGCAACTTATCGGCATCTGGATAATTAGGATTGTGCTTCCGGAGGTTCGGCAAGACCTTCTCGTATGCATCAATCTGCGCTTGGATCCACTTTTTGTCGCTATGCCCCCGCTTCTGATACCTCGAGTTCACCTCAACAATCCCCGCCACATCAAAATCGCACGTGTAAAGCAGGAATCGAACCATGCTACTGCGATCGTCTATTTCACCATCAGTCGTGACTATCACCCGTGGCTTGACTCGCGGTTCCGAATCGTTGCCCCAAAGCCACATGGCCGTACAACTCAAGACCAAAACTCCAACCAGTAATTTCCTTACTGGTAGCTGCGTCGTCCTATGGAAAAGCCGGTGTTTCATAAACATGCCTCTCATTTAACGCTCAAAATCACACGCCGATACCCAACTAGCGGCGGTTCTCCATTATCAGTGACCTCGCAAATTACATGAATAGTTTTTCCACTCGCATCCGACGGGATTTCAATTCTCGTACGGCTCGAGTTAGTCCTACTTAACATGACCTGATTCGTGTATGTGCCCGCCTCGTACATCACCCACCACGAGAAATTCAATTTGTCGCCGTCTGGGTCGTAGCTGCTGGATGCATCCAACGTGACGCGCGTGCCGGGTTTAGGGCTGAGCCTGATAGGCGCAATGCCACGGTTACTATTGATGATCACGACCGGATTCCGGTTGCCGGCGCCCTCTTTTGCCCAGTCCATCCGCGCTGCAAAATCATTGAATATCGCACGATAAAATCGTTCTGCGTATTTCCGCGTTACATCGTATGCCCTGGTGCCTCGATGGTTAACGTAAGCCTTGGTGACATTATCTGGACCAGTTCCCCACTCTAAGTACCCGCCCCAACCGCCAAAACCCGGATTTTCTGGATCATTGAGACCGTTAGGCATGACGTACAAAAAAGACGGGGTGTCACCTTCAACACCGTATTTGTACTTCGGATAAATGCTGCCTAACTTGCCATGGCCCTGGATGTGCGTCTCATATTCTTTCCAGTTGCGCTTGCCCGTGTCGTTCTGAAAAGTCCACGCTGATTCGTCCCAGAGAAAAACCAGGTCTCCTTCAAACTCACGGCGCAACCACTGATGCGAGCTGATTTCGTACGGCGTCCCGCGTTGGTATCCGCGGTCCTGGTCGGTAATCGTGTAGAATCTGATTTTCTTGAGGAACGTCCGGAGTTGCTCCGGCGTTCGGTCTTTCTTCACACGCCAGACAGCCTGAGCCAGCGTGTTTCCACCACCCCACGCCAATACCCAGATCGGGCGATCGTCCGGCTCGTCTGCAAGCCTAATTATAAGCTCGCTGCCAGGGGAATCGTTTCCATCGCCGATGTACTCCATGCCACGCTTTTGACTGCCAACAACTGTTACGGACCGCAAATAGCCAGGACTTGGCCAGTAACCGATCCGCTGACGCGATTCATCGGGCAAGTGTCCTTTCTGTTTCGACCGCTTCTTTAGGTTGGGCAAGTCTTGCTCGTACGCATCAATACACTGGTGAATGAGCTTGATCCAATCTGCCGTGCCACCAGCACTGCTCCAGCCGGTTGTAGCCACTAGCCCCTCAATCTCGAACATGTCTGCATACACAAACAGTCGAATGAGCGATTCCATGTCGTCAGGCTCGACATGGGTAGGGGAAATGTCGGTCAAAACTACAATCCGCGGTTTGAACGGTGCAGCCGCAAAAACCAGTAGTGACTGTAGCAGCAAGCAGCAGATAATCAACGTAAGCAGCGTTACGCTGCGGTGGAGTAGGCTGGTTTTGATTCGGAATTTATGGTTTCTCATAAAAATTCAACACAGAGAAACAGAGGAAATTGAGGCTTCGTCTTTGTTCTCTCCATGAGCTCCTGTTTGTCCTAAAAACTGGATTGGCCGGGGTGAAACGGGCTATCAGCCCGTTTCGCCCGGCTACCAACCGGGTAAAGCTTCCACAAGCATCGTATTGGCTGCCGCACAAGAAAGTGCGGCCGGACCCGGCAAAGCAGCGCGGCCGGGTGGTCCTTTGCCCATGGCTTCTGAGCGGGGGCCAACTCAGTAATTCGGGTTTATGTATTGTGATGATAAACATCCCAACCCAAATAGTTCCCAAACGCTTCGGCCAGAACCGCTGCCGTACGCGATTGCGTCACTGCCACGTGATGCTCGAATCCATGCTTGCAAATATAATGCATCAGGTCCTGCAACCTAGGCACATGCGCAACTGCACGCGCACCAAAAGTGTCAAGTGGATCATTTGTCAGGTGGCCTTCAGCAACGTACGCCCGGATGCACCCCTCGGCATCCGCAGTTGTGATTCTGCCGAATGTGACCGGCCCGGCCGGTGTACGCCCGGCAAGCGCGCCGTAGGTGTTTTCAACACCGAGCGTACTGCCCAAGATAGGTGCATTTGCGATTTTGATGTCGGGCAAAAAACTTTTGGCCCAGTTGCCGCAATGGAACAGGACGCACTTCTCATCGTCATCTCCATAGTTGTTGTTCCAATCCGCCAGTGCAGCAGGTGAGCCGGCAGCAAGTTGCATTGCATACATGGTCAGCGCGCCGGTTACGTCAACTTCACATGCGCTGGGCATGAATTTCTCGCTTAACATGCTCATGAGGGTGCAGACGTTGCAGCCCCAGTTCTGTTGCACCGAGGTCCAACACTGAATCGCAGTGGCGTCAATGGCATTTGCCGCCATCCAATCTTCGAGCGCCACACTGAACCTGGCCATTCGAACCAGCTTTTCGTCGGGCACATCTTGCGCAGGTGCATACCGTTTGATTCCGGCAAGCTTGGCCTTTACGGCGGGTGCCTCGGGATCGAGTCTGGCCGCTTTGCCAAGGATCTCGGATAGGTCAATCGTCGTCACACTGATGCCGTATCGTTCGAGGATTTTTTCCGAGTACCGTACTGTGTTGAAGGCGCCGGGTCGTGCGCCGACTGCACCAATCCGCAAACCGCGCAAGCCATTTACCACACGACACACAGCCAGAAAGTCCTTTAAGTCGGCCACAAACGATTCGTCTGTTGGGCGCACGACATGTTTACGGGTGAGCGAAAACTTGATCCCCGCCTGGACAAGATTGTTGCATACGGAAATTTTGCCGCACCAGGCGTCGCGGCGGTGTGCGGGGTCAAGCCTGTCGAGGTCGTCCGGATACGCCTGCACAAGCACGGGCACATCCAACTCAGATAGTTTGAGTGTCTCCAAAATGGCTTTTTCGTCGCCGAAATTCGGCAGTACAACCAGCACACCGGCAATCTCGGCTGCATGTTGTTTGAACAACTCAGCGCATTTGCGTGCATCCGCCAACGTCTCAACCCCGCCAAGCTTTGTATCCTCCGGGCCGAGCTGAATGGCCTTGATGCCAAGCCGATCAAACACTTTTTTGATGTCAGACCGTGCTTCGGCTACCAACTGATCTGGGAAAAAATCGCGATTACCGTATATGACGGCGATTGTTTGGGACTTAGTAACTGCGTTGTTCATGAGTTGATCATATGAGGTCTCCGCATTTGAGGACAGAATATTCTCGTATATTCGGGTTGTGGAAGTAAATTGCTGCATATTTGATCACCGTGGTCTTGGTCGCATCCCAAGAAGGAAGAAGCGCAAAAGGTGCGGTTCAGAATAGTGTGTCGAGATTTGCCCTATCATATTGCCCAATGAACAAAACAAAACACCAAAGCGCGTGGCAGAACGCTCTCCAAGGAGTGTCATCTCGCCAAACAAGAATGGTTCACAAACTGGCTTTTGTAACACAACTCCCACAAATTCCAGAAAGTTAGCTATGCAGTTGCTGCCCCCTTTATTCGCGCAGGTTAAATAATATTCCATTGTCGTACTCGATTAGATGCAATGCGCTCGAAGATAATCTAAGCATTCACCCGTGAATTCGGACGCAAGAAAGCGCAGCCTGGTTCATGGCCGCCACATATGCATGATCCTCCTTACGCCGATCGGGTCCAGAGTGCTCCAGTCTGCAAATTGGCCTGTGAATGCTTCCGGTACATTGCGCTGGCTTTGAAAGCGGACGTGCCCGTCCCCAAACAATGCATTTATTCCACCAAGCCCGCCTTCACGGTGTGGTTGCCCTTCACGAATGCTGCTATATACCAAGTCTGTACACATCGCCTTAGAAGTATCCAGTTCGCTGAATTTCAGAAGGTTGTAAGTCACACCGCCTACTTTAATTTGCTTCATTTGGGCATATAGAATGTTGCCGCGAGCGTCGCGCTCTTTGGCCTTTGACTGGGGGAAGTAACTGTAGCCCGTTCGCACAACGTCCGGGTTCCAACCCCTTGGGTCTCGGCCCCACGGCCAACTGTCTGTCTTGGCGTATGTTTCGTAAACGAATGGGTTTTCAGGATCCCCAGCACCGGTAAACGCACTGCCCGGATATCTTCGGGCGCTAGCACAGTAAAAACTTGACCATCCTTAATAATCCCGACGGCCCAAAGTGAACCCAGATTGTGCGGTCCTTGGAGCCACTCGTGTTGGCCCAGGATTCGACGCCCAAATTCGTAAGGATACCAAACCGAGCCTGATGTGGCGTTAACTCGGTTCGGTGGCAAGTTATCTTCGTGGTCGGCAGCATAGCTGAAAACAGCCATCCCAATTTGCCTGAGATTGTTATTGCAGCTAACGCGCATTGCACGTTCTTTGGCTTTCGACAAAGCCGGCAATAGCAACGCTGCAAGGATGGCGATAATCGCCAAAACGACCAATAGCTCGATCAAGGTAAAACCACTGCTCTGACGAGACTTGCGGATTAACGGCACCATTTTCACACCCGTACAAGAGATACGCCAATTTGTTTGTTTACGGTTCATAGCCCGAACCTAACTTTTCTCAGCAGAATTTACTTAACTAGCGCGTAGTCATCTTTCCTTTTTTTAAGGCAATTAGACCGGAATCCTAATATTCCCGCGGCCGCATGAACCCACCCACCAACCTTGCCAAAATTTGATGTTTCATAAACCCAACAGGCAAGCATGTCGTCTTCCAAAAGCACCGGGCAATTAGTCGTCCCAGCCGCTAACCTATTTGTACGAGCAAAAGTCAGAAGGTTTAAGTCCACACTGGTCCGGACGGCTTCCCCTTAGAGAACGGGTGATTTTCGCTGCCGAAGATGGATGAACCTTCAAAGCGTTTGAGTTAGGATTTACGCATGCAGTTTGTTCGACAGAGTCATTGTTTATTTTTACCGGTATCTAGTGGCAGAATGCGCCGCTCTGAAAAGCGGCCAGTGAGCGGCTGCGTAGCGAGGTTGGCTTTGGGAGTTTTGGCATTGCTCACCAGCGCTGTTCAGTCACATCAAAACTTGGCCGCTGGCTGCATTACACCAGTCGGCGCGCTCGGAGGCAACCGTTTCAGGGTTGTTGTGCTCACTGATGCAGGAGGGACTGATCCGGACGACTACCAATCGTTGGTTCACCTCTTTGTTTATTCCGACTGTTTGGCACTCGAGGGCTTAATCTCGTCACCTTGTGGAAGCGCTGGTTGAAAGGAAGCAATTCTCAAGGTAATCGAGCTGTACGAGAAAGATTATCCGATGCTGCGAGCATGGTCGGATAAGTATCCTGCTCCCGAGTACCTCCGCAGTATAACCAAACAGGGTGCGACTGTATCTGCAGGCCTTGCCGGTGTCAGCTCGCCGACCGAGGGTTCAGAGTGGTTGATACGTTGCGCAAGGCGTGACACACCGGAGCCGTTATATGTGCTTGTCTGGGGTGGCCTGGAGGACCTTGCACAAGCGCTACATGATGCACCGGACATTCTGCCAAAGCTCCGGGTGTACTTCATAGGCGGGCCAAACAAGATGTGGAGTGTGAACGCATATGCCTACATAATGGAGTGCCATCCCAATCTTTGGATGATTGAGGCCAATTCAACTTACCGCGGCTAATTTGTCGGCGGAGAGCAAACGGGGGATTGGGGGAAACAAAGAGTTTGTAACCCGCCATATAAAGGACCGCAGTGCCATGGGAAACTTTTTTGCCTCATTGTTGCAAGGGAAACTCAAAATGGGCGACAGCCCAAGTGTTGCGTGGTTGTTATGTGGCGACCCGGAAAACCCTTCCGCGCCTGGTTGGGGCGGACAATTCAAAAGGATCGGTCCCCCAGCCAAGACCAACTTCACAAGATTAACCACAAAAGATGACCGCGTTGAAATCTTCGGTGTGGTCGAATTCAAAATACCGTTACCCTCTGACATTCCAACCAACTCAGGGTTCAAGGTGACTTTCGACAACCGCCTCAGTGTACCGGTCGAGGTCAACAACGGCAGATTGTGGTTCCGCTTTGCACCCAGAGACCCGAAGGTGTGGAGTTATGTGATAGAGTGCACTAACGAACCAACCCGAAAGCTCTGCGGTGAATTCACAGCCGTATTGCCGACCCCAGAGCAAAAAAGTCAACCATCGCCTGCATATCCCAATTGGTGGTCTGATGACCCTGACCCGGCTCTTGCTGAGGGGCATCATCTGGGTGCGAAAACCATCAGCCGCTGGCGCAAGGATTTTCTTAGCGACTTTGCCACTCGCATGGAAAGATGCAAAACACCCACACGATCTAATTGACCAGCCTGTTCATCACAAATGGGTGAAAAACGATATCAACAAGCCATTGTTTTCCCCGATTTTGCAGTTGGGGTACTCCTTGCAACCTCTCGCCTTGGGCAGGTATCCGAGACCAAGGCCCCCTGGACAAAAATCTGACCTTCCATACCGCAATGCATTTGAAATGCGCCTGCGCGACAAACTGAAAAATCATGTGATTCAACCCCAGCTGGCAGAAGCTGACCAGGCAAATGCCCAGTACAGGCTAATGCCAGAACACCGCCTGACACGTTTCGCAAGATCGTAACCACTGTCTGTATCGAGGTCGATCCAAAGCGGTCTCGGGCTCGCCGAGGCTTGCTCTGCCACCGCACTCTAAAAACTTCCCAGCAAATTTTTTCGCCGCTGAGACGCTGAGGCGCAGAGAGTAGGTGGGGCGCACGGGCCAGTGCGCGCCGTGGTTCGGTCATGCAGACCCAGCTTCTTGTGTTTGAATTTTGTTTTCGGCGCTCTTACGGACGCAGCTACAAACCAAAATCCAATCAATCCAACCAAACCAACCCCGTAGCCGCCTTCGTA
>CAZZJO010000063.1:0-67710 GCA_964654645.1 uncultured Verrucomicrobiota bacterium | reverse complement strand
GCGTTAGCCTGCGCGCTCTTCCGAGCTCTTACGAAACTCGGAATCGCTATCGCAGCTAACAACCCGATGATCGCTACGACGATCATGATTTCGACCAGCGTGAACGCTGATTTTCTATTACGAACTAGTCTCATACTATTTGTCCTCCTATTAGTTTTAGCATACCAATCGTTTGGGCCCGCGCTTTTAAATTTTATAGGAAAGCTACCCAGGTCGCTTTCCTTATCGGAACCAAACGACTGGCAAATCGCAAATCAGCAAACTACTTGCCAACATGCAAATATGGCAAACCCCGAAACCCCGTACGTAGTATCCACACTTAACGTGTCTCATATGTAGACACATAGTGTCTATAATTTGGATTAAGGAAGAAATAAACTTTGGGACCAGGGATCCGTCGCCAAGATTCCGGCCCCCAATGCACTCCTTCCAATCCCTCTTCCGTACCTTGTTCCGAGCCACGCTCATACCAAATTCAAACTTCCTAAACCCAATTTGCGTCTAGGTCCCATCCACATTTGACTTTCCCACAATTTCGCAAACTCGCTCATTACTCACTTCTCTAATCTACATTTTTTCGTCATAACCCCTTCTACATCAACCACAAACTTTTGTACAGTTAGGTCCGGTTTTTCACGGTTGATGGTGCAGGAAAACTACTACTTTGACGTCCGGTGTCACGCTGGCCGACATGTAAACGCAAAGCTCAAAAATTGCGTCCGGACTTAAAGTTTTACACCTAACTCCACACTTTCGCACAAAAAGCCACCATGGCATAAAAACAAACGTCCCCCCTACTCGAATCTTCCACCTTAACCTATGAACAAATCCAGCCCTGTGCTTCAATTGAGCCCCGGCGCCTGTTTTGGGAGAACCTCATTCCATACTGCATCAAATGCAAAACAACGGATATCCAAAACCGGTGTTTACCAAGGTAGCGGTTTAACACCAGTCCACCGGCTTTCGAAGTTTTGCAAAATGGATCTACTGTAAGGGGCTTGTAAAAGCACTGATGCGGTATCCTCATGCTATCAGCCAATTCAAGTATATTTCATCCAGTCCTCCCACGATTAAAGGCGCCTGCAAGTTTAAATAATCCCGCTGATTAACCCCCTCGGGTTTTGTTGAGGAGATTGGTCAGTCGTGCGACTTGGTTCCTTGCTAAACTGGGTTTGAGTCCAAATTTACCTAATTGAATCCAGAGCATCACACTGAGGATGGGTAGACCGAATAGGTCAAGGGCAATTCGTGCTTTATGGCATACGTAACTAAAGGATTGCACAGGTTTTATTCTGAAGACTCAGATACGTGGGCGATGGCCCGTTGTGATCTCGAACATTAAGCGTTAGCTTTGTTTAGGTTAGTTCACAAGCGCATATGTACGTCATCAAGGTATAATATTGCGTGTTGAACCCTGGTGATGCACAGGTATACTGGGATTCAATCGTTTAAATTCGACTGGTTAAAACAGACACAAACGCGATGCAAATCCAGATTCTGAAGAGCAAATTGCACATGGCCCGGGTGACCGAAATACGCCCGGAGTATGAGGGCAGCTTGAGTGTGGATAGTCACCTGTTACAGGTAGCGGGTATTCTGCCGTATGAACGTGTGCTTTGTAGTAACCTTAGTAATGGTGAACGCTTTGAGACATATGCCATACCGTCTACACCTGGATCGGGCGAAGTCATACTTAACGGGCCGGCAGCTCTTCTAGGAAAACCCGGGGATAGATTGGTGGTGATGTGTTTCACTATAATTTCACAGGAGGAAGCCAAAAACTGGACACCCACTTGTGTGGTACTAGACGAAAACAATCGCCCCGTGCATATTACCGGTCCCAAACACTCTACAAAGTAGGCTCAGGCTCGATGAGACTCACAGCAGCTAAACTGGCGGAATTGGTTAACGGGACGGTGATTGGGAATCCCGAGGCTGAAATACGTGGAGTTGCTCCAGCTGAGTCTGCGCAGGAAGGCGATCTAACCTTCGCGGAAAACCAGGAATACTTTCAAAAGGCAATCACCAGCAACGCTTCAGTGATTCTTGTTGGTGATAATTATGGCCCGTGCGATAAAACCATAATTCGCGTAGCGAATCCGCGAGTAGCGTTAGCCCAGATACTCGACCAATTGTTTCCGGAGGCTAATCCGGCGCCAGGGATTCATCCAACGGCTGTGGTTGATCCCACTGCGCAAATTGATCCCACCGCTTATATAGGCCCGTATTGTGTAATTGAACGAGGCGTAGAAATAGGTCCTGGTACAATCCTCATGGCCCATGTATGGGTCGGGGAAAAATCTCGAATCGGCGCACAAACACGGATTTTCCCAAACGTGTCAATCTACCAAAATTCCAAAATCGGAAACAGGGTCAGGATCCATTCAGGAAGTGTGATTGGATCAGACGGCTTTGGATACATTCAAGACGGCGGGATCCATCGCAAGATACCTCAAGTAGGTTGGGTGGAAATAGGCGACGACGTTGAGATAGGTGCTAACGTAACGATTGATAGGGGTGCCCTCGGGCCAACCTTGATCGGACAAGGGACTAAAATCGATAATTTGGTCCAAATAGCCCACAACGTTCAGATAGGAAAGCATTGTATAATAATCGCTCAAGTCGGTATTGCTGGCAGTACTAAGATTGGCAACTATACAATCCTAGCCGGACAAGTTGGCATCGCTGGACATCTAAAAATCGGTGACCGGGTGATTGTGGCAGCACAATCCGGCGTGACCAAAGATATTCCCGACGGTCAACACGTGCTAGGTTCACCCGCCATTCCTGATAAACAAGCTAAACGTCAATTGATGGCCCTTCGACACCTGCCAGACCTGCTCAAGCGCGTGGCTCAAATCGAAGAGGTATTACGGCTCAAGACTCACCCACCAAATCTTAAGAGGGACCAACAGTCCCAGGACTAAGCTTGCTTAAAAAGAGCCCAAAGAGCTGGTGGATGATCTTCCCACACTTTACACCGATGTTCCCATTATATCACGTGCGGCACCGGCATGGGCGTTTCCCAAGAGTTGAGTTTGTCCGTCATAGTTATCCGCACCCATTAAGGGTCCGGACCATACTTTTGCGTAGCTGCCGCGGCAACGCGGCGGATTTATCCGCCGACTCACGTCGGCGGCTAACAGATCTTTCCCACTACCCACTGACGCTCCCACCAGTAAATGTTACGACATTGCCATACACGTTTACTATTGACCACAAGCCGTAAACTTGGTGTTAACATACATTGAAACCGCTTTCTCTCGTTCAAGAGTTTCAACGAATGGCAGAAAAGAAAAACAACAAACGACGGCAAACCGCGAGCAAGTACGACGCACATATGGAGGTCCTAGCCCAGGCCTATGGAGCACTGGCCGACCTGCGCCGCGAACTCTCAGAATCAAAAACTGTTGTCGAAGACCGCCAACGCATTTTACGCGAGTTCGCAAATTGTATCGATCCTCAGAAGGCCTGGTTACTGCTGGAAGACTACTTCGAAAGGCTTTCGTTATCCAGGCGGGATTTCCCCGAGACTGATTGGTGGCAACAAATGGTGGCTTTGCGCGGGGATGCGCGGATTGAGCAGCTCGCCTTCTTATTCATGCGGGCTGGCCGCACAGTACCCCCCGAACTTGCCCCATTCGCTAATAAAGAAAAGTTCGCACAGGCCAGGGCCGTCGAACATGAACAACAATACATCCAGGAACTAGAAAAATGGCTTTTGCCACCGCTCCCGTCACATCTCGAACAGCCTCGGGCCCGTTTGATGATTCTTTGCCAACCGAAACCAGACGAAAAAAAGCCATACCTATGGACACTCCAAGTCGAGTTCCATGTGGAGCGTCCTAGGCTCGGGCTCAAACAAAAAACCTTGGCTGAATTGCTAGAACTCACCACACGAAACACACACGAAATAGAATTGTTTCCGCCGGAAGACATCACATTCCTGCAATGGCTGGCCGAGAATTATAAACCCGGGCCTAACTTGCGAGCTACGCTCACGCTGTCTGGCTTAGAACTATTAATTTGGCTGGCAAAATGGGGGTCGATCCCTAGACTCAAAGCTATTGACTCAGACGCTTATTACACATTCTTAGGCCAAACCATCCAGTTCTTGCCCAACTTTGAACAAGACGGCGAACACACACTTTTTGTGCCTTCTTTCAGACTGCCAAATGGTAAATCAATCGAACCAACTCAGCTTCGATTGTTGAACACCGAACCGGGTTTGGCACTAGTAGGCCATGAGTTTTATTTAGTGCCGAATGTGCCACCCCCCACGATCTTAGAGTTCTGGAAAACTAGGACAGCAATACCATTGAGAAAACTCGGACACAGACTTCTACTGCATCTACATAAGACATGTCCCGAAACACTACGCGAAAAGCTCCAACTGTGTGTGGTCCACCGCGCCAAACCACGGTTCGTATTCGAGCTCCATGATGATGTCATACGACTCCAGCTATTTGCAGTTAGCGAAATTAATGGAAGCCTGTGGATCTGGACAGGCCACGAATGGCAACGACATCCAGAACACACACGTTCAGTCGACCAACCAGAAATTTTAGACGACCCGCGGCTCGAACCGGCCACTCAATGGCTAAAACGACTTGATTGGTTTACCCCAGAACCGGGACTATGGATCAGCGATGCAAACGAACATTTCCTGGCATCCTTAGCCGCCGTGTGGGACGATCGCCCACGCGACGCTGAGTACCTGGCTAACCCAGAATTTACCCGCCTGTTCATAGACCCCATCATCCTAAGGCCTCAAATAACAGTGCGTGGCAGCGGGATCGACTGGTTAAGCGTTTGCGCCGAATGGCAACAAGAATGCTTAAAACTTACCCCGGCTGATTTACAGCGGCTCGCAACAGCCAAATCCAAGTTTGTTAAACTGCCTGATGCAGGATGGGTCATGCTCGACCAAGACGCCTTAATCCAAGCCCATGAAATGATGGCTGAATTGGGTGTGGACGGCTTGGTACCCATCCCACAAAAAATTCCCCTCGCCAACGTCGCACACTTCGACGAGGAAAAACTTCAAAAATTTGCAGATTCACCACAGGGCCGCGCCGTCCGAGAATATCTTAAAAAGTTTAAAGCCACACCCTCATACCAGGTCCCACCCTCCGTTAAGGCCCAGCTCCGACCATATCAGAAAGATGGCTTCAATTTCCTGTGCCATTTAAGCGAACTAAAACTTGGAGGGATTTTGGCCGACGATATGGGTTTGGGTAAAACAGTCCAAACCTTGGCTTGGCTCGCCTGGTTAAAAGAGAAAAACAAAGGACTAACACGCCCATCTCTTGTCATTTGCCCAGCGTCAGTCCTACAAAATTGGCGCAAAGAAGCTGAACGCTTTGTCCCCTCCCTTAAAGTGTTGCTTCTTCAAAGCGGTTCCGCCAGACACGCGTTGCGCAAACTCATCCCCGAACACGACATCATTGTCACCAACTACGCGCTCCTACGACGCGACTTGGAAGAGCTCCAACGGTTCCAGTACCTAGCTATTGTCCTCGACGAAGCTCAATACATCAAAAACCCTGATGCCCAAATTACCCAGGCAGTAAAAGAACTTAAGTCGGAATATCGTCTCGCCCTTACTGGCACACCATTGGAAAACAGATTGCTGGATCTGTGGAGCATTATCGACTTTGTCCAACCAGGCTACCTTGGGTCACGCGATCATTTCCTGCACACATATGACCCCCACGGTGAAAATGCCGAAATCGAACAACGGATCGCACGCAAGAAATTGGCTGCAAAAGTACGCCCCTTAATTTTGCGACGGTTAAAATCTCAGGTAGCTAAGGATCTGCCAGAACGAATCGAGCAACGCCTCGATTGCGAGTTAACCGAGGAACAACGTAAGGTTTACCTAGCCGAGTTGCGCCACTCCCGAGAGGAAGTCTTTAAATCAATCCGTGAAAAAGGCCTTAACAAAGCCAGAATGCAAGTATTGGCAGCCCTTACCCGATTACGACAAATCTGCTGCCATCCTAGATTGATAGGATGCAATGTGCCCAGCGGTAAAACCGAGACGCTATTCGAGTTGGTCGATCAACTCCTGGCTGAAGGCCAAAAAGTGCTCGTCTTTAGCCAGTTCGTCCAAATGCTTGAAATCATCCGGGCCGAATGCAACCAAAGAAACATCAAAACATATATTATCACCGGCCAAACCAAAGAACGGTTGGAAGTGGTCAATGCATTCCAAGCCGATCCCGATCCCTGTGTATTCCTGCTAAGCCTCCGCGCAGCTGGCACAGGCCTAAACTTAACCGCCGCAAGCTACGTGATCCTATATGATCCATGGTGGAACCCAGCAGTCGAAGCACAAGCCATCGATAGAACTCATCGCATCGGCCAAACCCAAACCGTCAACGCATACAGACTTATCGCGCCAAATACCGTCGAAGACAAAATCTGGGAACTCCAACAACGAAAAGCACAAACCATATCCGATGTTTTAGGCGAAGAAGCCTTTGCTAAAAACTTGACTAAACAGGACCTCGAATACCTCTTCTCCGAAGACTAAGGTACCAACAAATCTCGATTTTCAAAGTGGTAGCCAACTTTAACGTTGCTCTGTGGTTGGCAGTGGTCTACCCACGCCATGCATCAAAAAACAAAAAAGCAAAATTACGCTGTCCCTCCACGCATGAGTGTAGATTAATTGACGGTCCCCACCAGTGTGGTAATCTAATTACGCGAAACGATGAAAATTTTCAGAGTTCTTACACTTTTGGCATTAACTTGCTGTTTTTGGGCGGGGTGCCTTTTCGCCCAAGGAATGACAGTGGCGTACCAGGTGGTTATCCAACCAGGCAGTAACCTGATCGCAAATCAGCTTATCTACAAAGAGAACAAACTAAGCCAAATAATGCCGGAAGCACCCGCCGGCACGTTAGTGTATAAATGGGACGTCGCTACACAACAATTTCTGCCACCTTCCCAATATTCACCTATCTCAGGTTGGAGCATAGAGTACATTTTTGAACTCGGGGAAGGCTTCCTTGTCTATTCCCCCGCTACATTTACAAACATGTTCATTGGCCAGATGTGGGCCGGTTTTGATCCGGATACTGGATCTTTTATGCCACCAATCGTGCTCGGGCCAGGCATCGTCTTGCGGTCGTGCGTGGTACCAATCGAAAACCCGGAGTTTAGCGATATCATCGGGCGTGCACCTATGCAATCCGAATGGATCAAATGGATCGACCCAGCCACGCAAACTTTCTATATCAGCGTTTTCACAGGCGGCGCTTGGTCAGCAGGCTTTCCAACTTTACTTCCCGGTCAAGCCGCGTTCTTCGGTCTAATTCCTGAACCCACTGTAGCGGGGTTTGCAAGTCTCGCATTCCTTATAACACTTATCCGGAAAAAGGCTGCTACTAAGAATTAGCATTCGTACTCTTTCCCTAGCTGCTAATCTATTGATGGAAGACCACCATGAAACTGGTTTTTTCAGAAGCACAACCGGATTATGACCACTACCAGTTTCCTTACGCAGTATGGGCCTTCCCTGAACCAGGCGAAACACCGGCAGATTTGTTTGAGGCTGGGTTCCTCCCATCTTCCAGGTTTCTTGATAGGTTTTACCTCTGTCGGCAAATCAGAATTAACTTGGCCCGTTTTACGCCGTCTTCCGAAAACAGGCGCATTCTAAAGAAATGTTCACATATCTCGGCTACACTGGTACCCCGCCGACAATACCAGTATACCCCCGAACGCCGGGAGTTCTTTAAAGTCTACGCCGATATCAAATTCGGCAAAGACGTTATGACATACGAACGACTAGACGGTTTGTTCGAAGCTCCAATCATATCTCACCTACTGACTTTCCACGACCCAGCCACTAGCCAGGAAATCGGAACCGTAACCCTCTTTCTACAAGAACCTCGGCTAGCCTACTACTACTACGCATTCTATGACCTGAATTATTACAAGCAAAACTTGGGGATCTACATGATGACTTGGGCCGTGAAATACTTCGCAGACACTGGCTTCAAATACATCTACCTTGGCACCTGTTACTCAAAAAACGCCCTGTACAAAACACAGTTCCGAGGCGCCGAGTTCTTCAATGGTTTCCAGTGGTCCACTAACTTAGATGAACTAAAATTCATCCTCGAACACCACAAAACTCATCCAAATCACCACCTCTTAGAATGCCCAGAGTTTCAAGAAAAATTCCGGTATGACCCAGCGAAAGTGGCGGCCAACTCCAACTTTGCTGTGCAATTGCCAACAAAACAAAAACCCCAACCAAAAGTTAAACATCGGTGACGATTAACAAACAAAAGGCTTACAACAATCTTAGCCCAGTGCTTAATAATCTGTCCCAAGCATGCCATCCAGTTGCCAGTTGGATGCAGATCGAACACACTGACAAGCTAGTTTTACGGCAACAACCACAGGAGACCAAACTGTGAATAACTTGTGAATAACCGTGAATATGTTCCTCTGGCACGCAAACAAAAGGCTGCTTAAAAAAGAACAGACAAAAAGAAGAAGCCAGCCTGCGGACAAAATGGCTACGAAACAGTCCGCGGGAGAAGATTACTGTAGTTTATAAGTCTTTGGTAACCTTAGGGTTGTGTACGGAAATTTTTTATTTTCGACAAGGATTGCAAGAAGTTTGCTGGGGCTTGGAGAACACAATCTCCAGCAGCGAGTGCACTTTATTTCGGACCTTTTTCTGAAATATTGAGTTTACATAGTGGTGAATAAAAGCAGCTTATAAACATGAAACCAGAAGCCGCGCAACAAGATATACAAGCAATTTGGGAGAAAGTCCAAGAACAGCTCCAGAGCGTATTAAACGAACAGGCATACAAGCTCTGGTTTGCCTCTGTTAAACTTCTTAGCCTGTCAGGCAACGTTGCTGTGGTTGAAGTCCCAAATGAATTTACCGAGCTATGGATCCGGGAGAATTATTCTGATTTGCTTGGTCACGCTCTGGCCTCCGTGGTTGGCCAGTTTTGCGAAATTACATATCGAGTGAGTGAACAAGCTGGTTCGCATCCAGAACTTATTCCGCCCCATCAACCCCGGGTTCACCGGGCTAAACCACGGGAATCCAATCGCGGGTTTGAGCACGAGAACAACTTTAACCCTAATTACACATTTGAGACTTTTGTGGTCGGTAGCAATAACAGTATGGCTTATGCTGCGGCGGTTGCTGTGGCCCAATCTCCTGGCAAGTCGTACAACCCATTGTTTCTACACGGCGGTGTAGGGTTGGGCAAAACCCACCTGCTCCACGCAATAGGCCAATACGTGTTGCAAAATAAGCCCGAATTAAAGGTGGTCTACCTTACCTGCGAGAAATTCACCAACGAGTTCATCGACGGAATCCAAAACAACCAGCTGGCTAAATTTAGGAAAAAATATCGTCAAACCGATGTGCTTTTAATAGACGACGTCCAATTCTTGGCGAACAAAGAGCGGATCCAGGAAGAATTTTTCCACACGTTTAATGCCCTGCATGAAGCCCGCAAACAAATTGTTCTCACCTGTGACAGGCCTGCAAGCGAGATCCAAAGCCTCGAACAAAGGCTAGTATCCCGGTTTGAATGGGGTCTAGTGGCAGATCTGCAACCACCCGATATGGAAGTCCGGCTTGCCATTCTCAGGAAAAAAGCCCAGTTAATGAACGCTACTAACATCCCCGAAGAGATCTTACAATTCATCGCCTCGCGAATCAGGTCGAACATCCGCCGGTTAGAGGGGGCGTTGGTCCGGGTGACGTCTTATACGTCGCTGCATGGGAAACCTCCCACGATCGAGACGGTGGAATCGCTCCTACGCGACTTGCTACACGAAGAAGCTAAACCCACAGTCACGATTGAACTGATTCAGAAACGTGTTGCTGAACATTTTGACATTAGAGTGTCTGACCTTACAGGCAGGCGCCGTCCAGAAAATATTGCATTCCCGCGACAAATTGCAATGTATTTAGCACGTCGTTTAACTGGAAAATCTTTGTCAGCCATTGGTGAAGCCTTTGGTGGGCGTGACCACGGCACAGTCCTACACGCATGTAAGCTGGTGCAAGATAGAATGTCTGTGGACCCGAAGGTCCGCGAAATTGTGCAATATTTGGAAGCCCAAGTGCTAAAATAATACCACCCAGCCAGCCCCAGTGCTCCTAACATCTTAAGTATATGCCTGCAATTGAGGTCAAGGACCTGATAAAAATCTATCGCGTCTACCGGAAATACCCTGGCTGGAAAGGCACACTTCGTTACCTTATTAGGCGAGAGTTTGAAGATATCCGCGCTGTCGACGGCATTTCATTTGAGGTTTCCGAAGGTGAACTTATAGGTTTTTTGGGACCAAACGGCGCGGGTAAAACAACTACCCTTAAAATTCTCGCGGGTCTACTTTATCCCACTAGTGGGTCAGTAAAAGTCCTAGGGTTTGTCCCATGGGAACGACATCCAGAATACCGACGACGGTTTGCCCTCGTCCTCGGGCAAAAGAATCAGTTATGGTGGGACTTACCGGCAATGGAAACATACGAGTTAAACGCAAAAATTTATGGAATCCCTTCTCCAGAATGGCGCAACCGCGTAGAAGAACTCGGTACCATTCTGGGCGTCACCTCGAAATTTCATGTGCCCATACGCGAACTTTCCTTAGGCGAACGGATGAAGCTAGAGCTAATTGCAGCTCTGCTACATAAACCAAAAATCTTGTTCTTGGACGAACCCACACTTGGTCTCGACGTCGTCTCGCAGAAAATAGTCCGCGATTTCATCGCACGGTATAACAAAGAAGAAAAAACCACAATAATCCTCACAAGCCATTACCTGGCGGATATTGAAGAACTATGCCAGCGCGTGATCATTATTGACCACGGGAAAATAGTGTTTGACGGTCCCCTTGCCACCGTCATTGAAAGGTTCTCAGACGCAAAAGTCATTACCGTGTATCTCAGAAGTGCATCCCAACAACCCATCCCACCATTGCTAAACGAACTAGGCGAAATCATACGGGTTGAACCAGGCAAAATCACCTTAAAAGTCAAAAAGGACCGTGTAATAGATGCTTGCAAAAAAGTCCTCGACGAATTACCCGTCCATGACATCGATATAGAGGAAGTGCCTGTGGAAGACATCATTCGTAAGCTTTTCGCCAATGAACACACCAATTATTCCACTACCTAAACCGAAAAAATGCACCTGTGCGGTACCACACCGCAATCTATCAAACCCTCACTACACCAGGGACACAAGCTGGCTATGAAATCCTTTACCCACTACCTACTTTTTAACACACCCGAACGGGTCCAGTTTATTAACATCACCGAAAAGGTGCAGGATCTCGTCACACAGAGCGGGATAAAAGAGGGCCTGTGCCTGGTAAACGCCATGCACATTACTGCAAGTGTGTTTATTAACGATGACGAACCTGGCTTACATCGAGATTTCAAACGGTGGCTTGATGAATTGGCTCCCCACGAACCAATTAACATGTACCATCATAACAAAACGGGCGAGGATAACGCCGACGCCCATCTGAAAAGGCAAATAATGGGGCGCGAAGTCGTCGTTGCTGTAACCAATGGTCGCCTTGATTTAGGCCCTTGGGAACAAATCTTTTATGGCGAGTTCGATGGTAGACGCCCCAAACGCGTGCTTGTCAAAATTATTGGCGAATAAACCTCGACATTCCTTCATTTTGCAAGCCTAAGTACCTCAGAAAGCGTGTCGATACACCGCCGGTTCTCTGCCATTGTCCCAGTGGATATTCTAATCCATTCGGGCAATCCGTAACTGTCCATTGGACGGACAATCACTCCTCTGCGTTGCATTTCTTGGCACACTCTTGCCCCCGCACCCACCTTTACAAGAACGAAGTTGGCTGCCGATGGCACGTACTCCAGCCCCAGACGCTTAATCTCCTTTTCAAAGAAACGGAGCGACCTGTTGTTAAGTCTACGCGTCCGTGTAACGTGTTTAGTGTCATCCAACGCAGCCAAAGCGGCAACCTGGGCAATTGCATTCACATTAAATGGTTCACGCACCTTTTCCAGCATAGCAATTACGCGCGCATCACCAATTCCGTACCCAATGCGCAACCCAGCCAACCCATAAATCTTCGAAAACGTCCGTACTAATAACAGGTTCGTGCGTCTACCTTCCCGGATAATCGAGATCAGATCAGGCGGATCTTCCAAGTACTCAAAATAAGCCTCGTCCACCACTACTAGCACATGATCTGGCACAGACATGACAAACTTAACCAGTGATTCGTTGGGGACTCGTGTGCCAGTGGGATTGTTCGGGTTAGCCACAAAAATCACCCGCGTTTCGGGGGTGATCGCTGCTAGCATTCCCGTGAGGTCATGCCCATAATTTAAATCAGGTACCTCGACCAATTTCGCTCCGAATAGGCGCGCTACGATTGGATAAACAGCAAAACAGTACCGGGAAACAACCACTTCGGCGTTGCGTTCTAAAAAAGCATGTCCCACAAGTTCCAATATCTCATTTGATCCATTGCCAAACACAATGTTCTCTGGTTTCATCCCAAGTTTGTGAGCCAAGGCATTTTTGAGATAAAAAACGTTCCCATCAGGGTACAAATGTATTTTGCGGAGGAAAGCTCGTACCGCTTTTACAGCAAGTGGTGAAGGGCCTAGCGGATTCTCATTGGAAGCGAGCTTAATTATTTCCTTCGGATCAAGACCGTACTCTCGGGCTACTTCCTCAATGGGGCGCCCAGGAATGTATACCGGCAAATCCCGTACCACACTACTGAATTGCAACTGGAGTTCCATGATAATCTTTAATGGGCAAAGTTAAATAGCACCTGGATATAGTTCATGGTAGTTGATGGCTTGTGCACCTACCAGTACCGCCATATTAAATATGGCTGTACTAGTAGAACCACGTGAAACGGAAGCGGCTGGGCGATTGAGACCCAGCAATAATGCGGCATAAACCCTCGAATGAACCAAATGCATTATCAGTTTGACTGCTATATTGGCAGAATGCAGGTCTGGAAAAACCAAGACGTTTGCCTGGCCGGCGACTTTGCTGCGAGGCAGTTTCCGCAAAGCCACTTCCGGAACTAAAGCAGTATCTATCTGCATTTCCCCATCGAAATCCGCTTCAATACTGAGTTCTTCGGCCTTTCGGATTGCCAAATCGACAGCCGCGCTAACCTTACCCAGACCAGGCGGGCTTGTACGTGTCCGTGTGGCATGGGAAATAAATGCAACCTTCGGCCGGATTCCACATATATGATGTGCAAACTTAGCAGTCGCAACAGCAATATCTGCTAAGTCATCCATGGAAGGATCAACAGAAACAGCACAGTCCGCAAGAAATAATACTCCACGAGCTCCAACGCTTCGGTCTTCCAACTCTGCCACAGCGCATCCCACTGGTATACGGATTCCGGGAGCCAATCGCACTATTTGCGTTAAAGGTCGCAATACCACCGAAGTTGGACTAGTAGCCCCACTTACAAACCCATCGGCCTGATGCAAAGCAACCATCATGGCTCCAAAATAGTTCGGATTAAGCATTGCATGTTTACATTCCACTAGTTTCATCCCATGGGAAGCAACAAGCATGCGATAAGCACGGGCTAATCTTTCCAGGTCCTCACTGTGTTGGGGGTCAATTATTCTTATTCCCTCCAAAGAAATTCGCGCCCCAGAAGCGATCCTTTCTATCTTTTCGCGTTTCCCCAACAAAATTGGTGCCCCTAAACGTAAACTTTGAAATTGACGGGCCGCTTGAATAACACGTATATCGTCGCCTTCTGGGAAAACTATCCGTTTTGGGTGCCGTTGCAGCCGGTCCATTAACTGTGAAAGTAGTTCCATATCCAAAAAGCATACTAGCTCCTCTCCAATCTGCAATCACGCATGTACATAACACGGCTATATCTTTAAATCCCTCTCCTAGTTGCCAGACCTCTCCACCTAAAAGCGATTAATTGGCACCGATTTCAAAGCTTGCACAATTGGACGAGCATGAATAAAGTTTAAGCTGTAAAGGGTGCGCCCGTAGCTCAGCTGGATAGAGCATCTGCCTTCTAAGCAGAGGGTCGCGCGTTCGAATCGCGCCGGGCGTGCCATCGCAGTTTTACTTGTCATTCACGTTTGCTCACTGCAAGGCATCAGCCTTACAATACCCCGAAAATTACAATGGTAACTGCATGTGCCATTCTGACTGCTATAAGCACTGGGATTTTGCTTTGGCAGTGGGTATCTGGCCGAAAATTTAGGTTTCTTAAACCCTTTCACCCAGATAAACATCCCACACCTCCAGGAATCACCATTTTCAAACCACTCAGAGGCATTGACGCTCACTTGGAAGTGACAATAGATAGCTTTTTCCATCTAAATTATCCCACCGATAGGGTTGAGATCTTGTTCGGAGTGAAAGATGCCTCTGACCCCGCACTAAATCTTGTCAAAACCCTTGCAGCCAATCACCAAAACATCCAAGTACAATACATTATCTGCCCGGAACAGGCAGCTAATAATCCTAAAGTGTCTACCCTCATCCAGTTACAAAAGCATGCCCAAAACGAGATCTATGTCTTAAGCGATGCAGACGTGAGAGTCCCGCCAGATATCCTTTACCTCGTTGTGCAAGAACTCCGAAATCCGGAAACCGGACTGGTATTTTGCCCATACGCAATCGTAGGTGATAATTCCATTCCTGCGATCCTGGAAAAAATTGGCACCAATGCTGATTTCTGGGCCCAAGCACTTCTAGCCCATACAATCGGCAACAAAAGCTTCGCATTCGGCGCCCTAATCGGTTTTAAGAAAACTACCTTGGGAAAAATAGGTGGATTTGAGCGAATTGGGAATTTTTTGGCTGATGACTATTACCTTGCCAAACTAGTGCATGACCACGGTCTAAAAGTAAAGATGCTGCCCATGCCAGTTGAATGTTTTATATCGCGCCAGTCACTAAAACACCTTTGGCAACACCAATTGCGTTGGGCCCGCACAATCAAATCTGTCCAACCCATAAACTACACACTCAGCATTCTGGCCAATACAACGTTCTGGGCTGTCCTCCTCGGGATCACATCCCAAACTATCCAGGCTCTCATTACTGCAATTGCTATAATCACACTGCGGATATTCGTAGCGAGAGATCTCGCTACAAAACTGCTCCGGTATATTCCATCAGCGATTTACCCAGACCATTACTGTAAACCAACCGGTTCAAACGCGACCTTCATTAATCTCGACCTTGTTCGCAGTGAACTAAGCTGGAAAAACTGGTTTCTGGTACCACTGCGCGACCTGTTAGCCGTATCCATCTGGGTAACTTCCTTCTTAGGTAACACGGTGATCTGGGCCGGCCAAAAATTCAAAGTTGGCCCCAAAGGAGTATTACATCCAATCCAGACCCGATCATAATTGGATACTCGAATACTGTTCGCCGTTCTGTAGAATACACATGTTTGATAATCCGCATCCGAAGGACACCTGACCCACTTGCTCCACTACCTACTAGCCGCACCTTACGCTGGTAAATCCCGCCCCGTAGAAGTTATGGTAAGCTTGCCATGTTTAACTCCCTTTTCAGAGATGAGTCGATCCGCTAACATTTTTACTTCGCCTGCCTTACCGTGGACAGCAAGGATCTCCAAGCAATTGTCTTTGTCCAAATGCACATGCATCGTACAAATGATCAAATGCCTGTACTTGTGCTGAAGGTCCAGCAGCAGATCTGTCACAGCATGGGAATGATGATCATACACAAGCGTAATGCTACCCGCTATAACTGTGTCTGGCAGATGTTGCTTATGCTCCACCAGGTGATCACGGATCATGTCAGCTAGCGCTAATGAACGATTAGTGTAGCCTTTTTCGTGGATCATTCGATCTAATTCCTTTTGAAGATCCGGCGGCAGTGAGATAGAGATTCTTTTTACGCCACGGGTTTTCTGTCCTTGGCCGCGCATACAAACACTTTCTCTATGCGTTAATACCGCGTCAAGCGTGAATCTGTTTTTTGCCGGCTCTTCCCCTATTCCGAAGCAAAAATGAATCGGTACGCAGCCTTAACTATCCAACGAACCTTTCAACGCAACAGTTTCCGCCTAACACCAATATCCTTCCTATGTCATACGGAAACTCAATTCCTAGTGGCAATGCACTATCTTTGGCTTAATGGGGGCAATTAAAATCCAAATGGCAAGCCATTTTGGCCATGGTGTGATATCCATTCGGCTATCCAATCGCATTCATTCACAACCAAATGATTGTCTTACCCTTTTCTTTTGGTTTAAAGTATGCGCGTGATAGCGAAACATATAACAAGCTGCATCCTCACCCTTGCTCTCTGGCAGGTTTGCCCGGCACAAAACATTCCCGTCCAGGAAGTGACTTTAAAAAATGGGATGCGAGTTTTGATGGTTGAACGGCACAACGCACCTCGCATCGCTGCAGGTTGGGTAGCAAAAGTCGGAAGCGCCAACGAGCGACCTGGAATAACTGGCATAGCCCACTTATTTGAGCACATGATGTTCAAAGGAACCCGCTCCATCGGTAGCAAGAACCCTAAACGAGATCTTCAGATTATTACAGAGCAAGAGGCTATTCGCGAACAAATGCGGCAAGAAGAACGTAAAATCAGAGAAATGCTTCGCAGGGGTGAAATCCCAGACATGATAAACCCGGAAAACATGACACCGCGTTGGCGTGAGTTAAATGCTAAGTTCCAAAAGCTTGTGGAAGAACAGCGTAAGCTCCTGGTAAAAAACGAATTCTCCAAAATCTATTCTGAAGCTGGCGCGACTCAACTCAACGCATTTACCACAGAAGACATGACAGTCTATTTTGTTTCCCTGCCGGCGAACAAACTTGAACTTTGGATGTGGATGGAATCTGAGCGAATTCTCCATCCTGTGTTCCGCGAATTTTATTCGGAACGCGAGGTGGTCATGGAAGAGCGACGCCTCCGAGTCGAAGCCACCCCCTTGGGGAGACACTATGAGCAATTTGGGGCAATGTTTTGGAATTCTGTGCCATATAAATGGCCGGTGATTGGTTGGCCTTCAGACTTACTCTCCATTTCAAAGGCAGACGCAGACGAATTTTTTGCCACCTACTACACGCCGCAAAATATTACGCTTGTCCTCGTGGGTGACTTTAATCCACGTGAAGTTGAGCGCCTAACGCGAAAATACTTTGAGCGAATCCCTCGGGGTAAGATAGATCCACCCGATGTCGTGACAATTGAAATGCCCTCAGTAGCAGAAAAACGAATGTACGCCCAAGCCGAATGCAACCCACAGATTGAAATTCTATGGCATACAGTACCATTCGCACACAAAGACTCTTACGCACTCAGTATACTGGCCACACTGTTATCTGGTCCATCCGGACGACTACACCGTAAACTAGTGTTGAAAGACCAATTAGCTACTTCCATTTGGGTAAACCAAGCATCTCAACGTTGGGCTGGAGCCTTTAACATCGGGGCTGAGATCCGAGATGGTATCCCCCCGGAAAAAGTAGAAGAAGCAATCTACGAAATCCTCGAAAGTATAAAGAGAGAAGGTGTTCAAGAGTACGAACTGCAAAAAGCTAAAAACAAGCTCCTGGCCACTCAATACCGTAAACTAGAGGACAACTTCCAGATCATGTTGACACTACTTATTCACGAAGGGCAAGGTAATTGGCGTGAGGTCAATGAACGCTTTCAAAAACTCCAGGTTGTTACTTCGGACGACGTGCAACGAGTGGCTCAAACGTATTTCAAACGCGAAAATAGGTTAGTAGGAATCTTTACCAGGAAAAACCCGGATAATTAAGGTGTCATGAAAATACGCATGTTAACTTTTAGGTTGTTGACCTGTTGCATACTTTTGACCCTTTGTACAACTACAAACTCGGCCTCTATTCCGAAACGCCCTGAACAGCTTAAGTTTAAACCGCTTAACTACACCCCTCCAGACCCCCTTAAACACAGGTTTACTTTAAAATCAGGTCCAACCGTCTACCTCGTCCAAGACAATACTATTCCAATTGTCCAAATCACCATTTTCGTTAAAGCAGGAGAATACCTGGAACCAACTAATCTGACTGGGCTTGCAGAACTTACTTCAACACTGTTAGTCGAAGGCGGAACATCTAAACATAGCGCTGACGAAATAGACGAAATGGTCGACTTCTTGGGAGCAATCTTGACTTGCTCATGCGGTAGTCTTTACTCCACAGTCTCGCTAAACATCTTATCACAACACTTGACCAATGCGTTGGAGCTACTTCGAGAAATATTAGCGACCCCTGCATTCCAGGAAGACAGGCTAAAAATTGTCAAACAACGAGTAATCCAAGAAATGGCACAGCGTAACGATAACAGTTCATCTATTGAGTCACGCGAGGCCATGTTTTTGGCTTACGGTACTAACTCATGGGTAAGCCGGTTACCCACCCGCCAAACCATTGAGGCAATTACCCAGGATGATTTGATTAAATTCCATCAGCACTGGTACTGGCCATCAAACTTTGTCGTCGCAGTCAGCGGCGATTTTCAAAGTAACCAAATCCTGGCCATGCTGGAGGTTATGTTTAGCTCATGGCCATTCAGAGGAGAACAACCTCCCTTACCACCCACCAATTTCACCTTTGCCCCACCCGCAATTTACATGGTTCACAAACAAGTCAATCAAGCCCGGGTAAGGATTATCATGCCAAATTCCATAAAATGGGGCGATCCCGAACATTTCGCAGCCATCATTATGAACCACATCTTTGGCGGGGGCGGACTCACCTCCCGTCTTTTCAATCGCGTGCGCTCAGATGAAGGATTGGCTTATTCAGTTTATTCTTATCTTGCGCTAGTAGATCCCCTATTCCCCCGACCATTCGAAATCTCACTCCAAACAAAATCAAGAACAACAGCTCGCGCTCTAGCATTAGTGTTCGAAGAAATTGAAGAAATCCGGAAACGCAGTGTCTCAAACGAAGAACTTCAACGGGCCAAAGAATACCTTATAGGTCGATTATCAGACGCATTTTCTACCCCCCATGCAATCGCCTCTACATTTGCCCAAGACGAACTCTCCGGAAGATTCCAGTTAAATTCTAATTACTGGAAAGATTACATCTCCAATATTCAACGGGTCACAGCAAGTGACGTCCTAAACGTTGCGAAACGGGTTCTTGATACAAACCACGCTCTGATTCTAATCGTGGGGGATAAACCCGAAATTTTCCGTGGACACCCTGATTACAACGTTCACATAACTAACTTTGTTTCGGGTCGAGTCGTCGACTTGCCATTGCGAGATCCATTTACACTGTTACCTATACCAGAAACTAAATAAATCCTATCCGGTTACCATGTTGCCCTAAGTTTGAAGCAACCAATCTGCCTTGCCAATCTGTCTAAGAATGCTTGTGCCCTCCTCATAATAAGGAATAACAACGAACAGGAAGGTAATTTCGGATATGCCCCGGCCTAACCCGTAATCTACGGTACAAGAAATCAGACCAAGGCCCCGCCCTAAGATAAATCCCAAGGTTTGGAGAGCAGACTATTTAACTTACCACACCCTCGACGACGAAAATGCATTTTTTAGCTTAACTTGCACCTAAACAGGCGGTTAGCCAAACCCCATACATCTATAATACACCAACTCTGCTCCCATTAAGCTCGCCCAATTACTAGCCCAGAGGTTTAACGTAGTACCCTTGTAAAGAGGCGTGTATGCGAACCACTCGCACCAACACAAATCAAGAGTTGACCAGCAAAACCCTAATAGGCAAATTATAAGAGCTAAACATTACTGCGGGGCGACATGCCCCGGATAAAATTAACTTCTAAAACTATGAACCAGGCATTGCTGGATAAAATCGAATCAAAATATTTGCGTAAGGATCTACCAGATTTCAAGCCGGGTGACACGGTCCGGGTGCATGTTCGTGTCCGCGAAGGTGACAAAGAACGAATTCAGGTTTTTGCTGGAACTGTAATTGGTCGGCGGGGGCGAGGGATTAATGAAACATTTACGGTTCGTAGAATTAGCTACGGCGAAGGCGTGGAACGCGTATTCCCTTTGCACTCCCCAATGATCCTAAAGATCGAAGTTGAACGCCGCGGCGAGGTCCGAAGAGCTAAGCTTACTTACCTCAGGAAACGGATTGGACGCAACGCCCTAGCGGTCAAGGGTAAAGCTACCGCACAACAAACAGGCTAAACATCCTAAAAGTCGGATCATCCCCTCTGGAATCCGGGTTCATAAAAGGTTTTTACGGAAGGAGGGGGAGGGTTGGAGTGGTTAATTGCCCCATACCAGAAAGCAATTTTTCCCCGCTTTTTTCCTTAAGGGGTGAAACTTCAATTTTGGCCCTACATATATCCTGTTTTTGCCGGAGACATTAAACATCCAGAATCCAACGTAGTTGTAAGGAAGAACTTAGGTAACGAAGGGCGTCAATCTACACAGCAATACCACACCTACGTTTTGGCAACCCAATACGCGCCGCCGAACCGCCTTTCCTAGGCCATGGCCAAATCTCTGGTGAAAAGTGAGCGAGCAGGGATTATCATTTTATTGTTTTTACAGGCTAACGAGGTTACAAAAGAAGTGTTTACTCATGCGGACATTAGTACAATTAATTTTTACGCTGGTAACCACGCACTTGTTTGCACAGAACGCGGCACAACTCACTAGTCAGAATCCAATGTCGCTTACCTCATCACCGACACCAAACCTCTTTCAAGGACAATTACCCCCACCGGTGCGAAGTAGCTCGGGACAATTTGTCGTGTACGGCGACCAACAAATACGACCGCTGCCTCCGGCTTTTGCCGGACCCGCGTTCGAAAATTGGGTCCGATTAACCCCATCAACAACTGCCATTGCATGTGAAAGAGTCAAACAAGCGATGTTGTGGCAGTTAGGTGCACCTGATCAATGGAGTGGGAAGTTTTACGTAATGCTGCGCTCGGCAGTCAGCCCCGACCAAGTAATTCAAATCGTCTCGGGCAAGATAGCTGACAAATGGTATTATCAGATTGAAATGCCCGAGGTGATTGACCCCGACCGATTTGTCAGAACCACTGTTCATGTTTTGCTTTTGGAATGGATTAACAGAAAAACCCAGGAACAGGTTTACCCTCCAACATGGCTTGTTGAAGGTCTTTCTGAACTCATAATTGCTGATTCGGGTTTGGAAAAACTAGTGCCAGCAATGGCAATGACCCCTCAATTCGACCTTCCAATTACTAGCATCACACGGCAAGGCCCTAAGCCGCATTTACTAGCCAAGGCTCATGCATTTTTTTCCACTAACCGAGTGTTCTCTTTAGCGGAACTTATTACGCCACAACCAACTAATTTAATCGGGAGTGATGCATTAGCGTTCAGACACAGCTCCCAATTGCTCGTATACGAACTCTTACAATTACGAGGCGGGTCAGTAGCTCTCTGCGCATACTTAGACAGGTTTGCATTTTACCGCGACCCAGTAGAAGCCTTATTAGCCGCACTCAATCAATACTTTACAAGTTTTAAGGAAATGGAACAGTGGTGGTTGTTAAAGACATCCGCATTTCAATTCCGCGATTTGGCAGCGCGATATAACACACCGGATGCACTTGAGAAATTACGCCAAATCATGCTTGTCCAAGTGCTGGACGACCAAGCTACGAATTCTACTCCTCAATGGCGTATAGTATCGTTGCAAAGCTTGATTATAAACTGGACCAATCAACCACAAGAGGAATTGGTTAAGCTAAAGCTTGCCCAATTGGAAGGGTTAAGATGGCGCGTCACCCCAGAAGTGGGTTCCTTAATCCAACAGTACCAAGAAACACTGCGGTCAATGCTGACCAGGATCCAAAAAGAGGCCCAAGCAAACCAACGTAATCCAACAGCTGCTAAAATTGCTATATCACGCATAGTGCGGGCTACTGCCCGGGAACTCGATAATTTAGACGAAAAGCGGGCGCGCATGGCAAATACAGCTGCTTCTAACGTGGAAAAAGGTGCCACTAATCAGACTACTCAACCTGCGTTGCCCACGCGTCAGTAACAATTTGTAAGAAAATTCAAACCCTTGCTAACAAAATGGTACGCGCGGCGGGGATCGAACCCACAACCTTCGGCTCCGGAGGCCGACGCTCTAATCCAATTGAGCTACGCGCGCACCTGGCACATTTTTTAAATTACATTAAATCAAAACCCAATCAATCAATTTTTGTCCCCAGGGTGTTGGAATGTCTGAATCATGAAGGTTCCGGTTTGAGCACAACAATTACCGCCTTTTCAGGGTCAATGTACCGCTGGGTCACACTTACCACGTCTTGCCTGGTAATAGCCTCGAAGTGCTTGTCCTCCGCCTCTTGGTTAAGGTATCCAAGGCCCAAAAGTTCGTCTAAAGCAACCGCCCGAGCTTGGTTACCTAGGTCTTGCCTGCTAAGTTTACGCTGTCCTAACACCTTAGCCTTTACACGATCTAACTCCTCTTGTTGAAGTCCAGTCTGCCGAAGTTCTGCCAAATCATTTAGGATCTCTTTTACAATTGTCTCGGCATAGCGTGGTGCCGTACCCGCATAAAATGCAAGGTAACCAGGCACAAGCCCTGGAAAATTTATGGCCCCTGTATAATAAGCCAAGCCCAACGATTCCCGGATTCGTATAAACAAACGAGACCCAATATCGCTACATGACTCCTGTATAAGCTCAACCGGATATTTATCCACGGAAAACACAGTAGTGCCAGGCAAAATTACTATAACCACAGCTTGATTTTTATCGTGAGGTTCTACGACTTTCGACCCGGTGTTAAAGTCGACCAGCAACTGGCTAATGAGTTCATGGATTGACATCTTACTTGTGTCACACCAAGCCCCAAAATACTTCTCAATTGCACGCGTCACGCGATCAAAATCACAATTTCCATAAACTGCGAAAACACAATTACGCGGTGCACATAATCGCATCCAAAACTCCTTTAATGATTCGACGGTAATTTTCTTCAGGCTTTCCTCAGAACCCAAAATGTTTAATCCATATGCCTTGGAGCCAAACAAGCTTTTTTTCGCTACATTCAGGCCGTGGGTAAGTAAATCGTCTCGTTCCGCCGCAATTTGGTCTAACTGAAGGGTCTTTTCCTGCTCCAACGCCTCAGCAGGAAATACGGAGTTAAAAATCAAATCGTGCAATATTTCCAAAGCAAGTTCGAAGTCGTCACCAAAAACCTCCATTGTAATCCCCAGACTATGATTGCCACTAAAGGTATTGATGTGCCCCCCTACTCCTTCTATTGTTGCCACAATTTGTTCTGCGCTGCGTGATTTTGTTCCACGTAATAGCATTTTAGACAAAAGCCGGGTAATTCCTGCGTTCTCTGGTGTTTCGAAAAGCGTACCCCCTCCAAACACGGCCACCAGGTTTACAAATGGCAACCGTCGATCTTCCTTTATAATAACCCGCATCTCATTCCGGGGCTTAAACAATTGTGGTCTGCTCACCTCACCACGTGGGGTCGTACCTACACTAACGACTCTACTCACTTCTGGCGTAAGCGCACATGTGGTCTGATTTGTCAAGCGAAGATACCGTTGCGCAACTTCATAAATCTGCTCTGGAGTCACAGCCTTTATCTTTTCCAGGTAAGTATCCAGAAACGTTAAATCCTTTGCGAGTATCCAACTACTACCAAGCTCAGCAGCCTGGCCTTCGACCGTTTTTCTACTTGCAAGGCGAGCTGCTATGCATTGCTTAATTGCTTTTTGAAGCTCTTCATAGGTCACGGGTCTAGATTTAAGGCCCTCTATTTGTGCATGAATTTCTTCTAACGTCCTTTTAAAATTCTCAGGCCTAGTAACAGCCGAAATTCCAAATAAGCCTTCGGCACCAGGATTGAATGTCCATGCGTCAATTGCTAATACAAGCGCCTTTTTTTGATGAAGTTCTACAACCAGTCGACTGCTTTTCCCCACACCTAAAAGCAAAGCCAACACGTCTAAAGCGGGCATATCGGTGTGCCTGAAATCTGGAATATGCCAAGCAACATGCAGATAAGTCAGTTCCACAGGTCCACTTACTACGCATTCCCGCGGGGAAAGTTGAATCGGTTCGGTTGGCAAATATTCAGTCGGTAGTGGGCGTGGAATAGCCTTTCCGATTGTTTCCCGAACCTTCTCAAATACGGGCTCCGGATTTACAGCTCCGGCAATCACCAGAAAAATATTGTTTGGCACATACCGGGCCCTATAGTACTCCACTACATCATCGCGTGTGAGTTGATCAAATAGGGCTTTATTCCCAATTATGGGATATCGATAATGGCTTACCGTGTAGGCAGTTTCAAAGAGCAGTCGACTGGATTTTGTGTGGGGATCGTCCTCCCCCATATCCATTTCACGCCGAATTACCTCGGTCTCCTTAACAAACTCTTCTTCCGGGAGAATGGCGTTTTGTAACACATCACAAATTACATCAATCGCAATGTTAACATTTTCTGCAGGTAAATTTATCCAGTAAACCGTGCGATCGAATGAGGTGTAGGCGTTAATATAGCCCCCTGCTTCTTGAATCTCATGGTCTATCCTTTGCCCTTTACGCGTGGTGGTACCCTTAAACAAAAGATGCTCTAGCAAGTGTGAAATACCCGATCCTAGCCATTTACTTTCATGAATGCTTCCTGTACAGACCCAACCTTGGACCGAAGCTACTGGGTTATAATGATCTTCCCTGACAATTACGTGTAATCCGTTATCCAATTTTTGGATATGCGTCGGAAGCGAGGCAATGAAACTGTTACTCATCTGATCTGCGGCTAATCCTTGCCTGAAAATTCGTAAGTTTAATCGAACCAACCCTTATCTTTGACTTTGATCCTTGGGCACCGGCAAGCCCTTAACCTGTTTGCTTTCAGGAAGGAATGGTTTCTTAAAAACCTCTTCAAAATCGTACCCGTTAGCAAAGTCTTCTTTTTTGTCGTCCTTGGTTTTCAACAGTAATCCCGCATCCACCATGTTAAACACGATCTCGCCAAAATCTTCGGTCCTGTGTATCCCCCACTCATTCAGTACAAACATTGCAAGCGGGCCAAATTGCTTTAAAGCGTATTCACGAATACCTTCCAAAAGTTCCTTACCAGTTACATGACGGGGGCGTCCCCCCGAACGCTTACATACCTTTTCCTGGGTATAATCGAGAGCCTCTCTAACAAAGTAATATGCCTCCCGATCATACCGAGGGTCAGTTGCAACTATTCGATCAATTATTTCGTCAAATTCAATCTGGTACATGCTCATTTACAACCGTCGGCGCAACGCTTCCACTGCCTAAGAGTAAATGTTTTTTGACGGTCTTAGTCAACACACCAGCCAGCAGAAGCATTGCTAGTATGCACAATGCCAAAACCTCTTTGGTTGTCAATCGCCTGAATAGCACGCCTTTTATATTCTACTTTAATATTTCCAGCCCCGCAACCTCACTCGAAAAGCTCTATTGTACTACAATGTTTACGAGCTTCTTTGGCACAACAATGGTCCGTTTGACTTGTTTCCCACTGAGATTTTGTGCGACCTTTGCAGATTTTAAGGCAGTCTGTATCAATTGCTCTTCACTTATGTCAGACGGCACCGTAATTACATCTCGTAACTTGCCATTTATCTGGACCGGTATTTCAATCATTTCTTCTACGATATACCTCTCATCATGTTGTGGCCATGGTTCGTATGTCAGGCTCGGAGCTGCTTTACCCCAAATTGCTTGATGCAACTTCTCCCATAACTCCTCGGCTATATGTGGTGCAAATGGCGCAAGTAACTGCAGAAAAACTCGCATCACACTTGCTGGCTTGGGGCTCCAATTAATCGCTTCATTGACAAAAACCATTAAGGCGGAAATGGCTGTGTTAAATTTCAAGCTTTCGATATCTTCGGTAACTTTCTTAATGCACCTGTGTAACGCCTTTAGCTGAGCCTGAGTTGGAGATACGTCCTGGATCTCTGGTGAAAGTCGAATGATACCCAGCAACGATTGATCATTCGGGTTAAGTGTCTCTGCATGGTTAAACTCAGTCACACTCTTTGGATCCACAAACATCCTCCAGATTCTGCCCAAGAACCTATAGATGCCTTCTACCCCTTTTGTGCTCCAAGGTTTTGTATCCTGTAAGGGGCCCATGAACATTTCGTACATCCTAAATGCATCTGCACCGTATTGTTGTATGACTGTATCTGGGTTTACAACATTCCCTCTGCTTTTGGACATTTTCTGCCCATCTTCTCCCAAGATGAGCCCCTGATTCACAAGTTTAAAGAACGGTTCTGGGGTCGACACATATCCTAAATCGTACAGCACCTTATGCCAAAACCGGGCGTACAACAAATGCAAGACTGCATGTTCAGCCCCACCTACATAGAGATCAACTCCGGGTTTTTCCACGCCAGTAACTTTTTCTGATGCGTACGCTTTACCGTATCTCGAGACAAACTTAGCCCCCATCCAATACTTCTCAACGTTGGTGTCCACAAACCTATTTGGATTCTGCGGATCCAAATAACGCAGATAATACCAGCAACTTCCTGCCCATTGCGGCATAGTATTAGTTTCGCGTTGTGACCCATCAGGCAGGTTTACCCAATCTACCGCTCGAGCAAGGGGAGGTTTCCCATCTGCAGTCGGTTTAAAATCTGTCAATTCTGGTGGGATCACAGGTAAAGCAGTTTCGGGCAAAGCCTCATGATACCAGGTGCCATCCTTATCGCGTTTCCAAATTATGGGGAATGGCTCCCCCCAATAACGTTGCCGGCTAAATAACCAGTCACGCAATCTATAATTAACGGCCCGTTTCCCAAACCCCTTGGATTCAAGCCACTCAACTATTTTCTTTTTTGCTTCCGGTGTGGGCAAACCATTGATGCTAATCTCATCGTTACTTGAATTGACTGCAATGCCGTCCCCAGTATACCCTCGCCAATCAGTGGAGGGATCCAGTGGTTGAACAACCTGAATTATTGGCAGGTTATATTTCGTCGCAAATTCTAAATCCCGGGTGTCATGGGCAGGGACTGCCATTATTGCCCCGGTACCATAACTAATCAATACATAGTCTGCAATCCAGATGGGCAGCTTAACACCGTTTACTGGGTTAATTGCGTACGCCCCTGTAAATACTCCTGTTTTCTCTTTCGCGAGGTCTGTGCGTTCCAAATCAGATTTTCTAGCAACTTCTTCACGGTATTTGCGAATTTGGTGGGCGGACTCTCGCAGTGCTGACACAAACTTTTCAAATTCTTCGAGCTTCATTATTACACACTTTGGGGGCGTAACACTAATGTTATAAGCAATCAGATTTAAACCAGCATGCCGGGCTTTTTGGATAGCCGCATCAGTGGGAAGCACCTCACACTGCCCTGTGTCGGAATCAACCACTTCAACTACTGCACTTTCTATGTGTTGATCTACAACATACTTACCATCTGCAATTGCCAAAAACTCATCCACCAAGAAGTGTTCGGGTGCTAATACCATGTAGGTCGCCCCAAATAATGTGTCAGGCCGGGTAGTAAATACCTGTACTTTCTCCGGTAAATGGGTCAGTTTAAAATCAACCTCTGCACCTTCACTACGCCCGATCCAATTACGCTGCATCTCTTTTAATGACTCACTCCAATCTATCAGATCCAAATCCTCCAAGAGGCGCTCCGCATAAGCAGTAATTCGGAGCATCCATTGACGCATCGGTTTGCGCACTACCGGATGCCCACCAATTATGCTTTTACCCTCTGAAACCTCTTCGTTTGCAAGCACGGTGCCCAAAGCCTCACACCACCAAACTGGTTGTTCACTTACATATGCCAACCGATATTTATCAATTAGGTGTCTCATGTAAGAGTCTGTTCTCTTCTCTGGTGGGGTCTGCTTCGTCCATAGTCTATGCATTTCACAAAGAAATGGGTTCCCATTCCATTTCTCTTTCATCGTAGGAGTTTCGGAAAGCGCATCTTGCAATAGCGCAATGGGCGTGGCTTTCTTCCAATACGGATCGAAGTAACTATTGTATATTTGCAGAAAGATCCACTGGGTCCATTTGTAGTAACTTGGATCAGTGGTATCAATTTCGCGGCGCCAGTCATAGCTGAATCCCAAACTTTTAATTTGCCGCCTAAAATTCGCGATGTTTTTCTCGGTCGAGACCCGAGGATGTTGGCCAGTCTTTACTGCGTATTGCTCCGCAGGCAAGCCAAACGCGTCCCATCCCATCGGATGAAGCACATGATACCCCTTTGACCTGAAATACCGCGCAAGTATATCGGTAGCCGTGTAACCTTCAGGATGCCCTACATGTAAACCCGCACCCGAAGGGTAAGGGAACATGTCTAAAATGTATAACTTTGGGGGCAGGTTTTCTTCACTGACCGTCTTGTTTTCCAAACCGTGCCTAATTCCAAATGGATGGCCCGCAGGAACCACCTCTCCCGGATTAAATGCCCGGAACGTTTCTTCGCGATCCCAAAACCGTTGCCATTTGGGTTCGATCAAATGAAACGGATATATCCGACGTCCGTTCGCCATAGTCAGCGTATAATGTCTAAACCAAAACATAAGGGCAATACTTCAAATGTGCTTCACGTTATCCACATCCCTTGGCTCATTATCACCCTGTGTAGCCCCTCCCAAAATTCAAATTGGGACACCCTATCCAGATAGTGCTCAATTAATGGACCTATCTCATAAAAGAAAAACACTTGAGCTGTCTCAAACCTAGACAAAAGCCACCCGCAATGGGTAAAGAAGCCCATCCGTACGACCGTTGGTGCTTAAATTGCTTAAAATTTGGGTGTGGCACTTCGTAAACAAAACCTATAAACTGATGTGAGACCGTGAATCGGGCCGTATGGATGCAAAAGGAAAAATTCTGTTGGTTGGTGGAGATGCGCATTCCCATGAATTCCTTAGCGGGGTTTTAATGCTAGACGGGCATGAAATAATATCCCTCCCCACGGGCGAGGACCTGGCGGAATTTGCCATTGAGAACGCAATCGACGCTGTGGTAGCATGCCTTACTACCCAAGTCCTGAACATACTAGCAGCTATCCAAGAATTTAAGTCCACCGATGCAACCAGACACATCCCTGTAATTGCGATTATCGATTCCAACACGGCAGTAAATAAAACCAGACTCTTTGGGTTCGGCATCTCGGATTACCTGGTCAAACCCTTCGACCACCATGAATTCCAAGCTCGGATAAAAAACGCGATAATTCAAAAACGGTGGATTGACAACTTAATTGCGGAACGGGCAAAAGCAGAATCGGAAAAAGCCGCGGCTGAAGCTGCCGCCAAAGCGCGGGCTGATTTCCTCGCTAGCATGAGTCATGAAATTCGAACCCCAATGAATGGGGTCATTGCAATGGCCAGCCTGCTATTAGAAACGCCTCTCTCACAGGAACAACGAGGTTATGTAGAAACCATACGTTCTTGCGGGGATTCGTTGTTAGCTCTCATCAATGATATTCTGGACCTCTCCAAGATTGATAGCGGACAGTTTGAGCTAGACATCCAACCGTTTGACCTGCGCCAATGCATAGAAGATGCACTGGATGTGCTTGCCCCTAAAGCTGCCGAAAAGGACCTGGAACTCTCATACGAAATCGAAGAATCAGTCCCGACAGCTTTAAAGGGTGACCCAGCTCGACTTCGCCAAATCTTAGTCAACCTAATTGGCAATGCGGTTAAGTTTACAGAACACGGAGAAGTCGTAGTATGGGTAAAACGCATGCCAAAAGAAAGGGCTCCGGATGAAGTGAATCCCCTTGACCAAACATGCAAATTACTTTTTGCAGTTCGAGATACCGGTATTGGTATCCCTGCAGATAAACTTGACAAACTTTTTAAACCATTCTCCCAAGTCCACGGCGGGTTATCTCGTAAATACGGGGGTAGCGGCCTCGGTTTGGCTATCAGCAAACGACTAGTTGAACAAATGGGAGGGCAAATGTGGGTGGAAAGCCAACAAGGACAAGGATCAACATTCTATTTCTACCTGCCTTTCGAAATTGTGGAAGGAGTGCCACAGACCCAAATCGATCGTAAATTGCCTGAACTCACAGGAAAACGTGTTCTCATAGTAGATGATAACCCAACCAACCGGCGGATACTTGAGTTCCAAACCACACGTTGGGGGATGATCCCTAAGAGCGTAGCCTCCGCCTACGACGCAATTAAACTACTACAATCAGGGCAGAAATTTGACCTTGCATTGCTGGATTACAGAATGCCCGAAATGGATGGCGTCGAGCTAGCACGAGAGATCCGACGACTTCCCAATGGTAGCTCCCTACCGCTTATATTGGTAACATCAATCAATCCACCGCGACCCGACAGCCCAGAACTCACCGGTTTAAACCTCGCCGCCTGCATAACCAAACCACTTAAACCCGGAATTTTACAACAGGTCCTGAGCCAGGTCGTAGCAACTACTCCGGCTCGTAAGCTGGACCGCATCCAAACCGTTACGTCATCAAAAACCGACCAAAAACTAGCGCATATGTACCCAATACGAATTCTTATCGCCGAGGATAATGTGATTAACCAAAAGGTGGCGGTTAAACTACTCCAACAATTGGGGTACAATCCTGATGTTGTGGCCAATGGGAAAGAAGCACTCGCAGCGCTCGATCACAAGCGGTACGATTTGGTATTCATGGACGTGTTGATGCCAGAAATGGATGGTTTTGAAGCCACCCGTCAAATTCGGCAAAGGCAAAACAATCTCCAGGCCCATCCTAATTATTATCCGCCCTTAATCGTTATTGCTATGACAGCGATAGCAATGGCAGGAGACCGAGAACGATGCCTAAATGCGGGAATGGACGATTACCTTGCAAAACCTATAAAACCTGCTGATATACGTGCAATGATAGAAAAATGGGCACCCCTTATCTTGAATAATCTACCACAAGAAACCTTTGAGCAAGCACCAGCACCCCCTGAACCGGTTAGCCTACCCCAAGAACAACTTCAAAACTCAGCTGTCGAACAACCTACACAACCTTCGCTTGCCTCCGATAAAGAAGCTGAAGAGCCTCCCGAAATTGACGTCGAAAGACTCCTGGCAATGGCCGATGGCAACGAAGACATGGTCCGTGAGTTGGTAGAGCTTTATCTAACCCAGACACAAGAACAAATGGTCAAATTGCAGCAAGCCTTAGCTGCGGGAGAGGGTGATTCAGTTTATCGACTTGCACACACATCAGTTGGCGCTAGCGCAACCTTAGGTCTTACATCAATAGTCCCAATTCTGCGCGAAATTGAAAAACTCGCCCGAGCCAATCAACTCCAAACTATTCCACCCCTATACCAAAACGCCCTTGCCGAGTTCGAAAAAATCAGGCGTTTCTTCTCAAACCCAGCCAATATACAACGTATAATGCAACAAAGCGCCCAATAAAGTACACATTCCAACCAAAAACGTGAGCCACCTTCTCTCAAACTCAGATGCAAATAAACCTTAGCAATCATAAGCTGTTTCTTAAAGCCGATAAAAAGCTTACATGTTACGGCAGAGGCGGTGTAAGTAAGCCTTGTTTCATTAGGCCAATCACATCTGCATTGCGAACTAAATTCCTTTGAGCTAAGCCTGGAACTCCCGAAAGATAGCTTCCCGTAATCCGGATTCACGGCTGGTTGGTGACATTATCGCGCGTAAGATAGCATTTTTCTCTGACCAAAGCTTTGCTCTGTTTTTTGCCCTGGTTACAGCAGTATAAATCAATTCCCTGTTTAAACCCAATAAGGGCGTAGATTCCTTGGGCAGGAGGATTAAAACTTCATCAAACTCCGACCCCTGACTCTTATGAATCGTAATAGCAAACGCAGTCTCATTAGAAGGCAATCTGACTGGGGAGATCATCCTATATTCATCATTCTCTGATGGAAAACACGCAACCAATTCACGATTTGAATGCGAGCTTCCTACTGCACTCGCTCTCAATATCACACCGCAGTCGCCATTAAATAGACGTAATGAATAATCATTCCGCGTTACAATAATCAATTGGCCTGGATACCGCGCAGACAGCCATGATGCATGAGTTGATACCCCAAAAGCCTCACCTAACGCCCATTCCGCAAATCTATTTACAAATACCACGCCAAACGGTCCCTCTCGGAATGGACATAATATCCTAAACTGAGTCGAGGTACGCAAGGCTTCCTTGGGAGAGTCAAGCGACTTAAAAAGCGAATGGTAACCTTTTACTATTTCCTCCCGCAAAACATCACGGGAACGACTCATTTCCTCCATTGGAAACCATACTAGATCGTTTCTGCCAGATTTTGCCTCTTCCAAGATTTTTTCTACCAACTTCACGTCTCCGCGTACCACAGCTTCGCTAAATTGGTGAATGAGACTAGACTCACGAAAACGATAATTTTTTGTCAATTGGACCACGCTTTTAGGTACCGAATCAGAAAATCGGTCGGCATCCAACAAAGCAGCACAGATATCTGCAAACACCGATCCAGGCTCTACCGAAGCTAGCTGGTTACGATCACCACATAAAATTAGTTTTGCGTGACGCGGCAAAGCCGCCAGTAACCGCGCCATTAACGCAAGATCTACCATACTCGCCTCGTCCACAGCCACTACATCGTAGGGAAGTAAATTAGCTGCATTATACTTAAATGTTGTAAGGTCTTCCGAGGCTCCTAACAAACGGTGTAAAGTGCCGATGGACTCAGTTAAATAATCACTTAATCGTAAACCATCTGACAAGACTATATCAGCCGATCTGACCATCTCAACAAGTCGCGCTGCCGCTTTGCCTGTAGGCGCTGCCAAAGCCACTCGCGGTCGTGGTTTAATTCGTGAATCGATAATTGAAGCTATTACGCGAATGAGCGTGTGCGTCTTGCCAGTACCAGGCCCACCTGTGATAACACACAGATTTTTCGAAATTGCTACCTTAGCAGCTAAGCACTGTGCATCGTCTCTTTTTGTAGGATCCTGGAAAAATCGGGACAATATCAAATTCAACTCCGGTTCATTAAAATTATGCTCTTGCCCCAGAGCCCGATAAGCAATCTCTCTAGCAACTAGCTGTTCGTATTCCCAATACCTGTGCAAGTAAAGCCGCCCTGACTCATGAAGGATCACAGGCTTCTGCTCGCCAGGGCTACCAATAGCATCACACCTAATCAGATTATCAACTAGCTCATTTAAATCAGGGAATTGGAACGTCAAACCAGTGCTGCCTAGCTCGATACTTTTCCCCGAAATTTTTTCCAAATGCAGACACGGGCTTCCAAACCTACGCGAGCAACTGAGGATTGCACAGGTATATTTCACTACCGGGTTGTTCGTCCCAGATACCCGGCATATAAAATCACCAAATTCCATGTCCAATGTGCTAAGTTCCCAACAGGTAACACAGCGCCCAAGGAAATACGGTTCAATAGGCATACATTCCATCATCATTTCTTGGCAACAATGGGCTCTACAACCAAGTATTTCCCAATTTCATCGATCAGCTTTCCCGGCACTCTATCGTAGTATATTCCGCTTCCTGGCACTTCTGGAAATACACCACGGAGGAATATAAACCAAACACCCCCAAAACATCGGTCGTAATGGTAGTCCCGTACTCGCCACTGCAAAAACTTTTCAACTGCAATCGTATAAATAAGGTACTGCAAATAATAATGCTGCCTAAGTATCTCTCTGGCTAGTTTTTCAGGCGTATAATCAGAAGGTGTATCTCCTAACCAATTTGACTTCCAATCAACCACATAAAATTTGCCTCCTGCCTCAAACAGCATGTCAATGTACCCCTTTACAACAGTAGGTGAACCGGGTGGCGTCCTTGCTTCCAGTTCACATGCCCGATTAATGCCATAGGAAACGAGCACTTTTATCACCTCTGAGAAATCAAACCTACGAACGGAAAACCCAAATTCCATCTCGCAAACCTTCTTATGCAAGGGAATGTCACCTAGCCTAATATCAATTGGAATTTCAGGCACAGATTTACATATCAGGCCAGGGCTAGGAACCAACTTTGCTGCACTCAGTCTCTTTACCATTTCCACAACTTTTGGCACATAACTTTCAGAAATTGCCGCATAATTCAGCTCCTTCTTAATAATCCTTAGATTCAGCTCACTTTCAGGTCGGGCAAGGTCTATCTTTTCTAGGATTCTGTGTAAGCACTCGCCTGCAATCACGCCCCGAGGAAGTTCCTCATTTTCAATTCCTTCATCCACAGGTGGTTCAGCCCAAATCTCGTAATCGGTTAAGTCCAAATCCTCTCCTGTTATTAGTGAAGAATAACTGGTAGATTCCCAGCTTGGTTTGGGCACGCGCCAGATTGACTTCAACACCGGCAGTTGAATCTGGGAGTCTGATTGGGATAAAAGTTTAGACGGTTGTGGGTCTGGGTTAATCACTACTCTGATGGCATCCTTGTTTTGTTTTTCTAAACTTAAAAGTTTACTTTGCACCATTTCAACTCCAGCCTGGGGCGACCACGGAATAAGCCAGTTTTTTTTACTCGAACCTCTCGTCACCACATCAGTTGTAAATGAATAAGAAGCCTGCTTGTCATTAGCTTGAGTCTCAGGTGGCATGAACAACCAACAAAGTGGGGAAGTCTCACTACCCCCTATTATGCCCCAGATCAAGTATGATTTCACCTTTGCCCTAGTCAAGGCTACATAAACCACCCGAACCTCCTCAGACAGACTCTCCTTTATTGCCACTGCAAAAGCATCTTCATTTATCTTCGTACCGGGAGTGTCAAAGCAAAGCAACGACTCCTTTTTCACTGGATCTCGGATAATCATAGGTCTGACCAGAGTTTTGTTTCGATCACCGCCGATCCCCTCCCAACAAAATGGGCAAAAGACAATATCGTACTCTAGCCCTTTGCTTCGGTGAATTGTCACTATTTTGACCGCATCCCGATCACTTTCTAGCCGTGTTTGGTACTCTTCGGGTGGGATTTCCCGAGCAAACATTTTACGAGCAAACCAACTCATTGTTCTAAGCGGATCTGGGCCGGTTTCGCTCTCAGCTTGGTGCAGCAACTCAACAATTTGGTATAGATTTGTAATCCTCCGTTCCCCATCAACAAACCGCATTAAATTTGGTTTTACGCCCTCGACCTCAACCAACGCTTGAAACATCGGAAACAACCCTCTACGTTCCCATATTTGCAAATACCCTTTAAATCGCGAAACTATTTCACTCCATTCAGCCTCATTGGTGGTTAGCTCAAAGGCGTCATCAAGTCTTCTGCCAAACATCGGCATTAACAAAGCAGCGCGTAGCTGGGCTTCTTTGCCCGGGTTTAGGATCGCACTCAAAACACACCAAAGTTCCCAAGCCTCATGTGTATGAAAAACGCTTTCTGTTGTATGCAAAACGGAAGGCACATTGTAGCGGGATAAAACCTTTTGCATTCGTTTAGCTTGCTGGTTTTCCCGAACTAAGATGGCAATGTGACCTGCTGATATAGGGGTATGGTCGATAGAAGCCCCTGAGTTGAGTAACCGAGTTACTTCGGATGCAACATGCTCGTAAATCCTTGCCCGCGCTTCACTTTTAGTAAGTGGTTTTTCATCCTCACCTTTGTAAAACCAAATTTCCAGACCAGGTTCCTCCCCACTGCCAGAAATGACCAATCTCCTTTTAGACCCTGGATCACCCGCAAAAATAGGTAGATATCCAATTTCCGGAAAGACAAACGGATTGGAATGCGTTCCAAACAATGTGTTAATCGCGCGAAGCAAATCCGGAGTAGATCGCCAGTTGCGAGTGAGCGTAAATACCTTAGATACCTGCTTTGCGGCTTTAAGATATGTGAAAACATCCGCACCCCTAAAGCTGTAAATAGACTGTTTAGGATCTCCAATCAAAATCAAATACCTTTCGAGACTACCCTTCGCCGGCTCAAATATTCTCTTAAGAACCTCGTACTGGAGAGGGTCCGTATCCTGGAACTCATCTACCAATGCTGCTTTGTAAATCCCCCTAAGTTGCCGGATGAGATCTTTACCCCGGTCACCTTCCAATGCCTCTGCGACTCGCAAAAGTAAATCATCGTACACCAATATCCCGCTCCGCTCTTTAAACTCGGGCAACCTCTCTTTTAGATACGCTAAACTTATAATGTAAAGCCCACGACCAAGCTGGTATTGTGATTCCACTACGTATTGAACAAACTTTAAAGACTCGGGAACCGGTGTCGTCTTCGCCTTGAAACGTTTATCCACCGCCCCAACAATCTTTTCCGGCCTTAGTTCAGCTAACAATTTTATCGCCTGCGGTGTAAAAGCTTCTCCCATTACAGCCCGACCCACTATGTCGAAAATTAGTGAGATTTTTTCCCCATCCCCCCACTCCTTTTTCAGAAAATTTTTGTTTTGCTCGAACCACTTATAAAGATCTTCCAAGATCCGAACCCATTCCCTTTCTAAAACCTTCAATTTACCTAAGGCCTCCTTGATTTGCTGTTCTGCAACTTCTTTGCTCAGTTCATGCTCCATCTTAAGCCCATGCTGGGATAATACCCGTTTCCAAAACTGAACCAAGCGTTGGGGAGTCAATTCGAGTTCAATAGCCGCAGCAACAACATAACTATGCTGCTGCGAAATATAGGATCGCCAAAAATCCTCGGCCAAAGAGTTTAACACCACTTCGACATCTGGAATGATTTGGGCCGTCAGCACATGCCCAGTTTCAAAAGGAAACCGAGTAAGCACACTGTAACAAAAACTGTGAATTGTCGAAATTGGGGCCTGGTCAAAGGAATCTAGCGACGATCGAAGCCTTTCATACGCCCCTTCTACATTAACCGTATTTTTTTTTAGAATTGCCTGGATATATAGCGCCATGGGGTCCTGAGACACAATCCCCTGTTGCACTCTTACCGCCATGCCAATAACCTTTTGTAAACGCGCTCGAAGTTCCCGCGTAGCTGCTTCAGTAAAAGTTACCGCAAGAATTTGGTCCGAGGATAATCCTGCCTCTACAAGTAAACGCAAATACAAGATCGACAGGGCAAACGTCTTCCCTGTCCCAGCGCTGGCTTCTATTAGGATAGTCCCAGGTTGAATAGGCGTTTCGATCAGATCAAATTCCATGTTAGCCGTCTAACTTTTGCCAGGATTCTAACAATGGCTTATAAATCCTTATCGCTAAACTTTCAAAATCCTCGTTCGGCAGAGCAAAATCAGCAAAACAAAGATCAAAGTAGGGGTCATCCGACTCGGCAATTTGCCTTTCCTCTTCCCCTCCTAACCAAACATCCATAGCCTTTTTGCGCGCCTTTTCCAACGCCTGTAGGCCATCCTCGCTTCCCTTGATAAGATGCTCCGTATATGTAAATGAGGTTTCAGGAAAGAAGGGGATCGGACGCGTCATACCCACCGCATAGATTTCCAATAGCTCATGCAATACAGCCTGTGGGCTCTCTGGAAGGTTTAAAGTTATAGTAGAGATCTTATTTCCTTCCAACCCTAATAAAGTAGCTCCACCTATTCCCCCCTTCCCGCATACTAACACTAGATGCTTAATCCACGCTTCCAGCAGATCTTTGGCCCGGATCCTGCCTACCCTGCCCAGGACAATTCTGTCCCCCAATAAAGGTCCTACTTCTCCAGTGATACGCCACCCATTAATTTCAAAATCTATAAACTCTTTACTTGCTCGGACAGAGTCTGGAAACTTTGATTTAACCCGTTCAACGATTGGTTCCACCTTGGTTCTTTCCGATTCAATAACGACCTTACCAGCATTAGTTTTTGGCACCAACCCAGAACCATACAAACGTTCAGCGACCGTATCCATATCCTGCCCTTCTATGATCCCGTCAAAAATCGCTTTACGGATTTCGTAACCAACCAAAGGTTCCGGCCAAAAACACTCGCTTTCTAATATTTCTACTGGTTCCGGCGGAAGGCTTATACCGAAAGTATCCTGTAAAAATACTTTGGCTGGATTTTGGAAGAATTTTACCAAGTTATCCACTGAAACAGACTTAGGGACCCTAATTTGCCTTTGCCTGGACCACGTTTTCGCAAGTCCCGCAGAACGATCCGGCTGCGCAGAAGCAGCGCTATAGTTAGACCTCGAAAAGCTGAAATACCGGTCATCCCGCCCGTCAAAATAAACATGACAAAACCCATGCAACCGGTGCCTTCTAACGAGCGCGTCCAAAGGTACATTGAAGCTCTCGCAAATAAAATCCATAAACTGCTGTAACAAAGGCGAGGGCGGTACGTCGGAATTATCACGGATTGATTTTCCGACATAGCTCAGATAAAGCCTTTGCCGCGCATTCAAAATAGCCCCCAGAAATACATATCTATCCTCCGCTGCCACTGATCTGTCACCCACCTGCCGGTGTTTGCTCATCAAATCAAATGTCAAATGCTCTTCTATCCTCGGAAACTCTTTATCATTAAGCCCAATCAGGCAGATTATCTTCATGGGCACTGTATGTGTCCACTTAAACGAACCAAATAAAACTCCAGCGGGATGTCCAACTCGCGTTTCGTACGGGTCCGAGAGCGTGAGCAAAAATGTTTCGCGCAAATTCACCAAGGGTAAAGGATCTTCAAATTGAGCGGCTTCCGCGTCTTCTGCCATTTGACGTATTGCGGCACGTATTCGTCTTATGCCTAGGCCTGCTGGATCAGGGTCGACAAGTAACCTATCCAATACCATTTGCACTAATTCACACCATTCTGGGACTGTCATTTCAGGTTTTGCCCGCTTTATTATTTCGGCTACTGCATTCACAAACGCTAAAAACTTGTCCAATAACTCGACCCGATCACCTTCTATTGGATCCCCTGGTACAATTTTGGCAAATGCGCCATTGAAAGCCACCGAATATCCCAACAAAAGGCGATCTAAACCACTGCGCCATGTATTATAGTCATGGCCTGGAAATCCTATTTGCGCCTTATGAATCTCATCCAAGCCCCATCGAATATTTGTCCGGATAATCCATTGAACAATTGTCGAAACGTCATCCCAAGAAAAATCAAATTTTAACCGCACTGGTTCCATACCCAAAAACCCAATAAATTCCCCCGCAGTAGCCCGCCCGTCTAACATCTTCAAAACCCATTCCAACGCATGGATAACGGGGGAGCGGTTCCCCTCGCCCCCACCAATAATTTGGAACGGGATTGTCCCACCCTGGTCACTCCCTTCACCAAAAAGCGCTTCAATATACGGTTGGTATTTGCTTATGTCAGGCGCAAAAACCCCTATCTCATCTAAACGCAAATCCGGGTCTTCTTGAAGCCACTTTAAAATGTGATCCCGTAAGACCTCAATTTCTCGGAACCTATTATGACACACGTGGATCTGAATCGAGTCGTCTACCAAGGAATGACTTCCCCCAGAAAAAGTACTCATTTCTGAAATTTTACGTTGGACCTCGCCCAACAATGAGTGTGGCCACTGCTCCGAAAATCTTTCCTTATGAACCCACCTTCCACACCTATACGCAATCAATGCCGCATGTTCAACCCCCAACTCCACACAACTACCCACAAACCCATGTTGAACATTAATCTGATCCTTAATCCGGCTGGCTATTTTCTCTGGTGGTGTTGTAAAGTAATTACCTTCAAATGGTTTCGTCACAACTTCCCAAATTTTCTTTGCTGGCATAAAAACAAACAGATGCACCTCAGTCAGTGCGGCGAGTGCATTTAATAGCTCGAGATAAATTGGGGGCAACATGTAAACCCCGAAACAGATCACCCGTTCAGGCAAACCCTCTACCTCGCCAGACATGCTTTCTAACTTTGTTTTTAGCGTATCCCAAAGATACACCGGCGTTCGACCTAATAAGTTAGAAGCCGCCTTATTCCACAACTCCGCTTGCCAATTAGAACTTTCAGCTTGCCAACCCCTGATCATCTCTGGCCGGTAGATGCAATATTGATCAAATAAATCGGCAACTACTCGTGCAAATTGATGTATCAGTTGAGGAGATGCCGCTTGCAGATCCAACGGTAAAACAACCCCTTTTCTGTTATCATTTAAAATTGTTGGCAATGACTTAAAAATTGCTAGTGCTAGTGCCCCTTTTGAATAACGGTAATCCATGGCGAGTTCGGGCACTAAAGTTATGGCTATTTCCCACACGAACCGTTCTGGGGACACAAATCGACAATTTCCATGTACACCCAAACGCGCTACCAATTGGTACCGTAACCAGCTGGAGAGGGTCCAATTAGGCACAACAGTTAGGATGGGTTTCAATGGGTTTGTCACGGGCTTGTCAATAACCTGGACAAACCACTCCAATAATGTCTCCACTTTATCACTGCAATGAAGGTAACCTGCAGCCATGGATACCACTAAATTTTCGGCAATTGACCCGCACACGCAATCACCGAAGAATTGCTTACTTTCAATTCCCTAAAATTCCCATCTGAACATTTAGCAACCCGCAAAGACTCGAACATCCTTGCGTTTAATAATTAGCGTTGCGGGAATGCTAGTTTGACCACAAACTTATTCCACAGGGAGCCCCCACTGAGGGAACAATCTTAATTTCAGCCGTTGGAGCACGGGAATCAATTCTGACTCAACCCTTTGCCTCTGATCGGGAGAAACAGGAACTTCTCCATCTTCAAGGCCGCCCACCCACTCGCTGTTTCCAAGAAAAACTCCACCCATACCTACGCTCCAATCCATCTCATGTCCAAACTCTCCAAAGGCCTTCCAACACAAAAGCCAACCCCGCACAGTATTTTCCACGTTATATCCACCCCCGCCTAAAACTAATACAGGTTTATTAAGCGCCTTCAAAAACTCAACCACTTGCAAAAACACCCGGTTCGTAAGTTTTAAATGTGTAAGCGGATCACCCGCCAGAGCATCCATTCCAAATTCCGCGATTACAGTATCCGGATCGAATTTATGAGCCAAAGGTTCAACTACCTCCTTAAACGCCAAAAGATATGCCTCATCATAAGTGCCTGGAGGCAATGGAATATTCACGCAGTAGCCAACACCAGATCCTTCCCCTATTTCGTCTTCGAAACCTGTTCCAGGATACAGGGTCTTACCAGTCTCGTGCAGGGATATTGTCAACACTTCATTTCGACTATAAAACGCCTCTTGCACTCCATCCCCATGATGGGCATCTAAATCCAAATACAATACCCTGTGCCCCAATTTTACCAGCTCCAAGCACGCAAGAACCACGTCATTAAGATAACAAAAGCCGGCGGCTCGCGCTGGTCTAGCATGGTGCAACCCACCCATTAAATTAAAAACCACTTTAGCCTCACCCTTCCCAATTAATCGTGCCCCTATAACCGATGCACCACAAGCCAACGCACTATACGCAAACATTCCCCTAAACACAGGTGTATCAGGAGTGCCTAATCCCATTTCTATTCCTCTTACAGTAAGCTCGCCTCCATCCGCTCGTTGTAATTCCTCAACATATTCAGGTGTGTGAAACTGTAGCAGCTGGTCTATCGTTGCAGGCTCAACGTGGATCTCACGTGCTTCCGGCCCAACTAACCAACCAAATTCCAACAACCTCCGCCGTGCAATTGAAGCTCGCTCTGTTTTAAACGGACATTCCTCCGGATACCGAAGCGTTTCTACTAGGGGTGAATATAAAAAAATCTGTGAAATGTTCGACATCTTGCCACCTCACATCAACACTCTACACCTGACCTGCGTAAGTTCTCTTGTCCGCATGTAACGACTTACATATCGATTCTACACAAAAAAGCAAGTTTCAAAGCTACGCTCCAACAAGCAAACTAGCAACTTTGCAAAACGACAACATAGTTTACCCACTCAAGGCGAGAAAGATAAACTTTAGCGACAAAGCCAAATGCAACTCATTCCCATTTGAACGCTGTTTTTCCGTTCCATCTAATTCCCAAATGAGTGGTCCCAAAAACAAGCGGCCAATGCTTAAACAGCTAATACATACTCAAAAACCACCCGTAAACAAAGGTAGGGTGTGATTACTAAAAGCGACTGGGATTTAATCTCTTATCGAATGCACCTGTTCTTTCAAAAAATCCCCTACGATCTGACAAACCGAACTCGGGTCATTGGCCACTCGTTGCTCCGCGGTTGGAAGGTTGGCCAGTCGGACCCTTGCGTAGGGTAACCCACTCTGGGAATCCAATGCCACTTCAACAACCACCTGAGCATTCAAATCACGCGTCACCTTGATTTGTTTGTCCAACTTAGTTTGGCTAAGCGGATAATCAACCGAATATCCTTTTTCTCTCAATCTTTGCACTATGCTCAAACCATATTCGCGAACAGACTCATGTTGGATAATTACATACACTAACACTGTCGGTTCGAAAGTTGGTATCAATCCACGCTCAGTCAACAACTCAGTTAGCACAACATCTCCCATACCAAACCCGGCGGCCGGCAAATCCACTTTTCCTCCACTGATAAGCTTTACCAATCGATCGTATCGTCCTCCACCAGCAATTGCACGAAACTGTCCTTTACGGTCGAAAACCTCGAACACAATCCCTGTGTAATAGGCAAGTCCCCTGATGATCTTGTAATCCACAGTTACAAACTCTTGCATGCCCCGTGCACGAAGATTTTCAAGCAATCGTATAAGATCGCCTGTAGGTTCAGCCTTTTCCGTTAACGCATACACAGTTTCTGGGGGAATCCCCATCGATCTCAATGTTTCCTCACTATTAGCACGATCCCGATCCAATTTATCCACAGCCAAATAAAACTCCTCTCGCAATTCTGCTTTCTTACAAACTCGGTTAAAAAATTCATCCCACACTGCGCGGCTACTTATTTTCACTACAAAGTCTGATTCCGTAAGCCCAAATGCACGCAAAGTGTCAATAATTAGGGCTATGAGCTCCGCTTCAGCTCCTACGTCGGGCTCACCAATTATATCGGCATTGAACTGGAAATGCTCTCGTAGCCTACCGCGTTGCTGCTTCTCGTACCGGAACAGCTGTGGTATGGCAAACCACTTCAAAGGTTTCTTATAATTTCTATGGTGTGCGGCCACCATCCGCGCCAACGTGGGAGTAAGTTCGGGGCGCAACGCTACATGCCGTCCACCTTTATCTACAAAATCAAATAGCTGTCGGACGATTTCAGGCCCGCTCTTTAATGTATACAATTCAAGTGGCTCTAATGGCGGACCATCATACTCTACAAACCCGTAGCATCTTGCCATCCGCCTCCATGTGTCAAACACATATTGTCTGACCCGTGCACTCCATGCATTTTCGTGTGGCACTGGGTCAGGATAAAAATCCCTAAAGCCAGGTAACCGTTCCATAAAAACAATTTGGGTTCCCTAGCCTAATAGCAATCCCGCACCTTTTGAAGACGAAAAAACGAAGGACTCCTGCTCTACTTGGAAGGTCTTGCCAACCCTATCCCCTTATTGAGAAGGCGGTTGCAAATGCAATTTCTCGATCTTTTCCCTCATTTCTTTGCCCATTTTAAATTTTACAACAGCACGCTCGGGGATAGGAACCACCATTTCAGGTTTATTCGGGTTGCGTCCTACGCGTGGTTTCCGAATCTGGACCTCAAACACACCAAAAGACCTCAGTTCCACCCGGTCGCCCTTCGCTAAAGCCTCTGTAATATAATCCAAGGTCTTTTGAATCACCTTGTAAACCTGGGGTTGCCTCAGACCAGTCTCATTGCTAATCCGAACCACCAAATCGCGCTTCGTCAAAGTCATAAGTATCTTGCGCCCTATGCTTCAAGAATCATCCTTTTGGCAAAAATTGTCAAGAACTACAACTATTCTGGGATTATCACATCCATTTGGCAAGGCCCTCCCATGTAATCTTCCATTTCCCATTTTTCGGAAAGCCAGGCGCATCACATCTAGGGTCCCCATCCCAACCTGCCACCATCATAGCTACTGCTGAGAGCAATCCACCGTTGCCTGGTAAATACGCAGTCAACCCTGGGCGTTGATAATTATGCCCATTAGGTAAATAGCGGTTCTTCTCTACAGGCAACAATAATGCATCGACTGCTAACTCAGGTAAACCACATCTAGCCGCAGCCATAGCCAGCAACGGAAAATCCCAACCCCAACTCCGGTCCCATTGCCATGTCTTCCACACTTCCTTTACGGACTCACGCATTATCGCTGTATCAATCCCATCCCCAGGTAACATCCCATAAGCCCCTACTAATGCAGGATGCTCCCAATTCCACCGAGTGTAAGTATCCTTTAATCCTTCATGCATCAAATACCGCCCTTCTGACACAGACGGTAAGGCTAGCTTGGCCAAAACCTTTTCCCATAGTGCATTAGGCTTTAGCCCTAATCTCTTGCGCCATTCCTGAGCAACACGGAGCCCAAATCGCCAATACGTCAGTTCGAACGTTGGATTCCAAGTATCCATCGGATCATTGTTCTCAGAAACCGTTTTAATTGGCGGACCTATCACATACCTGTCCTGTTTGGAATCGTAATACAAAAACGAAACCATAAAATCCGCTGTCTCAAACACTATGTCTTTCCACCACAGAAGAGTCGCCTGAGTAGGGACTCGCCGATAACACAATGCAGCGTAATAAATTGGATGAGGCTGTTGCCAAATAAGTAACGGGCCCACGGGGGAAGGCGAATCTATACCATCAGGACCAATCATTTTCGGCCAGCGGCACCCCAGAAATCCTTGCCGTCTCGCTACGTCACGCGCCAGAGGTAATAACTCACGATAAATTCCCAACGATCGAGTAAAAAGTTCAAACCTGTCCCACACTGCAAAGTGGACTGAATGCCACCAATGCATTTCCAAATGAAATTTTCCATACCAACTGTTGTACAACAATCCCGTCTCCTGAGATGGCAAGGGGCCACTACAGTGGATAGCAGTTTGATAAAGGGAAAGGATTATCCGCCTCTCTAGCTCTTCTGCCCGAGGATCGGTGCTACCATCGAAATCAATCATCCCCCCTCGTTTCCAACACTGTTCCCACATCCGACTACTCGACGCCATAACCTGAGCAAAAGTTGGCACATTTGAGGTGGAACCATCGTCAGGTTTAAAAAAGCATACAAATTCAAATTCTCGTTGCCCCCGAGGCGTTAAAACGTACTCATGCGCATTAACTTGTTTTATAACTGCTCGGCCATTGAAAGCTAAGACCATCCTATACACTACGGTGTCCATCTCGCGCGCAAACTCATATAAATTCTTTCCTAGGCACCTCACCTCAGTAACGTGCAATTCTGGTTTATCCCATCGCCCCATTGCAGAATCTGGGCTCCCATAAGGAAATGCAATAATTACACTTATCCCACCAGTTTCAAGCAAAACTGACTCTATCCTCGAAGCAAAACCGTCAAATTCAGCATCAGCTACTGTAGTTACACATACCTCTTTCCCCATGAATTCAAACTTGCTACGCACCACCCCAGTCCATAAGTCTAACTCTTGATGGCAATTCTTCAAATCGGCGGGCGTGGCCCGTCTTCCATCCGGCAGCTCCAAATGAAGACCCACTTTCCCCAAATTAAACCTATGGGGATTTTGCCTATGCCAAGCAAAAAGTTCTTCCTGACCAGTGGAATCTGTATACAAATAAAGCTTTCGCCCCAATACTTCATATTCTTTGGGCCGGAGCACATGCCCTAGCAAATGTTCAGGCAATGGCGTACTATGCCAGCCCCAATGCGAAACGGTACAAAGAGGGAAATCATTCTGGCTCTCAGCCGTAAATGTCTGCAGGCCCGTAATGTCAACATTAAAGGCAAACCTACCATTACCAACTGAAAGCGTGTGAAACGGATCAAACCTCGTAAATCGCGGGTTATGTCGCCGGACTACTTTCTTCCGATCAATTTTACTAGGTCGCGCTTCCTCTACTGCATTTTCATCCTTCTCGCGTCCAAGAGGCGACAACAGAGCAGCCAAAGTAAACCCACCCGACAAACGTAAGAATTCTCGCCTGCTACATTCGATCATAAGCTAAAATTGCCCAATACTTCTGCCATTAAGCAAGCACCTTTAACTCCCCTGTCATTTGTGTTCAAGCCACGGGTTTTCTCATCAAACAAGATTCTACGAGGGAATACCTGAGTGCTTTTGAATTTTTGCTGCCCCTTCTTTCTCACTTCGAGGGACTTAAAAGGCTTATCAGACATTAGTAATTCCGAAATGCTTTCACCTTACACACCGGAGACATGCTGGAATTAGATTCAGACATGCACACGCTAGCTTGCCATAAACCGCGTTCCTTTCCGGTCACCTGCACTAATCCTAATCCACATTCTTGATGGATTTCCCCTCATACTTAAGGAGCAAGTATTTCATTGCTGCCTCTGTTCTACATTGTACATGCAATTTCTTAAACACATTGGCCAAATGGTTCCGGACCGTACCATGGGAAACTCCGAGCCTAGCTGCGATTTCTTTATTAGATAAGCCCTTTGCCACTAGAGTGAGAATTTCTGCTTCCCTTGCAGTCAGGCCTTCCAATTCAGATTTTGGGGTGGACGTCTGAAACGACCTTACGACCATACGCGCTATTTCGGGAGTCATTGGGGCACCGCCGGCTCGTACCTCTGCAACTGCTCGGATAATTTCCTCAGGCTTAAACCGCTTTAGAATGTACCCACACGCTCCCGCCTTGAGGGCATCAAAGATTAGCTCCGTGTCTCTGTAGACAGTGATTATAATTATCTGCAACTCTGGTAATTTCTCCGTTAGCCGCGCTGTACAAACAATGCCAGATCCATCAGGAAGATAAATATCCATCAACACAACATGTGGTCGAGCCTTGGGGATCTCAATAAGCGCGTCTTTAACAGTGCAACATGCACATATGCATTTGTACCCTGGAGTACTATTGAACAGCTCAACCAACATGTTACGCATTGCATCGTCATCTTCTACAATCCCGACGGTAGTCATATGCTGAATTCTCAAATGAGAACAACTTAAATCTTCTGCTGATTGGGTTGGGGGCAACACCCCATCCAACCTTTCAGTGCTGCTCTGGATCCGTTGACGGTTCGATACCATTAGCTCAACCCGTGACTTGAGTTACCAAGAGGAAGTAAGAATCTAACCGTTGTGCCTTCTCCAGGCTTTGAGATAATTGCGCAGCTTCCACCCAATGCAACCAAACGAGTTTGCATATTACGCAATCCGTCTCCTAAACGTGCCGAATTTAGGTCGAATCCCTGCCCATTATCCCTAATTACAAGCTCCAACTGATTAAATTGTACGGTCATAACCAACTCTACTTCGGTGGCTTTTGCATGCCGAATTATATTGTTCAACGCCTCTTTTACTGCCAAAAACAAACTGTGTCGCACAGGGCCACTTAGCATTATACCCTCACAATCAAACGGTAAGCGCAGCCGGCAAAAAATACCAGCTGCGTCCAGAATTTCCTTTGCATAGCTCGCGATATAATCCATGAACGACTGTAACGAATCCCGTTTGGGATCCACCGCCCATACTATCACATCCAATGACTCGACAAGCGTTCGTGCTTTTTCTGCGATTTTTACCAGTCGCTGGTGTACAGCATCCCTACTCTCATACCCAGAAAAACCAACACTGGCCATTAAGCTAATTGCTGTCAACCCGGCACCAAGTTCATCGTGTAGGTCACGCGCAATCCTTGTCCGCTCCATCTCCGCAGCATGTTGAAGCTCAGCTAATTCGCGTTTTCGAATTTCGTTTTCCAACCTTCGGGTGCGTTCTTGGACTTTGCGATGCAACTGTTTATTCCAAATCAAAACGCCGATTAGCAATACTGAGAGCAATCCAATTGCATAAAGTGCCCTTTTCAAAGTCCACCACGGTGGGTTAGCCAACACCTGTACGCAATTAGGCGAGTACAGCAACAACTCAAAACCAGTCACATTTCCACTGGGAGAAAGTCCTTGGGGGACATAAACCCCTGCAAGCTCCAATAAACTCCCTATTCGAAGACGCTGCACTTGTTTTGGTGAAGCAACTAACCGAGCCCGGTACCCTACAAAATCTGACTGCAACTCGAGAACGTATTCAAATCCGTTCCACCACATGTTTAACAACCTCCCTTCAAATTTTACCAAGCGCCCACAGTGCAATCGTGACAAAAGATCTCTACGCTCTACTCGGATTGGCGAAGGCAGGGTTCCTCGTCCTGTTTTTCTCATCACGGCCTTTTTGAGGAGTGGTAATGGTCCACTGCAATCGAGAAAACCTACCGCTTCAACAACGTCCTTAATAGAAAAATCAGCATTGCGCCTGTCCCTTAGGTTTACACACACTGTATTAGTACCATCAGTGAGAAAGTACTCGTTCCTCACTTTATACACGACTTGTCCTTCGATCTTCAGAAATCTTAGTGGGGCAGCGTTCGGGTCATAAAGCAACAAATCCCCTAGCCTTTTTGACGGAGCGGTAAATAAATCTGTTGGTGGAGGTTGCACAACTTCAATAGCCCCACCTAAAATTCGTACCGCGGCGGTATTGAGCTCCCGCGTCTGCATGTTGAAAATTGCAAAAGCACACCCCCGTATTCGAACCAAGGCGTTCTCATACTCTGTTAATCTTTCCGGCTGAAAATCATCCATAATCACAACTACTTCCCCATCTACAGTAAGCAGATCCACTTCTTGGTTGTCTACGCCAAGTACAACGCCTTCCAGCTCAATATACTGCGTATCCAATGTACCACTGAATAATTGTTTCCAAGCAGGTCGTATAGGCTCTGGTAGTTTGCCAGTGCCTAAGTGCTTTATTTGCCTCGCGATAATTATTGGGGCGAAATCTCCTGGTCCCGTGACCCCTTCTACTTCATAGACCTCTCCCCAACGCAAAGGTTCCTCCAAGTTTAATCCAAGATACGACACAAAGATCCCACGCGTTGTATCTTGAATCACCGCACCATGAACGTAAGGGGGGAGCGTTGCTGTTACGACTCCCCGGATGCGTACAGGTAGCTGTTTTTTTGCCTCTTCAATTGTGAGTTCCTTTACCTCTGCTGCAGTAGTCAACACGTTCGTTTCGCTCCAGGCAGAGACTACATTGGTCACCTGGGGGGTCTTCTGCATATCCACTCCTACTAACTCAACATCATTCCACGTAGCGATTTTCAAAATCCCTGGTAAACCTACCTCATTTCCAGGCATTACATCTTCGTAAACCCCTGAAACACGAACGCGTGAGTGGGCCCTAACAGGCGGACGTCTGCCGCAATCTTCAAAGATCATCACACGAAAATCGTTACCTCCAACTCGTAAAATAATTTCGCCCCCATCGGATAACAAAGCTGGAAAAACTACAGTGCCTTCAACACTTACCCACCGAGATTCGTCCTCGTCCCCATTTTTTCCAAAAGTCCGCCCACCATAATAACTCCCAATTTCTCTCCCTGCTAATGGTCGTATTCCTATTTGTGGATAACCAACGAACAATTGGCTCCCATCATCAGACCCTAAATGAAATGTGTAAAACCCATCACGCGGTATGTTGATGTACCCAACAAACTCAATTGCAACCCCCTCATCTCGAGTTCTTACTCCAAGATCGAAATTTGGGACCACACCAGATTTTACGTGGTTCAAGTGGATCAAATCTGGTAACCGTACCCAAAACCCTTCATAGCACCGATATTGCAAACCACCAACAAAGTTCGTCTTCTTGATGTTTGCGTCATAATAAGCCCTTGATAATACCGAACTTGGAATTTGTTGCCTTGGGATTCCAGGCCCTTCGTACTCAACGGTCAATGCGTAATCGGCTGTCCGATTGAACCAACGTACTACTACAGGGTTTAAACCTGCCCGCAAATACACAACTCCTGACTCAACCGTCATCGGATGTACACCGTCGTTTTCCACCACTAAACCAGGTATTATCGCTAATCCGAAATTCTTTCTCCTTACCCCACACCCTACCGCTTCCACACAAATTTTCGAGCCTCGCGTAATCCCAGCGCCAAATCCCGATTCCACTTTCACGAATTCTATGCCTGTCCCATCTCCCAAAACCAATATTCCACAAGATGCATCCACATCATAAACATCAGCCACTATCCGAATAGGTCTAACAACATGGGGTTTTCGAATCGCCGCTGCTCTTAACTGGGCAAGGTTGGTAATTGTTATATCCCCCTCCCCCCGGCCGGATATTCCAATTTCCATTCCCTCATCAAGTGGGCCAGCGACAAGCAAAACGGTCAGGGCTAAAAACATTCCAACAACCACCTGCGTGTACACAGTAACCTATAAAACAACCAAACAATAACTAATAGTCAAGTCGCGAGTACTAAAAACGTCTACCCCCCACATGCGTTTGAATTTGGTTGCCACTTAAACCACGTTTCATAGAAAAAAGCCCCCAACAAACAACAAAGTTATACCTCCGGCGTTCCTACTCATCAAAATCGGCTGGTGCTAGGCGTAAATTAAAATGGCAGGCCGGATATTCCTCTAAATCTATAGCTTTCCGACTGAGAAAGCTTTTGAAACGGGCAAAAACCATATTACCTTCTTCAACAACAAGTATGCTATCGAATCTCGTTTCAACGCTTTACATCACGCTTGGTCACCACACAAGGGGCAATAAATGCCTACGCTTTTCTGCGTTGTGACCTAAAGCTCCCGAAGACCACAATCCACCTTTCGATTGAACATTACCGCTTTTAAAAAGTATGCGTATAAATGATGGGTTCGCAATACCACCTCGAACTTAGACCGTGGATTCAATACCTCCCCCTGGGCACTACATATACATTGAGGCCAAACTACTAAAAAATCCGTCGCAGCTAATTTCCTTAAAACGACCTTCGTAAACGTGCCGATCCAAGCCACTTGCTTAGGTCTTTCGCTTCAAATCACTCTCACACCGATTAGGACTTGGCCCATAGTTCATACAATTTGGGGGTTTCACCACAACAGTTGACGTATCCCTTAAAAAACATCGCCTCAAAATAAGTAATGTGGATATAAAGCTTCCCTTTCAACCCTTATTTTTGGACCTTTTATCCCGCGGAAAAAATCTTTTTCCTTTTGAAAACGAACAATCCGGCCTTGCTTCAGCTTTTTCCCCTTTGGTCACAAATATACCGCGCCATAAAAAACGTGAGGCGGAAATCGAAGATACCATTCGATTTCCGCCTCATTCTTACTCCCCTCGGGTCCTACGCCTTTTCGTCTTCAGCTTATGGATACCGTAACCTGAAGAACAGCTGCGGCGCGGTCATTATGTCGTTCGTGTAGGGCGGGGTACTCGTAACCGGTACCCATGGTCCAAAGATATTGGTAGCCTGCAACAGTGTGCCACGCGTCCAGTTAATAATAAGTTTGTCACCTTGCAACACTGGCAAGCCAACAAACGCAGGCCGTTCTACCACCTCAGGCACCACAGCGGAGTTAATCTGTGCCTCTGTCAAGGCCACATTGTAAATTCGCACATCATATAATTGACCCACAAACCAGTTGCCAAAGTTATCTCCACCATTGTCACGGCCACCAATCACAAGATGCGAAGTTTGGGCTAGCGTGTACGGACCTTGTCCTGTTTGCATTGCCACAAGGACACCGTCCACATACAAACACCTTACGCCCGTGATAGGATCGAACGTGCCAGCATAATGATGCCACTCACCATCTGTCGGGAATGGATTTACTCCTGACATGTCCTCGGCACCACCCGTACCACGAAGCGTCCAGCACGGCCGTGCGGGCGAAGCACCATCCCGACGCAACTGCCATCCCTCACCACTTTCACCATACTTCGAAACAAATGGATTCCACTCACTGCCAGGTATACCTTTCGCCCAAAACATCACCGTCATAGCTGACAGTCCATCATCAAATGTGTTGACATACCCCGGATCTAATGTGGATGAGTTGCTAATCGCGATCGCACAATTCCCTAGCAGCGCCAATGAATAACCCGCAGGCTTGCCAGGTGGCACATCATTTGTAAACACGTACGTGCCCGTACCTACTTTGTACCCGTCATGCGTACCTGCAAGTGTGTATCCTGAGACATCTGCTAAGGTAGCCTCGCCACAGAACCACGCACCTACCAACGCATTCGCTGGTGGCGTTTGAACAGGGACAACTGAAAGGACAACGTTGCTTCCAACGTATATCCCTTTGGGATTTGACACCACTAGTCGGTATACACCGGCCATGTTAGTAGTAAGATTAATCATCGTTAGTACGTTCGACTTTGCACCAATTATGATTGTCCCATTATATTCCCCATCCACAAGGTCTACCCCATTAAGCTGCCATTGATTAGTAATTGGCTCAGTAATACCTACTCTCGCAGCAAGAGTGACCTTACCACCAACATACCCAGTTACTGATGCAGGTGGTTGTGAGAAAATCACTGGATCTGGCATTAGTGCTCTAATCTCTTCTTCTGATAACTCGTAATTGTAAATTCGCACGTCGTAGACCTGGCATGCGGTAAACGCCTCAATTGCTCCACCACCGGTATCTCGTCCTCCAATTACTATGTGAGATTCAGGAGCTAAGGTATTGGGTGGGTTGTTAATCATCCACCCACGCAATATGCCGTCAATGTATAGTTTTCGCTCACCTGTGTATACATTGAATGTCCCGACATACAAATGCCAATCGTTATCAGTATAGTAATAAGTGGCATCTTCACCCGCCCCTGATATCGCTGCATGTAAATCCTCACGGTCCGCATCTTTAGACCAAGTAGGACCACATCCAACTAAGAATTCACCTCCGCCCCAACCACCGCCACGCACAGTCCAACACGGGATCGTTGTACCTGCAGGAACCCATCCACCGTTTCGAAGCTGCCATCCTAGACCATTTTCACCGTACTTAGACACCCATGGTAGCCATCTATCACTTAAACCTCCTTTTGCCCAAAATGCCACAGTGAACAACCCATCGATCTCCTCATCAAACGTATTCGTATACCCAGGGTCATAGATGGAGGTGTTATTGATAACAATTGCTGTATCTGGCTCTGAGACACCACTGTTAAGAACTAGTGATTGCCCACTCAAACCTGGAGGTGCCTCATTGGTAAAGTAATAATTTCCGCCTACTACATATCCGTCGTGAGTTCCCGCCGGCCTGAACCCAGAAACATCAGCTAAAGAAGGCGTTCCTGCAAACCACCGACCTACTAAGGCCCGCGGTTTTATAGATACAACCGCTTCGCGGCTAGTCACTGACCCATAAAGGTTTGTTACAACCACCCGGTATCTACCCACCTCACTCGCAGTCACACGTAAAATGGTTAACACATTGGAATCAATTCCAACAAAGTTGGTTGCGTTTGGAAGCAAATCGATATTTGTGCCATTCAACTGCCATTGATAGCTCAATGGTGGTGTTCCCGCAGCGGTTACCTGCAAACGTACCGGTACTCCTTCAACAACTGTAACGTCGTTCGGTTCAACCGAAATACTCGGTGGGTTTACACCATAAATCGCGAGCACTTCTTCGTAGCTCAAAGCATAGTTATAAATCCGCACATCATAGATCTGTCCCACAAACCAGTTACCAAAATTCTGCCCGCCATTATCCCGAGCGCCAATGCACAGGAACGAGTTCGTAGCCAAAGTGTAGACCTTATTATCTAATTCTTTAGCTGCCAGCTGACCATCCACATATAGACACCGCTCACCTGTGCCAGCGTCATATGTGCCTACATATAGATGCCAATTGTTTGTATCTGAAGAAAGTACAAAACCAGCTCCAATAAGATCTTCCGGATTCCCATAAGCAACTCTACCTTGTACAAGTGTCCCGCCTGTTCCTCGGATGGTCCAGCATGGTTCAAGATTGTTATCACCCGCTTGACGGATTTGCCAACCTTGTCCTGATTCCCCATATTTCGACACAAACGGATCCCAGTTCCCCGGCCAACCTTTTGCCCATACTACAACCGAAAATGCATAGTTGATGCGCGCGTCAAACGTATTAGTGTAACCGGGGTCCAAAGCTGAGGAATTAGTAATTGCAAAACCTGAAGCACCATCACTTAATAGCACGGATTTCCCTGTCTTCCCAGCGGGCACATCGTTTGTAAACTCGTACATCATTCCACCAATTGGTACCGCATCATGAGTCCCAGCGGGTGTAAATCCAGAAACATCAGCTAAACTATCATCAGTAAACCACCTCCCAACTAAGGCCTTTGGTTGGATGGTCAAAATTGCCGGGCTGCTATAAACGGAACCGTAAGGATTTGACACAAGGACCCTATAGCTACCAGCTTCTGCAGAGGTGGCACTCAAAATTGTCAGAACATTCGAATTAATCCCGATGTAATTCGTAGCATTTGGCAGTGTATCGATGTTCACTCCATTTAGTTGCCATTGATATTGCAAAGGTGAACTACCATTTGCAGTCACTTCTAGTGTTACCCTTGCCCCATTGTATACAAAGTATGACTGTGGTTGGGTTCCAATCATAGGGGCAAATCCTTGCACACCTACGCCGGCCGCAAATAAACCTAAAATTTCGTCTTGGGTTAAGGCACGATTAAATATCGCCACTCCGTCAATTATGCCTGGGAAAATTCGTTGATCATTCAAAGGATCTCGACCGATATAACGGCCACCGGAACCGCTCCAATTGTACGCACGGTGTGTTACACCACTATTTACTGCTGACAACAAAACAGGCTGACCATTGTCGTCTAAGTAGAACAAATAAATTGTAGCGCGATTAGTTTCAACAACCAAAGCTGCAAATGACCATTTCCAAAGCGGAGGATATAGGCGAGAACTCCATCCCCAAGTGGACGAATTGTCATTCCAATTATAACCCAGTTCGGTAGCGGTCCCGTCTGCATTCTGATTGTGGAAACCAAAACCACATGTTGAGGTCCCACCACTACGATCGAAGAACAACCCTGTATCCGCCGGAGGAACGTCATTAGGATAAATCCACATAATGATTGTTGTATCCACTACCTCGGAACTTAGATTCAGCGGGGGAAGACTCACAGTTGAATTTGGGTCTCCACCACTGCATTGCACAGCGCCTTGGCCAGTAGCGAATCCCTTGAAAGTGGGAGGTTGCGGACCTAATATCCCATAATAAGCATTATACGCAGTGGGGCCATAAATTCCATTGTAACCATTCCCTGTAGAGTCCACTGCCTCCAACGTGCCCGATGAAGGATCCCCTGTTTCGTTTAATTCCCAGAATGCGTGGGGTTGCAGGGCTAAAACTGCATCACGATAAGATGCTGCGTTGCCTATTTGGCCACACGTAGCCGCATACAATGCTAATATACTGGCTCCAATTGTGGCACGCTTTATCACAGCGGTAGGTCTGAATGTTTTCATAGTTTTCCTAGTTTCCTTTTTCGCGAGATCCATTCTTTCGCCAAGCTCGATTACCGTCAATATGACAAATGTCATAGGCCTACCGACTTTGTCCATATGTAGCCTGTCAACAAATCAGATCGGTGCATGCAAAATCAAAGAATTGCGCAGGCTCTACCCCATAAAAGTCTATACCGTCCACCACGCAGGTGAGTAAGTCCTCCCAATTACGACCTGCTGGTATTTCCACCACACCTCCCCTTAAAACTGTTAAAAAAAACCACCAACTATGATACTTTAGCGAGCAAAAGTTTCCCAGAATACAGACAAGTATGATTCACCCGTCGAAAGTGCTAGGACTCCCCACTAGGCGCATTGGCTTAAATAATTTGTATTGCTACCTCTATACCAAAAAATAAAACCCTCGTACCAGTTTACACACGTCAATTAAGCTAGGGTGGAGTAAAGCGGTGCCACAAAGCGCATTGCGTTTAGCAATAAACCATAACTAGCGCTAACTTTCAGCTATTCATTTCAAAGGAAAATTCCGCCTTAAACATGAATGCAAACAATAAACCGTGTATGAAATTTTTTACCTTAGAATGCACCGACTAACCAAGCAGCATTTTCAGTCCAGTTCAAAACTCTATTCAAACAAGGTCGATCCGATGTAGTACTCAAAACGGTAAAAGAGTATCGCGAGCGGGTAAGCCTTTAGCCTTTCTCACTTACTTAGGCACCCATTCCGCACTTAAAGCTATCGCTTAGGACCGTGCTTGATGTCGGATAGTTGTTCTGATACGTTTAATTTGCGATGACACGGGAGCGAATAAGAATAGTTGGACTAGCCCTCTTGTTAAGCACATACACGGTATCCGCGTATCAAGGTATGCCGATTCGGCCACTTCAGGTTGTTGGACGCTACCTAAAGGACGACCAAGGTAAAATCGTAATTTTGCATGGTTGGATGCAACCTTCCGGATGGTATTGGAATGGCAGGGCGTTTCCTGACCCTGTGGAATATACACCGGAAGAATGTGCACCCGCTTTACAAGTTTATAAATTGCAAGTGGACGTCCTTACAACGACAAATCCAATCTGGGGGAAAAGCCACGGGTGCTATCATACTTTCGTTCGGTTTGGTGAATCTCCGGGCTGGGACGCAGTGAATAACCTCCAGAATCCGGAGCGCTTTGAACGGTACATCAACAACCTATTGGTACCTTACGTGGACTATTGTGCCACGCGTGGCGTGTATGTGTGTTTTGTAGGTGGAGCTAATACAACTAACTGGATGAGTGCCCAACACAAAGCAAATTTGATTGAATATTTTCGCAGGATCGCTGGACACCCTGGAATTAAAAACAAGCCAAACGTCATGTTTGAGATTTGCAATGAGCCGGTGGCTATCGAAAGCGAACTTGGCAATGGCCATTGGGTTTCAGACACGCCAGCTGCAGACAAGGCCATCCAGAAATTCATGCAGGATATCGTCGACGCAATCAGGAGTACTGGCGCAACGAACGTGATCTGGATCCCTGGCCTCATTTGGCAAGCTAGACTGCAAAATTTTGCAAAATATCCCATTCACGGGATTAACATTGGGTACGCTGGCCATTGGTATCCAATTGGTGAAGATAACCCAACCAACATTCTACGCTCATATACAAACGATTGGAAAAAATGTTCTGATGTTGCCCCGATAATTGTGACGGAAGGTTCATGGCATACAATGGATGAAGACCAAGGGTTACGCCGTGGCACCACAGAAGGATTTGGTAAAACGCAAAGATATATTCGTGACACAGCAGAAAATATTAGTTGGATGGCGGGCATGAATGGCGAGGTTATTGGAAATCTGGACTATCCCCCCGGAGGCACAAACTATACTTTCCCGACAATTGCTTGCGGTCAAGCTGCATTTGACTGGTTCCCAAGTTACACATGGTGCGCGCCATCATCCATCGGCACCGAAGCTGTTTTGGAACAAAGCTTGAAAGTAGGCGACAAACTTGCGGTCAACGCAAACCAAACCGTAGCTCAATCTTTCATGTACGGCCCCAAATCGGGGGGGCCTAACTTCAAAATCACAAAACTAAGGATATTCCTATCAAAGTCTGCCTCTCAACCTAACGCCGATCTTCTAGTTTCTATCTGCACCAATCTCACAGGTGGTCCGATTTCTGGGACCCTGGTTTCAATACAACCAAACAGCATCCCAGACAGTTCTGGGGGCACCACATTTGCAACCTACGATATTGTATACCCTACCCCGATAAGTCCGCTTGCCGCCGGAACTACCTACTACATACTTTTCACAACCGAATCAACAAATAGCTACTTCGTTCAGATTTCGAGTCTGAGCGATTCCCATACAGGAACGGTAGACGACTTGTACCCACGGGGCGCTGCGTACACAAACGGAATAGATACGGGGCGTGACGTTCGGTTCATTATTACTGGTTCGGATTTACCTACAGTTCCATTGCCACCTACTAACTTGGTTGCACAATCATTGGGCGGAAACCGAGTAAAACTCTCATGGACAGATTCCCGCATTGCAGCAGGATACAACGTTAAAAGGGCACCAAACCCGGGTGGGCCTTATGAGCTTGTGTGTGCTGATACAAAGAAAAATTATTACATCGACTCAGGCTTGCCCTCCGGAAAAACTTTTTATTATGTGGTCTCTGCTATAAACCCAGCCGGAGAAAGCCCCAATTCTCCAGAGGTAAGTATAACTATTGGGGGAAAGCTCAGTGGAATGATTATTGGGTCACCAGGTTCCTGGGCAAACAGTGGGAACACGATTGACCATGTTTTCGATGGCGATCTCGAAACGTATTATGATGCAACTGCAGCTAGTGGCCACTGGGTTGGTTTAGACTTAGGAGCACCCTTCGTCATTACCCAAATCAAATATTGCCCCAGAAGAGGCTATGCAGGCCGGATGGTTGGGGGTCGATTCGAAGGTGCAAATGCCCCCGATTTTAGTACCGGGGTAGTCACGTTGCTCACAATAACCACTACACCACCTGAAGGCGTACTAACAAGTAGGACAATAAACAACGCGAACGCATTCCGATATGTTCGTTATATTGGACCAGCAAATGGATATTGTAACGTGGCAGAGGTGGAATTCTGGACATCCAATTCTCCAAACCCACCACCTGTTCCTCCGAGCGATCTCACAGTCTACCTAAGCAATCGAATTGCTTACTTACATTGGGAACCCTCAGCTGGCGCCACGGCATACCGAGTCAAAAGGTCTACCACAAAAGGCGGCCCTTATACGCCGATTACTAATGTGAGTGGGACTAGCTGCATTGACCTTACCTTACCCACGAACACATTGTATACGTGGCGGTACTACTACGTAATTTCAGCAATTAATGCAAACGGCGAGAGTGCAGACTCACCAGAAAGGGAAGTCATAATGCCACCCAGCGCACCGACTCGAGTGACCGCCTCCTTAGATCTGTGGCGCGTGAAATTATGGTGGGACTTCCCTGGCGGTGCCGATACATACATCGTTAAAAAGTCCGAACTCAGTGCCGGGCCTTATACTGTCGTCGCAACTAATTTAGTGCACAATACGTTTGTGGACCCGGAGCAGATGGATGGTAAGAAGTTTTATTTCTACGTAATCTCTGCAATAAACGCTGGAGGTGAAAGCCCGGATTCAGCTGAGGTTGTAATCAACCCTCCTTATCCATGGATGACTCGTGAAATTGGTGCAGGAGGAGGTAATGCAACGTACAGTAATGGTGTGTTTATTGTCAATGGATCTGGGGCTGATATATGGGGAAACAGCGATTCGTTTCGATTTGTTTACATCCCTGTCACTGGCAACTGTTCAATTGTTACCAAGGTGGTTTCTGTTGCCCCTACCGATCCCTGGGCAAAAGCGGGAGTAATGATTCGAGCAAGTCTTGATGCTGACTCAGCTCATGCATTTATGTGCGTGACTCCTAGCAATGGAGTAGCCTTCCAATACCGTAGTACTAAGGGAGGCGGGAGCTATAACAACAACATCACTGGCCTAAGTGCACCATATTGGGTTCGCTTAGTCCGCAGCGGAAACACATTTACCGGTTATAGATCGGCCGACGGCAAAACTTGGACAACCCACGGGTCAGCTACAATTAGCATGCCATCGGCGGTCTATATAGGCTTGGCAGTCACAGCCCACAATACATCAACAAATTGCATGGCTGTATTCGAGGCAGTAGGTGTAACAAACACAGTTGGCGGAACCCAGTTCTCACTTTGGACCAATTGGACAGTGCCAGATTCGCCCGCCTCCGTTTCAGCAAAAGCTGGGGACGCTCAGGTATACCTAACGTGGACTCCCATAAATAACGCCACCACTTACAGGGTTAAGCGGTCACTTACTGACGGAGGCCCTTATAAACACATCGCTAATATTAGTACGACGAACTTCATAGATACTCAAGTAACCAATGGGCTCACTTACTACTATGTAGTAACGGCTGTGAACCCTGCCGGAGAAAGCTCGCCCAGCCCGCAAGTAAGTGTTACACCCCTTCCTCCGCCCATGCTCACCGTAACCACCGAAAACTCGGTGTTACAACTCGCATGGCCTAGTCATTACTCGGATTTCATCCTCCAATCCCGCACAAACTTATTGATCGGGGATTGGGTCACTGAAACCTCGGCAATACCACAACTCATCAACGGTAAATGGATTATCACAATTCCAGTTTCAACAAACACCGAAACTAAGTTTTACCGTTTAGTCAAATAAAGAGTTCTTCAGTTATAAGTTACCCAAGATTCGAAGCGCTTCCCCTTTTGCCGGGGACCCGGGGCGTGTCAGAAGTCTCCAGCACCAGCATAAATCATTGGTCATTTTATTGCTCAGCCCCACTTAAAAGGGTAATGCCTTTGGATGGTAATACGACCTATTCGCAGCAAATCTACTTTGATTCATTGTAAATGTGCAAAGTCCAAAAAATAACCACTAGGATTGACCGCTCATTGAAGTCAACCCTACGACGGGACTAATTTTTTAAAACCCGGATCCTAAGTGTAATACCATACACGCGCGGCCAAAGCCACACTCTACCCTACCACCACTACCTGAAGACTAAATAGGAAGCGCTGGATTTGCTCCGGGTTTGAGAAATGCGAAAGTTTTGAACCCTGGGATTACCCTAGCTTAAATATTCAATAGGAACCTCCTCCACAACCCGCAGCGTAAAATTTACCGCTTCATCAGCGGGTAGTTACCTTCACAGCGATAATTTCCCTTCCCCAAACTGCTCTATAATTCGGCGATGATATTGTGCAAAAAAATCTGGTTGCACCCAAAAAAAACAAAGGCGCAACCAGACGTTCCAGATTCAACTTCCTAAAGCCTATTGCACAGGCAGGATCTCAATTCCGTTAATTTCAGGATTTTCTACTTGCGGAGTGAAGGTGATGTCAAGCTTCCCATCGGTAACCTCCACTTCCACCGTTTCAACGTAGGCCTTTTGAGGCCCTCCGGCTTTCACCCACACGTCAAAATCTTTAAATTCCCTCCCTTCCACATTAAAAGAGAATACACGGTCACCAGGGCCCATTATGCCGTCGTAGTTTTCACAGAAGTGTAGTTTCACGATGTACTTCCCATTGGGTAGAGGGTAGGAGAACGATTCCATGCTGTAGATCTCGCTCCAATAAATTCTCGGTGTTTTTGTATTTGCAATTTCTCGTTCTCCCCAGTCCATCCAATTGCCCCCAACAAACCCCCGCTCAGTCAACCATGGGTTCCCATCTGCATCCACAAATGGTTCAGATGGACCGGCTTTAATTCGCACCGGTGGGGGCGGGAATTGATTCGTATCAACCGTGATTGTGGTAGTTTGTTGTACTATAGTTGTTGAAGTGGGTGTAGTAGCAGTATCAGCTCCACCTCCAACACGTTCCTGTTGGGTCGTCGTGCACCCAGCCAGAGCAAACGCACCTAGCAATAAAGCTAAATGTGCTATGTTGCACAAGAGACTGTTTTTGGTTGTTTTCATATTCCCTCCTTAAATTGCTAAAAATGAATTTTAAATGTGAACACTCAGCCCTGCAACGCAAAACAGCCTTTTTCCTTGTCACAGCTATCAAAATAGGCGTGAACCCCAGGGGAGAACAAAAATTTTAAGCTGTTTTAGCCGAAATTACAATGATTTTAGCTGGGCAATCACTTCTTTCAAAGTAGCTTTAGCGTCACCGAAAAGCATTCGAGTGTTGTCCTTGTAGAAAAGGCTGTTGTCTATTCCTGCGAATCCAGTGGCCATCGATCGCTTCATAACTATCACTGTTCGCGCTCGATACGCTTCGATAATCGGCATCCCATAAATTGGGCTTGACGGATCTTCTTTTGCGGCTGGATTTACCACATCGTTAGCCCCTATCACTAGGCATACATCCACCATGTCCATGTTCGGGTTAACTTCGTCCATTTCCTTCAAAAAGTCATAAGGAACGTTCGCCTCAGCCAACAACACATTCATGTGCCCGGGCATTCGTCCAGCCACCGGATGAATGGCGAACTGAATTTCTACACCACGAGCTATCAAATTCTCGACTAGTTCCCTTACCTCGTGTTGCGCTTGTGCAACTGCCATTCCATATCCTGGTACGATTACCACCTGCTTTGCATTGGCAAGGATCAGGGCGGTTTCGTCAGGTTGGATTGGCCGGACTGTCTTTGTACCAGCTTCTGCAGCGGCTTTTTCACTAACCTTGCCAAATGCTCCAAACAAAACGTTTGTTATTGGTCGGTTCATTGCTTTGCACATCAGCAAAGTAAGCAGGGTGCCGGAGGAACCAACTAAAGTCCCTGCTACCACCATAGAAATGTTGTTAATTACAAAACCGTCTGCAGCTACTGCCAATCCCGTAAACGAGTTCAATAGCGATATCACCACGGGCATGTCAGCCCCGCCAATGGGTAAAACCATAAGGACGCCAAAAACCAATGCGACTGCGAGCAAAACCCAAGCCATTGCAGCGCTGTCTTTGAACCCAAGCAAATACACCCACAACGCTACAATTACTGCTAGAATTAACCCATTTACCACGTGCTGTCCTTTATACGTAACCGGTCTTTCTAAGTACCCTTGCAACTTGCCGAAGGCTATCATGCTTCCACTTAAGGAAATTGATCCAATAGTGACAGGAAAGAAAGCAGCTGCAGCCAAAGGAACGGTGATTTTTAATCCAGCATGGTATCGAGTTAAATATTCGAGGATGCCTACCAAAGCCGCTGCACCACCACCCAACCCATTAAACATAGCCACCATTTGGGGCATTGCAGTCATTTTGACCGTATACGCCCCGATAGCCCCACCAATTAACCCCAACAATATACCGATACCGATCAACCAATAATTCAGATTCTGTCCATGAGGAATCGGCGGCGTATTAATACCTCGTAACATTGGGATGGTCGCTAAAATTGCGACCAACATACCTGCCGCGGCTAATAGATTTCCCACCCTCGCTGTGCGAGGTGAGCTAAGAAACTTGATCCCAAGAATGAAAGAAATCGCTACACCAATAAAAATCAAACCTAAACCCGTGCTCATGACTTCCTCCGTCTAAACATTTGAAGCATCCGATCGGTCACCATGAAACCACCGAAAACGTTGGCTGAACCGAAGGCTACAGCGATAAATCCGAGGACTCGTGCTAATGTGGTTTCGGCATCTGCAAGGACAATCATGCCGCCTAATAGGATTATTCCATGGATCGCATTGGTCCCAGACATAAGCGGCGTATGCAACATGGATGGTACCTTCGATATAAGTTCGAAGCCTAAAAATATTGCCAATACAAAAACAAAAAACGTAAGTAATTCGGCACTCATAGTTTCCCTCCGCTTAAATGGATAAGCTATTGTTTTGCCTGTCCGTACGCCTCCAATAACCGATCGCTAATGATCTTCCCCTCGTGCGTGACGAGACAGGCTTTCACAATGTCATCTTCCAATTTTAGGATAAACCGTTTGTTTGCCTTGTCCCAATATTCTTCGACGAAATTGTAAAGGTTATTCGCATAAACTTGGGTTGCATGGTATGGCACCCGGCCCGGCAAATTAAACAAAGCTATGATTTTGACGCCATTAATTTCTGTGATTTGGTTGGGTTGCGCACATTCTACGTTACCCCCGCTCTCAATAGCAACGTCAACCACAACACTACCTGGCTTCATTGCCTCAACCATCTCGCGGGTAATCAAAATTGGTGCACGCCTACCAAACACTTGAGCGGTAGTAATCACTACATCTGACTCCACACAAACCTTTTTCATCGCTTCACGCTGGATCTTTATCTGTTCTTCAGTCAAAGGTTTTGCGTAACCGTCTTTTGTTTGCCCAGTCTCACCAAGGTCTATTTTCAAGAATTGCGCGCCGAGTGACTTAACTTGCTCTTCAACCACTGGTCTAGTGTCATACGCAGTTACCTTAGCACCCAGCCGCCGAGCAGTGGCAATCGCTTGCAATCCAGCAACCCCCGCTCCTACTACGAAGACTTTTGCAGGGGCTATTGTTCCCGCGGGAGTAGTCATCATTGGGAAAACCTTGTTAGAATGCGCAGCTGCAAGTATTACCGCCACGTATCCAGCCAGGTTTGCCTGGGAAGAAAGGGCATCCATCTTCTGGGCCCGGGTGGTTCTTGGAATAAATTCCATGCAAAATGCCGTTATCCCCCTCTCCGCCAATTGTTCAATTAGAGCCTTTTCGTTAAACGGATCGAGATAGCTTACATGAATGGCACCGCGCTTAAGTAAAACAACTTCTTCAACGGATGGTTTACGCAAACGCAGAATTATATCAGCTTCCGATAGCAATCGGCTCCGATCAGTTACTATTTTAGCCCCCGCTTTGATGTAAGCCTCATCTGTAAAACCTGCGCTAACGCCTACACCTGCTTCCACTTCCACCTCTGCGCCTAGTCTAACGAATTTTGCTACTGTTTCGGGGGTAGCAGCCGCACGTGTTTCGCCTACCCAGGTCTCTTTCGGTACGGCAATTTTCATAAATAACCGGGCGTAATATAACAAACAAAAACTCGCTGTCAACAACCCCTTCCTTTCCAATCCTATGCATTTGCAACGCCTTCACTCTTAACTCGCCATTCCAACAATTCTATTAGCCACGCTCTAGCATTCACCCCACAACAATTAAAAAGTGCAAATCATGTGCATCAACACTTCATTTGATATCTCCGCGAAAATTTGCATGGCCAACCAAAAGCCACGTTTCTCCCCTCTAACAATTTTTGCCTGCCACTTTTAAAGAATGCCATATCCTTTTGTTTTGGCCTAACCCAACAGCAGCAAGAATTAATTCACCATTTGGGATCAAGTGGAACCCTTCTTAGGAAAAATTTCGGGGCATTTTTGAGATGACACCAAAGGTTCCCAATAGTAACCTGATTCAAGAAGGATTTCCCAATGCGAGGTCATAGGCACGCCACGGGTGAAATAACCAAAGATATAGACCACACTCGAGCAAAAAAAGCCTTTGCGCGAAAGCTCATTTGGGTATTGATGATTCGGCGTGCAGTCTTGTGGATCACAATATGGCTATTCGCTTACGGCGTGGGTATTTTGGTTGCGCGTGGTTTAGGCCTACAACAAGTACCCTTGTCGACAATAGGGATCCTAGGACTTGTGGTTGCCGGCATTGGCGCAGCCGTTTTTCAAGTGCGACGCCTGCCTACAGCATCGGCCATACGTGCTGCATACGATCACTTAAATTCTTGTGGTGGCATCATTATGGCCGAAGAAGCTGGGGATACAACTGTCTGGCAAACACGGGTACCTTCACGCGTTCCATCCTTACGATGGCATGCAACTCGCAACCTCATTCTGCTTTGCCTAGCGATCGGATTTGCAACAACTTCGCTTTTGTTGCCTGTGCGTTATATTAAGTTTGGGGCAAAACAGCCTTTGGAAATTGGACAGCTCATTCAAGAACTCAAAATGGAAGTGGACACACTAAAAGAGGAAAAGCTTATTCAGGAGGAGAAGGCAATAGAACTGTTGAACCAATTGTCAAAGTTACAAAATGAATCATCTGGATTCGACCCTTATAAAACCTGGGAAGCCCTCGATCACCTAAAGCAATCCACTTCTGATTTAGCAAGGCAAGCAGCGGAGGAAGCGCTAGCCAAACTGGATACTCTTGCCACAGTCGAATCACTAGCGATGGCTCTTCAGAAAGCTATGGAGGATGGCAGCCTGGCCCCTGAAATCACAAGCTCAATTGCGCATGTGTTTACTGCAATGCTGGACTCTGGTAAATTGTCCGAAGGCTTCTTCACAAATTTGTCTCTACTCAATTTGCAATTTACTTCAAACGCATTATCTACTGCAGATTTAAAGAGCCTTCTCAATGGAATCCAGTGCACAAGGTGTAATATAAGCAATGCCGTAGCTCGACTTGCCGATGCAAAACTTATAGACGCAAAAACTCTGGCCCAATGCCAGAAAGCATGTTTGTCTACAAAAACAAATCTAGACAATTTGCTGGCTTATTTGTGCCAAAACACTAATGGATGTGATCAGAATTTAGCCTTGTTACTTTTGACCGGTGGGGTTGATCGTGGGCCGGGAAATGCACCAATGATTTGGGGCGAAGAATCTCCGGAACAAGGCGCAAAGTTTAAAGAGATTGCGCTGCCAACCTCAGGTCGTATTGAAACTGCGCAATTTATCGGAGTTAGCATAGGTCCCCCAGTTGAAATTCAACCCGAGGAAAATGCTTCTACTACTGGAGGCACACTGACCGGTCGAGGAACATCAGATCACACAGCTCATGTTTCGATGATCCTTCCTCGACATAGACAAGCCGTACAACGGTATTTCCAACGTGAAAAACAATGAACACGCAAACCACACAAATCGAATTTAACTCTAAAATGTCACAGGAGATTCTTAAGCCTGAAGAACTCGCACCAGCTACCGAGCTTATAACCAGAACACTTGAACAGCTCGATCGGATCTTGATTGGACGCAACCGAATCCACAGGCTGGTTTTGATCGGGATACTCAGTCGAGGACACATATTGCTAGAAGGTGTGCCTGGATTAGGCAAAACGGCTTTAGTACGAACGATTGCACAAATTTTGAAGCTCGAATTTAAACGGATTCAGTTCACGCCCGATTTAATGCCAAGCGACATACTTGGGACACACATTTTGCAACAAACTGAGTCTGGTAAACGTGAAATGGTATTTCACCCTGGCCCCATCTTTACCAATATATTACTTGCTGATGAAATAAACCGTGCCTCGCCAAAAACACAATCGGCCCTTCTGGAAACTATGCAAGAAAACTCAGTTACTTTGCTAGGCACTACACGCATGCTACCACAACCTTTCTTCGTACTGGCCACGCAAAACCCAATCGAACTCGAAGGAACATACCCCCTACCGGAGGCTCAGCTCGATCGATTCATGTTTCGGCTGTTCTTTAGTCATTTGGAAACTGATGTTATTGAGAAAATCATTTTTGAGCGTAGGAGGGGTGAACTCCCACCCCCAACCTGGCAAATGGGCCAGGCAGAACTCAATTTACTTTTCCAAACGATGAATCGCATATATTTAGCTAAACCGGTTGCACGGTACATAGCGCGTCTTGTCTCAGCTACGCACCCTGGGAATCCAGAAGCAACAGAGTCCGTTAACCGCTATGTGGCTTACGGGGCCTCTCCACGAGCCGCAATCTCAATCGCTGAAGCTGCTCGCGCGCATGCCCTATTATCAGGCAGGCCTACAGTGGGATTTGAAGACGTTAAAGCAGTAGCTGAACCTGCCCTGAACCATCGCATAATACTGAACTACCAAGCTCGGCTAGATCGGGTTAACACTACAAAAGTGATATCCGACCTACTTAATCATTTGGATGAAGCTGAACTCGGTCTGCCACAGGATGTCAAGCTCTCGGTCTCATAAGCTGTTTAATACGAAATCCATTTGTACCCCAACATGTAATCTTGTACCGTGAGAGTTATAACAAACACAGCTACCATTCCAACTCATCGTAAATAACAATTCGCAGCATTGTATGTGCGATCTACAATTCAAACTTAAGTTCAGTTTGTGCTTGGGTGTGGCCACTACTAAACAGGATTTTCAATATCAGAAATCTAGGTGGTGGATGGCATATTTAGCGATTCCTTTCTTTTTCCTTTTTCCAAGTGTAGAGAAAGCCGAGCAGTTCGCTGACATCGCTGTGACACCCATTCTAATTTCTGAAACCGTTACTTCTCACGGATACTGCGAATACCGGTTCTTAGTACAAAATAATTCTTCAACAGCAACACATCAGGTAACATTGGTGGTTCCAGATCAATCCTGGGATTCTCATCGCGGTGAAATATCAGCGCTGCGGAGGACAATTACTTTGCCACCGGGTGGTCG
>CAZZJO010000062.1:0-90498 GCA_964654645.1 uncultured Verrucomicrobiota bacterium | reverse complement strand
CCCGCGCTCCTGGAGACTGTCATTCTAAACCTTGTGGTTAACGCCCGAGACGCCATGCCTAATGGGGGTGAACTCATCATCTCCACCGAACTCCAACACATTCAAGTACCTGAACAAGTCTTAAATCCCCAAGCTAAACCAGGGGCCTTCGCAGTGCTGACGATAGCTGATACTGGATGCGGGATCCCACCAGACATACTTCCTAGAATTTTCGAACCATTCTTTACGACAAAACCTAAAGGCAAAGGTACAGGGTTGGGTCTGTCCACCGCTTACAGTATCGTACAACAACACCATGGATGGATCTCAGTAAGTTCCGCAGTAGGCAAAGGTTCAACATTCCAGGTATTTCTGCCCCTTATTGAAAAAGAAGTTCCTCCTACAGCACGCGCTGCTACGTATGTCTTGCCACCACGCGGCTCAGAAACCATACTCCTGGTCGAAGACGAAGCACCTGTGCGAAAATTAACTCGTATTGTATTGGAACGTGCTGGCTATAGAGTCTTAGAGGCGGGTACTGCATCGGAAGCCATCGATATATGGCTGGCACACAAGCATGAAATCCAACTGCTTTTCACCGATTTATCGCTGCCGGGAGGCATGAACGGCCATCAGCTTGCTGAACGACTTCGACGGGAAGCTCCACATTTGCCTGTAGTCTACACTACAGGTTATAGTGCAGAACTGGCAGGCCAAGAATTAAGCCTCGGCAAAATAGAAGCGTTTGTTCAAAAACCTGCCTCACCGACCAAAATTCTCGAGGTCATAAGGCAATGCTTAGACATGGCGCGAAATTCTTCCAGTTAATGTGATCTGCCAGGTTATCTAAATCCTACCGCAAAAACATTTCTGCCACTTGGTCGGCAAATCGGAGCCCCACTGAGGTTAAATAAAAACGGCTACCACGTAATTCAGCCCAACCTAGTGAGAGAAGCTGGTTTATTTCCTCATTCCAAACTTTTACCAAATCAAATCCTGTTATTTCCCGAAATTCATCCAAATCCCAACCGCTGGTCATCCGCAACCCAAACGCAGCGATTTCAGCTGCCTGGAAAAGCGGAGGTAGACACTCCGCATAACCTATAGGCCGGACACCCAGCTCCAGTATCTCGCAATAGGAATATACATCCTGCACATTTACACTCCTAATACCATCCACATAACTTGCTGCCGAAGGGCCCACTCCCACATACCAATGGCCCTTCCAATATCCTACGTTATGCATACAAGCGTAACGCGGTACCATTCCAATATGGTTAAGTTCACCCCGAGCATAGTTCGAAACCTCATATTGCACATACCCATGTTGACCAAGAAAGTCCACTGCTAACTCGTACATCCGACATGTGAGTTCCTCTTGTTCGTCAGAATACCGTAGGCCGTACATCTCAAAAAACTGCGTGTCTTCCTCAATTGTGAGTTCATAGGCAGATACATGTTCAGGCCCGAGTGACACCACGGTCTTTAAGGTATCCGCCCAAACCTCCAATGTTTGGCCAGGTACCCCATATATAAGATCGACGCTTACGTTTTCAAACCCACAACGCCGCACAAGATCGTACGACTTAACCGCTTCCGCAGCCGAATGAATTCTTCCAAGGCATTGTAAAATCTTATCGTCGGTCGATTGGATTCCGAGACTAATTCGGTTAACCCCAATTGCACGCAATTGAACCAACAACTGCTCAGATAAAGTCCCCGGATTACATTCTACTGTCCACTCTTGCACCGAGGTACTAAATCCTTCTCCAAGTAACTTCGCTATCCGCTCCCAATGGTGTAACTGGAGCAATGAAGGAGTTCCACCACCAAAATACACAGTCCGCAAACTAAGTCGAGGTCGGACTAACTCCAGTTCTCTTCCCAACGCCTCAATAAATCTATCCAATAAATCTTGTTCATACGAATCAATCGAATAAAACGCGCAATATGGACATTTTCTTACACAAAACGGAATGTGGACATAAAGAGCTGCTGTGTGACTTGAATCCCTAGCGCTTCTTGGCCCTAGCGCGCGATTTTCAGCCAAAGGACAATCGCTAGGCTCCTTGCCTCCACCCAAGGGACTCCTGGGATTAAAATTTTCCCTTCTCAACTTTTTAGTGGGGTTGTCCTTCCCAGTTTCAACGATGGGGTTGAACTCGCTGCACATTTTGAGCTTTCAACCCCTTCGGCGTCTGGATTACATCAAATGAGACAACCTCACCTGGTTTCAATGTCCGGAAACCCTTGCCCAAGATGTTGGAATGATGCACAAACACATCCTTCCCATTATCCTGGACAATGAATCCATAACCTTTCGAGTTGCTAAACCACTTGACTTTACCGGTGGCCATATAAACTCCAAAACATCCTCAGCGGCCACAGTCGTGCTGGGAACACCACCAAAGACAACCTCTCGGACGTGTTACCAGACCCGCCTGCTTCCCGCCAGAACACTCCTATTATTTCCACCAGAAAATCACCTGTCAATATAGGTATACTCAAACTTTTCCAACTCGAACTCGACTGCATTTTATCTAAACTTACCGCGCAAAAACCCGCACACACAATTATATTTGATTTTTCGCTCGCAACCGTAGACAGTTTTTCTACTGTGCCAAGGAGTGGGTATACCATTTTAGTAATAAGCGACATACATTACGCGTCAGATCCGGAACTTGCACGTGGACCAGACCACGAACTGGACGGCATCTCTAGTGCGAGTAAAAGAAAGTTGCTTGGGTTAATCCGGCGACACGTATGGATAGGTAACCCGTTTTTGAGCCGCACACTATTAAAACAAATTCTTAGCCAGCCACTGGAATGTGATCTTGTAGTAGCTCTTGGGGATTACGGGTTAGATCCCGAATACATGGGTGTAGCTGACCCAATAGTCTATTCCAACGTCTCGGAATGCCTGAACCTACTCAGGAGTCACTTTGGCGAGAAATTCGTCGGTCTGATTGGCGACCACGAGCTCGGCAAACGAAATGTCACCGGAGAAATCGGCTGCATGAATCTAAAAAGCTGGCACATAAGCGTGACTGATCTAGGCCTTAAACCATTTTGGGTGCTTCGCATCAGCCCTTGGATCTTCATCGGAATTACATCCTCACTTATAGCCCTACCAAACTTAATGGGTGACGTGATCCGCACAGAACTCCCTGAATGGGAAAACCTCCGTAAAAAGCATGTTGACCAGATCCGCCAGGCGTTCATAAATGCGCCTTCGGATCATAAAATAATTCTTTTTTGTCATGACCCTACAGCCTTGGGATTCCTCTGGGAGGATGACATAGTACGCGCAAGGTTACCAAACGTGGCCCTTACAATCGTAGGACACCTGCACTCTAGAGCAATCCTCACCCAAAGCAAAATACTCGCTGGCATTCCACCACTTAAATTCCTTGGCCATACGATCAACCGATACAGTCACGCCTTACACCTTGCTAAAAGATGGTGGGATTTTAAGGTCAACATATGCCCAGCGCCATTCGGTCTTAAACTTCTCCGAGACGGCGGTTACTTAATAGTAAAGCTACCTTTCGACCCACACTTACATCCGCAAATCCATCAAGTGAAGCTGTTTCACCAGTAAGTGCTAGATACTTGCCTGATCTCATTTGCTAACACCAATGCCCGTAACCAAAAACCCATCCAAAAACCGGACTGGTCTTGTCGAAAAACACAGCAACCCTAGATTCAACAGTAGAATGCTTTTCCACCCAACACCGACAGCAATAAGGTGAACTTGAACAGCCAGGTTATACCCCGGGGGTTCGCACTACAATTATTCTACCCATTTCCTACCTTCTTCCTTTGCATTGTGCTCCTACCGCACACGGATTACCTGGTGCATATACCATTCAGACAGTGGCAGCGGGAATGATGGGTATTCCCATTGATTGCCACGACTTAACCCAATAATCATCCGCTTGACCCACTTGTTTCGCGGAAAAGTCGACCTAAACATTCAAAAAGTTCCTGTTCGCCTGGTAAATGCACACAAGTCCCATCGCCCGTAACTAACCCGTAGCCAACTCCATAAGCGGGCCCGTTTACGATACACGCATTTGTACTATACGACTTCACTTGGGAAACACCCGCATTTATGGCGCTGCGCTGATCCCCCACCACTTCATACTTCCAACATACTATGAAGGCCTTGCTAAACCACCTACGTAGATTCGCAATTATTTTAGGTGTTGGTTCCAACTCTATCGAGATTCTGCCTTCGGCCGTTGGAATTTTGCCCACGCCCACCTCTCGGCTATAGTAGTCCATCGAAGGTATATAAACTTTACTCGGTCGGAAATCACATACCGCTGCAGCGTGGAATACAGCATTTATGCCAAGAGTGGAAAAAGATGCTAGCTTTTCCCTCAAATCATCCGAAGTAGTAAACTCTACCATTTCGTCCAACAGTTTTGCTTCCGAGGCTTCCAATCGAAACGTCGCCATTGCACCACGTAGAAGTTTCACCCTGTACCCCTGGCTGGCAAGGTATAGAGCCAATTGGCTCCCTAATCGCCCCGTGGAAAAATTAGTGATGCGCCTTACGCTGTCTATTGGCTCGTACGTAGGACCCGCTGTTACAATACAAAACATATTCTCCACGTCCATTCCCATTAGCGCAAAAAAGCACCCGTAGAGAGCAAATACATTACTCCCACAACAAGTCCCAAAGCCAACATCAAAAACAGGAAAATAAAAATATTCGCGCCCCGTCTATGCCTAAAAAAATGCTTTAGTTTCCGCCAAGGTGAACGCCGACGCATATTCATTCCTCAAAATCTACTTTCTCATCCGCTTTGCAAGCTTATTTTGGACTCGCACAGCTTCCATGCCACTCGACCTATGTAATTGATACACAGCCAAGTCGCGAGTGAAACCAGACTCAACACATCTCCCCCGTGCGAAAAAGCATTAAACATTAAAAATTATGCAATTAAATAAACCAATGGCTTTCTCTCGAGTCTCTGGGGCAAAGATCCAGTAGGTCACTTTAAACCTAACCGAGGCGTAATAACCACCCAAACCTAATTGAGACTAATTCAAAACAAGTAGGAACAAGTCAAAGCGCCGAATTTGGTATAGTCGGGTTGTCCACGAAACTCTTTTCCCCAAAACACATATGTAAACGCCACTTGCCACCGTTTTATTGACACGCCCATTCCAATCTCTGCTGCTGGCACGAAGTATTCTTTTTCCACGCTAGGACTGCTGCACCAAGTATTACCATCCAAAGTGATATTGTGGAGGACTACCATCCCATACACTCCAGCCATTCCATAAACACCCCATTTAACTGAGCGACATGGCGGGGGCAAATGTACCATTCCACGCATCAAAGTGTGTCCGAAATCACTAGGCACGCGCCAACCAGCCCGGCATTGCATGCCTACTTGTCCTTGAGTAAGGACATTTCCCAGCATCACATCCACAGCAGGAATGGTTTCGAATGAAAACCCTTCCGAACTACCAAGAAGCTGGTATTTCCATCGACGTTCTAAAACCAAGTTCACAACAGGCTCGTTATGAAGTTGATAATCCCATCCTTGCGGAACACCAGCACCGACCAACCGGTGCACTTCACGCTGTGTCTCCTCAGCAAAAGACCATGGTCCGACCACACCAGTAACCAACTTCACCCCATTATAAACATTGTCATGTTCAAAATGGAACGAGACAGAAGCATACAAAATGCCTGCATAAGGCCGATCATTCGGATCCGGGACTGGAATATTAATGTCAGACGGTGTGCACATGATCTGGCCAAACTCGTAACTCACCGTCCTCCGTCCCTTAGCTAACCAACCTGGCAATCTATCCGCAATCGGATCTAACCAACTTCTTCCCGTATGAGCGACCGACAAAGACACGCCATCTGTATAAAACCTATCAGTACCGCCAAAAGTATCATTTTCCCAACGTATTGAAACAGACCACACACGTGGATTCCCTAAACTTGCCGCATCCTCTGGATTACAAAATTCAGCCCCAAATTGGTTTGTAACGCCAACAGCAACTATCCCTACCGCCCAACCCCCAACATAATGCTTAAGTCTCTTAATTGGGCCTTGACCCCGAGAGTCTCTGACATCCATAGCTTGACTCTAAAACCAATTGTTTCACCGTGCAACCGGCAACCTTCAAATAATTACATTGGGATTGTCCAGAAGCAAAACCTCATAAAAGCGGTAAAAAGCAGGTCAAACGTTGACACTTATCACGCAACACTCGGAATCCAACCATCCAAACGGCTTGGTAAACCAAGAGGCATAGCTCGAATGGAGGTGCAGTCTGATCGCTCAATATCGCACCCACACTCAGATCAACACCACTTAAATAGCCTATTCCCCTGGTTTTAAAAGATGGTGGAGAGGAGTTGCTTTGTGGCCTCAACTGGGTCTGGTGCCGCGTATATGGGACGTCCAACCACAATCCAATCCGCGCCCAAATCCAATGCCGTCTTTGCATCTAAGGTGCGTTTCTGATCGTCATTCGTGCCCACTGCCCGGATTCCTGGTGTTACCAATTTTATTTCCCTCGGAAGTAAATCCCTCAAAATTTTTAACTCTTCGGGTGAACAGACCAGGCCTCGTAATCCGCACTCAACAGCTAGACGAGCCAGGCGAACAACCTGCTGAGAAGTCGTACCTGGCACTCCTACTTCCTCCAATAATTTATCATTTAGGCTCGTCAAAACCGTGACGGCCAACACCAACGGTGGTACCACGTTTAACTCTCGGGCTGAATTCTGAGCCGCCTGTTCGGCCGCTTTCAACATTTCGCGTCCACCTAAGGCATGAACCGTGAGCATATCCACGCCTAAACGAGCCGCTGCAGTTACTGCCCCGGCGACCGTATTAGGAATATCATGATATTTTAGGTCCAAGAAGACTACCTTACCCAGCTTCTTGAACTCCTTAATCAAGGTTGGGCCTTCCGCTGTAAATAACCGGGCACCGATTTTGAACCCGCCGACCAATGGGGTTAATTTCCGCGCGAGTGCGAGCGCGGATTCCCCCTCGTCTAAATCCATCGCAACGATTATGGGGTTGTACCTCATGTCTTTCACATTTTATTATTCATGGTATCCGACCCTACCTAGAGCAATGCCGTTCTAATATAGAGTCTTAGGCATTCATATCTTGCCATTTTCGGGCTTTCCGCGTGAATACAATCAACCCGATAGCGGAAAGCAAACCTATCACGCCAAAAGGTATCCAGATGTAAAGCTGAGGATGGTATGTTTGCCAAAGCAAGGCAGTAGCTGATGCAGGATCAAGGCCAGTCAATCGAACCAGTGCGTCCATCGCCTCCGTCCGAGTGAATCCAGTTATGGTCTCCAGTTCTTTAACGGAACCTGTCCATTTTATGTTCCCATGCGATTGGAAATGCTCCGCGATATACTTCAAAGCGAGAGTGGCTTTTTCCCCATAGTGACCGTACACGTACCCAGCTAACTTCGATCCAACGTAAACCCCTACTCCCACAGGGATATTTACGTAACCTAAGTACATGCCTTTCTTATCCTTTGGGGCGATTAACCCCAGGTACTCGGAGGTTTTCGGACCCGTTAACATTTCTCCAAGCGAGAAAAACAAAATCCCAAAAATTACCCACCAAACATTCCGCGTCAGGCCGGCAACCAAAATACCCCCAATCGCCATAAACATCCCAATCTGCATAGAATCTAGGGTCCGCATCCTTCGCGTGACCCATGACATTGCGACGACACCTAAAATAATAAACAGTGCATTCAGCGATAGGATTGCCTGCTGATATAACATAGGCCCGCCAGGAGTTTGGGCAACGATGAGATTGTAGATCGGTGTGGGCAACCACTGTAGTTGCTTAACAGCAGCTGAACTATCCACCCAGTCCGTTATAAAATTCGGTTGTAAGTCCCACAGCTGAAACATCATCAGCCAAAACCCCGACATAATTACAATCCACATCAACAATCGTGGTTCGAAAATGTTAAAAACGGTGCGTTGTAAAACACGTAGGTACGATTCTGACTTAGCAACACCAGTTGGCACATCCCGAAAAAAACAAAGTAAAACAAGGTTCAACGCCGTAAACGCAGCTGATGCCAAGAAAAGGTTCCGCCACGCTTCACGCGAATGAGGTAACGCATAAAAGGGTTCAGGGAAAATTACACTGTAAACCAGAAAAATCGTCGGAAGGTAATGGCCAATAAAAGCCCCTACGTTTACAACCCAGTAAAATACTCCCCACCCTACCGACGAATTATGTCGATCCAAAATATGCGCGAGTGTCCCTTGGATAGCCGGCTTAAAAAATGCCGTTCCAGTGGCAAGTACTAAAACACCCATAAAAAACCCCGTATAATTGTCAATCCAAGGAAGGTCGCGCAAAAACGCTATCATCAAATAGCCCATCAGCATCATTCCTAGCGCTCCCACCAAAGTGCGTTTATATCCTAGCCGGTCTGCGATCCCCCCAGTAAATACAGGCAAGATCGATTGGAACGCAGCCCACCATGCGTAAATTGTTCCTTTTTGAGCAGCAGTGAGGTGTAATCCTCCAGGATCCTCCGCCTGCATGATGTAAATGGGCGCTACCACCCGCAAATTATAAAAGGCGAGCCGCTCAAACATCTCAATCGTGTTCAACAACCAAAAGTTGCGTCCAAACCCTGTTTGATGCTCACTATTCATTAGCAATCCATCAGCAGAATGTTGCCAATTACCAATATCCAATGTCGACTTAAAACCTCTCCCGCCATCGGCTTAACACCATCCCATGACAACAATATTACTTCGTGTAGCCAACGAGTATTCATATCACTGTTTTTGTCTGCATCTTTAATTTGACCCCTACAATTACAACTCCACCGACGGTACCAAAACCTGAGTGGGAAATCGCCAGAACGAATTCCGACGCGAGAACTTACCTTCGAACCAACCCAAAACCCTAAAAGGTGTCGGTCAACTCAAAACTTATTTCTAGCCCAGTCCCCCTTGCCTACATACGGCTTAAAACACAATCGGCTCCACAACCAAGCCACATCCCACGATGCGGTATACAAAACACCAAAGACCACAGGGAAACCAATAAGGATTGGAAAGAATTATACAATATCCCATCTATATGCGCCACTAACAATCGCCAAATGTGGGACTTCAATTCCTTTCTGTGCGTAAATAAATGCCACAGTTACAACCGCAAATGAAGTAGTTCACCCTTTAGTCGACGGAGTGCGCTGCCCAAGTAACAATGCGCAATTATCCACCTCAATTTAATGCGCAGGATACCAATTCATTATTCGGACCTCCACGCCCGAATCCTTTCCGACTAACTTCTGAAACTCTTCGCACGATGCATTGCGATAATGATATGGATAAACAATTCGCGGCTTAAAAGTCCTAACCGCCCTTGCTGCCTGTTCCACATTCATCGTGTATTGCCCATCCATACACACAAACGCGATATCGATATCTTTAAGTTCTAACATTTCATGGATATCTTCTGTATCCCCACTAATGTAAATCCGCGCCGAGTCGCATTGGAGAACATACCCATTCCCAACACCACGAGGATGAAACCTAAGCCGTTCAGGGGTCACATTGTACATCGGCACCGCAAAAATCGTCATGCCTTGAACATTGGTGCTCTGACCATTAGAGAGGGCTACTATGTTGGTGGTTATCCCTTGAGGTAACTTTTGAGTAACATCAGGGGGCGCAACTACCCATGTGTCTTTTCCGACCACAAACCTCAATACTTGGAGATCGAAGTGATCCCTGTGGGAATGTGTGATCAGTATCAAAATCGGGTTCGTCAGGTTTACATAACGGTTTGTCTCCCACGCAGGATCAGCCAAAACCAGCCTGCCACCAATCCGCAACCCAAGGCTCGCGTGATAAACTGGGATCACCTCCACAGTATCGCCTTTAACAGTCACCCTATCCACACCATACGCTGGCAACTGGCTTAAGGTCACTAACCCGTTTAATACAAACACAATTAGCCTTAGCACTTTCATTTTCTGAGAGAGATTTTATCCCGGGGTGGAACTTTATCAACACCATCTATACATCCTTTCTACCTTTTCTTTACTGGGTATCTGAAAGCCACTCACGCGGGGGCACTTACACATAACTCTATTGGGGATGAGCAAGCGAAAGAAAACACACCCACAAAGCCTATCCTAAAATAAAACATTTTCACTGAAACCTCTCGTCGCCAACACAGTTGAACGAAAGAAATCTAAATGTCACTGGGCCTTTATTCCCATTCGCCTTAAAAGCAGGATCGGTCTATGACCAATCCCGCGCCGAGGTTCATCGAATCTACACTCTAAACCTACGTTTTTCATAAATGCGGGGTCATTGATGGGTGTTGCCAGACAATTCTACCACCAACCACTGTCATCATCACTCCGCCTTTTAAACGCCAACCTAAGAATGGTGTGTTGCGCGACTTACTTGCATTGACAGATTGCTCAAATGTCCACTCAAAATTAGGATCGAAAACCGTCACATCTCCATCTGCGCCGATCGACAAAGTTCCTTTCCGAAGCCCCAAAATTTTTGCGGGTCCCACCGTAAGCCGTGCAATTAATTTCGTCAAAGGCATTCTTCCTGCATGGTACAGCTCCATTAACATCAGTGGGAAAACAGTCTGCAAGCCGATCATCCCAGAGGGCGCAATATCAAACTCCACTTCATTTTCATAATCGCAGTGGGGGGCATGATCACTAGCGATGACATCAATCGTGCCGTCAACGACGGCTTCAATCAACGCGATTCGATCAATAGCAGATCGCAATGGGGGATTTACTTTTACATTTGGATCGTAAGCTGGCCATTGAGGTAACTCACCACCTTCCCGATAAAGTCGCCACGCAAAAGTTTGTTGCCCATCCGTCTGCCAAAACGTTTCACTACCTGCTAAAGCTGCGTCCGTTAACACCATGTGATGTGCACATGCTTCGGCTGTTATAGGAACACCACGCTTTTTAGCTTCTCTGATCAATCGCACACTACCAGCAGTGGTCACGTGCTGACAGTGAACATGAGCTCCTGTTAGTTCCGCCAGAAGGATGTTTCGTGCCACTATAATTTCCTCAGCAATTGCAGGCCATCCTCGCAGTCCTAAGATCGTGCTCCACAACCCTTCATGAGCCACACCATCTTGTGAAAGACTATAATCCTGGCAATGATCGAGGACCGGAATGTCAAACATGCGCACATATTCCAAGGCCCGACGCATTAGCTCATTATTCTGTACGCAAGCACCGTCGTCCGTAATTGCAACTACTCCAGCGCGACGCAGTGATCCTATTGGTGCCAACTCTTCTCCCGCCCGATTTTTGGTAATGCACCCCGCCACAAATACGTTTACCACAGCAGATTTTTCGGCCCGATCCTGGATAAGGGCCACCGTTGTAGGGTCATCTATTGGAGGATTCGTATTGGGCATCGCTAGAACTGAAGTAAAACCGCCTCGTGCAGCTGCAGCTGTGCCTGTGGCTATTGTTTCAGAGGCGGTATGACCAGGTTCCCGCAAATGCACATGCATGTCGATCAAGCCAGGACAAACCACCATACCCTTCACATCTACCTTTGGCGCATCTGAAGGCACTAACTTTCTCGCCTCAGGTCCTATTGCAGAAACCTTGCCATCCAAAATAAGTAAATCTGCTACTGTATCGAGACCGTTCGCAGGATCAATGATTCGCCCGCCAATCAATAGCAAGGAATTCATTTGATATCAAATGTTACGAGACTCCAGTTGACAACGCAAGCGCCGTGGATAACATAATGACACAGAATGCGGGCGTAGTTTAGTGGTAGAACGGAAGCCTTCCAAGCTTCTCGCGAGGGTTCGATTCCCTTCGCCCGCTCCATTTTTTAATAACCACCTTGTTGTCCCTCACACGTGCTTGGAAACACTGGCAATCCTTCGGCTTCGATCCTGGCTAGAGCATCCTGAACCCCTTTAATTATCGAGACACTAGCCGAGGTGCCCAAGCGATTTGCTCCTGCCCGAAGCATAGCCAAGGCCGTGTACGCGTCCCTAATACCACCAGCTGCTTTGACGCCAAAACGGGGCCCTACAATCTCTCGCAACAGTTGCACGTCGTTTATTGTCGCCCCACTAGGTCCAAACCCAGTACAGGTCTTTACAAAATGAGCCCCACTGTCCAACACACAATGACAGGCACGCACTTTCTCTTCCTCTGTTAAAAGACCGGTCTCTATAATCACTTTAACGACGTGATCTTGCGCCGCTTCTACCACATCTCTCAACTCTCGCAGAACATAGCTTTCATCCCCTTCTTTCAACCGTCCAATATTGAGCACTACATCAATTTCATCAGCCCCGTCATCTATTGCAGCCTCGGTTTCAAACCTTTTTACATCAGCTGCTGCAGCCCCAAGGGGGAAGCCAACCACACAAACTACGCGAACATCTGAATCTTCAAGGAGCTCACGCGCCAACCTAACCCACGAACCATTAACACAGACCCCGTAAAACCCATATTCGATTGCCTCGCGACACAATTGTTCAATCTGAACTCTGCTAGCTTCTGGCCGCAACAGTGTGTGATCAATACAAGCCGCTAAATCCCGGATTACCTTTTTTACTGTGGCTTCATCCATAGCTCTGCAAAACTTGCAATTCCCAACCCCCATGTCAATTAAACTAGTTTCCTTGGAGGCAAAACCAGGCCTTTTACCAGAATGACCAAGCAACAGCCCATATCAGACTATTAGTTTGACGGGGCAGGGATAAAAATTTTCTGACCCACCCGCAATTTGTTGGGGTCCAATCCGGGATTTGCCTTCAGCACCTGGTCAACTGTGACTTTTATGTTGTTCTGACGATATGCAGCAACAATTGCACTAAGTGTATCCCCGGGTTGAACTACGTATTCATAGCCCTTCATTTCTGTCGGCTGGCTGGGAGAAACTTGCGTAGGCCGTTGGGGCTGTGAAGGTTGCACTGGCCGAGACTTGGCCGCAGCAATTTTTTCGATCTCTTTCAAAATCAATTCCCGGTCAGCTGCACACTGCTGCTCCACTTGTTTAAGCCTCGCCTCCAAGCGAGATACCTCTGCTCGAATCGTGTCAGCAGACGGTGCCCTTGAAACCTGGTCACGCAGTACATCCAGCTCCCTCACCAACTCTGAAATTTGTTTCTGCATTGCCATCTGGGCGGTTTGAAGATCTTCAACCTGCCCTGCTAATCTATTAAGCTTTTCCATAACCAGAGGATCCTGGCCAAGTCCAGCTATGCAACTCAGAGCTAGTACAACGCTTGCTAAGCCCTTGTACGCTTTCATATGATCAACCTTAAGCGCGGCCCATGGTTCAAGCAAGGTCTATAAATCGTGGAAAACACCCCAAGCGTTCCTAACCAGAAATTCTGGATTGCGCGTTTTCCAGGTGTACCATTTGAAAACAATGGAACAGCTAGTGGAAGACTTCCTACAATACGTGAGGCACGAACGCGGGCAATCAGAAAATACTCAGCGCACGTACGCGGCGGTTTTGAGTCGTTTCTTGGCATGGGCCCAAAACAATGGGATTACATCTTGGGATCATGTAACCTTGGAAACACTCATTAAGTTCTTAGAACACGAACGTACAAGACCCCTTAATCCTCATAAACGAAAATCTAATCGCGGGACATTAAGCATAGACTCTCTTTACCTAGAGATAGCCGCTCTGAAAGCGTTCTTTAAATTCGCCTTAAACGAAAAACTCCTCCCAGCTAATCCCGCTGAGAACCTTTCTCTGCCACGTCGATGGTTGAGATTACCAAAAGTCCTAACTCCTGAAGAGGTCGACGCACTTTTGCGTCCTGTAGAACCTGAGTCTCCATCAAATCTCTGTGACCAAGCCATCTTGGAATTAGCATACGCCTCTGGACTCAGGCTTGCCGAGCTAAGAAACCTCCGGCTTGAACAACTACAGCTGGACGCCGGTTTTGTAATCGTTGTCGGGAAGGGAAACAAGGAACGTGTTGTGCCCATCGGGTCAAAAGCAGTAGCAGCACTACAAAAGTATTTGGAGGCGGGGCGACCTAAACTCGCAAAACCGCACTCGCCTGGAACTGTGTTCTTAACTAACCGAGGCACCGCATTTTCTCATGTAGCAATGTGGTTGCGAATCAAGAAGCGAGCCCGCCTCGCCGGGATTACCCGTCCCTTCACACCCCACATGTTACGTCATAGCTTTGCCACCCATATGCTTGAACGCGGAGCCGATTTAAGAGTAATCCAGGAACTGCTTGGACATTCAAGCATTGCCACGACTGAAATTTACACTCATGTCAATGTAGGACGCTTGGTTGAAATTCACCGGAAATTCCATCCCCGGGTTTAACACAAGACAATCGTTCGCATACACTTACACCCCATTTGCGCTTGGATATAAACTTCCCGCCCTTCCCTAAAAGTTACAAATTTGCCACTGCAGTGCATTTCTGACACCGACGCTACGTAAGAATTTGGGACGGCTGGCCCATGCACTTTAAGGGCTGCATGCCACAGAAACCAACGCCCGTACTTAATCACACATTGGTCTTGTCCACGAGAAAGCTTTGACACACTTTTAATCCAAAACTCAAACCTTTGGAAAACCACAAAAATCCCTCTGCTAGAACTGCCGCGTGTACCCAACACCTACATTGAAGCGCGGAGAATCACGTAGGGTAGGGTCGTGGGTGAGCGGGAAACCTACGTCAAGTCGGAGGGGCCCAATCGGTAAGTCAAGTCGGATCCCAAAACCAAAGTTATCCGCATATGAACCAGTGGAGATCAATTCACCCGTTCCTGGTCTTGGGAACTTTTGTGGTTCAAAACTGAAAGCATTTGGATAAACCATTCCAATGTCATAAAAGGTAGCAAACCGAACTCGAGGAATAAGTGGTATACTGTATTCAGCTGACGCAAACCAATAGGTACACCCTCCGATTGGTTCAAGGTACGTGTCATTTACTAATTCTTTTGGACCCACATCACGGTATCTATACCCACGCAATGAGTACATGCCTCCCAAATAAAAACGATCATAGAAAGGCACATACTGCGTGTCGCCGAAAGCATCTGTGACGCCAATTCGCCCATTCAATTCCAGAACATGCCCAGCAGCCAGGCCTTTAAAATACCACCCCGTCCGCAATTCCACCCGGTAGAAGGACTTCTCGCCTCCGAATGGGCCGCCTGTGATTTCGCCAAATAGTTCAGTCCGTTGACCGCGGTTGGGCAACAATCCTTTCCCCCGAGTATCATAAGCCAACGTTAAGTTTACCCGGGACAACAGTGTATCACCTTCCTCAACCAAGAAGGTACTAGGCAACTGGGACTTATACTCAGGCGCAAATTCCAAGCCCACATTCTCGATGTTGTATCCTAAGGTAGCTGTAAGTCGCTCTGTCCAAATAGGCTTCCTGACCCACAAACGTAAACCGGCCCGCGCTTCAGTATAAAGGTCGTTGAGACTCTCAAAATCCAACCATCGGTGGTAAACCTCAGTGCCCAACTCCAACTTTTGATCCAAAAACCAAGGCTCGATAAAAGTTAGAACCACGTCCCGGCGGCGTGTACCATACGCAAAATATGCCCGGGCTTTTTGTCCGCCACCGCTGAAGTTAGGCGGATTAAACAAATCAAAATTGCCTTGATTAAACTCCGCGAAACCCACCAGTCGGTCTATTGAGCTAAATCCGGCACCTACTGTGAAAAAACCCGTTGGACGTTCTTTCACTTCCACCACAAGATCTTTCCGGTTTGGTGCTATTTCCGTGGGTTCGGGTTTCAGTTCTACTTTGTCAAAGTATCTCAATCCCTCAAGCCTTGCCTTACTAATTTCTACCCGGCTCATGTCAAATGGCTCGCCTGGATATATGGCCAACTCGCGTCTAATTACCTTATCCTTAGTTTTCTCATTCCCTCGGATATCAATTTTCTCCACATATGTCTGGAGGCCCTCGTTGATCTCAAACTCAAGATCAATTGTTCCCTGCTGAACATTGGGTTTCTTCCGAACTGTCAAATTACCTGATGACTCAGTCACGTCGATATATCCCTTCGCTCCATAGAAATTCTCAATTGCCTTTACATCAGCCTGTAAGCCGCTCGGGGAAAAGATATCACCGGACTTCATTTTAAACTCGCTATTAAAATTTCGGATCAATTCCCATTCTCGCCGATTCATCTCTGGGGGTGGCCGGCTACCAGGCTTAAAATCACGTGCAATAGCATTTGTTGGCAATAGGTTTACACCTCTAAAAACGATGTTACCCACCTTGTACTGGGGCCCTTCGGATATTTCAAAAATGATTGCTAGCTTGTTTGAGGAAAGATACTCAAGTCGCACGTTTTTCAACTCGAAATCCAAATGGCCTCGTTCTAGATAAAACTGAGTTATTCGCTCTTTGTCATCTTCAAACTCTTCCTTCTTTAGATAGCCGCGACCCGTTATCCAAGAAAACATCCCGTGCTTGCGCGTTTTGATGGTCTTTTTCAAATCCTTTAAATATTCGGTTCGCGCTCCTTCGAAGCGAATTTCTGCAATCTTGACTTTCCTTGCCTCGTTGATTTCGAACGTCACAACTCCACGCCCCACAGCCTCGTCAATGGAGAGCCTATATTGAACAGTGGTTTCTGAATAACCCTTTTTCTCATAAAGTTTTTGAATTTGCTGGCAATCTTCGAACAACTTGTGTTCATCCAACGGTGAACCAACCTTAGACTTTATGGTGTGGCTAAGTTTGGCCGAGCTAAACTTTTTGTTTCCTTCAAACCGAATATCTGCAATGGTAGGCCTACCCTGCAAAATATACGTCAGGATAACTCCATCACCCTGCCGTTCATCTACCACCCGAATGTTGTAGAAGTAACCTGTGTTGTATAAGCTGCGTATGTCCTCATCTACGACCGCCGGTTGATACAGATCTCCGGGCCGACTTTTTATGTGATCCCGAACAAATTGGTCACTTGTAGCAGGTGGGCCTATGTGTCTAATGTCAATCCGAATAATCTTGGTTCGAGGGAGTGGAAGTTGAGCGCACACGGTTACAACCGACACCAGCCACGCCATCAACCAGAGAACCAAAATCCGTTTCATACAAAAACCAGTCTTTAGTATGGGACCGCATCCTCAGTATATACCGTAGTGGCCTGCTCAAATCGCGTAAACGATCTAAAGAACGTCAGGTGAATATCTCCCGTGGGGCCATTACGTTGTTTTGCGATATAGAGGTTCACAGGCTGCACATCCATATCCGCTAGATCTTCATCGTCCCTTGCAGGTTGGTTCGGATCATCTGGATCTGCCCGATACAACAATCCAACTACGTCTGCGTCTTGTTCGATTGCGCCTGACTCACGCAAATCTGACAGGCGCGGTTTTCGATTTCTGTCGCGCTCCACATCGCGATTCAACTGGCTTAGCACAATCACAGGTACCTTAAGTTCCTTTGCAAGAGCCTTTATTCCGCTAGAAATATCCGCTATTTCCTGCTGACGGTTTTCAATTCGGCGGCCAGTAGACCGAAGCAACTGAAGATAGTCAATTACAAAAAGCTTGATACCGCGCTGTTGCCACATTCGGCGGGCACGTGCCCGCAATTGAAGAATTGTCAAACTTGGTGAGTCATCGATATACAATGGTGCCCGCGCTAATTCACCGGTTGCATTCGTTAGCCTATGCGAATCTGTAGTAGAAATGATTCCGCGCTGAAGGTTCCTGGCATTGACCCGAGCCCTCGAACATAGCATCCTCAACACCAGGGACTCTGCTGTCATTTCCAAGCTAAAAACACCTACAGGCAAGCCTTGCACTACCGCCACATGTTCAGCGATGTTCATTGCCAAGCTTGTCTTACCCACACTAGGTCTGGCTGCGATGACAATCATCTCGCCCGGATGTAAACCTCCTGTCATGTTGTCCAGGTCCCTATACCCGGTGGGAATGCCCACAACCGCTCCACCACGCTTGTGAAACTCATCTATCATGCTTATCACCCGAGGCACTAATTCGCTCATCGAACTAGCACCACTGTCAACCCGCTCTTCGCTTACCCGCAAAATCTCCTTTTCTACTTCATCCAGAAGCTCATCAGTTTCCCCATCATGCTCGTAAACTCTCTTTTCAATTTTCATACACGTATCCAGCAACCGCCTCAGGACATACTTCTGGCAAATTATGTCCAGATAGTACTCCAGGTTAGCGGCTGAAGGCACCGCATCTGGTAACCCAAGTAAATACGGCACTCCTCCCACTGAATCCAAAACACCCTTATCCTTTAGCTTTTGCTGCAGCGAAATCAAATCCACCGGAGTATTTGCATCGTACATCTCAACAATTGTCTCATAGATAGTACGGTGCCGGAGGTCATAAAAAACCTCCGAGGATTTGATCTTAGCAATACAAGTGGGGATACATTCGTTCGGCGCCAGCAATATCGATCCTAACACACAAACTTCAGCTTCAATTGAGTGTGGGGGTAAACGACCGGGTTCGGCGACCTCACGAAGTTTACCACCTCTGCTATTGCACTTTTGCCTATCTAACCGCGCCAGTTTTTCTTCGCTTGATTTGCCTTGAGTCCCGTTGCTCATACCATCATTGAAGACAAAATATCACGTGCAGACAATCCTACATAATTTGCAAATTTTTCACTTTATCTTCGCACGGTTTTTCCACTCCAACGCCTTGGCAACCAGCAACCTGTAAAATTATTAACACTAGCTTTTTGCTGGCTTAACGTGCTTTTACTCATTATTGTTCTTCCCATGCCAGTCCTTACAGATGCCGAGATCCACAGCCTTGTTGAAGGCTGCAATCAAAATCCTCATGGGCTGCTCGGCATGCACCCGCTCGGTTCCAAACCCGGAATCGTAGTCCGCGCATTAATCCCTGACGCTGCTGCGATCAGGATCGAACCTGTTCATGATAAAACTAAACCAACTATCGAGCTAAAAAAAATCCATACAGCTGGCCTTTTCGAGGGATACTCACACAACACATCCGAAGTTTATGCATATGATTTAGTTATCACCTACCAAGATGGTAGGATCTATCGTACACGGGACCCATATTCTTTCCTGCCAACCATAAGCGATTTCGACTTGTATTTGTTTAATGCTGGCGATGCACGACGAATCTACCGGCACCTTGGCGCGCACCTGCGAATAATAGATGGAGTTCCCGGAACCAGCTTTGCAGTCTGGGCACCATGCGCCAAGCGTGTTAGCGTGATTGGTACTTTCAATAACTGGCATGCCCGGGTCCATCAAATGCGAATGCTAGGCGCTTCCGGCGTGTGGGAGATTTTCATTCCAGGAGTAAAACAAGGTGATCTGTACAAGTTCGAATTGGTAGACGCTCAGGGAAATCTTCGAATCAAAACAGACCCATACGGGTTTTTCTTCGAAATCCCCCCAAAAAACGCGAGTATAGTTTGGGACCTGTCCAACTTTTGCTGGAATGATGATAAATGGTTGGAAAAACGCGCTCACACCCAATGGCTATCCCAGCCCATTAGCATTTACGAAGTACACCTAGGTTCTTGGCGAAAAAAATCACCCGTCGAATCATACTCGTATACGGAGCTTGCACCCATGCTAATTGATTACCTTCGTAAAACAGGATTCACTCACGTGGAGTTTTTACCTGTTATGGAGCATGCTTACTATCCTTCTTGGGGCTACCAAGTAACTGGTTTCTACGCTCCCACTAGCAGATACGGCACACCAAACCAATTCATGACTTTGATCAATGACCTCCACCAAGCTGGCTTTGGGGTAATAATCGATTGGGTGCCTGCTCATTTCCCTGCGGACGAATGGGCCTTGGCACGCTTCGATGGCACCGCAGTTTATGAGCATGAAGATCCCAGGCTAGGGAAACACCAGGACTGGAACACGCTCATCTTTAACTACGGCCGTTACGAAGTCCTAAATTTCCTTATAGCAAATGCACTATTCTGGTGCGAGCAATACCACGTGGACGGTTTACGCGTGGATGCAGTCGCCTCCATGCTTTATCTCGATTACTCTCGCAAACCTGGGGAATGGATTCCCAACAAATACGGTGGCAAGGAAAATCTCGAAGCAATCGCGTTCCTGCAGAAATTTAATCACCTCGTCCACACAGAATATCCCGGTATACTCACCATCGCAGAAGAATCAACTGCCTGGCCCATGGTAACGCGTCCCCCATACCTTGGCGGACTTGGTTTTACACTAAAATGGGACCTTGGATGGATGCATGACACATTACGGTACTTTAGCCGCGACCCTATATACCGCAAGTACCACCACAACGACTTAACCTTTGCGATGATGTATAGATACACCGAAAACTTCGTACTCCCCCTTTCACACGACGAAGTGGTGCATGGGAAACGCTCTCTCATTGGGCGCATGCCAGGCGATCAGTGGCAACAATTCGCCAACTTACGCGCTCTCTACGTATACCAATGGACCTTCCCAGGTAAGAAACTTCTTTTCATGGGAAGCGAATTTGCCCAATACAGGGAATGGGACGTTAACGGACAAATCGATTGGCACTTGTTAGAGTCGCCACACCACAAAGGCGTCCAAAAGTTAATCACAGACCTGAATGCGTTATACCGACAAGAACCTGCATTCTTCGAAGCAGAACACGAACCAGCAGGATTCAGCTGGATCGATTGCAGCGATTCCCTCCACAGCGTCATCGCCTACCTCAGACATACTGCGTCAAAATCGCGCTTCGCCCTCGTCGTCCTAAACCTTACACCAGTGCCACGGTTTAATTACAGAATCGGGTTACCTTTAGGCGGAAAATGGATTGAGGTTTTAAACTCAGACTCTGACCTTTACGGTGGAAGTAACCTCGGAAATTTTGGGGCGGTAACAGCCGAACCTACACCCTGGCACAACCAACCATACTCCGCTGAATTTACCCTTCCCCCATTAGCTGGCCTTATCTTCACCCCAGAATCCCAGCTCCACGGGCCACATTCCACCACATTTAAGCCTAACCACTAACACGCTATATAACACAACCGCGCACCTTTCAATTGCCCCCGGTAATCAACAATTCCAATACCTACGAAGCAAGCCAACCACTACCATTTAAATCTTGACCATTCACAGACCCAGCCCAGGCATTTAACATCTGCACGAAAGTTTTATCTTGAGCATATCTCCTATCCCAACCAGCCTTAATAAGCAGATTTGGCAAGCTGTTGTAGCACAATATCGTGAAAATCAGGAGCCTATCTCAGAGCCTAAAAAGGTTGCCGATGCTATATATTTAATTACTATTCACATCGCATTATGAATCATGGCAATTCCCAAGAGGTAATCGCCCTGTTGATTACTGCAGTGGCGGCCATAGGGTTGGCCGGGGGCATGATTCTTGCGTCCTGGCTCATAGGCTGGAAAGGGCAGACCACGTCTATTAAGGGTTGGCCATATGAATGCGGCATTCTACCATGCCCCCTCCCCAGCAAGGTCCGATCCGACTTCTATGCATTTGGGGCGCTGTTTCTTATTGCAGACGCTATGCTTATTTTCGTTTTTGCGCTTGCAACCACTATCAAAACACTTTCCGTCACTCAAAAAATTAATTGCGCAATCAGTCTTGCGGCAGTGCTGGTTCCCATGGGCGTTGCAATTGTTTACGGTGGACGCAGCGGAAAGTTAGCTTTGTGGAAATGCACGACTCCGCCAAACCGCTCAAAATCAAGCACTAGCTTGTCAGAAACCGGTCCAACAACCCCAAATGTGGTTTAAACTACAACAGATTTACGCAATCGCAGGGGCCTCTTTCCGGGAGGCGATCCGCCAACCCGTTTTCTTGCTTCTCGTTACAGCCACATCTTGTTTCGAGATCTTCCTAGCAACCCCGTACTACTTTGGTTTTGGAGACGAACCCAAACTAATAAAAAACAGTGTACTTGCGGTAATGTATCTTTCAGCGCTGATTGGATCAGTGTTGGCAGCCTCATCCTCTTTAGCCAGAGAAATCAGGGTTGGCACCGCACAAACAGTCCTATCCAAGCCAGTTAGCCACACACTCTTCTTTTTATCAAAGTACATAGGAATTGCGGGTGCACTCACCCTCCTGTTGTACATAAACACAGTTACAGCTTTGATCGCCAGTAGAATGGTATTTGACGTGTACGGGCGTACTGACGTAGCTGCCCTCTTAATTTTTGCATTGGCGGTCGTGGTTGCTTATGGGATAGGTGGATTAACAAACTACTTTCTACGGCGGCCCTTCCCATCCGACGCTATTATCGCGTTGGCTGTGACCGTAACAATAGCGGCAGTAATTATTGCCCAGTTCACTGAACAGATGCAAAGCTTAGGCGAAAAAGCCCGTGTCGATTGGCGAATAATACCTGCTGGTCTCCTAATACTGTTTGCGAGCTGGATGTTCGGAGCCATAGCCCTCACATGCTCTACGCGCCTGGATATGATTCCCACTCTAGCGGTATGCTCTGGCCTGTTCTTGGTAGGCTTGATGTCTGATTACCTGTTTGGCAGACGGGCCGAACCAGCTTGGAAATTAAACATCAGAGAAGAACTTGTAGGCACTCGGTGGACACCCACTCAAAAAGACATATTACGTATGTTACTTACTAAGTATGATTCCAACGATTCTGGACAACTCGAATCCGAAGAGCTTAGCCGAATAAGTGTAAGCGAATTCGCTCAGATGCGGGAGGCTGGCCTAGACCGAGCCTGGTGGGCACCTTTGCTTTACGCAGCAACTCCTAATTGGCAAGTCTTCTGGGTCGGTGACATACTCGAAACAGAGAAACACGATTTCCCATGGGTTTACGTAGGTAATGTAATGTTGTACATGACGCTTTATATCGGTGCCGTACTGTTAATCGGCATCGTGTTGTTTGAAAACAAAGAGCTCAAATAGTAAGTTTTCCAAGCTAGATGCAACCGAAAATTAAGAGTCAATGGAACGATCAATCCAAAAAACAGCCTTAGTTAACTTAATAGTGCTGGTGGCAGTTGCTACCGCAGTATACGTAACCGCGTACCACACCAAATCATACGCTGGGTTACTGACAACTGTTTACTTAGCCGCCAGTACTATTTTGGCTTTCACCAGCTGGATTTACCTAAAGTTGCTCGAAAGAGAAGCACTCGAGAGATTGGAATATGAAGAAATGACTGCCGCAAAGGCCTCGGGCACGCTGTTTGAACCCACTGAGGCAGATCAATTACCAGCCCATCGAGCCCGAGTTAGTTTTGGGCGATTCTTAATCCCTGCTATAACAGTGATATTTACCGTTGGGCTTGGAGCCGCCGCCTGGTTTTACTATACAAAACTTGGGAAAGCGATTGTACGGCCTATTTCCAACCCGAGCCTTGGAATGTCAATGTATGGACTTTTTGCCCTGGTGCTATTCCTGCTTGGACGATTCTCCATCACTTTAAGCAAACTCCAAAGTGACATCGTTATACGGCCAGTAGCTGCCCACATGCTCGTGGGCGCATACATAAATTTCGCTACAGGGGCTGGGATTGCCGCCGTTGAAGCTGGATACCCCGAAACCGATCTACTCCTCGCCAAGATCATAACCATATTCCTAGCCCTCTTGGCGGTGGAAAACCTTATAAACATGATCCTAGAAATATATCGGCCAAGAGTGCATGGCATTCCCACTCGACTCTTGTACGATAGCCGGTTAGTCGGATTATTAGCACAGCCAGAAAACCTCTTCACCGCCGCAGCACATGCCCTCGATTATCAGTTCGGCTTTAAAGTCTCGGAAACTTGGGTGTTTAAACTTTTCAAGCAGTATTTTGGTCCCTTAACAGCAGGTCAGCTCTTACTTATCATGTTATCTACCTGCTTTGTTGTGATAGAACCGGGACAACAGGGCGTCCTGGAACGTTTTGGAAAACTTGTCCAAAACCGCAACGTACTAAACCCGGGTATCCATCTAAAGCTGCCATGGCCCATCGATCGAGTACACAGATTTACCACGGAAGAAATTCAACGATTCGATATTGGCTACACGCCTGATCCGCAAACTGAAAAACTAAAAACAATTGTGTGGGGTACCAAACACGCAAACGAACAACCGTATCTAGTCGCAGATCGGGAAGCACGGCGTTTCACTCACGAAACCGAGACCGATTCGCGCACGAAGCCCACTCCCCCCGTTAGCATGCTAACAGTGAACATCCCTGTATACTATCAAATCACAAACGTGCTAGACTGGTTCTACAACCACAACGCACCTTCGAATTTGCTAGAATCAATTGCCTCCCGGGTAATTACCCATTCAATGGTAAGCGTGGACTTGGCACGCATCATGAGCACCGAACGGCTAACCATCTCCCAGAAACTTAGGGAGGAAATTCAAGCAGCTGTTAATCAATACGGTTTAGGGGTAAAAATTTTGTTTGCAGGTATACAAGGAATTCACCCACCGGTGGAAGTAGCCCCTGAGTATGAGAAAGTTGTGGCCGCAGCTCAACGTAGAAAAGCAAAAATCCTAGACGCGACCGCCTCAGCAATTCAAACGAACGCCCTAGCAGAGGCAGCCGCATTTACCAGCACCAATCAAGCCGTAGCCGACGCACTCAAACTACGCATAACTTGGGTTGCACAAGCAGCCCTTTTCACAAACCAAATACCAGCTTATTTGGCCTCGCCCATTGTTTATACCCAAAGGCTTTACTTTAAGACGTTTGCTCAAGCGCTAAGCACACCCAGAAAATACATTTTGCTAACAACCAACTTTGAAGACGTAATCGTCTTTGACCTACAAGACAAAATTCGGGAGGACCTTTTACAATTAACCGTTCCACCCCCATCGAAATAAACTACCTATGAAACGTCATCTTAGCACACTAATCGTCGGCATATTGCTCGTGATTATCTTCGGAGCCCAGCTATTTATATTCCAGGTCCGGGAAAACGAAGTGGCAATTGTTACTACTTTCGGCCGGATAACTAAATCTGTTGGTGCTGGGCCACATTTCCGATTACCCTGGCCCATTCAGAAAATTTACAAACTCGATAAGCGGGTCCAGATCTTTGAAGACAAGTTCAGCGAGGATCTTACAGCAGACAACAACAATCTTTTAACCCAGGTATACCTTGGTTGGCGCATTAGCGATCCTACAGAGTTTTTCCCCAGATTCCCAAGTGCCTCCACCGCGGCTGCCGAACGCATGCTGGAAGGCATCGTTCGAAGCGTCAAAAGTGGCGTCGTCGGCAAATACAATCTGGCCGACTTCGTAAACGCCGATCCGGCTCAACTCAAACTAACTCAGATCGAGGAAGAAATTAAAAAAGGTGTCCAAACACAACTGGAACTTAACAAATGCGGCATAGAAGTGGTCTTCCTCGGGATCAAAAGGATGGGACTCCCTGAAAGCGTAACGCAAGCTGTCTTTGAACGGATGAGCTCTGAAAGAAACGTCCTTAGCAGTAGATATCAGTACGAGGGCGAAGCCGAAGCCCAGAAAATCCGCGCTAGTGCGGAGCGCAAAGCTGCTGAAATTCTAGCTGAAGCAGAGGCCCGTGCCAAAGAAATCCGGGCAGAAGGGGAAGCCGAAGCCGCACAAATTTTACCGATTTTCCAGCAGAATCCCGAACTTGCAGTGTTCTTATTGAGGCTCGAAGCCCTCCAACAGGCCCTGAAAGAGAAAGCTACTCTTATACTTGACCAGAGAACGCCCCCATTCGACTTGCTAGGCAGTTTACCGACAAACAATATCCCCAAATAACCTCACTTGCTCCTAAGGTCATGGACAAGAAACCCCAAAAAGCCGTTTTACCCAACCAAGCGCCCACGGACATAAGCGCGGAGGCAATGGCTGAAGCACTCCGCAGCAGCTTCGTAATCATCAAAATTGCCATGGTCTTCCTTGTTGGAGTGTTCCTCACGTCAGGAATCCGTATCGTTGGCCCTCAAGAACGAGCTATAGTGTTACGATTTGGGAAACCCGTTGGCGAAGGCGAAAAGGCCCTTCGCAAACCAGGCCTGTTATGGGCTTTCCCATATCCGATAGATGAAGTAGTCAAAATTCCTATATCCGAACTCCAACACGTTACATCTACTATAGGTTGGTATGCGGTTACACCGGAGCAAGAAATCAGTGGAAATGAACCCCCACCTGGTCCTACTTTAAACCCAGCGGCCGACGGATATCTCCTTACGGGTGACCCAGAACCAAATATTGTTCATGTCAAGGTAAGGCTTTACTATCGCGTCTCTGATCCTGTAACCTACCAATTCGAGTTCGCAAACGCTTCAAATGTCGTACTTAACGCACTCAATAACGCTCTAGTTCACGCCGCTGCCAAATTCTCGGTGGACGACGTGCTTTATCGCAACGTCGCTGGTTTTAAAGAAGAAATCACCCGCAACGTAATTGAAAAACTCGCAAATTACAGCGTTGGAGTTGAAGTGGACCACTGCGAAGTGCTAAACGCCATACCCCCAAGACAGGTAGCTTCTGCTTTCCATAAGGTCACAATGGCCCGCGAAACGAGAACCAAACTGATCAATGAAGCCCAATCCTATGCAAACCAGGTAATTAGCACTGCTGAAGCACAAGCAGCTATAATTACAAATGAGGCAGCCATTTACAAAGCTACCATGGTCAAATCACTGGCAGGTGACGCAAAACGTTTCCTTGATTTACTTCCCAAATACCAGGCAAATCCGCAGCTTTTCATGGAAGCACAATTTCTGGAAACAATTGGAAGGGTTCTCACCAACTTGCAAGACAAAATCTTTGTCTCGATCAGGCCCGATGGGAAACCACGCGAGTTTAGGCTTTTGCTTAACCGAGAACCTTTGAAACCAAAACCCCAGACCTCAAAATAACCGCAAAACCTGGACAACCTATCTACCACTATGCAAGTCACGTCACTACTAGGCAGAAAAGAAAAACAACCTCCCCACGAACATGACCATCTAGGCCCATTCGATTCATGTTCAATATGCGGCCATACAGAGACGCACCACCACGCACCAGCTAGATTGTGGCAAGCAGTGCTGGGGGCAATGTTCGTAGCAAATGGGTTTTTGCTCGACTGGCTTTTCCCCGGATACCATGCCATCGCTAGTGCCAGCGCGTTTATAGGGGCAGCCATAATGGCCTGGCCAATCATGATTAATGCATTCGATGATCTGAAAAGGGGGTTCCTCGGAATCAACGAGCTAGTCGCAATCGCAGTCCTGGCAGCGTTCGCTTCAGGTGATTACCGGATCGCTGGCGTCGTCTCTTTTTTCATGCTAATGGGCGAAATTATTGAAACCCGCACTGCCGAAGGTGCACGCGCGTCAATTGAGTCATTGATCCGATTGACGCCAACCAAAGCTCGGCGACTCAAACCGGACGGTACCGAAGAAGAAATTCCCGCCAGCCAGTTGCAAGTGGGTGATATCATCCGCGTGCGACCGGGTGATAACATCCCGGCAGACGGTGTGGTTATTGTCGGTCAGGCCTCGGTTAACCAGGCCACGATCACCGGAGAATCCCTCCCTGTAGATAAAAAGCCTGGCGATGAAGTCTATGCCGGCACCCAAAACTTAACCGGAATGCTTGAAATAAAAGTTACACGGGCCGGCCAAGATACCACACTAGGACGTGTTCGTGAACTTATCCTTGCCGCCGAAAAAACTAAACTTCCCTTAATGAAAATCGTGGACCAATACATGGGCTTTTATACGCCACTGGTCCTAGTCATTGGCGGCCTCGTCTGGGCATTTACCCATGACTGGAACCGTGTTGTTTCTGTCCTAATCGTAGCATGCCCGTGTGCCTTCATTCTAGCAACCCCCACTGCCATGGTAGCAGCCCTATCAGCTGCAGCACGATTGGGAATTCTCATCAAGAACGTGGCAGACATTGAACTGGCGGCGCGGATAAACTGCTTCATTTTCGACAAAACGGGAACAATTACAACCGGGGAGCTTGCCGTCTCTCGGCTCGCACCGCAACCAAATGTTAAGCCCGCAGAGCTACTTTTTTACGCTGCAGCTGCAGAAAAGTTCAGTAACCATCCTGTCGCAAAAGCACTTCGTAAACTCGCCGAGGAAGTCAATCTTACCTTACCAGATCCAACCGACTTCTCCGAAACTGCAGGTCGAGGGGTTAAAGCCAAAGTTAACGACCACACCATAATGGTAGGTCGAGTACAATGGTTGAAAGAACAGGGTATAGCCATCCCAGAAATTGAGGGCACCGAACTCAAAGAAGCAGAAGGATGGAGCTTGATTTACGTTAGCAAGGACGGCCAGTTCCTTGGATGGATCGGTTTACAAGACACAATACGGCAGGGTGCAAAAGAAACCATCTCTGAATTGCAAACTATTGGGGTACGACGAATTGCATTGATCTCGGGTGACCGCCAAGCCGTCACAACCAGAGTTGGTCAGGAAATCGGCGTCGACGAAGCCGTAGGAGAATGCTTACCACAGCATAAAGTGGAATTCGTCCAAACCATGCGTAACAAAGGGTACAAAGTCGCTGTGGTGGGTGACGGAGTTAATGACGCACCCGCACTAGCCGCGGGTGATATGGGTATCGCCATGGGAGCCGCCGGCAGTGAAGTGGCAATCCATTCTGCCACAATTGCACTTATGAACAACGACCTCAAAAGGCTACCATTCCTGATAAGGCTCTCGCGAGATACCCGCAAGGTAATAAACCAAAACTTCCTCTTCGGCGTTCTCTTCATAATTGGAGGCTTAACACTGGCTTCCTTCGGCTACCTGAACCCTATCGTAGCAGCGCTCCTACATAACACTGGCTCCCTCATGGTAATTTTCAATAGCGCAAGGCTCGTCAGACGCGGAGAGGAATTCCAACCATACATATCGTCTTCTTACACACAGGCTGTGGAAGCAACAACACAAACCCCTATTCCATCCACTGCTTGATCAACCCTAATCTAAACTCGCAACAACGAGTTCCAAAATAACACGCTTATGATCCAGCCAAACGACCAACAGACAATCAGCCCGACAACAATCTCCTCAACCCAACCTACCCATGACAAGCCTGTAATCGTAACAGTAAAAAACGTCACAAAAATCTTTCGTGACTTTTGGGGACGCCCAAAAGCCAAGGCCGTTGACAACGTATCTTTCGACGTTTACCAAGGCGAAATTTTTGGGATTCTCGGCCCAAACGGTTCAGGCAAAACCACCCTCCTAAAAATGATCCTGGGGCTACTTCACCCAACACGGGGCGTCATAAAAGTATTCGGCAAACATCCTAGGGACGTTCAAACTAAGTCTAGAATTGGGTACCTACCTGAAGAATCCTACTTGTATAGGTACCTGGACGCCCGAGAAACACTTGATTTCTTTGGAAGATTGTTTTCAATCCCCCAACCTGAGCGCAGCCGCCGCATTGAACAACTCCTTGAAATGGTAGGATTGGCCAAGGTACGAGCTCGCGCTGTAGGTGAATTCTCCAAAGGTATGCAACGACGAGTAGGACTGGCACAAGCCCTAATTAATGATCCCGACCTAGTGATCTTAGACGAACCTACCTCCGGGCTAGACCCCATCGGCTGCCGCGAAATGAAAGATCTGATACTCCTCTTAGCCAAACGAGGCAAAACCATCATCCTAAGTAGTCACTTGCTAGCCGATGTTGAAGATCTCTGCGATCGCATAATGATCCTATATGGAGGAAAAATTCAAGCGTTGGGTACACTCGACGAACTACTTACAAAAAAGGACACCATCCGAATAACCATCCCGGCACCTTCCCAAAGCGTGTTCGAACAGCTGATCCAAATAATACGTGGATACGTCCCGACAGATAAGCTCCAGATCGATAAACCTAGACAAAATCTCGAAAGCTTCTTCATGGAGGTTGTCCGTAAAGCAGTTTACTCAGCCACGGAAACCTCAGGCGCAACGTTAGGACAAAAAATAGCCGATTACCTAGCAGGTCAAGCGCAACCCACAGCCGCCGAAGCTTTGCTTTCAAAACTTGCCGCTCCTGAAACACCACCTCCACCTACGCAACCCACCCCCGAGGCAACCCAAACTGAACCGAAACTTACAAAACTCCAGTCATTGACCCAACCAGAGCAATCAACCACCCAGTCTCCTCAACAACCCCAGAAGCCCGAGCCCGATCTATCCGCTGCCGATGAAAAATTAAGGTCGCTGCTGGAATCCTCAGAAAACAAATCCAAGCAGGAATGACCTCAATCAAAACCCAACATGAAAAAAATCCTCGCCATTGCATGGTTAACCTGGAAAGCAGCCTTCAGATTTAAACTGGTAGCTGTACTACTGACGATGATGATCTTTACCGTGGTAGTGCTGCCAGTGATCATTAAAGACGATGGAACAGCCCGCGGCTTTGTCCAAATTTTATTGACATATACTCTCACAGTTATTGCAGGGCTGCTTGGGTTATGCACCCTATGGATTGCTTGTGGAACACTGGCCCGCGACATTGAAGAATGCCAAATTCAACTCGTAGCCACCAAACCCATCTCCCGATGGCAAATTTGGATAGGTAAATGGGTAGGCATCATTTTGTTGAACACAGCAATCTTAACCATCACAGGTATCCTCCTACTAGGCCTTTTCTACTGGCGAGCTTCTAAACTCGACTCAAAACAACAGCATATTCTTTTCAATGAAGTTTTAGTTGCCCGCCAAGGAGTTAAACCTCAATATCCAATCAAAGAGCTGGAACAACAGGCTCAACAACTTCTTAAGGAACGCCTCGGCCTACTTCAATATACTAACCTAGACAAAATCGACATCCAAGCCGTTCGAAGAGAAATCCTAGAACAACTAAAAGCCGACTACCAACTTGTCCCACCCATGACACTCAGTAGCCCGGGCTATCGACGATGGGATTTAAACCTGGGCATAAATCCAGCAAAAATTAAGGGCAAGCCCCTCTATATTAGAACAAAATTCTACGCCGGTAACGCAGCCTTCTCAGGTACCGTCACCGCTATGTGGCAAGCAGGGGTGCCAGGAACTGCAAAGATTTGGCGCAGTGAACCCATGAGCTTAGCCCCAGATACTTTCCACGAAATCGAAATCCCCCCTGACTTGTTCGACAAAAACGGAGACATAACAGTCGTATTCATCAATCTGAGTGACGTACCCCTCATTTTCCCTATGGAGGATGGCATCGAATTGCTCTACCCAGCCGGATCGTTCGTGTGGAACTTCGCGCGTGGGCTAGGAATTATTCTTTGCTGGATGGCCCTATTAGCTGCCCTCGGCCTAGCAACAGCAAGTTACTTGTCCTTCCCAGTAGCTGCGTTCGTAGCAATGGCGGCCCTTGTCCTTGCCTTCTCCACAGGGATCATGACCACCGCAATTTCAGAGGGAATCCTAAGTAAATACGACGAACAAACTCATCAGTTCATCCCAAGTATATTGGACATAATATTTATTCCGCTATTCAAAGCAATCCTAGCCGTAGTTTCCCCCGTAAAACAGTTTTCACCGATAGATAAACTAACTACCGGGAGACTCATCACGTGGGCAGAGCTGGCCCAGGCAATATTGATCGTAGTGGCATTAGTCGGCGGTTTACTTGCAGTAGTGGGAAATTACCTTTTCTACAAGCGAGAGTTAGCAGCTGGCGAAGCTACTAAATAACAGGCAACCTCATAAAGATCATGAGCAAGACTAAAAAAGCACTGTTACTTGCTTTAGCATGCCTGTTAATTGCCGGGGCGTATACTACTCTATGGCAAGTCAATGCTGACCGCGAACGCTTCGGAATTACTCGCATAACTCCACTGCAAAATGCTCCGCCAGTCCTGGCCTTTACTACTGTAGCCCTAGGAGGATTCCGTGGATTAATCGCAAACCTATTATGGATTCGTGCCACCGAACTCCAAGACCAAGACAAATATTTTGAAATGGTCCAATTAGCAGACTGGATCACAAAACTTGAACCACGGTTTCCACATGTATGGGCCGTACAAGCATGGAACATGACCTACAATATCTCAATAAAGTTCAAAGATTTCGAAGATCGGTGGCGATGGGTATATCGCGGCATTGAACTGCTACGCGACTACGGCATCCAATATAACCCTACCGAATTGATGCTCTATAAAGAGCTCGCCTGGTTTTTCTTACACAAACTTGGCCAAGACCTAGATGATGCACATTTTTACTACAAACAGCGATGGGCAAAAATCATGGAAGAAGCCATAAAAGATCCCCGCCCTAACTTTGATGAACTAATTGATCCACAAACTGATGAGGCAAGAAAAAGAAGCCGTGTACTCCGAGAAAATCTAAAAATGGATCCCCTTGTTATGAAGCAATCTGATCAGCAATTCGGCCCTCTAGAATGGCGACTCCCTGAAGCATCAGCAATTTATTGGGCCTACCTAGGCCTCCAAATCGCTACTAATTATCCCCATAAGGTTAAACGTGAGGATTTAATCCACCTACGACGCATAATTTACCAATCTATGCAATTAAGCTTTAGGCGCGGCAAACTGATTACTGATCCCGTCACTGGGGAATTCCTTTACGGACCTAACCTCGACATAATACCCAAGGTCAACGAAACGTACGAAACCATGGTGAAAGAAGTCGAGTCCGACTCCGATAAATGGGTCATTAAACGCGCCCAACGTAATTTTCTGCGGGATGCCATTTATTTCCTCTACGTACATAACCGCATTTCCGAAGCCCAGCAGTGGTTTAACTATGTGGCCCAAATGTTCCCCACCAACAATATGATTTCAGGAGACACAAATTCTCTCCCATCACAAATCACCCTCGACCAATACGCAGTCGCACGTATACAGGAGGACATTGGCGAAACTTCACACGACCGCGTAAAAGCCATTATTATGGGTTTGCTCCGCGATTCTTTCTTGGATTTGATCCTTGGCCAACATGATAGAGCCGAAGGCCTCCATCGACTCGCTATACAATTATATACCCGGTTCCAAACAGCAGTTGAACCAGCTGGCGAACGAGTAGCATTACCACCATTCGACGATCTGAGGCAAGCTGTATTGAACGAATTACTTGATCCTGAACAAGGGCTTTTGCCCGAGTACAAAGCTCGACTTATTACTGAACTTGGATTACCACCCAACGTACTTACCAACCGACCAGCTCCCACAAACCAGCCAACAAGCAAATGACGGATAAACGGTTTTTCCTACAACTCCCCAATCCTATCCGGGTGTGCATCATAAACCTGGGTTGCCCTAAAAATAGGGTCGACGCCGAACTAATAGCAGGCCAACTGGCAGACCGAGGGTGCGTTATTACTGAGTCTCCAACCGACGCAGACGCAGTCATAATCAACACCTGTACCTTCATTGAACCGGCGATTAGGGAATCACGTCAATGGTTCAACTCAATCAAACGTGTCAGGAACACGATTAATAAAAACCTCGCCATCCTAATCACGGGTTGCGTGCCCCAATATCTCGGCAAAACAACTCGCAAATTTTTTCCATCTGCCGATGCCATAGGTGGCGTCGGAGAGATTCAAAATATTTTCGACCTACTTGTCACCGCGCTAGCCCATAGGCAATTGGCACTCTCCGACCGCCAAATAGCCACAAGCCTCTTCTCGATCGCGATAACAAATCCACCGTCTTATCTCCACACATCTAATTGGCCTCGTATCCGCTTTGCACCCGAGCATTATACATACGTAAAAATTGCTGAAGGGTGCAGCCACGGATGTTCCTTTTGCGTTATACCTCGCGTGCGAGGCCCTTACAGAAGCAGAACTATCAATGACATCTTACAAGAATGTAGAGAAGCGCTTCGAAATGGTGTCAAAGAACTAAATCTCGTAGCCCAAGACACAACTGCATTTGGAAAAAACGCACCAAATCCACATCAATCAGGAACCTTAGCCGAGTTGCTTAGAAGACTACAAACACTGCCTGGCAACTTTTGGATACGAATCTTATACACCCACCCCGCCCATTGGACAGATGAGTTGATCGATGTAATGCAACAGTCAGAGAAAGTAGTTCCCTACGTCGACCTCCCTCTCCAACATATAAACGATCAAATTCTCCACTCCATGAACAGGCGGGTCACCCGAGCCCAAATCGAAACATTAATAAACAAATTACGGAACAAAATCCCAAACTTAACGTTGAGAACTTCATTCATCGTTGGCTTCCCCGGTGAAACAGAAGAGGCCTTCCAAGAACTCTTAGAATTCGTTCAAAAAACGCGCTTCGATCGGCTAGGCGCGTTTCGGTATTGGCCTATGCCTGGTACATACGCCGCGAATCTACCTAACCAGATTCCAGACCACCTCAAATCTTTGCGGCTAGAAAAGCTAATGAAAATTCAACGTGGAATTGCCAAGGAACTTAACCGCGCAAAAATCGGCCGTGTCATGACTGTTCTTGCCGATGCCCACGCTAACTTGGGCCAGTTGCCTGAAAAGCTTAGAAACGTTTTGCGTGAAACACAGCCTCATCGTTTGCGCCAGGACGCAATAATCACCATAGCAAGAACCCCAGGCGACGCGCCTGAAATCGACACATGGACGTACATTGTGGGAAATCTACCCGTCGGCCAATTTCACCAAATCGAGATTGTAGACAGTTATCACTATGACTTGATCGGTATCCCTAAGTAAGCTTCCACTTACCTTAGGACTTAAACTTTTGTAAATGCATAAAATTCGGATTTGCACTCCACTAGCAAATACGTAGCTTGTGCCGCATAACTTTCACGTTTACCTTAGCATCCATATGGAGTGGTCAGTTCTAGCAATCGAGATCGGACTCATAGTAGGTGCTTTGCTTATCCTCGGACTGGGCTTGTTTTGGCCAAAACATCAAACCCGTGCGTGGACATGGATCGGCATGGGCCTTTTGGTATTCGTCCCAATTGTTGCACTAGTCAATGGCTGGTTTGATCCATACTCTACCAAGGTCTTCCAAGGACTAACAGCCGACAGCTTAAGTTTTCTGTTTAAATGTGCATTCCTCATAGCAGGTCTAATGGTAGTTTTAACCGCGATGAACGAAACTGCTCTACATTCCCCATGGCTTATAAGCCTCCTTTTGATCGCAGTAGCTTCCATGTGTTTTTCCTCAATGGCATCCGACCTTATACTAGCCCTAGTAAGCGCCGAGTTGGTAGCAATCTGCATGTACGTTTTCCCTGCCGCCCTCGCCAATAAAAAAACCCACTTCGAGGCAATTGCAAAGTACCTGTTATCTAATGGTCTAGCGACTGTGGTTAGTATAATTGGGCTGGCAATAACCATGGCATTTGTACACTCGCCTGCCTTCACCGCCATCAAAGCCACTCTGGAAAGTCCGTTTGAAGAAAAGTCTTATCTCTTCGTGGGACTTTTACTCTTCTGTTCCGCAATGATGTTCAAGCTGGCCATCGTTCCCTTTCAATTGTGGGCTGCTGATGTCTATCAAGGATACCCACTACCAGCACTTATGCTGTTAGCCACAGGTTCGAAACTCGTCGGTGTGATCTTAATCACAAGGTTGTTACTGTGCACTTTACCCTACGCACCTACCGAAGTTTTTACTGTCTTATCTGCCATTGTTATCCTTTCACTTGCATATGGCACCCTTTGTGCCATCCCCCAAAACAATTACAAGCGCTTACTGGGATATTCCAGCATTGCAAACTCGGGTTTCATATTCGCATCTATTCTTCTTCTGGTATCACCCTCCACAACCACTTCAAATCTTCTCGGAATTACCACCTATTACTGCATTGCTTATATGCTCAGCGCAGCTGCGGCAGTACTTGCTTCGGAATCTGTCTGGCAATATCCGCCAGAACCCAATAACACCCAGGAAAAAAAGGATTACTTTATAATTACGACTGCAGCTTTTGGATTAATCTCATTGGCAGGAATTCCACCCACAGCAGGCTTTTTCGCTAAATTTTTGGTATTAAAAGAATTATTCCTAGCTGCAAAAACTTCATACTCATTTTTGACTCTATTTTGCGCGGCTCTAATTAGTGGAGTTGTCGGCACATACTACTATTTACGTGCCTTGGGCAGCATAATAACTCCAATCAAAAGCAATTCATTAACAATTAAAGTGCACCACCCTGCCACCAAACTATTCATGCTTTTGCTGTGCCTCTCAATTGTAGGGTTTGGAACCCTCCATGGTCCTGTGCTCGAAAAAATCACTACCCTGTTGATGCCTTATCCCAAGGTCTCGCCTTGACCAGCAACCAGCTTTCTAATCGAAGTTGATCCAGCTAACTAGAATTCCAGTCTCTATTTTAAATCTCACCTGTAGAACCACACCCAAATCCGCACGTTGTTCTTCAAAACCAAATGGTTTAGGAGCATAAGTGCATAAACCCTACCCCTGATAAAACGCGAAGTATTTCCGTCATGGTTGACTATCTCCGGGGATTACTTTAGATCAACCTAACCACGGCATCATTAAACCCGAGTGTAAAATTAATCTCTTTTCCACGTTTAATCTGTTAGGTTGCGTTTAGACCAAACGCGGCCGAAGAGACTGCCGTTTTATAATAGGCAATCCTACGAAGTGGGGTGGTAAGTAAAACCTGACCGTGAACTAAAAGGGTATAGTCAGACTCTAGGTGGTTCCATGAAAGAGCTTGGCAAGAGACGTAAACCTTGAAAAACCCCTATGTTTTTTTTAAAGAGCCAGACTTACTGTCCGACATTGTATTTTTATTTTTGCTGCTCTTTGCGGCCTAAATCTCTCTCATTTACAAATGTTCGCTCTTCCCCAGATGAGCACCATACTAATGCGCAACCCGTCGTGGTCGTGGAGATGTTTACTCTAAAAGAGCACAAGCTGTCCATAACACTGGAGCTTGACCGTGGAGATCACCTGTTTGACGTGGTCGCTCCATATAATACCTCAATTGAGCCTCTTTGTCCGCTCCTACCCGTTCATAGGCTTTGCCAGTCCCAACACACACCTCCCTCAGATTAGCGTCTTCATCAAGGTAGGTTCCTAATGAGAGCCACGCCTTTCGAACCGCTGGCCCATATTGCCCAGCCGGCAACCAGCCGCGTTTTATCCCCGTCACCATTGCAAAAGTAAACATTGCGGAGCCAGAAGTTTCAGACCAAAACTCTTCGCGATCAATTAATTGACGCCAAATCCCGCTATTTGGATCTTGGTACTTCAACAAGGCCCCCATCATCTTTTTGTATCCTTGCATTACCCTTGGATAAAGAGGGTGGTCCTCTGGCATAGATTTAAGTAACTCTGTGAGCCCAGCAGCAACCCAACCATTCCCCCGACACCAAAACCATGGCGAATCTTCAGCATGATAGAAAAGCCCGTTGGGCTGCTGAAGACGATCCAAGTACGCAACCATAGTCTTTGCTGCCCTATCCAAATAAAGGCGGTCTTTGGTAGCCCTATACGCTTGCACTTGCAAAGCAGTGATCATGTACATGTCATCGATCCAGTACCTTGCCTCAACAGTGATTCCATCCGGCGTGGTCTTCTCCCACTGCTTGTCTGCAAGTTCTCTACCCAACTCAAGGTACCGCTTATCCCCCGTCTGCATGTAAATCTCTAAAGGCACGATCCCAAACACGCGATAATCCACATGTGCATTATTGGAGATTCTCTTTCGACCTTCCGGCGTCAACAAATAGTCGAACTTTTTTATCAACTGCGCTTGCAAATTAGTATCCCCAGTCAATTTTGCCACTCGCAGCGCCCCATACCAGGCACAAACCTCTGGGTAAATTACATATTGCCTCCGAGGATTTACCTCAAATTCCAGTTTACGATTTAGAAAATTTTCCGCCACACGTTTACCAATCAAGGCAGGGGAAACCTCAAGGGGCCAATCAGACAAATATTTTTCGCCTCCAGACTTCGGCGCTGTAACGCAACCGCAGATTATAGCGCCCATTAGGACATAAGCTGCCATTAACGAGGGTATTCTTAGTACTTTCATAACGCTCATTGATTAAGCAGTACTTTTGAGTGATTTACTGGTTTCGAACTACTGTAACTTTAACAGGTGAAGAAAGGCCGTGGGCAAACTCAGACACATACTGTTTCCATGCGGCAGGATTGGTTATAATCCCAGCTTTATCCCAACAATATCCTGCCCAGTACGTGCCATGCACCCCGTCTAATCGCACCAAAACTAAATGATTCAATTTATCCTCAGTCTTTTCCAAATACACCGAAGGCTGAAAAACTAGAGCCAGCCCTTGATATCCCGCATTCTTTTCCATCGGTTCCCATTTCAAAAACCATCCTTCCTGAGGGTTAAGTTCCAACTGCTCACCTTTAACCTTTTTAAGGCCGACCCCCATCACCAATTGCACAGTTTGGCCTGGCCGCACATAAGGCTTATAAAAGCTTTCAAACTTGCTTAGCTGATGTCCTGCATCGAGTGTTATGCGTTTTACTTCAGCTACGCTAATGCCCGCTACATCAAAAGGCTCGTACTCTAACTCGAAGCAAACACGGATCGGCCCATTTGCTATTACGCGGGACCGAACAAAGTTTCGCGAAACCCATAACCGATTTTCTGACCACAAGCCGTTTCCGCCGCAGCCACGACTCGAGCCAGCTGAATAAAAATCGGCACCTTCACCAAAATCCTCGTGATAGTTATCGAGCATGTACCAGTCATTAATTATTAGCTTAGACGTTCGTTTGGACCAGATATCCACTGCACTACTCGTCAGAGGCTCACGAATCCACGTTTCCAAGGCTTTCCCATACATCCGGTGTGCCACACGATCGTTCTCCCAAGCAAAATCATCGCATCTCTCACGTACAAACCGTCCGTAGGCTTTAAACTGATCCCGCTGGTAAACCCATTTCTGGCCCTCATACACTTGGAATTGTTTCGCTTCCCCTGGGCCAAAATCACTTTGAAAAACCACCAGGTCTGCTCTCCCATCCGAGTCCATGTCAATAGCCTGACACAGTAACTCACGTCCCGCCGCATCCCTAACGTGGATCCGTGTTAAGTCCTGCAAACCAAAAGGTGTGAGCAAATCAGCAGATAATTCTATCGTCACATTACTTCGAGAGAAACCCAGCTCATTTACCGCCTTTAACAGCACTGTCTGTCCGTGAAGAGAGTCCCAAAATCCTCCCATTAACACTATGGCTGTCCCTACGCCTATTACGAAATACTGTTTCGCAAGACCCGAGGCCATCACATTTTCATGTTCGCAAACCAGAGCTGGCCGCGCAACTTCAAAATGCAAGCCCCAACGCAAAACCCCAATTTTTCTGGAGTGCTTTTCCCTCGACTCCTAAATTTGGCTTGAATGGAGACACTCCCGATTAGAGCATTCGCTACGGTTTAGGTTGACGCCTTACCTTCTTTCTAGCAATCCTTCTACGGACTTATGTCTAGAATCAAAAGAGCACTCATCTCAGTCTGGAATAAAAAGAATCTTGTGCCTTTTGCCAAAACATTGGTCGAGTGTGGAATCGAAATAATCTCGACCGGCGGAACTGCACGTGCCCTTAGAGAAGCAGGCCTCCCCGTTATTGATGTCACTCAAGTAACTGGATTCCCCGAAATTTTAGATGGGCGCGTTAAAACCCTGCACCCGCTGGTCCATGCAGCTTTGCTTTTCGTCCGAGATAATCCATCTCACATTCAAATTGTAAGGGACCTCAATATTACTCCCATAGACCTTGTGGTAGTAAATTTGTACCCTTTTGAACAAACAGTAGCAGCACCTGGAATAACGATGGCCGAAGCCCTTGAAAATATCGACATTGGCGGGCCTTCGATGGTGCGAAGCGCCGCAAAAAACTACCCATGGGTAACTGTGGTAACTGATCCAGAGGACTATGACAAAGTAGCCTTGCAAATTAAAACTACAGGGACTACAAGCTTAGAAATGCGCCGTGAATTGGCGGCTAAAGCATTCGCCCTCACTTCCAAATATGATGCTGCAATTGCCTCCTACTTAAGCAAGATTGCTACTCCTAAAGCTCAGGATACCTTGCCCCAAATCCTGTGCTTATCCATTCCAATGAGCCAAAAATTAAGATATGGAGAAAACCCTCACCAAGAAGGTGGCCTGTATGGAGACTTCTACAAGCACTTTGAACAATTACATGGGAAAGAACTCTCCTACAACAATGTGCTGGATATTTCCGCTGCAATAGCTCTGATCTCAGAGTTTATAAATGATCTTCCCACCATCGCTATCCTAAAACACACCAATCCGTGTGGTGTAGGCCAAGCAAATACACTAGCTGAAGCTTGGGAAAAAGCGTTTGCCACAGATCGTCAAGCTCCGTTCGGCGGCATTATTGTGGCAAACAAACCTATGGATCACGATTGCGCAAAAGCCATATCAGAAATATTCACAGAGGTCGTTATTGCACCTGGATTTGTCGAAACAGCGCTTGAAATCCTCAAAGGCAAAAAGAACTTGCGGATAATCACATTCAACCCTCATGTACCTGTATTAGCTCCGTTCGAAGTACGTTCCGTAGGATTCGATTCCTACTTGGTTCAAACTCCGGATCGAACGCCAGAGGATCCCGCTCAGTGGCGTGTGGTCACACGACGTCCTCCTACAGAATCAGAAAAACGCGCAATGCTATTCGGTTGGCGGATCGTAAAACACGTAAAGTCAAATGCTATCGTGTTCGCCACAGAAGATCGTACCATTGGGGTCGGAGCTGGACAAATGAGCCGTATAGATGCCTGTAAACTTGCAATTTGGAAAGCTCAACAAGCAGGTCTCTCACTCCAGAATAGTGTGGTGTGCAGTGACGCGTTCTTCCCTTTCCCTGACGGGATACTAACCGCTGCAGAAGTGGGTGCGACCGCTGTAATTCAACCTGGGGGGTCGGTACGAGACAACGAGGTTATTGCTACTGCAGATACACACAATATGGCTATGGTGTTTACCGGAACACGCCACTTTAAGCATTAACACTCTAATTTCACACCAGGAAACCGCCTAATGTGTAAAATGTAACCGAATTCGGAATATCGGGAGGTACTTAAATCTGTGCCCCCAAACCACACACAAAATAAAAACGCACGACATAAAGGAGTCTTCGGACCTGCCGGAATAACGTTAAATCTTACTTTCAACAAGCCAAAGTAAAAGCAACTGAGCCAAGAAAACACTGAGTATTGTGGCCCAAGCAAATGCCTCAGCTCCTATAAAACTCTTTGCATTTACTGGAGCAAAGTCAATTTGTAACTGGACACTGCCTAATGTAATTACATCACCCGGCCGGATCCGTGTCCTTTCCGAAATTGGGTAGTCGTTTAGGAATACAATCGCCTGAGGATGAGGAATCAAAAAAAAACTACCAGAAGCGTCGTTTTCTAATGTTAAATGGTGGTCCCATACGCCCGAACCCGTTATTCGAAAATCCATATGAGGGGCACTTCCAACTTTCAAAGGGAAACGGCGGGCTACCACTCGCGTGCCCGCCATTTCTCCACCTTTAACAACTAATTCAAACATTTACCACCATTTCCTTGGCACAATTATTCTATCGCCTGGATAAACCGGCACATCTAAAGAAGGATCCTCCTTCGCCCGCTTACAATCAACTTCCTCTACTCGGCCATCTGCACGAATTATTTTTACCTTACGTTGATTTGCAAAGTCAGTGAATCCCCCCGCTGCAGCTATAGCGCCAAGGACTGTAATTCGACCAAAGTATTGTTGTCGGCTTGGCATTCGAACTTGTCCATCCACATAAAAGAACCTTTCTAAAGGCTTAACCGTTACAGTGAGATTTTGGAAGTAAGTTGGAACATATCTTTCTCTTATCTCACGTTCTAATTCACCTACGGTTTTCCCCGCAGCCACAAATTCCTGGTTTAACATTAAAGTGATTGTCCCATCCGCTTTTATGCGACCCTCAAAAGGCGGAACAGGGTTTGGCAAGTCAGAAAACGTGATTTGAATTGCCTCGCCGGGTCTTAACCTGTCCGGATCCGTATTCACTAATGTATTCGTAGCCCCTGTCGACTTCTCGGGTACTACTCCTGCAGTAACATAATTTGTATCTGCCATCCCCAAGGGAACATTCGTTTCACTTGCCAAGGACGTTGCTGGAAACAAATCCACAAACTGATGTCGCTGTCCCCCACCAGTTTGACAGCCTGTCAGAATGGGCATAAATAATAATGACAAAACAACGGTCACTTTTGATATTTTTTGAGGTTTCATACAAACCCCCCTCTAATTAACGGTCTTCAGCTCTCTGGTCAAATCAGTATTTTGTTTCCAAGCCTTCCATCCCACCGCTCTTCTCAGTCTTTGGGGACTTTTCTGAGCTAGGTTCTTTAGACTCCTCCTCCTCCTCATGTCGGGAGTAGTAGTAATAATAATCGTGGTAATACCCGCTGTAATAATAGTAGCTCTCGTCTTGAGCAATGTTTATGTTGTTCAGCACAATACCCACAAGGTTTCCACCAACCTTCTCGATTATCTGTTTTGCTCGTAAATACATCGGTTGCGGATACCGTCTGTACTGTATTACTTGTATTGTCATGTCAACCTCACTTGCCAGAATCGCTGCATCGCTCACACCAATAATCGGCGGCGAGTCAAAGAACACATAATCATACCTCCGCTTCAACTCGCTAATTAAGCTTTTCATCTGGTTTGAATTCAACAACCCAAGCGCGCTCGTAGAAATACGACCGCTTGGTATAAAATCTAGCGTTTCTAACTTTGTGTGCACAATTACATCGTCTAATTTTTTCTCGCGGAAAAGGAGATCCGTTAACCCAATTTTATTACTCACACCCAACAACTTGTGCAGGGAGGGGCGTCTAAAGTCCGAGTCCACTAACAACACACGATCACCCGCTAACGCAAATGTTGCAGCCAAGTTTATGGCGGTTGTTGATTTACCCTCTCCTGCACCAGCACTAACTACGCAAATTGTATTAAACCGCTCGTCTTTCCGTGAGAAAAGAAGATTTGTACGTAAAATCCTATATGCCTCTGCGTAACCGCTGTCGGCCCCTTCATTGATCAGCAGTTTGACATTCTGTGGTATCACACCTAAAACAGGCGCTTGTAACGAGCGCTCTACGTCTTCAATTGTTTTAACGCTAGTATCTAAGTATTCGATAAAGAACGCCAAACCAACGCCAATCAATAGGCCAAAAATAATCCCCAAAGCAATGTTAACTGGTTTGTTTGGGCGAACTGGGTCATCGCTAGGAGTTGCTCTTTCAAGTATTTCCACAACAGCAGTTTTTGGGAGATTCACATTTGTATTCTCAGCAGCAATCCTGTATGCAAGAATCGTCCTAAACCTAATTAACTCGTCCAACTCCCGTTTTTTATCAAAGTACGGCCGACTCTTTTCCACCTCTGCAATGTCAGCTTGGCGAGCTTTCTCGACTTCTTCTTTAAGCTTTTCAACCTGGGCTTTTGCAGACTCAACTTGCGTTTGCAAACCTTTCAAAATTCCCTCGATCCGTTCATCTATCTTTTTGTTCAGATCCTGGATCTGCTCTGTAACTTTTACCACTTCTGGGTGGTTTGGCCCATAATCCCTGCGCAACAACACCAATCGCTGCTCCGCATTAGCTAATTGTTCCAAATAAGAAGACAGTAAAGCATCAGGTGAGGCGGTGGGTAAAACTTTTCTCAACTCCTCCTTAGAAAGGGGTTTCAACGAAGTTAATAGCTTCTCTAAACCAGTGTATTTTGCCTCTGCTTCTATCCGTAACGTCTCAAGTCGGCGTAGCGTCTCTTGTGTCAACAAAGGTGCAGGTTGAGTACTTGTAGCTTCAGGATCCGTTATCCCTAGCTCTGCTCGTAGTCGATCCAACTCTTCTTGAACTTTCCTGATCTTCGCCTCATGCTCCTCATACTGAGCTTTTAGGATTTCAAGTGCCCTCCTCATCCTTTTCTCCCGTTCTGCAACACGGTAATCACGATAGGCTTCCGCTATTCTGTTTGCTAATAGGGCAGCCTCATTTTTATCTTCGCTGAACACCCTTATTTCGATAGTCGAGGCCTGTCTGGAGGGCCGGACACTCAGTCTTTTTCGTAACAATTCCAACGTTTTATCCATCGATAAGGGTCCACGGCCGTATTTCTTTCCCCAGACCTCATCTAATTTCAAATCCTTAATAACTCGTTCTAACACAACTTGGGATTGGATAACCTCGTATTCGGTTTGAATAAAGTATGGGTCAAAGGTTCCTAGTGGAATTGTGGTTTGATCAGCAATTGGTTGAATATCCGGGATATCTTTGTCTACCCTAATTTTTACTACGCCAGCATAAATTGGGGGCAACATGTAAGTGATTGCCGTAGCTGTAAGAACGACAAGCAAGAAGACCGTGATTACTACAGTCTTCCTTATACGGATAATTCGCCAAATATCCAAAAAGTGCAGTCTAGATTCTGTCGCAGGGCTTGTTTTTGTCGTATCCATATCTTTTTACTTTTTACCTGAACAGTAGCATAAAAGCAAGGGGGGGACTGATCCTAAACCTCTTTACCACCCGCAGTCCCCCCTCTTCTGCAATTCGTCGTTGTTTCCGCAGGGTACTTACCTTTATTAGTAAGCTACTCGCACTCCTAGGTACACTCGATTCCGATCGTAATCAGATCTTGCATTCGAATCGAGTTTATCAAAGCTGTAGCCCACCTCCGCGGATAAATGCCTATCAAATTCGTACGCTAAATTTACACCTACGCTAAACCAATTTTCATCCTTTCCATCATAATTAACCTGACCAGGAATCCGCCCGTTAAATTCAGAATACTGGTAGCGGGCCACAACACTTGCGATCAACTTTGGAGTAATTGCTTGATGGACAGCCCCAAACAAAACAGTGGAAGAACTGTTGTTTGCATAAACATCGGTTTGGGTAAACTTCTGTTGCAACCCCATATCAAGGTAACTATATGTTCCATACCGATATCGCAAGCTTAACTCACCATAAGGTGCCCACTGATCGTCATCCAAATCATTGTTTGGAAAATATGCATAAAGCATTCCCAACCGTGCTCCACCAGTCAATTGCGGCATGAAATTATGATCAGCTCCAACGTAGAAATAATGATTGTAACTATTGCGAGTATCAGCCGGCACACCTGGAGCAATTGGGTCATCCGATATGAAATCAATATATCCAAAATTATAGCCTACTACAGCCACAGTTTGTGGTTGAACCTGCCACCTCAAGTTTAGCAAACCTAAATGTTCCCACCGATCTAACAAAGACGAATAACTGCCAATTCCTTCCTGTTCGTAATCATAGTAGGTATTCGCATATCCGAGGACTACGCCTAACATCTCAGTTAAATAATAAGTGGTATTTAGCTGAACGTTATTACGCCAATAACTCCATTCACTACGATATGGTGTACCACCCTCCCACAAATCCGGTTCGCTTGTATACAAGAAAGAATCATTAGCATACACATTTAGGCGGGGTGAAAAATCGTGCGATACAAATGCGTCAACCATATGCCTTAGATCCCACTCGTCATCACTCCTGTCCTCGTAATAATAGGCACCAAAAGTGTATTTGATTCCTGCATCAGTTTGTCCTTGCGACATCCCCACCGAAGCCGAAGGACTTATACTAAAACCAAAGCTATCGCGTTTCGCCGCGCTGTGATCCGGTGCTGTTAAATAGTTGTCATCATAAAATCCTCGCAGCGTTAACGCTACGCTCCATGGCTGCGACAGATCAGTGGATCCGTACCCAATCGGGTAGCTAGTACCAGCAGCCTTCAAACCGGCTGTTCCAAGCGCTACTGCCCCAACTGATAAAAGCAACTTTTTCATTTTTTACCTCCTGCGGACTCTATTTTACGGAATAATTTTTAACGCCAACTACAAACATCGTCAACCAAAAATTTCTGAAATTCAAAAGCTTCTTAATGATCAAAAAACTTTCTCCAAGTGTTGCGTTGATCTAAATTTGGAATTTCCACGTTTATTTGAAGCCAACATCATTTTAAGGCCTTCCAAAGGGGTACTTACTCATAACACTAAAAGAGCGTATGCCGTTTAAATACTTTACGAGTTTCAGCTCCGGTTCAAAAGTATGGTTTCCACTAACTGTCGGGCCTTACTACCACCCCTAATTCCAGTAAACTTCCGGGGGCGTATATGAAAGCAAAATGCTTCGCCAATCACCACGTCGTCTTAGGGCCATAGCCCATAAATCTTCTGCAGGTATTTCAAACACCAAATCGATTGTAGCCGGTAAGATAAGCCAGTACTTCCGCTTTAATTCCAGTTCTAGTTGGTTCGGTGCCCAGCCTGAATATCCTGCGAAAAGCTTAAGGCGACGGCCTGCCGTATTTGACGCAGCAATTTCCTCTAATTCTTCTAAAGTATGCCCAACGCTTAGGTTCTCCAATACATTTCCCGGTTCTGAAGGCGGCGTCGTGTAAAGATAGGTTAAAGCCTGTGGTTGCACTGGCCCACCTATGTAGACCAACTCATTCATAACCTCTTCTGGTAAGCTTATTGTAGTCAATTCTCCTACTCGGTGGGGACTAGGCTTATTAAGAATCAATCCAAAAGCTCCGTCTGAATTGTGTTCACAAATCAGCACTACTGTGCGTTCAAAAAAGGATCCACCTAAAATTCCGCTATCTATCAGAAGATAACCCTTTAAACTCTTGGGTATTTTTTGTTTCTTGGCCACGGTTTAAAAATGCCCTCAAGAGTAGTTAAAGGCAATGCCATTGAATTTAGGCCACCCCTCTTTTTAATCAAAAACCCTTTCAGTGCTAAAAAGAATATTTGATCGTGAGCGTTACAATATGCCGTGTATATTCTCGCCCGTCAGCTGAAGGGGCTGTACTTGTGGGCACCTTGTTATCTACCCAGTCATAACAATACGAAGCCTCGATCAACCAGTTTTTATCGTATTGCCATGAAATTCTTAGGCTTGGGGTATAAATCCAATCCTCCCTATTTACGGGGGCCTGCCAATCCCCGACATAAACTTGAAAGCCTATGGTAGCAGCGAGTTCTGGGTTAAATCGATGCTTCAAATTTATGCTGTAAGTGATGTCTTCATACACGCTCTGACTTGTAAACGCAGGCTGTTCAAACCGCCGAGCTACCAGCGTAAGAGTATCGGCAGCTGAGAACTGTAAAGTGGCACTGCAGTCAAGCCAATAAAGTAGTTCACCCCGGTCAAACCCTACGGGAGTATCTCTCCGCCAATCTCGAATTTCTGGCCCAAATAAAAAATTTACTTTCAACCAGGGGACTGGTGAACCCTCCATGCCTACTAAAAAACGATGATAGTAGCTATCGTAAGGACTGTCCGCAAACCGTGTGGGGTCAAATACCGAAACCCCTCGGAATTGATCTTGCACACCAAATCTATACCCAATCAAAAGGCGCGTCGTTTCCATAGCCCTATATCCCAAATCGAAACCAAAGTTTACATCACGGCGGTCATTGTAATTCACATATATCAACGGTTGTGTCACAGATGGTAGCTTCTGATGGGTTTTAAAATCATGAATATAAGCAGCTCCCACAGGGCGGATAAGGAAATTACCCAATTCCCACCCGACCTTAATCGAGCCTCGGTAGACTATTGCGTCTCGGCGATCTCGTAAAGGAATACCGCCAACTGCTGGTATATCTTGGGGCGGGGCAAATATTGGCCCAGACTTACTCCCATCTATCCAAACAAATGAATTTGCTTGTTCAAAAGACATTCTTTCTCGCTGGAGGGTAAGGGTTAACCCAAGTTTATGGGCTATGTTATCTTCCGACCTCGCGCTGTGATAGAAAGAGATTTCCGGAGCGTAGAAACCGTTTATTTGGGATTCACCGTCCCCATAACCAATTGAAAGTCTCGGGATTAACGTAGTAACCCACGAGTCTCGTTGGGCGGGAAAAGCTCCTGGGAGACTCGGATCCTTATCTTGTAAATACACGTTACTGTCAAAACTTTCCCGTATAGATAAGTCTACCTTCGACGCAAGGAACGAAGTTGGGCGCGCCGACACCTGAGACTGGAGAGAAGTGGAAACCGCTACAAAAAACGCTATTGTAGTGCACCAAAATACTCGCCGTGGTTTTGCCACGCCACCCAGAAAAGAATTGCGTATACTTCTAATCATAAAGGTGTGGTATGGGAAATCTATCAGTTTTGACTAATTGTTTTTCTCGGGGGTTTCAAGGTTGCAGTAATTGCTGCAGAAATTAAGCATGCAATCCCTGTAATACAGAAAGCCACGAACCATTGTTTATGGTCGCCCATGATGCCACCTAAAATTGGTCCGATCACTCCTCCCAATCCATACGCTAAAAACAACCATGGATAATTTGTACCTACGCTGCGGTTCCCGAAATAATCTGCTGTGATAGCCGGGAATAATGCAAAATTACCACCGAAATTGAATCCAACGAGTGCTGAAAAGATATAAAGAGGAATTTCCCAACCTGCCAGTAAATAAAACCCTAGCAATACTATCCCTTGGCAGGCGGTCATTGTCACGAGGGCTAGTTTCCGACCAAGCCAATCTGAAATGCTCCCCCATGCAATTCGTCCAACTCCATTAAAAATAGCAAGAAACAATCCCATAGCGGTGCTAGTAATCATTAGGGTTTCATCCTTTGGTACTCCTCGGGCGTTTAACGCTTCACTGGCGAAAAGCTGGATTACACCAATCACCATCAAACCCGCGGTTGCTCCAACTAAAAAGTTAAAAAACAATTTCCAAAACTGGGCTGTTCGAATCATTTCTGTCGGTGTGAATTCCACGCTTCCTGTTGCAGGGGTTGTAGAAGGGGGAGGAGACCATCCTGGAGGAGACCAACTATCTGGAGGGTAGACAAGCACTAGGGCAGAAATCCATACAATAGTCACCATAATAGCGCTATAGAGTAAGAACACGTCATTTACCGTCCATCCCATTCCGTAAAGGCCCTTCCACCCTGGCGTTAAATCGATGGGGCCAAACCTAAATCCAGTGGTGAACTTTACCCATATTAAAGCGCCAAAACCAAACCCGGCTACTGCCAGACCAGTCATCAGCCCCTTCTTGTCAGGGAACCACCGAACTAACGCAGCAATAGGACAAACGTAACCAAGCCCGATCCCTGCACCAATTAATCCCCAACCTAAAAGGATCCCTAAGAAACTGGCCCCGGAAATCCCTGCTAAAAAGTATCCTAAACCTATAAAAAGGCCCCCCGTCATTGCTACGATTTTTGGGCCCACCTCTTTTTGCCAACGCCCTGCTACCAAAGCCATTACAACTGCAAACACCAAGAGCGCGAATGAAAAGATTATCTGGGTTTGAGTTTTGGTAAAACCGTAGGGTTGACCAGGATCAGTCAAAGGGCCGGTAAAAGCCGACCACGCATAGATCGACCCAAGGCACATTTGCAGGAAAAATCCGCCGACTGCAACCCACCACCTATTAAAGGTCTTATGCTCGTCGTGCATTAGCATCATTATCAAGAAATGGGGCGGGGCTACAAGCATTTTAAACGGCCTGTAAGCCCCACCCCCGCTAATCTTGCGGCGCACGAGTCCTTTTACTATTCAACTAACACCATTATTGTCGGCCCTGAATGAGCTGGTCTACAATAGCGGGGTCTGCGAGCGTTGTGGTATCACCAAGCTGATCTATTGCATTCTCTGCTATCTTACGAAGAATTCGGCGCATTATCTTCCCCGACCTGGTCTTAGGGAGACCTGGGGCAAATTGTATTTTGTCAGGCACTGCTATAGGCCCAACCACTTTTCTCACGTGCAATTGGAGTTCCTTCCGCAATTCCTCACTTCCTTGGAATCCATCTTTCAAAACCACAAACGCATACAACGCCTGGCCTTTAATCTCATGCGGCATCGGGGCGACAGCTGCCTCCGCCACGGCAGGATGACTTACTAAAGCGCTTTCTACCTCTGCAGTACCGATCCGGTGCCCTGACACATTCACCACGTCATCTATGCGCCCTAACAACCAGTAATCTCCATCTTCGTCAACCCTTGCACCATCACCAGTGAAGTAAATGTTGGGATACATTGTGAAGTAAGTGTCGATGAACCTTTCATGGTCACCCCACATAGTACGTGCCATGCCCGGCCAAGGCTTTTTGATGCAGAGTTTACCTCCTTCGTTAACTCCGCACTCGGTTCCATCATCACGAAGAACTACCGGTTCGACCCCGAAGAACGGCTTGCAAGCGCTACCGGGTTTTAATACGTGTGCCCCTGGCAATGGAGTAATTAGAATACCACCGGTCTCGGTTTGCCACCATGTGTCGACTATTGGACAGCGTTCTTTACCAATTACGCGATAATACCATAACCAGGCTTCTGGATTTATCGGTTCCCCTACGCTACCCAAAATTCGAAGCGAGCTTAAGTCGTATTTATTTGGCCACTCCTCTCCTGCCCGGATCAACGTCCTAATTGCCGTAGGTGCTGTATAAAAGATCGTAACTTTAAACTTCTCAACCACTTGCCAAAAACGACCCGGATCAGGGTAGGTAGGCACACCCTCAAACATCACCACTGTCGTTCCATTTGCTAAAGGCCCGTAAACAATATAGCTGTGCCCGGTTACCCACCCAATATCAGCCGTACACCAGTAAATGTCATCTTCTTGAACATCAAATATGTATTTGTGCGAAACCGACGTATGCAACATATACCCGCCTGTGGTGTGCAATACACCCTTTGGCTTTCCGGTAGACCCTGAGGTATAAAGTATAAACAAGGGGTCTTCAGCATTCATTATTTCCGGTGGGCACTCCGGGGAAGCATTTGCCATCACCTCGTGATACCAGACATCGCGCCCTGGTTTCATCTCACATGGCACATCAGCCCTGTGCACTACAATGACCTTTTCCACGCTAGGACATTGCTTTAAGGCCTCGTCTGCCATTGCTTTAAGTGGGATTTGCTTACCCGCCCGGAGAGAAACGTTAGAGGTAATTAACACCTTTGCTGTGCAGTCATTTAGTCGATTGGCGAGAGATTCAGCGCTAAACCCACCGAAGACCACTGAATGGATTGCTCCTATCCGCGCGCATGCCAACATTGCCACAGGCAACTCAGGAATCATCGGCATATACATTGCCACGCGATCTCCCTTTTTCACCCCAAACGATTTCAGCACGTTCGCAAATTTACATACCTCCACATACAATTCTTCAAAAGTAATTTTGCGGACATCAGAATCCGGTTCACCCTGCCATATTATCGCCACCTTATTACGCCTCTCAGTTTGTAAATGCCTGTCCAAACAATTCACGCACGCATTCAACTCACCATCCTCAAACCAACTATGTTGGATCCGGCGCGCCGCTGTATCCCACACATATCGCCGTCCAATAGTAGGCTTCTTATACCAGTGCAGAGTTTCCGCCTGCTCCAACCAGAAACCATCAGGATCCTTGATCGACCTTTCGTACATCTTTTGATACTGCTCAGCGTTTATATGCGCCCGCTTCACAACTTCAGGGGAGGGTGGAAACTTTCGTGTTTCTGTCATCAACGTGTGGATCGCTTTTGCCTCGCTCATAGCCTTTGTGTGTCCTTTTCGTATGATTTTTGTTGTTTTGTCGGAGGGCGACGGACCAGCCGACTCTGGCCCGCCACAACATCAAGATATAAACCAAAAGTAAAACTCAATGTCAACCAGAACCGCTTTGCAATTTTTTACCTGACGCAGGCGCCCGTTAAAATCTAATCCAGTGACTGGATATCGGCCTTTACTTTTGAAGTTCCACCCCCTATGAACTTACTCCTCCCAAAGGTGCTAAATACTCCTAAAGCTCACCAATTTTGTAGCCCAATCTTTACCTCCCCCCAAGACCTAAAAAGGCAACCCCTGCCTCCAAAGCCTGGGCTACAAATTTAATCCCCGCCAAAAACTCCCCTTCTTTCATCCTGGATAGTGGCGCATTACCACTTGCTGTCAAATGGCATATCGCAAGACACGTGTTTGGCTGGCCTCCCTTATGGCCCCTTTTAACCTTCCCTTTCCCAAACAAGAACAGAAGCCGCAAAAAGCACGACATCAAAGACACCCTTACCACTTACAGTTTAAATACGACTTTAGATGGAACATTTTTCTTTGCTTGACCAGATTGACCGCTAACCCAGGATCGGCGGCGTTTAATTGTTCGGGCCCAGAATTACATCAGGTACCTTCTTCCTCCTATGAGCACGTCCCTTAGGATTAGAGTATCTCTTTGACGCATGGGCGAAATTATGATTAGGTTTCGTGAAGTAATCGTTCTAATTTCCAGGCGATGATTGGCTACTTACTTAGAAAAATTTTTGGGACAAAAAACGACCGCGAAATACGGCGGTTAAGGGCACACTTTGTCCCGAAGGTCAATGAGATAGAACGCCAGCTGCAGTCTCTTACAGATGAGCAACTCCGCGACAAAACCTTTCAATTCAAAGAGTACATCGAGCGGGAAAGAAGAAACCGTGGTTATTACAAGTGGATTGAGGAAGCCAAGAAGTTAGAGTCTAAACTTTTGGGAGAGGAAGCCAAACAGGCACGGCGAAAAGCCTTCGAAATCGAACAACAGATTTTAGACGAATTAATGCTTGAGGCATTCGCAGTGGTAAAAAACGCTTGTCGCCGTCTCCTCGGGAAACAAATCGTTGTCCGCGGACACACAATCGTGTGGGATATGGTGCCTTTCGACGTGCAAATCATGGGTGCCTATGCCCTCCACAAAGGAAAGATCGCCGAGATGGCCACCGGTGAAGGAAAAACCCTTGTCGCTACCATGCCACTTTACCTAAACGCCCTTGCTGGCCACGGTGTGCACCTTGTCACAGTAAACGATTATCTTGCTGCTCGTGACAGCGAATGGATGGGGGCAGTGTATAAATTCCTCGGGCTTACAGTAGGGTGTATCCAACACGATCAACCCCCTGCTGTTCGAAAACAGCAGTATCAATGCGATATCACTTACGGCACAAATGCAGAATTCGGCTTCGATTATCTTAGGGACAATGGAATGGCCATCCGGAAAGAAGACCAGGTCCAACGGGGCCACTACTACGCAATTATCGACGAGGTTGATTCGATCCTAATAGACGAGGCACGTACACCTCTCATAATTAGCGGCCCATCAGTACGAAGCCTAGACAATGAATTCGCGAAGTACAAACCCCAAGTCGAAGCCTTGGTTAAAGCCCAGGAACGCCTATGTAATCAGTTCCTAAACGAAGTTGAAGAACTGCATCGCAAGCTCAAACTTGGCCAGATACCTCCAGGTGAACGGGAGAATCTCCGTCGGCGTATCGGACGGCTTCTGTATCGAGTAAAAATGGGTATGCCTAAATCTGAACGCCTAATGCGGCTGCTCGAAGACCCGGAAAACCTAGCCCTAGTGAATCAGGCAGAGCTAGAACTGTTAGCAGACCAGAAAAAAGTAGAGTTATTTGCGGAAAAAGAAGAACTGTTCTTCACCGTCGACGAAAAGCACAATGAAGCTGATTTAACAGAGAAAGGCCGACAGTTCCTCAGCCCTAATGATCCAGATGCATTTGTGTTGCCAGATCTAACTGTTGCACTTCATGAGATAGAAAGCAGGTCTGACCTAGACACTCGCGGCCGAGTCGAAGCAAAAACTGCTTTGCTTAGGGAACACGAAATTAAGGCGCAACGTATCCATGCCATCTCCCAACTGCTTAAAGCTTACACGCTTTTCTTCCGAGACGTGCACTACGTTGTGCAGGATAATAAAGTCATCATCGTCGATGAACATACAGGACGACTTTTACCTGGGCGCCGATGGAGCGACGGCTTGCATCAAGCCGTGGAAGCCAAGGAAGGCGTGGCCATTGAACGCGAAACACAAACCCTCGCCACAATCACAATCCAGAATTACTTCAGGATGTATCAGAAACTAGCCGGCATGACGGGCACCGCTGCCACAGAAGCTGCCGAATTCTGGGACATATACAAAATGGATGTACTCGTAATCCCCACCAACAAACCCTGCATTCGAAAGGACTATCAAGATTCCGTATACCGGACTAAACGTGAAAAATACGCCGCTATCATAAAAGAAATCAAAGAAATCCACGCCACAGGCCGACCAATCCTGGTGGGTACTATCTCAGTAGAAGTCAGCGAATACCTCTCCAAATTGCTATCGAAAGAACGCATTCCTCACTCTGTTTTAAACGCAAAATACCATCAGCTGGAGGCAGAAATTGTGGCCCGCGCAGGTCAATACGGTGCCGTTACAATCGCAACCAACATGGCAGGGCGCGGCACGGATATCAAACTTGGGCCGGGCGTAGCAGAGCTAGGCGGCCTCCATGTGATCGGCACAGAACGACATGAGGCCAGGAGAATTGATCTGCAGTTGCGTGGGCGCTGTGCTCGCCAAGGCGATCCCGGTTCCTCCCACTTCTTCGTTTCACTGGAAGACGATTTAATGCGACTCTTCGGTTCGGACAAAATTATCAAATACATGGAAAAAATGGGCGTTGAGGAGGGCCAGGAACTCACTAGCCCACTGCTAACCCGGGCAATAGAACAAGCTCAAAAACGCGTCGAACAATACAACTACCAAATCCGAAAGCGGACCCTGGAGTACGATGACGTAATGAATAAGCAACGAGAAATAATTTATGGGTTCCGCAATCAGATCATTCACAGCGACAATGTCCGCGACCGTCTCATGGATATCATGGAGGAAGTCGTTGTACAAAAAGTCCAACAATTCACCACCCCAGAGTTCAACCCCCGCGACTGGAAAATTCGTCCGTTAGTAGATTGGGTCAACATAACCTTCCCCATCGGTCTCACAGAAAAAATAGTCGTCGAAATCGCCGAAAAAGCGTCCGATCTTCCGCCAGCAGACTCCATCTATGCTGAACTCAGCCCTGCACAGTATGCAATTGCGAAACTCATAGTAGACGCCGTCAAACGTGCCTACGAAATTAAAATCAGCTACGAAGACCCAGCTGCCATCCAAGAAGTCGAACGTTACATCATTCTCTCAGCAATCGACCGGCTGTGGCAGGAACATCTCTATGAGATGGATAGTCTCAGATACAGTATAGGGCTACGCGGATATGGACAACGTGATCCCTTAATCGAATATAAAGCGGAAGCATACAAAATGTTCGAAGATCTCATGGTCAACATTAAAAGCGAGATCTGTCAAAACATATTCCGGAGCGCATCCAGCTTAATTGCTTTTGAAAACTTTCTCCGCAACCTACCGCAACAGCTTGTACACCAAAGTGTCTCTGCTTTCGGCACACGGACAACAACAACTCAAGGCAACCAAACTCAAACCACACAAAAATCTTCCGATGTTGTCAGCGAAGCCTTGGCCGCGGTTGAAAAATCTAAGCCGATCAGGTCCGGTCCCAAAGTAGGACGAAACGACCCATGCCCATGCGGTAGCGGCAAGAAATACAAACATTGTTGTGGCCGAAATCAATAGGTAACTTCAGCCATAAAACCACTAAGTCTGAAAACCACTGATACTGCCATTTCAACCTCAAGTGCGTTTACATTGCTTCAGAAACGTGCTAATATTCCAAAATTAAACCGCCTCCGGTTTACAATGCCGTAAATTGGAGGTGAGGTAATCGGTTACCCTATGACACATACCGAAGTCCTTATAACACGTGCAATTATCGAGTCGTACTACGAGAAACTGCGAAATGCCCTAGCGGTCGACGTGGTACTAGTGGGGGCAGGGCCTTCATCATTAGTCGGTGCATATTACATGGCCCGTGCCGGATTAAACGTCGTAATCTTTGAACGCACGTTAGCACCGGGCGGCGGCATCTGGGGCGGAGGTATGCTATTCAACGAAGTAGTTGTCCAAGACGATGCCATCCCTATCCTAAATGATTTCGGGATATCCCACAAACCCATTAGCCCTGGGTACCACTCAGTGGACTCCGTAGAACTTGCCTCAGGTTTAATTTTCGGTGCCAGAAAAGCCGGTGCGCGAATATTTAACGCGGTCACCGTCCAGGATATCGTATTCAAAGAAAATAAAGTCAGCGGCGTGGTGATAAACTGGACCCCAGTGGACCGACTACAAATGCATGTAGACCCCCTGGTTGTGGTTTCTAAGGTAGTGGTCGACGGTACTGGTCATCCCTCAGAAATTGCCCAACTTGCAGCTCAAAAAGCCGGGATCCGGCTTAACACCCCCACAGGCACTATTATGGGAGAACGACCTATGTGGATAGACCAGGCTGAACCCGCCACTGTAGAAAACACTAAGCAAATATGCCCGGGCTTGTACGTGGCAGGTATGGCAGCAAACAACGTTAGTGGCGGGTTCAGAATGGGACCCATTTTTGGCGGAATGCTTAAAAGCGGCCGAAAAGTAGCTGACTTAATCCTTGAAGAACTCAAACCGAGCCTACCTTCCAAATAACCATTCATGATCCTGCCAATTGTTACATACGGAAACCCGATCCTACGGAAAAAAGGGGCGTGTATTGAGAAGATCACCGACCAGATCCATCAACTAATAACTGATATGCTCGAAACTATGCGCAGTGCAGACGGTGTGGGTCTCGCGGCACAACAAGTTGGTTACGCACTTCAGCTTGCTGTTATCGACATTCGAGGCAGCGAACGCCCATCCACCATGGAAATCAACGGCAAGCGCGTTGATCCAACACTTTACATGCCACTGATCCTTATCAACCCCCACCTTGTGTCAGAAGGCCCCCTAGTCAAAGACGTCGAGGGTTGCCTAAGCTTCCCTGGTATCTACGCAGAAATCCCACGCCCTCAAACAGTCTTAGTGGAAACAATCACTCCACATGCTACACCCTTAAAATTCAAATGCACCGGTTTTCTAGCACGGGCCATACAACACGAAGTCGACCACCTCAACGGAATCCTTTTCATTGATCGGATGGATGCACAAACCCGGGAACAGTTAAGGGAAGAACTTCAAATGCTACACGCCAAAACCACCGAAGCCCTTAAGCGAACCCAAGAGAAATAACCCCAAAACATTCCACGCCACACAAAGACTTTTAAGGCTGCTGTATTTCACCGGCTGTACATCCCTGCGCCCGTGATTGCTATGCTGTTTACAAGCATACAGGATATTTGGGTAACTCCCACCTCTTGTCAAAAATGCATAGGATGGCGTTTATTTTAACCTGCGTTTTAACCCAAGGGCCAGATCTTCCCTTAAGTTTTTCGGAAATGCATCGCAAAAACCTACCGCGTCACAAAACTTTTTATAGCATTTACTGGTCATTCGCATTCCCGCCCTCATTACAATTTCTTCCACATCCTTAGCCAGAAAAAATACTCCTTGGCTACTTATCTACTAAACACCAGCAATGAAAACTAACTCTTACGCCAACCATGGGGTATCATTTTTGCACGTAACCACATGCTCACCAGAGCTCCTTAAATTCAATTCCAACCACTCGATAAGGGTAAACTTTAGAACAAAGTAGGTTGGTCCCCGCGACCTGGTTTTAAGCCTAGCTTTTGGTAACACCGTTCTGTAGCCACGCGACCCTGAGGTGTACGCTTTAAGTACCCTTCCATAATAAGGTACGGTTCGTAGACCTCCTCGATTGTATCGGGCTCTTCACCCACAGCAACTGCCAAAGAATTAATTCCCACAGGGCCACCCCCAAACTTCTTTACGACGGTTTCAAGGATGCGTTTATCCATCTCATCGAGGCCATGCTCATCAATCTCCAACATCGCAAGTGCAGCACGTGCCACCTCACAGGTGATCTTCCCGTCGTGTCGGACCTGCGCGTAATCACGCACCCGTTTCAGTAAGTTATTTGCAATTCTGGGTGTTCCCCTGCTCCGCCGCGCTATCTCAAGAGCTCCCTCCTGATCTATTTCCACCCCTAGGATCCGAGCCGAGCGTAAAACGATTTTTTGTAGGTCTTCAGCTGGATAGTAATCAAGCCGTTCCCGAATCGTAAACCTGGAAAGTAAAGGTGCGGTTAACAAACCGCTTCTTGTAGTAGCCCCAATCAACGTGAACCGTGGAAGCGTAATGCGAACAGTCCGTGCATTTGGTCCCTGATCAATCACAATATCTAACTTGAAATCTTCCATTGCCGTATAAAGGTACTCCTCAATCGTGCGCTGCAGACGATGGATCTCGTCAATAAAAAGCACTTCACCCTCATTCAGGTTTGTAAGCAAGCCCGCCAAATCGGCTGCGCGTTCAATGGCAGGACCACTAGTTGCCTTGATAGTAGTGCTCATCTCATGCGCAATGATATGGGCGAGCGTGGTCTTCCCGAGTCCCGGAGGCCCACTCAAGAGTATGTGGTCCAATGGCTCGCCGCGTTTTCGGGCTGCTCTTACAGCGATTTCAAGTCTCTCTTTGACCTTGGACTGGCCGACATATTCCGCAAATATAGTCGGCCTCAAGGTCTGTTCAAAACCCACGTCGGGCTTGTTCAAGATGGAGATCGTTCTTTCTGACACAACTCTGGAAAATGGTTCAAAAACCCCTTGTTCTGCAAGGCTAAAACTCTACTCCGCCACAACCGTCACAAACACCGGATCGCCAGGGCGGTTGAGAACACACGAACCTCTAACCAGTTTGTTCAAACTCAAGCCATATCAACAAAAAGTGCATTTCCATCTCCCATACTTGGATAATCACCAGGCCCGCGAATCTTTCCCAACTAAGCTGCCAAAAGGTTTGATCTTGGGACCGTCGGCCATGTGGCAATTCCCCACCACCCAAATACCACAATCACCACCCAACAGTATTTCCGATCGACCAAGCTCAGCATTTACCCACTCATAATACCCAAAGTGTATATCATCAACCCGAAACTAAATCTGCTGCAATCACGCGCTCACGATTTTGCGGACATATTAAGAGCTTCAGTGTACTCAACTCATTTGACATCTCTTGGAAATGAGAGAAAACACACCAATGCGGCGCAAGTTCTCGCGCCCCCTTTCACTTACTGGAACTTGCGTTGACGACCGATCCCCATTTCACCTCATCCTAAATTTGAAAAGCGATCGAACTTTGTTTCGGTTTATCATCACAGTAAATGACTTTCGTCTGGTTGCGCACATGCGAGACAACCAAAAAACGACCCCTAAAACAACCATCCAAACACAATCATTGCCTTTGCCAGTGTGGATTCATGCTACCGTCACTCCGTACCACTCACCCGGATAACTACATTAAAGGCCCCCAGAAAATGTTTGCAAGCTACTTAAAACTATTGTCTCTCGAAAGAACCTCGTACTGCCAAACATATCTCTTGATGGTAAGCACCAGCAAAAACCTAAGTTGCTTATGCATCGATATTTGCTTTCCCCAGCTCCTCAGGGACAAGGACCATCCAATTTCACAAAATGAGCCATACTGAATGTTGTGCTTCGCTTAATTTACTGCTGAGTGATGAAGTAAAACTGTTTGTCGGCTGGTGGATTGGTTATCATGAATTCACCCGTGGTGCTCGACATCCTCGCTCCAAACAAGACTTGGAACCGATCCCTTAAATCGTTTGCATACCATAACGTGCTTACTTTGGCAGGATCATTTGTAAACTGTAATCGCACCGGATTACCAACCAGAACGGTTATTCCCTTAATCGGCGATGGCATTACTGGTGGCTGATCCCAAGTATTACCTGCATATTGCAATCCTGGTGTAACGGCATTGGTACTGACATACCATTGTGGAACAAACGGTCCACCCTCGGTAGGGAACCGCGTTAGAGAGCCTGAACTAGAAAGCATTGATCCTGTATAAAACACCCGATCAACCGGGTAACCGTTGCCATTGCGAACAGTAATGATTTCTGATCCCGTGTTATTAAGGGCAAGCCCATTAGCTGTCGATTGGTTTGCCGGGTAGGCTGGCACTGGCAATTGTGGTTCATATCCATTCAACGGACCCCCATAAATTACTATCGCACTCTTGGGCATAATGATTTCTCCGCCCCAACTACCGTTATAAAACACATGCCGAGTTGTTATGGCATCTTCCACTGACCAATTCCACAAATCGACGGTTTCATCCGAGAGATTCACAATTTCCACATATTCATCCTGGACAACGATGTTTGTAGAGACTGTTATCCGTTGCAGTGGATTGTAATGAGGAGCATCAGAATTTGTAGTAGGATTCGCCAAAAACTCACTTATAAAAACCATCTGTTCAGCGGGCGTAGGTACGTACACAAGCCAGGTTTGAGTGTAGGTTACAGAGGGCGAAGTAATTACAGCTGAATACGTCAGCGCCTGACCGGCATACGCAGGAGTTGCTGTAAATGTAAATTTTGTAGTAGGATTGGTTCCTGTCACTGGGCCTGTTGCCCAACTACCGCCAACTGGACAAGTTAACGGGGTCAATGTGCATACCCCACCACCAAGATCCCGCGCACTTACGTACGTTGTAATTTTCTCACCCGGGCGCAAAGGGTTATCAGACAAATCATTAGTCGGCTGCCCATTTGGCCGCCACAGGTTCTCCAAAACATTATAGAACTGAATTGGAAATTCAAAATCGGTAAATGCCGTAGGAATCAACTGGTAACCAGAGGTATATGGTGAGCTCGTATCATACTGGCCCAAAACGCCATAAATATTTACCCGCATAGGGGGTTTCTTCCGTCCAGGAATGTCAGTGTATGCGTTGATGTACATAGTAAACGTTTGGCCGTAAATATTGGTGATTTGTTCGCCAGAGGAAACACTCGCAAACGTAGTTGCACTTAAATCGACAAGCACGTTCGTGGCGACGACGTATCGCCCTTCGAGCCCTTCCATTACCGACGGGTCATTTTTGATAGCATCGTCAAATGGCAAAGGCACCGGCTCTGGTAAAGGATTGTTCAAACTTAAAATCTTCACACTATGAAGGGGGTTGGTAGCCGACGGATTCAACTCAAGCAGACCATTAAAATGAGTCACTGGTGCCACAACCTCCACTAAAGCACCCTGGGGCGGACAGCTGGTAACGCCCCCAGCTCCTGTCCAGTAAACCGCAATCCCAGCCGTCTCATCCTGCATGTAAAACAACGTATTTGCCGCACTTGTGAGGCTTGTCTTGGAGGTGACCACTCCTCTAGCACGGAACAACTGCGTAGTGTTGGTAGGAACGTAATTTGGCGGGGTCACAGTAGCACGAATCGCGGCTATAGACGTCAACGCAGGTGGGTTGACTATTAACTCTGCCAGTCGACTGGTGACTGATCCGTAAAGGTTAGTCACGACTACAAAATACAACCCAGCGTCAGAAGGTCTTACCGATGTCACCGTCAGCGTCATCGAATTCCCCCCGACCTGGTTAGTGGTTCCTTCAACTACTCTAAACCAGCTATACCCCAAGGGAGGTGATCCTGCTGCTCCTACAGTAAACTCCACGCTCTGACCATAGACAGCCGTGACATCCTGCGGTTGATTAGTAATGGTTGGCGGTATTTGTCCCTCCACTACTGTTAATAAAGCAAACCGGGAATTTGTGACGCCAGCCATATTCCACACAACCGCATGGTAAGTACCAGCCATGGAAGAAGTGACGTTAGTGAGAATAAGAACATTACTCGTGGCACCTTGGACCGGTGTGTTGGTATTGTAATACCACTGAATGTTGATCGGTTCATCTCCACAAGCCATCACCTTAAAACTAACCGTTAAGCCTTGCGACACATTTGTGTCGGCTGGTTGAACAGTTATAAAAGGTGGGTTGTACCCAGCGCTACTGGGAATCACATCGGCAAATGTTGTACCAACCACCAAATCATCGACCATTACCACTCCCCCACCTGAAGCCTGGCGAAAGGCAAATTGTACAATCCCGGTAGAGGTCGCTGAGTCAGTAGCTGTGACCGAGGTACTCGTCTCATTCATCGGATCCACCCAAAGCGTCGAAACGCCTGTTTGTGGTATATACCTAACTACAACAGTGTAGGTCACATATGGGAACAAATCCTGAGGGAACCAAACGTTAACGGTGCTACTACCATTTGCCAGGCCCAACCTATAACAACCAGCACTTGCACCTTCGGTCCCTACAAACACGCGCGCCCTGAAACCGGTGCTATTGTCTTTAAGATGCGCAAAATAGGTTCCACTACTCGTAGGCAAGGACGTTACTCGAATATTGAACGTGGCATAAAGCGCCGGAACACTTGCGCTGGCATCATAGGGCCCCCCTGATAAAAGTGCATTACAGTCATCATACAAACTCCCGTCAACCTTCAGTTCCCCACCTTCAACAAACATCCCGCTCCCATTGCCGCTATGCAACCGCCACTTACCACTGGAGACATTGGTAAGCACGCCGTCCTGGTAATTAAAATCGTCTTGAAGCAGAATGGCTGCCTGTTGCAAAGAGAGTTGGCCTACCAATAATCCACAGACCAATAGCTTTGCGATTGCTTTCATTTTTATCTCCAATTGGCTTTATGTTAGTTGTGCACAGGGTACCTGTAGCTATTCAACCTCAATTTGGCTTATTTGCAATATCTCTGTTCGGGTTCCACCAGATGTCCGGATTAAACTTTTCTTCGCGGCCAGTGGCCTCCTTGTTATAGACGTAGTCCCATTTAAACTGTGCTGCATGCCCATCAACAAATACTAAGGTGCCACGCTCATTATGCCGCTTTGGAAAATATGACCACCGAGCACAAGGAAAAATGCCATTGCGTTCAGGCGAATAAACGTAGTTTTCAAGAGTAGGACTAAAAGTTACCTCGGTAAACATGACTGTGTAAGCTGGATATCGGATCTGGCTTATCTTCGGCATTAGAGGGTACGAGTAGCTATTGCCAACTACCCCATTCCTAATCGAGCTCTTGAGTTTGAGATCGATGTTCATCACGTAACTAAAGAAGCCGAAAGATCCACCCTTTAAAAAATTGTCGTTTGGGGCAGCTTTTGCTGAGGGACAATGCCACATCTTTCCAATGCCATTACCAGGGAACGGCATTTTGGCCATAGGCGGACCTGGTTGTTCGTAGTAGTACTGAAGCGTGTTTTCACCAACCGTTGGTGGCAAAACGTTAAACCAAGCGTACTCGTCCTTGGGGCTACCAGGACCAGTAGTGGCTCCGGTATCTACCCCGTACTGACCGCCGTTGTCCGTACCATCCCGCGGCAACATATCATCGCTATCCCCAGCATGTAAATGGAGGGCCACACCCCATTGCCGCATATTGCTCATGCAACTAATTGCCTGAGCCCGAGCCTTCGCCTTATTTAGTACCGGTAAAAGCAAGCTCGCCAGAATTGCTATAATTGCAATTACTACGAGTAATTCGATCAAAGTGAACCCGTACCGGTTCCACCCACCTAAATTTGTTTGCTCAGCCATACACACAAGTACGCTGCTATCACACCCTGCGCATCACTGAACTTTCTTATCATCGCTTAACATCGCACAACCATCGTTTGCAAGCAAAGGCACGTAACAAATTATTAACATTTTCACACGAAGACACGTTGTAACACCTGTCTGTCTCATTCAAGCAGTTTACAGATTGCCATGGCCGCCCGCCGCGCTGCCCCCGGCGTTCCCAACCCCGTGGAAATTTTGGCAAGTGTCTCCTTCACACGAATGTATCGTTCCCGGTCTGAAAGCAATTCAACGGCAGCGCGTGCAATGTTTGAAGGCGTGGCACGATGCTGAATAAGTTCTGGGTAAACTTCCTCATTTGCTATTAGATTAGGCATGCTGAGGTACCTCACATTAATTACTTTTCGGGCAATCAAATATGTGGGCCAAGAAGTCCGATATATAACCACTGCGGGCACTCCCCTAACAGCACATTCCAAAGTCACCGTACCCGACTTAGTAATCGCAAGGTCAGTGTATCTAAGCGCCTCTAAAACTGGACCGCCGTGTATTTCTACGCCCGCCTTGCGCACTATTTCCTCCCACTCTCTCTGATGGTCCTCACTTGCAAATACTATCCGGGCAACAACGTTCTGAAGCTGGGCACGTATTAACTTTACTGCCTCAATCATCAGAGCCAGATGACGTCTGACCTCATCTACCCGACTTCCTGGCAATAATAAAATCCGGTTCAAGGAATCTGAGACGATTCCGTGTGAAGTTCCACTTATTATACCCAATTTGTCCACAATCGGGTGTCCCACGTATTCCACTTTCAATTTTGGAACATTGCGGGAATACCACTCTTTTTCAAAGGGAATAATGCTAATGAGCAAATCATGATTTTCCGCTAATAATTTCGCTCGCCTCGGACGAGAAGCCCAAACTTGGGGTGATACGTACTGGACGATCATCGGCGACCAACCGTGAAACCAAGCGGTTTTCTGACGAGTTAACCGCCTTATGGCTCGAGCAAACCGACCATTAAAACCAAAGAAATCCACGCCTATTACAACATCCGGTTTGCGTTCTAACGCAATTTGGAGCAATTGCCGGAAAACTTTTTTGTAAGTTCGAATCCTTCGGAATACCTCCCAAACACCCACCGCAGAAAACCGGGTCATGTCCTCCAACAATTCTACTCCGGCCTCAGCCATTTGGGGCCCACCAGCTCCAAAAAACTCCGGCGCCAAAGGCCCTACCCTCGGTTGTGGCTCATTAACACGAGGTCTGTCAACTTCCGGTAACACTGCTTGCAGTTCCCTAACTAGGTCCGCAGCAAGCGTGTCACCACTTGCCTCACCTGCAATTATCATAAATCGTCTCGGGCGCATTCGACAAATGACGTTACCCAGTTAGTCTCTAATTTGGAATGTACATCCACCTCAAGGGCTCAATCAGATAGGGATAGCTGTCCCTTGTGACCTGATCTGGTTGGTTATTTCAAAGGCCAAATCGAGCGCCGCCAACGCAGTTTCGCCGCCAGCACGTGGGGCCCGACGCTGAGTTATGCACTCGATAAACTCTCGCAGTTCTAAACGCAATGGTTCCTCCTTGGTAATGGGCACCGGTTCGCGCACAATTCGCTTGCCAGCATATTCCATTATGACCGTTGCATCGCGACTGGCAAAAATGCGTTTAATTACATTACTTGAGCGGTCATCAGCCTTCGCGAGACGGTATATGTACCCTGCCTGAGCCCGGTAATCCAATGAAATATAGCTTGGTGAGTCACCTCCACTGAAGACCCTAATCTTACGCATCCGTTCGGGGCTAACCCTACTAGCTGTTAAGTTGGCTACACACCCACTTTTAAACCTAATGCGGGCGTTGGCTATATCTTCCGAATTACTGAGAACTGAGACGCCTACCGCCTCCACCGATTCAACCGGTGCTCTTACAAACGCCAAAACTATATCGATATCGTGAATCATCAGATCTAACACCACACCAATATCTGTACTACGTCCGGGAAATGGGGATAATCTATGCACCTCTATAAACTTTGGATCGCGAGCAACTGATTCCAAATACGCAAACACTGGGTTGTACCTTTCTATATGACCCACCTGCAAAATGCAGTTATTCCGCTTAGCCAACTGAACCAACTCCATTGCTTTCGTCGCATCATCCGTCATTGGCTTTTCGACCAGGACATGACGCCCACGCTCTAGCGCCATTCGAGCTAATTGATAGTGAGTGGTTGTCGGTGTTACGATGTTCACAGCATCCACTGCGCCCAATAACTCCTCAGCTGAACTGCATTGGCGAACACCATACTGAGTCGCCACTTTAGACGCCGCTGCAGGATCAATATCGTACACACCAACAAACTGCACCACGCCACTGCGTGCTAACTCAGCATATATCCGGGCGTGTTCCTTGCCTAAAGCGCCCACGCCGATCACTCCCACGCGTACTTTCTGTTCCATGTAAAGTCCTATAAGCCTCAAACCAGTTAACCGAAAGAAAAAACTTTCACATGGGTTACCTCTTACCCCCCTCAATTTCCGCTTTTACAAAAACTGCCGCACGAGTAGTCTCGAGGTATGGGTCGTAACGGGAACCCAGCCTCAAACAAACACTTTGGAGTGCTCACTGGAACAGCCCTTATTTGCTTAGGGCTGTTCGTGGCAGTGGCTTTGATCACCTTCGACGCTGGTGACCTTGGGTTTTTCCGCGAACCACCGCAAAACTCACCAGCTAAAAATTACGGGGGGATGATAGGAGCTTTCTTGGGGTTCGCCCTACTCTTCATTTTCGGCATCTCCGCCTACCTAGTACCCATTGGACTTATTGCAATAGGGCTAGGGATGATGATTGAACAACTCACATCCTTACAGCGGCGGTGGCCGTGGATGTTAGTGTTTCTTGTAACTCTATCCATCTTGTTACGACACATTGAACTTATCTTCCCGCATTTAACACGTGAATTGGCTCAACCCCTTCGTATTAATAGCGTCGGCGGTTTAGCTGGTTATCTTGCATATGAATACGGATTCTGGCTGGTCGGGAAAGTGGGGATCTGGATCGTATGCGGAATGTTGATGGGTATTAGCCTCCTTTATCTAAGCGACTTCAGATTGCGCGATTGGATTAACCAGGCTGCCAAGATCATTAAAAACCGTTGGTTGGACTCACAAAACTCATCTGTATTCACTGGGGAAATTCAATCCGACGAGATCAAAGACAAAACTCCGCCCAAGGAAACAAAACCATCGATTACACCCCGAATCCGCGATACCAGCATCCCTGAAGCTCCAAAAACTTCACCAAAACAAACCTTAGAGGCAAGCACCAGCACGGAAGAATCCGCTTTACAATCCGAAACAAAAACCGAAAAAGGCGGCCTGAGCAGACCCGAACCTGGACCCACTACCACCGAATCCACAGCCCAAACTCTCGGCCTAATAGGTCAAGCCCCCAGTATTTCATTACCCAATGGAGAAACCAAACCAGCTCAACCCACACAATCCACCAAAAAAACTAAACGGGCTGCTACGATAACACCCCTTGTCACAGGCAATTATCAACTGCCACCAATCGACCTGTTAAATCCACCACCAACATTATCCAGACCTTCTGAAACAAAAGAAGAACTTTTGGCTAATGCTAAACGCATTCAGCAAACCCTGGCCGAGTTTGGGATTGAAGTCGCTGTTGGGGATATCACTCGTGGCCCTACCATAACCCGATATGAACTGCATCCTGCACCAGGTGTTAAACTCGAACGTATTGCTTCACTGAGCAATAATATCGCGGCAACATTGCAAGCTGAATCAGTACACATCCTAGCTCCCATCCCAGGCAAAAGTTCAGTAGGCATAGAAGTACCCAACCGAATAAAAACTTACGTGTACCTTCGCGATCTTTTGGAGTCGGAAGAATGGCGTAATACTCGGGCTAAAATTCCAATCGCACTCGGCAAAGACGTTTACGGGAACCCAATCATTGCTGACCTGGCTGAAATGCCACACATGTTGATCGCCGGCAGCACAGGCTCCGGGAAATCCGTTTGCGTTAATGCAATCGTAACTTCTTTACTGTACAGATTTCCACCAGACCAACTCCGTTTTGTAATGATTGACCCCAAAGTGGTCGAATTACAACAGTACAACGCACTACCCCACTTGGTGGTACCCGTAATAACTGACCCCAAAAAAGTCATCTTGGCACTCCGCTGGGTTATAAATGAAATGGAGAAAAGATACCAGATTTTTGCTCGGGTCGGCGTCAGAAACATCCAGGCATTTAACGAACGACCCAAAACACAACCAATAAAAGAAAAACAGCCTGAATTACCGCTTACAACCAAACGAGAACGAATCGAACCGACCGCAGACGGATTCGCCGTCCAAATCGATGAAGAAATCACTGTGCAGGAAGAAGACGATTTAGTGATCCCCGAAAAACTAACTTACATTGTGGTTATTATCGACGAGTTAGCCGATTTGATGTTGGTTGCACCACGCGACGTAGAAACGCACATTGCCCGCATTACTCAAATGGCACGCGCAGCTGGAATCCACTGCATCATCGCCACACAAAGACCCAGCGTGGACGTTATAACCGGTGTAATAAAGGCTAATATAGCTGCCAGGATCGCCTTCCAATGCGCTTCAGCCGTGGATTCTAGAACTATCTTAGATGTTAAAGGCGCAGAAAAACTTATTGGTAAGGGCGACATGCTATTCCAACCCCCAGGCGCATCAAAACTTATCCGGGCTCAAGGTGCACTGGTGACCGACGCAGAAATCCAACGCGTGGTCCAGTTCATATGCAAACAAGCTAAGCCTAACTACGAACTGGAAATCCACCAGGCATTGCAACAATCAACCCCACAAGAATTAGATGACCAAATTCAAGAGGACGAGGAATTAATCCAAAAATGCATTGATGTGATCCTAACCGAGCAAAAAGCTAGCGTGTCTCTTCTTCAACGACGACTGAGGTTGGGTTACACCCGTGCTGCAAGAATCATGGACGAACTAGAACGCCGGGGCATTGTTGGTCCGAGCAAAGGCGCCGAACCCAGAGACATTCTTATCAGCCGCCCCACTAAACCCCAACCACCTACTGAACCGCCACCTCAAAACTCAGAAAGTGAATAGGCTTCTTTCCTCGGGAGAACCGCCCTTTGCATCACACCCCCCTAAAATGGCAACAGAGTATTTAACTCGGCATTACCCTAACCCGTAATAATTCCCTTCCTTCTTTTCCCTGGATTCCTAAATTGCTCTATCCAGATGGAAGGCTGAGCACATCTGCACTGTACCAGCCACCTCACAAGCAGAGCTCCAAAATCTCTCTAACTTCTTTCGGACCAATTTTCTGGCGTTCACCCAATTTTACCCCACGCCCCTCAAAACGTGCTGCTATTTCATCAAATTTTTCTGATCCGATCCCCAATTCAGACAACCGAGTTTTCATTCCAAGTGACCTAAAGAACTCCTCAGTCTTCTTTATTGCGGCTTCTGCTTTGTCACGAGCCTTTCTAATTCCCCACACCCGCTCCGCGAGTTGTTCAAGCTTCTTTTGCTTACCACGTTTTTGGTGACGCCAAACTGCCGGCAAAACTATTACCAAAGTCTGACCATGATCCAATCCGTAAAATGCTGTCAACTCATGGCCAATCATGTGCGTTGTCCAATCCTGTGGCACCCCACAACCAATCAACCCGTTTAATGCCATCGTGGTGCAATAACAAACCACCGCTCGTACATTATAATTCCGCGGTTGGCGCAATGCCCGGGGACCATACTCAACCAAAGTCTTGGCAATTGCCTCTGCAAACCTGTCTTGCAACGGCGCATTAACAGGGTAAGTCACGTATTGCTCCATCACATGCACAAACGCATCCACTATACCGTTCTGGATCTGCCGCTTTGGCAACGAGTATTGCACCTCCGGATCAATTATCGAAAACGCCGGATAAACTAACGCACTCGAAAACGCAAGTTTTTCACTCGTTGCCTCTCGAGAAATTACTGCAAACGGATTCGATTCAGAACCAGTAGCTGATAATGTCAATACACATCCAAGTGGGATAGCCCGCGTGGGCGCAACCTTCTTGGCCAAGATATCCCACGGCTCACCACCCTCAAAATACGTGGCCACTGCAATGAACTTCGTGCCGTCAAGTACCGACCCCCCGCCAACCGCAAGCAAAAACTCCACATTTTCCCGGCGGCAAATCTCAACTGCTTTCATCAACGTCTCATACCGCGGATTGGGTTCAATACCACCAAACTCCAATAAATCTCGACCTTTCAATGCTTGCTTGATTTGATCATACACCCCAATCCGCTTGATCGAACCACCCCCATACGTCATAAGGATTTTCTTACCCTGGGGGATCAACTCCGCCACACGTTGTATGGTGCCCTTCCCAAAAACAATTCGCGTAGGATTATAGAACTCGAAGTTTTGCATAGTTCACCTCTTTTCCAAGGTTACCTTTATTTATTGATGCACAAAAACCGACTTTAATCAACCTGCTTTCCTTGGCCGCACCCCTCTTCCACACAAAACCCGCCCCGTAAAAAACATGAAATTCAGGATGCTGAATATTGTGTAATCAAACGCACCCAGCAAAATTTTACTTGCGGCCTATAAAACTACCACGATCACCCACCTATGATTTCACCCGTTGTTTAAAACTGCCTATTCCACACCTGGATAGCTTTTGTACAAAGCCGATACATCCTCATGCCTCAAATCAAATGCGTAAACCCGGACGTCAAACAACATACCTGTAAACGCACCCACTTTCGCACTAGAAGGACAACCACCTATTATTAACCGATCCCCATCAAAGCAGACCTGCCCATTTGTGGTAATTGAGCTATCCAGCTTCCCGTTTACGTATAACTCAACAGAGTTACGTCGCTGGCTCACCACAATGTGATACCATTGACCGGGAATTATTGGGGTTGAAGAAACCAGTGCTTCTGAAATAAACCTCTCACCGCTTTTAGAATAAAAGCCTACCACAATTCTTTGGATAGAAGGCACATATCGAACTCTCCACTTACCATTAGGTACCTCTATGATCGCCTGCGAAGCATTACCACCTTCCTGAACATTAACCCAAAAAGCAACACTCATATTCCTTGTGGACTCCAACTCAACCGGCAAATTACCTTCCGCAAAACTCCACCGCCGACGTCCAAATTGTAACACCTCAACCGGCCATTTACCCGCCGGAACCCAACACGGCGTATCCCGCAAAACTAAGTGATACCCATTCCCCGATAGATCCTGAATTTGATCCTGAGAAATTTGTGTAAGTGTCCAGTGGGCAACTAACCCTGCAGTATCAAAGCGAGCAAGATACCCCTTTAGCATACTTCCATTAGTTAGCTCAGCATCCACACGCCACCAATACCGTCTCCCCGATAAAACATTGGTTAATATGTAGCCAGTAGTATGTGTGGACCCACAGCAAACTAGCGAGTCAGCGTTGGTCCCCACCCAAATGTGATATGACTTTGCCCCAGTTACTCCCGTCCACTTCAACAAGACACTACCAGGTTTTACTCCAATGGCACCATCCTCCGGAGACACCCCAACGGGCCGGGCACCAATATTTCGACGGACTATGACCTCACTCAATCCTACCCTACCATTGGTAGATATTGGCACAATATTCGTCAGCCGAATCCTATCAGCATACATATTCGTCAGAAGTACAACCACGGGCGTGTCATAATCCCCATTGCCTTCCGCTTCCCTACATTTGACCTTACCAATCTTACGCCAAACAACCCCATTTGTGGAAACCTCTAGGGTTACCTCAGCCACACCCAAATGCGTGCTAAACTCTGCATTATAATTCCAGATTTCAATTGATGACAGGGGAACTACCTCACGAAGCTGTAATTCCACTGATAAATCTGGCTTCCAATCAACTAACCACATCACGTTAGACCTAGATGTATGCTCAACCAGCCCATCCTCATCCACGTCTTTCAACCCAATTCTATCATTCAAATGTCTACCCTCAAGTAGCCCTTCCCTTGTGTAGACTCGCAAGGACTCAATAGCAACCGCAGGATTTGTATCCACCGGCTTACGACCGGCAGGTTTAAGCACTACTTTCCCACCCCTTGTATTCAGTGGACCTGGGTAAATTACTGTTGCAATTAAAGGCCTTTTTGCCCGACGAGGCTCTCGCCATGAGAGCGCGCAAATCCCGCCTCACCCATACTCCAACGTGTTCGTAACAGCAAAACCTCCATCAGCACTAAAAATGGCCAACCGAGGCGGAACAGACTGTTGCTTACCACGGTACACTATTACCCTTTCCCCTAATGGCCCTTGCACATCTAGCTCAAACCGCACCCTACCTGCACCCAAAGCCTCGTGAGATAACGCCAACGTAATTGGTTCACCCAACCGGAGTGAAGCAGAAACCTCCTTTTGAACCCGCACAAAAACTGACTCCCTAAACCAGCCTTCCACCCGCCAATTAACACCCGCCGAATCTTTCTTGGAGTATCTATACTCCATAATCTCATACATCCCTACAGGAAGCTGTCCAATGCCATCCTGAGGTCTTAAATTTAACTTGCCATTCTCACCAATAAGCTTCAGCTCCGTTACCCCTACAGGGACTTGGATAGTACCCCATTGAAGGCCTTCCGCCTTTTTCACTTTTACCCATGCACCATCAGGAGCCACTTCCAACTCATACCACCCGCCACCAACTTCAATATACCTACTAAGTGGCCGCTCATTCATATCAGACTCAGAACGGCTACTACCTTCATCAATTGCTATCATATCTGGACCCTCGGGACATTCAAAAGTGTCATTAAAAACACCATTTGCATTGCAGTCGATGAGCGTCAAAAGCACCTTCTTGCCCCCAAAGTCCACCTTTCCTTGATATACTCCAGCAGAAAAAATCCGAGGTAACCACCGGGAACCCTGTGAAGCACGCTCTGCACGCTCTTCCATCACAACCCCAATTACATATCCTACTGGTCCATCTGGAGTGCTCAACTGAATCTTAAATGGACCAAACTCACATTCGCCGCTACTGGACCTGACGGGTAACTCAGGCGTGTCATCATCCAACCGGCCATTCGCGTTTTTATCTATGTACAGCTTGGTCACCGTTCCCCCCAACGAAGGTATCGGAAAGCAAAACCACCTAGCCTTTCCATCCAGCGGAGTCCACCAACGGAAAAACGCCAATGTACCTGATTCCTTTGGCGGTACCAACCCCACAGGAAGGTTAGTAGTGACCAAAACCGTGACTCCTCGCATCCCGTAATCATCACTGACAGGGCGAAATTTCAACCATTGTTCCTTTTGAGAAAATCCAATTCCCCCAAAAAAGAAATAAGCCAGTATAAGCGCACCCCAACGACCTTTCTTAAAAGTGAGGGCACTCAAGCTCATTGCTACTATCATACCCAAAACTCCGCCTAAGTCAAAAAATCAAATGGACTTTCTCCATAAAAATCGTTCTTACACAAACCAAAGACCCGCTAAGGCTAGGACCCCCAGAAAGATTCCTACCCCCCTGGAAAAATCAGCCTTGGCAGCGCATTTATTGCATGGATCAGTCTAACAGGGGCTTAGCTAAGCGGGGCCTATACCCCTCAAGAATAAAGTCTAACCCACCAACGGCAAGGCCCCCAATCAATACAAAGTTGTGAGGATGAAGCAGGGTGGATACAGAATCCCCAGGAGAAAAATCTTACACATGGTCAATTGTTTTTGGCATTATACCAACTGACTCAACCAACCAGAGATAATTGCGTTATCCTACAAACTGAGGAGGACACAATCACATTACTGCCTTAAAACAAGCCTTAAACCGCCCCACTAGGAACCCGAGTGTGGATACTCCTAAAGTATGCATGGCCACATAAGTTTAATTACCATGCCCGCCAATGAGGTGTTCTTCCCCCCCAATCTGCTTGGAAAGCGGGATCAACGTTCGGCACAACTCACAGCCTAATTTCGCGTTTGAAGAGTAGCTAAAGTTAGTCTTATGTTTGGTTTCATGGATAAGAGCCAAGTAGCAGGGATTCTGAATGAGATCGCAGTCTTGCTCGAACTAAAAGGGGAAAACCCATTCAAATCCAGGGCTTACATTAACGCTGCTCGAGCCATTGAGGGGCTTACCGAACCACTTGAAAAAGTAGTTGCCGAAAACCGACTAGATCAAATCAAAGGTATTGGAGAAAGCATTGCACAAAAAATCACCGAGCTGGTTACCACCGGCAAACTGGCTTATTATGAAGAACTCAAAGCTAGTATTCCACCCGGCCTAATCGAAATGCTGGAAATTCCTAACCTGGGACCCAAACGAATAAAAACTTTGTATGACAAACTTGGAATCGATTCGATCGAAAAACTCGAGAAAGCATGCAAAGAAGGTCGTGTGGCTATCCTACCTGGATTTGGTGAGAAACTCCAAGCCAATATCCTCGAAGGTATTCAACGAGCTCGCGTCCTAGCATCCAAACACCTTCTTGTAGAAGCCTGGTCAGTGGCTGAACCAATTCTCAATGAACTACGGAACCATCCGTACGTCACCAAATGCAGCGTAGCTGGCAGCCTGCGGCGAAATAAGGAGGTGATAGGCGACATCGACTTTCTTGTCACATCCAATAAACCAAAGGAAGTGATGGAATATTTCGCTGGGCAACCCCAAGTGGAAAAAGTCCTGGCGATGGGCGAAACCAAAGCAAGCGTCCTACTGCAAGGCGGCATCCAGAGCGACCTCCGCATAGTTGCCGAGCACGAGTTCCCATTCGCACTCGCATATTTCACCGGTAGCAAAGAACATAACATTGTGATGCGCCAGCGGGCTATTGCCCGAGGCCTTCGTCTAAACGAATACGGATTGTTCCGGTCGAAAGAAGAAACTCGCGATCCGTCCTTGCTAATTCCATGCAATGACGAGACCGAAATCTACGAAAGGCTCGGTCTCCATTACATCCCACCCGAACTTCGGGAAGACCATGGTGAATTCGAAGTGGCTGAAAAACAACCGGTTCCCGAACTTGTTAAATACGAGGACATCAAAGGATCACTGCATAACCACTCAACCTGGAGCGATGGACACCAAACTTTGCCAGAGATTGTGGAAACAATGCACGCCCACGGGTTCAAATACTGGGCTATCACCGATCATTCAAAAAGCGCATTCCAAGCCGGTGGTTTAGACGTACCCACCCTCAAAAAACAGTTGGCCGAAATCAAAAAAATCAACCAACGTCTCAAGGAACAGGGCATCGATTTCATGCTACTTACAGGCATAGAAGTCGATATCCTTAAAGACGGTTCGCTCGATCTGCCAGATGAAATATTGGCTGAACTCGACGTGGTTATAGCAAGCGTTCATTCGGGGTTCGCCGGTGGGGAAGCCGAAATGACAAAACGTATCATCAAAGCCATACAAAACCCCTGGGTAAATATCTTGGGACATCCCACTGGCCGACTACTCCTAAAACGCGATCCATACCCAGTAAATATCCAAGCAGTAATCGATGCATGCGCCGAAACGGGTACTTGGATCGAATTCAACTGCGCCCCAGATAGAATGGATCTAGACTGGCGGTACTGGCCCTATGCAAAAAGCAAAGGCGTTAAATGCGCAATCGGAATCGATGCACACTCGGCAAACGACGTCATCTTTCTAAAATTAGGGGTAGGTACCGCCCGCAAAGGATGGCTAACACCATCCGACGTAGTAAACTGCTTGCCCATTCCACAATTGTTAGAAGCACTAAAACAAAAACGCAAACGGTTCAACGTCGCGTAAATCTGCAAGGCCCGCTCACCAACTCACCTCCTAGCCCTTGGAGTCAGTGATTTATTTGCGCGATAAAATTCCCCCTTCAAAAACTCAACCATGTGATCACGCTTATCATACAACCGTCTTAATGGTCGTGGCCCATGTTTGGCCAACGCATAATGCACAAATAATGGCATTGCTAGAGTAGAATCTGTATAACAAACTACGGTGTCCGGTAATGCCCTCGGATCCACCTTACCCCAGCTCACTGCCTCGCTTGGAGTTGCACCCGATAACCCCCCTGTGTCAGGCCTCGCATCAGTAAATTGGATAAAATAATCATGCCCATGCTCAGCAATCCCCAACACTTCTTGAATCTGCGGCTCGGTTTGCAAAACAAAATTCTTGGGACTGCCACCACCCCATAACACCACACCGCTGCGCCCGCCCGATCTCTTTGCATTTAGCACGATTGCAGCTGTCTCGTTCACATCAATCGCTGGATTAATCCTCAATTGACTACCTTGCAAGGCCAAGCATGCCATATTCATGCCAATGCTCGAATCGCCAGGCGAACTAGTATAAACTGGCACACCTGCACGGTATGCAGCTGCAAGCACACTAACATCCTTCAAACCATGCTTTTCCTCTTCCAAAGCACAATGCCGCCCAAGCAAATAATGAAACTCTGCAGTACCCATCTCTTTCTGGAACTCAGGCCCCGCCAAAATCTCGCGAAGCCGTCTATCTGTCTCCAACAAACATTCCTCAAACCCTAGTAAAACGTCATATATGCGTACCACACCCGCCGCACGCAACATCGCATCGTCTACACGCGGGGTTCCTACATGCAGCCGTAAATTAAAGGCGAAATGTAAATCGTGATACAAGTTAGCCCCAGTGGCAACTATCCAATCCACAAACCCAGCCTTAATCAATGGAACTATGCAAGAAGCTCCTAGCCCAGCCGGTGTCAACGCCCCCGCAAAACTCATCCCAATCGTAACCTCCGGCCTAAGCATCTTCTCCACAAACAAGCTCACAGCCTCCCGTAAACGAGCCGCATTGTACGCCAAAAATGTTTCCTCAATTAAAGTCTCAACCGTCTCCTTCCCTGTAATATTGGGCGGCATGATTTGCTTGCCCGACAATAAACGCCGTTTGAGCGCACGCATCGGCGTTGCTTGGTGCTTTCCTACTGTACCGTGCCTTTTACAAGAGTGTGCCATATATGCCGTACTATTTACACACTGCAAAAGCTTACCCCAACCACCGACAATGCCAAACGAATTTTCGCTTCCACTCACAAGCCCCAGGCCCATAAGAAAAATCGTTTGCACCTCCAAACCGAGTCAAATAGTGTGAAAGCAAATGGGTGTTTCCATGACAATCTTGGGCAGCGGATCTGCCGGCAATAGTATCTATATTGAAGCCGGCGAATCTCGTGTGCTCGTAGACGCCGGCCTAAGCGCCCGGCAACTGCGCGAACGCCTAGCACTAATTGGCCGTTCCCCAGAAACCCTTTCGGCTATCCTTATCTCACACGAGCACAACGATCATATCCGCGGCTTAAAAGGCATTGCTGATAAACTTGGAATCCCAGTTTATTGTAATGGAGCCACACGAGATGCAATCCGCGAAATCCTCGATACCTCATTAAACCTCCACGTCTTCCACAACGGGGCAACTTTTTCAATCGGTGATATTGACGTACACCCATTTTCTGTCCCACACGACGCCCAAGATCCAGTCGGATTCCTCATCCAAACTCAAAACCTAACCGTGGCAATTATTACGGACCTGGGACACGTGACAACACTGGTCACGGAACGCATTCGCACAGCTAACGTCATCGTCTTAGAAACAAATCACGATCGACAAATGCTTATCGATTGCCCCACCAGGCCTTGGAAACTCAAACAGCGGATCATGAGCTCATTCGGACATCTTTCAAATGAAGAAGCTGCAGAAGCACTTAAACGCGTGCTGTGGGATGGCCTACATCACGTTTACCTTGCACACATTAGCCGAGAATGTAACACCCCAATGCTCGCTTACTGCGCAATCAAAGCCGCATTATCTGAAGCAGGTGCCCAACACGTACGGGCCTTACTTACATACCAGGACGCCCCAGCAGACCCATTGATCATACCATAAACTTCCCCTCTCAACCAACAATGTTCAGCGCCCACACAATCGATTCCCTTGACATGCCTGAACTAGAACCATACCGGACAATGCGTCGTCCCTTGGAACATTTCCAAAAGGGAATATTTGTTGCCGAAGGCCATAAAGTAGTCCAACGGCTGCTCGCTAGCAAATTCGAGGTGCTTTCCGTGCTAATGCCAAAATCGTGGTTGCCCGCCTACGAACCCATACTCCAACAACGGCCAGAACATATCCACGTGTATCTAGTAGACGAAAAACGGCAACTCGAAATAATGACGGGGTTCAACATGTTCCAAGGAGTTTTGGCCGTAGGTCGAATCCCCCATCAGCCTACCATCGAAGAGTTCGTCCGCAACGCACCAACCCCCAAATTGTTCGTAGCACTGGATGGCCTAACAAACGCAGAAAACGTAGGCGTCATCGTCCGAAGCAGCTTATCTCTCGGAGCCCATGGACTCATCGCCGGCGAAAAATGCGCAAGCCCATTCCTGCGCCGAGCAGTACGCAATTCAATGGGCGCCATCTTTTCCCTCCCAGTAATCGAACCACCTAACCTCATTGAAACCCTCCATAAACTCCGAGAGCTAGGCGTCAAACTCTACGCAGCTCACCCACATGCAACATACAGAAAAATCTGGGATGTCGATTTCACCGTGGACTGCTGTATTGTGTTTGGAAGCGAAGGATACGGCCTGTCCGACGCCGTTTTAGCCGCATGCCAAGAAGCTGTCGCTATCCCTATGCAACACGGATTCGATTCCCTTAACGTAAATAACGCAGTCGCCGTATTCCTCTATGAGGCGCTCAGACAACGACTCCTTCCCCCAGCACACTGACTATCCCCAGAAACTTTTCGACCTCCGACGAGTTACAAATTCTACCAGATTTCAACAACTAACTAACGTAAACCTACTTCACGCCGCGCCAACACCCTCCCTACCCAATCTAGCAGCCAAGGACGTATCGCCCCTGCCCAACCCTATAATCAAGAAACTCTGCAGCTCTCCAATTCGAAATCATATGTTACCGTACCTTCCTTCAGGTTTGGGATATTCGCCCTGCCTCACAAAAAGAAAATATACCTTGCCAACCCACATGCGCAGGAAAAAGTTAAAAACACCTCACGCACTTTAAAATCCCACACACATCGCAGCGACTCACCTTACTGCGAATCCCGATTAATATCCCTTTCGATATATCACAGCTCTTACTTGAACCAGCTTTCTTGTTATAAATTACAGTAAAAGCAAATGTTCCCAATCTGTTGCCCCTTGCACAGCATTGAAATCCCTTCCAACCCAATTAAGCTGGGCTCCTCTCACAGATTAGCCCAACTTAAAATTTTCCCCTTACTTGCTTGACACCTTACACAAGTCAGCCGAAATTAGTGCAAGCAAAGTTCGGAAAAACTGAAAGTGTTGGTGTCCGAAGACAGATTGTCCGCAACAAGTGCTAGAGACAGTTGGTGATCCGGCAGGAGTGATCCCCCGACGCTATCGGTTTTCCCGGACAAGCTCTGTAGTGATTATGACTCAGACTAGATTATTCGTAGGGAACCTTCCCTATAAAACGCGTGAGCAAGATCTGCACGCGTATTTCTCGCAGATCGGTAATGTGACGTCGGTGACTATCATGGTAGATCGTGAAACGGGCAAATCCAGAGGATTTGCGTTTGTAGAGTTCGAAACAGCCGAAGAAGCCAACCGCGCAGTTGAACAACTCAATAACAAAGAATTCCAAGGCCGCGCACTCACAGTGAACCTGGCCAGACCGAAAGAGGAGCGCGAGCGCTCCCATCGACGCACTCGACGGTTCGAAGCCAGGTTTTAACGCGGGATAATTGACCATTCTCAGGGCTGAATTGCCCCCAGATCTATTGATCCAAAAAGAGTGTGACGAAAAGAGGAATACTCTTTTTTCGTCCCACAAAAGTTTGTTGACTTAAAAAAACATCTAAAATAGCTTTGCGTTGCTATGGCAGAGAACGAAACTGGTGTGCCACCTAAAAAAGAAACCGGGAAGGTGCAACCTAAAAAGGAAACAGTTAGGATAAACCTTCCCCCAAGGCCTTCTGCGGCCCCCACAATTAAAATGCCTACTGTTCCACCTGCAGGCACAGTAGGTGGGGCCACTGGCACTGCAGCCCAAGCCCCTGGACCAGCAGCCGCTCAAGCTACCCCGGCTCCGAAAACTGCACCAGCTGCGCAACCCGCACCTGTAGCAGTCAAAGCAGGTCCAGCTGCACAAGCTGTCGCACCACAAGTGGAAAAAATTGATTCCATTCTCGCAATAGGTAGTGCCATAGCTGCTTTAATTGTGGCTGCAAGTGTCTTATACCTTTTGCTCCAAACCAGTTAGGAAAAATTAAATCGTATTTACGACTTCATGCCTCCCCTTCACGTTGTATGGCAACCTCAAACATCGTAACTGTTACCCGCGAAAACTTCGACCAGGAGGTGTTAAAGTCCTCGATTCCAGTACTAGTAGATTTTTGGGCAGACTGGTGTGGCCCCTGCAAAATGCTTGAGCCAGTGCTCGAAGAACTTGCCCAAGAATACAACGGCAAAATTAAATTTGCTAAAGTCAGAGCCGATACCCAGCAAGAATTAGTTAATCAATACAATATCCGCGCCGTTCCAACACTGTTGTTGTTCTGGAATGGACGCGTCCGAACCCAAGTAGTAGGTCTTCGTAGCAAGGAGGAAATCAAAGAAGCCCTAGCAAGCGTCCTTAAATTCAGCTCACAATAAACTCTGTCAAAGTTTGGCACTGCGTCTGGCGTTTTTCCACCGCTGATTCACGTGGTCCCATATCCGAAAACACTTCACCTGCAAAGTTTTTGTACACATAGCAACGATTGTGGCATTAGATTAAGTTACTAGACTGCAAAGCAGCTCCCAAAAGCCTTCAAGGGAGACCCACTAAACAAAACTTCCTAAAAACCGTTGAGTTCCATTGGCGTGGATTAGCTCCAGATATGCACGGTCATCATACCCCCCTGCAATTACCTGGATCAGCTGCCGTATCAGCCCTACCCACTATTCGCTTTGCTCACGTAACTCCTACAAATAGACAACCGCCACAGTACGAAAACCGTAGATTAGTTAGTCAGGGGTAACCACCCACAGCTTTACCCAGCTGATCCCTCTCAAGAAACAACCTTATTTTTGAAGGGGCACTTGCGTGGTGAATGCCAAGCATGCCTCGTGAATTTCTAGCATAAACGCCTCCCAAAAATTCACGAAGCACGGAGTTTCCTCTTAATCGCAATAATTTCGAGATGGCTTAAACCACTGCACCAGTTCAGTCCACCTCCTTCAGACATTCTAGGATTGATCGTGGTGCAGGAGTCCAAGTGGAATCACTCAAAATCTCCGCTCGACCTGTTGGACCCAACCGTGCTGGTATGCCAACCGATCGCAGCGCTGCAACGTAGATCTTTTCGAACCCAGCACACGTTGCTGCTTGGTTTCGCCAAATCTCAACCACCGACTCCGGCAACCCACTGCGATCTACAACTGTCACACGCTGGCGCAAATGTTGTATAACAGTCTCGGCAGCAACGCTGGGATCGGTGGCTCGGCGCACACGCGGATAAAAACTTTCCCATAGCATCCTACGCCACCCAATAGGTTCGCCGTAATCGGCAAGCTGTGGTGATAGTACCCACCAATGGTAACTGGCCTCATCAAGGGGCTGCTTGAAAAAGTTGCGCTGCAAATCAGCCAGTCGCAGATGCTCCATTACCTCACGTATAGTTGCTTGCGTACCGTCCAAAGTAGCAGTTAACCAAACGAAATCTTTTTGTAATCGTGCTGGTACGACAACATGGCGCGCTATCTGCACGATGGTTCTCGTAGTTGGAAGCCCCAAAATCACAAAATGTAAAAGCGTGACGCAAAGCGCAAGTATCCCACAGATCCATGCCGCCAACAGTAACCATCTACTTGGCTGTAACTGGCGCCCACTAGATCGGCAGCAGCGCAAACCAAAAAAAGCTATCCACATTACCCCTGCAGGGATCCAGTAATAAAGCTTGATAGGCCGTACGTTCACATGCACCGGCTGCTTACCTCCGAGTTGAGCCGCACAATACTCCGCCGCTGCACGCACAAGTAGCATATGATTTGCACCGAAGTTATGCCCCCACTGGGGAATAACATCAAACCGTACTTCTGCACCAAGTGCTCGCAGTAACGCCGCTAACCGTTTTACTTCCGCTACCGGAAAAACTTCATCTGCTTCACCATGCAACAACCAAACACGCATTTTTGAAAACAACTGGCTGTGCATTGTATTAGTTTCCAAAAACCCCAGGTTATCAACCCAACCACCTGCAAGCCTGACCATAACCTCGGGTTGCAATTGTGGGTGATCAACCAAAAAGGATAACATCCACTGCGCACCTTGACTGTGACCTATCCATGCAACAGCATTAGTTTGTACCCAGCGTTGCCGCAACAAGGCTCCTAGCAAAGCCCGCATTTGCGCATTGAAATGCCCCTGGTTTGTCTTATTGTACTCAAAGCCAATGGCAGCAACACCTTGCTCCGCAATCAGCCGGAGCGTTTTGCCAGATGTCTCCAAGCTATCACCCCCACCATGCGCGAATATCACCACAGGTAATGGTTCGGCTCCTTTCGGCATCACTGCTAGGCAGGAGGTACGAATTCCACGCTCGTCCCACACAGAAAACATGACTCGTTGAAATGGATCACGCGCGGTTGCCCAGACCAGCGCTGTAACAAAAGTCAAAAGTGTACAGAACACTGCTGGTCGCAGCATAAGCCGGGAGCATGCGGAACCACTTTCCAAGCTGACATGAACGCTTCCAAGCAACAGCAGTGTCCAAAAAATTGGGCCGAGCGATAAATTGAACAACCCGCCAGCAAACCAAAACCCCACAAATATCACAAGCGCTCCGGCCCGGCAAATGGACGATAACGCCTCGATTTTTTGCATCTCACTTGGCACAGTACAGTCCGACTCGTGAATAGCCGCTAGCATGTTCCGACGCAACCGCAGCCATATACACGCTGCAAAACATAGAAGTGCAGGCAGACCCGAGTTCACGCCAATTTTGAAAAAGTCGTTTAACCCGATAGCTCCTGACTCCGCTAGTTTTGGGGGAGAATAAAGCTCACTATATGCGGTGCACAACCTATCCCAACCGAAGCCTATCAGCGGCTGGTCTGCCATCATTTGCAATGCTCCTTCCCAAGTGGTCAGGCGGTTGCGCCAAGAAAAGTCGTTGATATTTCCCACTGAAAAAGCGCGCCGGACCAGGCGCCACTCCGTATCTCGAAACTGCCAAAATGCCAACACCCACAATGACACTATAAGCACTATGCATAGCCGCCCATTCCGGCGCAGCCATATTGCAAGTCGGCCATTGGACCAGCACCCGTACGCCAACTCATATGTAAGAAACCCTATTCCCACCACGATACCCAGCCAGGCACTACGACTATAACTTTTCAATAGTCCAACACTGCATAAGGTCGCTGCAACCCCACTGGCCACAAGCCAAGCAACTCGCGTACTTTTGAAGGTCGCACTGTGGACTCTAAACCGCAAGCCGTAGATTAACTGTCCTATCGCCAAGACCAACCCAGTAGCCATCAATACCCCGTAAGTGTTTGGGCTTGTCCACACACCGCACCAGCGGGGCACTCCGCGATATTGGAAAATCCCTTTCCCGGCTGGTTGCCATAACGCCGCCCCCGCAAGCAAACATGCAATCGTGCCAAGCAACCATAGTGTCCGCATAGCTCTTTCCCGCACATCTTGAGGCCAGCAAACCCAAATCAAGGCGCCTTGGCTTAAAACAACACCCGCTAAAAGACCAACAAACTCGGTAGGATATGCCCCCCTCACGCAATCAAGGCCATAACGAAGTGCACCAAGCCCAACTAACCCAACTAACCATAAGTTGGGATTGTCTAAACGCCACCAGGGACGGTTACCCACCAGGCGCTGTTCAAGGAAAAGAAACGCAACAAAGTAAATGGCTAGGCAAGCGACTAACATCCACTGCGTTTGTGCATCACGTATGACTAGCTGCACCTCGAGGGCAATCCTGCGTAACCAATCCGGGGCAGTTGGAGAAACCAAGAATTCCGACAACAATACTACCCCTAGTGCCGCAGGCAGCACGCAGAAGCTGAGAATCCGGCTAATCTTCATGTTGCACAAGAATTTCTTCACTAGCACCCGTTTATTTCCATTACACTGCTGTGCCAACCGCTGCGTTACAAACTAACGTTACCTTCGGTTTAACAAAAATCCGCGTGTGCCAAATACTGGCGCACTGTATGAAGTCTCCAAAGGCCAAACCAGGGCAATGTCATTCCTAGGGAACCTTCCACTTGTAAAGCTAATCATTACACATATTCGGGGTGTCACCGAAGTCTAGCTTCTCAGTACTTTAAGACACCAAACCCTGAGCTCGTTACCTTCCATCCTTGCTGCCGGGATAACACCAAAGCCGGTTGCGGGTTGGCTTCGCTTCTTCCAAGTACCAAACTTCAAGTTTGATATACTCCACGGCCCCACCAAATGTAGCATGGATTGCACCCAATGCATGGCGGGCACTCACGCCTTCCGATGGATAACTGGCGCCGTCATTAAAATAATCCGGGTACTTTTCATCCGTCTCCCAAAACGCCACATCGTCATACCGAAAAGCTTCCAGCCTAGCCGGAGGATAATTTGTGCGGTTGTACCCGATCACTGCACCGTTCATTACGTAGCTAGAAATTTGCTGTGGCCGTTCGTTGAACCGTGGCGTATGCGGCCCATCCCGTGGGCAAAAATACAGTTTGGAGTTGCGGAGCATAGGCCAAAATACCCCTGTTTCTACCTTGAACCTGGCAGGACCTTGGGCTTGTGGGTCCAATCGGTAAAGCCACCCTGGGCGGTCGGGTGAATCCCCCAAAGCCCAATTCGGCCAGGGTAAAATGCCAGAGGCATCAGCAGCATATAAATGAGTCGCCGTGATCAGTTGTTTAAGATTATTTATGTCAACCACACGGGACGCACGGTCTTTGGCCTTATTTAGCACAGGCATTAACAAACTAGCTAAAATTCCAATGATTGCGATCACAACTAACAATTCCACTAATGTAAATGCTGATTGGTTAGACGGGGCCTTTTCAGAAGATTGGTTCTCGACGGTCGTCACAAGAATCATCGGTGCCGAACAATGTGGGCACGGCACCTGTCGCCCAAGCCCATGTGCTGGAAATTCCACTTTGCCACCGCAATTCTGACAACGTGTTTTGTAAAATACCACCACCTGTTCCTTTACTCTCCCAGCTTTCCCAAAAACAAGAAATGTTATACCACCCACCCATATCCACGCCAGCAGTCCAGTGACAATCAGGTCAGCCACGTTGGATGAAACATCCCAGTGAGCCATCACTGGGCTGATCCAGTGGTAGGGGCGTGGCCACTCTAATATTGCCAAACTAACACGGTAACCCACCAAACACATCGTCAGCCACGACAGTAGAACGATGCTGAAATACGAGGTCGCATTTAACAGACAAACAACCCCGACGAGTGTCTCAAGCACACCGATGATAAGTACCGTGTATCGAATTTTTATGCCAACAGCTGGGTCGGACAGATCATACAACCCGGCGTTTACCAAGACTGTAGTTAAATTGGTTATGCCGAGCCAGAGCAGTACCGCCCCACTAATCAACACAAAACATATCTGCCCCATGCTTGGCAAGACGTACCTCTCTATTAACTGCCTCAGTAGCCTGACAGCATTTTTTAAAGTGAGTTTCGTATGTCGCTGCCTTTGCAAGTTGGTTAAAAGAGTCACCTAAAAACGGTTTTCACCATCAATTGCGCGCGTTCACGCATGGTCCGTTGCGCACGCGCTATATGTCCGCCAGCATCATGGAAGAAAACCTCCGCAGGAATACCTACTTTGAATAATTCCTTTCTATAGTCTAGAAAGCGTTGTTCTGCCCAACTCTCATCAACACCTGCAGTCAGCAGCACACGACCGCACATACCAGCCGCTGCTTCAGGCAACTCTCCCGGATGCAACAAAATTATACCTTTAAACCTGCCCGGATAGCGTTTCAAAAGTTCACATACCGCAATCGTGCTGCCGCTAAATGCAAATACGAACACGCGATTAGTATCCACATTCGGGCTAGCTGCCATCATGTTGTAAATTGCATTGATATTCTCCACATGTTCAAGCGAGACCTTACGCAGGTCGTCACGAAAAGTAAACCCGCTCAATGCCACGTACGCACCTGCATTTGCCAACGTCTGTGCACATACCGCGTGTGGGACCGGTGACCACGTATAACTAGCTAAGCCGATTACAAGCGGATACTTCTTGTTGCGAGAAAAGTTTGCAGGCGGTAAAAGCTCAAACCGGGCATTGTGTCCATTAAAAGGCGCCCAGCCTACCAACACAGGCTGATATCGCAATGATTCCCCATCCTTTCCCTGCAATGAATACACTTGGGTCTTGTCGTCTCCGCTACACTTCCAGATGGCTGGTGGTTCATTTGATAGCGATGCAATCGCATATACCACCCCTGTGGTCGAAGTGGTGAAAATGCCTAACACACCACCATTTTTGAAATGGATTGCATCCGACACAAATGGGTCTGGTCTGACCAACAAATAGTTGTTCTCGCCCTGCCGAATATGGATCGCAAAACCTCGACCTCCATTTATCCATTCGACTGCGCGTATCGTTGGCCAACGTCCTATCTCACGGCGCGACCAACCATCACCACTATAAGTAACCTGTACTAAGGTTGATGTGGTTGCACGTCGCACACTTTCAGAAATCAAAAATGCACGGTTTTCTGGAGTATACCGCACCGCGTCAATAGTGTTACCTGCGGTTGGCGTATAAAGCTTCAGGATCTTCCCAGATCCAAGCTCAACCTGCCACAGCTCAGCACCCCCTAGCCATGCTACCCCAACAGTGTTTCCATCCAATACTTCCAGTGCTGGTCGCCCTGGACCAGGTGGCAATGGCCAAACTGCCACCTCTTCCCATCTCGCCCCCCTAGCTTTTAAATAGACCAAGTTTGTTGACCAATCAATATACACACAATCATTTGACCCCACCCACTTCATCGTACGAAGCCCACGCGGCAAGGGAATCCGGGCCACCAACTCTTCACCCGTCTGGTTCCAAATAAACAGGGCTTGGTTTCCAAATTCATCTCCCCAGGTGTGTGCAAAAAACGAGTCATCTGCAGACCACCCCCATACACGTGCCATACGTGCTTTTCTGTAATATTCGAAATCACGGACCCGCTGTAAAAGTCGTTCCTTTTTAGCCTTGATATCAACGATGAATACCCCTACACCGTCTTCAGTACTCCGGATCAGCCCTACCAGGTTACCAGCATGATTCACCGCCACGGCAGGATCTTGTTGAACCGCACCAACCGCAGCAAATTGCGCAGCTAGTTTTTCCACACCATGCGGGACACTCAACCAACGCACAAAAAACTCTACACCAGACCCACCCAGTAAAATCACAATTATCCAAACGCCAATTCGGCGATGATTTAAACTCAACCATTGGCTTAATCTACCCGAATCAAGCTTCATCTTTTAATCCCATGCTCGAATTGTCCAAACACCACCGTTACCTGCATGCCCGCCACTCTCCCGAATCGTCAGACGTTCCACATGACCGTCCAACATCAAGTAATTAAGCTTACCACGATGAAAATTCTCCAAAGAGATTGTTTTTGCATTCCACTGATCTCGGGGTCCTGGTGTGGCAGCAAAATTTGTGGAAAACATCGTGTTGCGAATCGTTATTTGCTCAACCAATAACGCTGTCCAACCCGGATTGGGAACAATTGAAAGCCGAATTACAGGTGTTGACCCTGCAGGTAAAGTGGGTTCCGCTTCGCGTATCAACTTCCACCGATCAGTATCTAGATACAACCCAAGGCCGCCTTGGCTGTCTTCAGTCGGTGGCCACCCAACCTTTTTCACATCGTACATCGGCATTGAATAACTGCGCGGTGCCTCACCCCCACGCGGCTCCGTATCTGAGGGGCAACAGAACGTTGGCCATAGCTCCTGTTTCAATTTTTCCTTTCCCGCTGAATCCACACCTGAAGAAGACTCAGTCAAGTAGGATGCTAATGACCAGTCCCATGTTGTAGTTTCACGGCCCACGTCAACCACCGCGGGTGGTAAGGTGTCGCTCCTGTCGTTCGCATACTTAGCAAAAGCCGCTCCTAAATTACCTAACCTGTGTTTGCACACCCAAATCCGCCGTGTCTCGCCCATCCCTAGTAATTTCAGCCCAAGAACCCCCAGTAAACAAACGCATATAGCCAAAACCACTACGTCAACCCATGTTAACCCTGCCACGTAGACCTTTCGCATCCACAGCTTCATTGTCCCTCGTGTACTATACGCATTTGGAATAAGCATGCCCCGTGCACTCTCGGAAAGACAATAACGCCTTAACCAGCTCTGCGTTTATTTTGGTCACATTCACGGAACCAAAAGCAAGAATAAAATACCTCCTACTACCCCGTACACCCAATCTGAAAGTGCCATACCACATTTTGACGCAGCACAAGAACAATGTCGGCGACAGCCTGCCAAACCGACTCCAGCCGCAGCCCTGAATATCACGGTCAATGCCATTGATAAGCGCTGGCTCTTCGCTCAATCCCGATTGTTTTTTGCTCCCGGACCACTGGCATTACATGCAGCTCATCTTGCCTCCGGCATACCGGCCAAATCCAACCTATTTCTCCGCCGGTTTTGTATCCACTGCCAGATTAGCAATCCGTAACTGCCAATTAGTAAGTAAGCCAGCACCAGCTTCATGATCGTGTCCGCTGTATGCGGCGAGATGCCCAACAAGTCCGTTAGGTTGCCCAGGCAACCACAAGGCCTGTGCCAGCCTATCCACCACAACCCAAGCCGGTACACCACAAAGTTGGTAGCCAACCACGCTACCGCCACCAGGCTGAACTGCCGCTTGTCCGTAAACAAGCAGAAAAACGCTATGAACAACTCAAGCAAACCAACCCCCATCGGCAAACGCCGAAACGTAATGCCATCAATCCAGTCTGACAAATCTAGCAGACATGGAGAGTCCCAGGGCTACCCTACCTTCTCAAACCAGTCACAACCAATTCCATAACGTTCCTTTTAAAAACAACCGATCTCAAAACTCCAGTCCAGTGGAGACCAACGCTATTTATGCTTGCTCGCACGTATGTTTCCCGATTTACAGTTGTCAATTCCCCTCGTTATAAGTGCCTTATAGAGCCCCCCTCGAAAGGTCTAATTTATTGACCACGGTATTCCACAAACAGCCCTTGCGGTGACCATCACCGTTATGGAGGGCAAGTACCGGAGAACATTAAAGTAGGATAGCACCCATAAGGACGAGTTGACCCGGGACATGCATACCAACAATCATAGCTCCCGCGTTTTACGTTGACTGTAAGATAGCCCTCATCCGCAAGCTTTGCCTCATATCTTACGTCTGTGTCGTCTATCAACCAACACTCTCTTACCTTTTGTGGACAAGGTTTTTCCACACTTTCATAACAGGTGATAGCTCCTACTATGAAAGTGCTGAATAGGCCAAAGGTTATGGCCACAGTGAGGGACTTCCCAAACTTCCCATTTAGCAATACCATGATCACTTCTTTCATACCAACCTCCTCCTGTTGCAATGTGTTTAAAACACTTTACCAACGTTTTTTCAAAGCCCAAATCAGAGCCATTACCGCCGGTACACCCAGGAAACTCACGGCAAAAATGGCATAAATAAGCGGCTTTGCCTTCTGCCGTCTTCCGACAGGCACTATATCGCGCGCCGTATCCTCGTCTACAAGCTTCAGGCTTCCGTCTGGCAACACTAGATAGCGAACCCCGTTACTCGCTACCAATTTAACTTTTGGAACAAAGCCCGGCGGCAGTAAATCCTCAGGTAAAAAACCCCTCTCAGACTCATCCCGCACCCCAAACGTGATTCTCCTTATAATGTTTGTTAAACGAAGCACCTTGTTATCATTATCCACAAGCTCACAAATAACTCGATGAGGTGGCAACGAAGGCTGATCATACTCGCAGAAAATCCTCGCTACCCGGTTTGCATTAGGGGTCTTCGTTTCACAACGCAAACGTGTGGGTAGCCCATTCGAATAAGACTCCACAATTACGTGAATCTGTCCTGCGGTTGGTTTACCTACCCAATCCAGTAACGGGCTTGTAAATTCGTTCTCCGAAATCCACGTGATACGCTCATTATCTAAGCCTTCGATGCCCAAATTCAACGCGTCGATAAGTACCCGCTTGAAATGTAAACACATGATTTGTCGCCCATTCTCCTCAGATCCTCCTTCCTCGGGTCGCTTAGGCGCGACGGAAATCCCACGGCTTGATATTTGCCAGTAGAAATTTGAGGATTCACCATATGCAAGCATCGGATCAAACGGAGGATTCGACTTACATTGGAAAAAGAATCCACCCGGCTGTAACGATGCCTGCCATCTCGTGAATCCCTGAAAATGTTCCGGTGGAAAGTCCACGGGCTGATAACGATTCTTTGAAAAATCTATTTCCACCTCTTTTATCCATGCCCGATTAGTCAGATACAAAGCCAGATTTGTGTAAGTGATGGATTCGTTTTGCCCAAGAGACGACATTACAGCTGTGCAAAACCCACCCAAGACAAGAAAAAGCCTTATCAAGCCTCCCGCATAGCTCTTAAAGCCAAACACGCATGCACTCCCGGAGCCATCCATCAGCCACTTACAAACAAACAACCAAAAAGTATCTCTATAAACCCCAAAAGTGTCAGCCAATAGTTTTTGTCCCACCCTCCCGTATAGCCCCTCGTTGTTTCGCACTTGCCAGCCTGAGGTGGAATACCAACCCCCAATTCTATAGCCCTTGCTCTTCATATTCGGCAACCTTTCTTTAAACAAAAAATATGTCATCCGAACCACAAATCCAATAATTCTTACTCTCACTTCGCAGCGCTCCAGCACCTACTCATGCCTAGTATGGTTTTTTGTGCGTGCCTCGCTGCCCTGTAGCAACTCATTTGGTCGCTGCCCACGCCTCCATTGCCACAGCAGCAATCCGTAACTGCCAACCAACAAATATACCAAAACAATTTTCATGATCGTGTCCGCTGTATGCGGCGAGATGCCCAACAAGTCCGTTAGGTTGCCCAGGCACCCACAAGGCCTGTGCCAACCTATCCACCACAACCCAACCCGGTACACCACAAAGTTGGTAGCCAACCACGCTACCGCC
>CAZZJO010000061.1:0-17366 GCA_964654645.1 uncultured Verrucomicrobiota bacterium | reverse complement strand
TGTGGGGCATTTTTTGAAAATTTTTTGGCACGTCTTGGCTGCAAAACTTCTATGGGTGGCTTGGGAGGGTCGGGTTTTACCCCAACCCGAGAACGACGATTGGTTGGAGGGTCGGGTTTAACCCCGACCCGGCAACGGCGTGTCGGGCGTGCCTCCAATTATGGGATCGGACGGCGTGGAAGCCGTCCCTCCAAGGGCATTAACGATGGAGGGTCGGGTTCCACCCCGACCAATTTCGGACGACGTGGAAGTCGTCCCTCCAAGGGTAACGAAATCGATGCTTGGGCCCAGCATTCCAAAACCGCTTGGCCAATACCGCACCAAGGACGCAGAATAAGGCCGGGCGCGCAGTCCACTACGCCCCGGGGTTGGTTATGCAGACATGCCCCTTCCAGGTTTAAATCTTGTTTCTCCGCGCTCTCACGAGCACGGCTACGAGGTACGACGGCGCGCGCCCGACCACGGGCGCAGGTCCATGAGTGCCGGATGCCAAACGGCCTTGAGGGTCGAGTTCAACCTCGACCGATAACAGGTTTTCCCATTGGACACACCTAACCGCAGAACACCGTAGAGTAGAGAGGTGCCCAGAACGGGGTTAAACAGACCGTAGTTGTCTGTCCCCGCCGGGCACCTCTCCCTCGTCGAACCGGACATGGAGATTTCACACAGCCGACTCTCGCCACAGTCGCCTCTTCCACAAAGCATTCACAACGTAACCAGTCCAAGTTGGCGCAAATGAGCATACAGGCTGACCCATCCCGGGCTCACCAGCCCCGTTGACTGCGACGTTGCAGATGTCGCCCCAACCGATACCGCACAAAGTGATTGAGCTGCCAAAAGGCCTTGCGCGGATAGCCCAACCGGAAATAGTTGGACTATCCCCGAAGATGCCGATTGACCCGCCCAATCAGCTCCCGCATCGGCGTATGACTCTGGTGCCGGTTGATCAGCGCCCACATCGCGTCCCGTTCCCGCGCCATCGCTTTGCGCGAGGGCACCAGGTTCCAGTAGCGCTGGGGCCGACCGTATAGATCCCGATCATACCGAAAGGTGTAACCCATAAAATCTAGGAGCCCGTCGGACTTTTTTGGGAAGGTTTGCGTGGTTTGAACAAGAGCGTAGCCGGGATGGTCAATCAAGCAAAATGGCTCAACGTTTCAAAAACATCGACCGCAATACACCCTTGCTGCTGCCCCTAGACCTGCGCGACTGGGTGGCTGAGGATGATCTGGTCCACTTCGTCATCCACGCTGTGGAGCGGCTGCCGCTGTCAGCCTTCGCCGTCAACCACAAGGGCTGTGGGGATGAACAGTATCCGCCCCATATGATGTTGGCGTTGCTGATCTACTGCTATGCCAACGGCATCTTCAGTTCCCGGCGCATTGAGCGGGCCACCTACCGGGATATTGCCGTGCGCTACCTGACCGGCAACACCCATCCGGATCATGACACCATCTGCACCTTTCGGCGCAACAACCAGCAGGCCATTGCGGCAGCGTTTGTGGAGGTGCTGGAGCTGGCCCGCGAACTGAAGCTGCTGAAACTGGGCATTGTGAGCCTGGACGGGACCCTCATTCGAGCCAATGCCTCCAAGGACAAGAACGTCACCTACCAACGGGCCCAGCAACTGCGCACCCAGTTGCAGCAGGAGGTCAATGCCTTGCTGCAACAGGCTGAGCAGGCGGATCAAGCCGATGAGGATCCGCAGAAACTGCCTGAGGAGATTGCGCGGCGGCAAGCGCTGCTGAAGAAGATGGACGAAGCCTGTGCGCGGTTGGAAGCGCGGGCCAAGGCGCGGGCCGAGGCTGAGCGAGCCGAATGCCGACGCCAACTGGGCCAAGGCCAGGCACGGCAGGGTAACGCTCAAAGTGCGGACTTCAAGCCGCCGCCGGGCAGGCCGGCGCCTGAGGAGCAGATCAACTTGACGGACCCGGACGCGCGGCTGATACGCAAGAGCCAGCGTGAGGGCTATAGCCAGAGTTACAACGCGCAGGTAGTGGTGGATGCCGAAGGCAGTCAGTTGATTGTGGGGCACCGGGTGAGCGACAGCGCTAGCGACGCGGGTCAGTTGGAGCTGGATTTGGAGAGCATCCTACAAGAGCTGGGCCAGCCCACGGCGGTGCTGGCCGACTGCGGGTATGCGGACAAGGAAGACTTTCGGCGGCTGCAGCGGGAGCGACCGGAGCTGGAGCTGTATGTGAGTGTGTATCGGGAAGAGGCGCACGTTCAACGGCGCTACGACTACCGACCGCTGGACAAGATCAAGAGCCCCAAGCGGCCCAGGGACCCGGTGTTGGTGGCGATGGCCGACAAGCTGAAGACTCCTGAGGGTAGAGCGCTTTACCGGAGACGGGGCTGCACGGTGGAGCCGGTGATTGGGGTGATCAAGGCGGTGCTGGGGTTTCGGCAATTTCTGCTGCGGGGATTGAAGAAAGTCAGTGGGGAATGGGCTTTGGTGTGCCTGGCGTACAACTTGAGGCGGCTGCATCGGCTGGGGGCGTGGCTGGGCCTGGCTGCGGCGGGCTGAAGCAGCGGGAGGTGGAGTTCAAACTGGGCACTTTGCCCGCCGAGCGGTGCGGTGGGGCACCCAATCCTGCCGCTGGGTGCTGCTGCGGGTTCGCCCCGAGGGAGGTTACTTCCAGCATCTGCATCGCTGAGCATCCAACTTCACTGGAGAATTGGGCTAAGCCCGACAGGCTCCGAAGCGGTTTGGTTCCACTCGCCACATGCTTTTGCAATTCCTTTTCCAACGCTATTACGTAGCTTCTGGCTGCCGAGGCAATTGCACGTTCGATCGCGGCCATGACTGCGTCCTCTTGATGCTTGGTTATTCCGCAGACCACATCAACCGATGTGATCCATTGGTAACCGCTGCCTTTTGCCGCATTGATCGCGTCCCGATAATTGACCGCAAGCTTGTTAGCCAGTTTGAGTTCCTTATTACTCCAAGGCTCAACGTCAAACAAGAATGTGGCTGTGCTTAAATTGATTCTATAGCGTGTTCCGTCAGGAAACACATGTTCATCCCACATCGTCGCGTAAAAAGGTGCCTCAACTACTCGGTTCAATTGGCCGCCTGATGGGGAGGAAGTGGATGGCTCGGAAACTGACTGCGGCCATAATGAGTGAACACCAAGAAAGATTACACCCAGCCCAAACACAATAACAGTACAAGTCCGATTCGGCACTTTCATAATAAAACATCGCCTCCGAGAACCTCGCATGTTTTGGCATTAATCCATATCTCCAAACCGTACTGAACTTCTGGCTGCTTCGGCGCCGGGATCACCCAAGCCAGCCTGCGAATCGCTGGCCCTTTAACGCTAGCCCCAAAGAAATCATTCGGGCGAACGACCGCTAGCTTCGCCTCGCCTACCTGTACAACGCCAGCTATGCCGAACCGCCGCGTCAGGTGCATAATGGCGGCGCCTTTGGCTTGCTGCACCTGAATCTGGATGTCCCAATCTGTCGGAGCCTCACCCCAGACCTTACGGAACGCAATCAATTCACCATCTATAGCATCGTACACAAGCCTTACCATATCGTGCTTGAATTCGCAACCTTGTTCACAGCGCAGCCAACCAAACTCTGCGAGGCCCCGCTTCGACAATGCCGAGAGTTGTACTATCCGGCGAACGGTAAGTCGCAGCATGTTGGTCGAAATCCCAAGCCTCTCTAAGTCACGTGACGCCAACCGACTCAACGCATCCATTGACTGGTTGGTTGGACCCAATAATGGCTTTGGGAATAAGCCGCGTATAGCAGAGAAAAACATAACTTCACAGCGCCCAGTGTCCACCCCAAACTCAAACACCCGACCAGCACCAGCCATCGAGGGCCTTTTCGAAAAGTAGATGTGTACTCCTGCCAGATCGGAAGATCTGCGATGCTCAGCCAACTCTAAGGGCAGTGAGAGAAGATCTGCACGAACCATGAAACAGAAATTGCTGATGATTAGATAATCCCCCTGCAGCAATGAGGCCGTCTCAGATTGCTGGGCCGTTACCGCCAAACAACACAGTAACCAAAGCAAGCTAACCACCGGTCGCCCCATAAACATTATTAGCTGACTTTGCCAACCGACCTAAGTCCAACGGTGTTCAAGTTAAAATTACCAGCCCCAGAACAGGTCCGGTAGTGTTGTATCAGGATCGCCAACGATGACAGGTTCCCCGCCAAACCAAGAGGAGGCGGCCCAAGCATAGGTAACAGCTTCTTGGACTGTCATCTGATCATGCAACGCGCCCCACAAATACCGGTCAAAAGCGTAAAGGCCGGTCATCGTCGGATAGATTTTGCCCCGCCAGCCCAGATACGCTCGTCCATAAGTCATCGGTGTGGTGAAAATGCCAAAGCCAGCAGCCAAATCATTGTTGCCATCGGCATCAGTACCATCGCCGCTTTGGCAGCAGTTCACCTGGACAAACAGGAAACCTCCATGGGTGTGTTTTTCCCAAGCTTGGCTGATCTGGTAGGCTCCTATGGAATTGTCATCTACATCCACAAAGATCGTGGTGTGGGCTTCTGGAGAGTAAGCCCCGTGGGCAATGACATAAACAACATTGTCGGATGAGATTCGGAATAGGAATTCGCCTTCTGTGAAATGATTCACAATGTAGCCATCATAACCCAACAATGTGCACCACAGCTGGACTTCGTACAAATAGACTTCGGGGTCGGGCATGAATGTCCATGGCGCCAAACCTAAATAAGCGAAGAAATAAGTTGCGAGCCAGACTGCCAAATGGTTAAGGACGTAGGAGTTATAAGCGTGGTAATTCACGTTGTTCCAATTCGGAGCGCGTTTGGCTACCCACATTTGGCGCCACTGCGTTTCTTGATCCTGGGACACCTGCTGGCCGCCCGGGGAGGTAGCGCACGCACTTAAGCTGTACTCGTAAATGCCCATAGGGACAATGAAACCATTGTCATCCGTACCATCCCAACTGGTGGCGACTGACGTGCCAGAACCCGTAATCTGGCGGATGATATCGGTGCTACCACGCCTGCGAATGCGCAATGTCCAGTTCGCATTCTCAGACAAGTTCGCAGTAAAACCAATCGTATCGTCTTGGCCATCGCCATTTGGGGTAAAAGCAGGGGTTGTAGCGGACGTAACGAAGCTAAACTGTTGGATAAGATTGTTGGTAACGATATTAACTTGTGGAGAAATGGCCTCATTATCGTCGATGTCGTAAGTTCGAACCACCAAGCGCATGCGCCCCGTTGTTCAGTTTCGTCGTATCAACAGCAAACTGAGATAGCTGGTCACCTAAAAGACGCGCGTGAATCATGCCGTCAATATATAAAACGGCCGAAACTGTGCGAACGTCGTCAACAGCAAGAGCGTTCACAAATAATTGTCCTCTTACGGTAGTACCCAAGGTTGGCGAGATGATGACCACCGCTGGGGTGCTAGTACTCTCTTGAACGCTGATGAAGACGGTCGCCGACATTGAATCTCCGTGCCCGTCATTCACCTTGAATGCAAAGCTGTCATAACCAGTGTAATCTTGGGCCGGAGAGTAAATGATGTGTGGGGCTGTTCCGCTCAATATTCCGTGAGCAGGCTGAACGACGACCGCAAATGTCAAGGGATTGCCTTCATAATCGGAAGCTGTGAGGGTTACATTGTGTGGCACGTTCTTTGCGACTGCGACCAATTGCGGGTAGGCGACCGGTGCTCTGTTCAAAGGATCAGAACCATTCTGCAATTCAATCCAATTGGCAATGCTGTCGCCGTCAAAATCCTCGTCCCCATCGTTTATCCCGTCACCGTCGGTGTCGGCAACGGAAGGATTTGTGCCGAAAATGTATTCTTGCAGACTGGTCAGGTGATCGCCGTCGAGATCTGATCCGCTGTCACTTGCGTTAGGATTCGTCTCCAGCGTGTCAATCGCATTATCCCCGTCGGTATCCTCGACATAATCCGGAACGCCATCACCATCGGTGTCCTTTGGCTGGGTACTGTTTAGCCCCGCTGTTGCAACGAAGTGCAAGCCAATGTTGACCACGTCAGAAGTTTCATCCATCTCTTTAACCTGGTCAAGGCGTGTTGTGTAGTGCGCAAGACCGGCTTCAGCATAAGTCCGGCTGCCAGCATTGTACGGGGGCAGTTGGTGGGCAGGTAGTAATTCCCCAATGGGCCGGTTTGATAGAGTGTCCCAGCAGTCAGAATCTGGTCATGGATTTGCATGCGCATTCGTCACGGCCGGGGTGTTGGTCTGGGTAAGCAGAACATCGAGGTTTGTAAAAACCAAGGGCTTTCGCAGAATGTATTTGGGGTCCTCAACACGCAATTGCATAAGCGTCTCCGTCGGTGCAAAGAGCTGTACGGACGCGACACTCCCACGGCCCTCTCCTGGCTTGGTCCAATAAACCCAGTAAATCGGCAAGAAGTACATGTTCGTACCCTTTTTTATGGGCGCACTGGGAACAATATGCACACGGCAGTCTCGATTCAATCCGCGCACGTCTATTGACACAGCACTCAACCAGCGTTCCGCTAGTTGGTAAGCCCGATTGGTGTCCACCAAGTTTACCGGCCGGAGGTATTGTTTCTGCCATTGGCGAAACTCTGTTTCATTATGCATTCGCTCCAAGAAGCAGAACTTATTCTGCCTTGACACGTAGTACGCGTAATTTCGCGTGACAATTTTACCGACGGCCTGCCAAGATTGGGCACCGGCAAGCGGAAGTATGAAGTGCCCAACCAGATTCGTCTCGGTGATCGGGAGCAATTCCGGCAAAGCCAATTCCCTTGCCACTTGATTCGCCTCCTGAATTAACAGCTTCAAGGCTTCTCGTTGGTAGGAATCCGGGGCCACCAGGATAGGGGCGGCCTTACGGTCGGGTGCAGCGAAAGTTGTGTCGTTGGATAAAGCCGGGCGTTGGCTCAGACTGAGCGTGTCCTCAGCAAAAGCCTCGGGCTGCGTTTGCCAAATGCAAAGGTTGATCCACGCAACTGCAATTATCCCGATAAACTCGTTCAACAAGCTTCGCTCGCTCGGGCCTTTCCGGGGCAGCCCCAGAGAAGATTGTGCAGACGTGACCGTTTTCATCCCATTCCGGCGCGGCTGTGCGCCGAGGTTTTCATAACGCAGGATTTGCCACCCGTCCAAGTAACAGTATGGCCCCTGTCGGATTGTGGCGAATCAGGAACAGAAAAGGATGATTGGCATTGAAGGTGACGAAGGCGGGTGGTTCCGCGCTCCTGTCCATGACGACCGCGGTAACCGCTGCCGCTTTGGTGCCTGCTTCATCCACCTCCAGGTAGGTCTTGTGAAGCACAGCATTGATGAAAAGGCGTTCCTCGTCTGTCATCCCGGAAAAATCGGCCACACCGTCCAGGAAAGCGTCAACCATTCCCATCGCCTGGAGCGTCTCATTGAGACGGAAGTCTGATTGGATTTTGAACCTCGGCAGCGAGACATCCACCTTTTGGACCCGGCTTTTCCGCCGAAGCTGCTCGATGCGGTCTGGAGTGAGGTTCTTCTCAATGTCAACCAGCTTATGGCCCTTTTTAGGTAGGAGGATTACCATCGAAAGTTGGTTGAAGGTGTAAGGCAATTCCAACACCTGTAGTTCTTTCGTCTCCACATAACCAAAGTCGGCCATCTGCCGCATCATTGGAACCAAGACAGCCCTGCCCGACTCTAAATAGAATGGGGAATCTGCAGTGCGTGACCTGTCGAATTCAACAGCCCAAATTCCCTTGAAATAAATTGCGTTCACCAGCACCAGGCGCGTGTCCTCGTTGAGCATTCCGGGCGGAACGATCTCCGGAATGTGTCCGCGTGTTTGGGCAGATACCCATTCGTTAATCCGCCTGCGGGGAACAGCCTCGCCAGCGGTAAAATCAACAAGGTTGGGATGAGCGGCGTACTGTTCACGAGTCGTTTTTAGAAAGGATTCCTTGACCGAAAGGTTCTGTTGCAACCAGAGTGAATTAGCGATCACAAGCTCGCAACCGGCCGCATTGGCCTGATTCATTTCCTTGAGCAATGCCGCAAATCCGGCATGCAGATCGCTGTCTCTGGCGGGGAAGTGGAGTGCTTTGGCCATCTGGCGGGCTGTCTCGCCTCGCGCTCCGGCGTAGGTCATGGCCAGTGCTGTATGAACAGAGAACGGCGAGACGAGAACATTGCCCGGCTGCTGGGAAAGCCGTGCGTACAAATCCAACGCAAATGCATTGTTTGCGCTGGCCACTGTGCCGGTCACGGACGCTGGATCAGCACAGAGAAATTGCGTCGAAAGTGTCATAACAATGTATGTCAAAATCACGTACCATTTCATAGTAACCCCTCCTATATTTCTGGATAGCTAGTAACCGGGCACATAACCGTAGGCTGTGATCCCAAGGTAACCAGAAACCCTGAGCCTGCCGTACCTGGGTTTTCCTGTTAAGGGATCAGGCCACAAATCCCGGTTCTTCCACACGGGTAATGGTAGCCTAAGTTGTCGTCCCGAAAGTGGATTGGTGGTGTTTCTGTCCGATGCCATACGCAGACACTCAGCTAGTGGATACCCCAACATCCAAGCCGCATGGAAGACTGCCAGAGTCTCGCCGTAATCATCCCATGACGGCGGGATGGGAATAGGATCTCTCCAGCCCACAAACGCTTGCGGCCCAACACGACTTAGCTGGCTCTCTCGAACTCGGTCTCTGATTCCAAATGCGCGTTGCCATTCTCTGGTCTTTGCGGTTGTACACGCGTCGAGAAAAACAAACCGGTACGGGTGCCGGATCTTGGCGCCAGTCCTAACGCTATACGTGTTGCCTAGCGCTGCTCGCACATCTGCCGTGGTCATATAGGCGACGGGCTGGGGCCACTTACCATCGCTTAGCATCTTGGGATGCCCATGCCCCTCAAAGAAAAAGTTTCGCGTGGCGTCCAAGGCCAAGTCGGGAACCAAATTACTGATCACGGTTGCTCTATCCGGGAGGTAACCCGGATAACCTGGATCAAGGCCTTCACTGAAACGATTAAAAGTAGATCTGTACACTTGCCAAAACCATCTGGGTGCCATCAAAACGTCAACAACAGCATACTGCATGTTACGCCGCAAAGCACCGGAGGCAGGTTGCGCTTCTGAGTCATTATGCCACGCATATGCCACAGTGAAATTTCCTATCGGTGGAGGGAGATAAGGCCTGACCACTTTGAACAACCATTGGGTGAGCGTTTGCGAAGCGCCGTTGGGGAATGTAACAGTAAATCGTGCTATTACGTCGTCTCCTGTGAAAACGGTAATCCCGTCATCATATGTTAGATCCCACTGCTCTTCAATTTCGCCAGTCGAGGTTGTGCCAGTAATCGTTTTGATAGGGGGCCCCGAAGGGTTGGCCGGGTCGAGTAACTCGATTGTGTAACTTGCGCTGGGTCCAAGCAGTTTGGCGTAGAGCGTCGCGCCGTTATCGTCGTACTGGGCGTTGGCCTCGTCGAACTGCATTAGATTCTGTGAGAAGAAGGGGAGTATCGGCCCTTGGGCAAAGTTAACAATACTTGCGCCCCGACGCTGGATTTCGGCTGTGTTCAGTTCCACAGCTAAATAATGCTGGCCGGGCGACTCGTAGGTCGTATTCCAGACCAATAAGCAGTTTCCATCAGCCGCCTGCTCAAACCCCTGAAGGAACGGATCCTCACCATCCACGCGCAAGGTAAGCGAACCCATCGAGGCTACCACATTGTAACTGAGGGGCACTTTGAAAGTGAAAATCCCTGGTGCTTCCTCATTCACCTGTGCAAGCGTCAGCGGGTTGTCAGAAACAAGCAGGTTATTTGATAGCGCCTTCTCAACTCGGCCCACCATGCCATCCCCATCCAGGTCAACATCGTCATAAACGGTGTTCACTGGGTCGGGTATACCGGGCTCGGTCTGCGGAGTTTGGCAGTCGGTTTCACCAAGGTCACATTGCCCGTTGCCGTTTGAGTCCTCGACATAGTCCGGTATCCCATCACCATCGGTGTCCTTTGGCTGGGTGCTGTTTGGCCCCGCTGTTGCAACAAAGTGCAAGCCGATGTTGACCACGTCAGAAGTTTCATCCATCTCCTTAACCTGGTCAAGCCGTATTGTGTAGTGCGCAAGGCCGGCCTCAGCATAAGTCCGGCTGCCCGCATTCCGAAGTGCCAAATAAGTGGACGAATTTACAGGGAAATAAAAATCACCGAAAGGCCCTTTTGTGTACCTGGGCGCGGCTGTTAAAATTACGTCGTGAGGGGCGTACAGGTCCCAGTTACTAAGATCAGCGATCAGGTGATTGCAACACCAGCCGTAGTAATCACATTCCCACGGTTCCCATTCCTCATACGGTCGTAACCAATATCCGTTATAGTCGTGCTGTACCGGGCCACCTTGGCCGAATGCAACCTTGTCAAACAGGTTATCTGTAAATGTCCAATTTGCTGACTCTTCAGGCGTCGGCCATAAGCCGAGTGCGCCGCCATAAAACAAGTTATTGCGCATTTCAATGGTAGTGACTGGTTCTTCAGATGTGCCCGACTCAAAATCGAACTTGGTTCTCCGGAACAAGTTATTTTTGCAGATGACATGACCATTGGGATAACCCAAATCCCACAATGGCCATACTAAAACCCAACCGTTGTAAAGACAGCAATTCTCAAGAGTCAGCTCTACACCTGGGCCATATGTAAGAGCCCCGTGCCCAACAGCAAAAATGAACCAATTCGCTGCCGGATAAAAATCAGAAAATTCAAACTTGCACTCCGGTAGAGAGGACGGTTCCCATGGTTGGCCCCACGCAGAATCCAAAAAGTACAAAGGATTCAAAACAAACATCGCAAGTGTCGGCCCCTCTACTGCTTCTTGGACATTTTGTACATCGGCAAAAACATTGCGTTGAGTTGGGGTTCCTTTGCTTACAAAAGAGGCGTCATCTAAAAAATTGATCCCGATTAAGGTCCACCACCAATTCCACCACCACTCCTCTCCGGGGGAAAATTCTTCACGAAAACCAACAGCCGTACCCGGATAAACCGTCACCTTTCCCCCCTTCAGCAGAAGCGCTGCCACGGTGTAGTCCAAAGCATCATAATGATAACCCAAGTCAGGAGGGCCGGCGGTGTATCGCCTTACGTACGGGAACAACGCGAGCTCACCTTTGATCTCATAAAACCGCGGAAAGTCGATTGGAGGCTGGGTGGTTTTATTTTTGAGGAATTGTGACGCCGCCACGCCGCCCGGGCTGGCCATACCAACATTCCGGAATGGGCCGTCGGGCACGAGATAATAGTGACCACCACCACTTGACTGAAATGGATACACAGGGCTGGTGAACCTGTTGGCACCGAATTGCGGACTGTTGTAAAACCCATTGTGGCTGCCCCACACATAAGCACCGGTCTCCTCCATCAGGTTGGTGATATTGGCAAATATACAATTGTACGCAAATAAGCGGTTCCGATAGTAATCCGGCCCATACGCAAGACACAAAACTCGAATCCGATCAAACGTCACGTTTGCCGCCGAGATTTCATTGCCATTGACACTGTAGGTTGCATTCATTTCAAAAGCGCAATCCTCCATGCTGCTAAACAAGGCGTTTTGGAAAGCTACATTGCACTCGTAAACTACGTACACGCCCCTCCCACAATTGACGAATTGAGCGTCTGAGACGGTTGCGCGAGTGTAAGCAAACGCTAACGCTGTTCCAGCATATGCGATACGAATGTTCGACAGAGTTTGCGATAGCGAACTCTGGAAGTTCAACGCCGTTCCGTAGCTTGAAGCCGAAGGACTGCCAGTGGAGTAGGCAATCATCTCGCCGACCGAATCATCGTGCATGCTGGTAAATACCGCTGGCCGATACGGTCCAGTCTGGCACACCAAGTGCCCGTACAAAGACATTGTCGCCGACGGTCTGTTGGTGTATTTGAGCACCGCACCACCCTCCAGTATGTTCGTGCCGTACAAATTCACAGGCCCGCTGATGTAATAAGTCGTGTCGCCTCGGAAGGTGTAGTTAGTCATGCTGCTGTTCAAAATGATGTAGTCCAAAACCAAGGCCGAGTCCGGTAACGACACCGATCCCGCGCTTGCAAGTTCCATCGGGTTGGCAGCGCTCTCAGCCTGCCCAGTCCGACTGGGTAACACAGGCAGACTCAAGACAAGTTGGGCGGTGGAAACTGGCTTGGCCTTTGCAATCGGTGCAGTTGTCACGGGCAGGCTTTCAAGCTCTTCTGCCACAGCATCAACAGGAACTTCCTCAACCAAGAACCGGCGCCCCTCAAGCTCGAGCCATTGTTTGCCCACAGGCACTCCACGTCCGGGCTGGAGCGCCTCAAGTCGAGCAGCTTCACCCGCCCGCCTTCGCTTGGGCCTGCCGGTGTTACCCAGTCGGACTGTGCAGGCTGACAACACTGCCAGCCCGATGGAACTTGCAAGCGCGGGATCGGTGTCGTTGCCGGGCTCGGCCTTGGTCTTGGACTACATCATTTTGAACAGCAGCATGACTAACTACACCTTCCGAGGCGACACGACTTATTACATCAGTGGGCCTGTGAATCTATACGGCACGAACGTGTTGGAGGGTGGGACAGTGCTTAAATACGCCAACAGTGGGAGCGTGGCGATTAATGGCGCGCTCAAGTGCGCCACGGGGCCTTACCGCCCGGCCGTGCTGACGGCGAAGGATGACGAGTCGGTGGGCGAGACGATAAACGGCTCGACGGGTAATCCTGTCCGGTCAAGCTATTTAGCATTGAATCTCCTATCTTCACTATCCCCAACTCTGTCCCATATTCGCGTGGCATACGCTGGGACGGCAGCGGTAATTTATGGCGCTGGCGGTGCTATTTCCAACGCGCAATTCGTCAATTGTGGTTATGGTTTGGTATTTCTGGGCAGTGGTTATCCGACAATAGAAAACGCCTTATTTAGCGATGTGCAATATGCCATCATTCTATATGGTTCGGGCTGCTATCCCCGAGCAGTGAACGTGACGTTTGATCGGAGTAGCTATCTTGTTGGAGGAGGCGCCTACTTTGTTGCCACCAACTGCATTTTTGCCAATGTGACTAATCTGGGTACTTCAGGCTTTGGCAGCCACAACGGGTTTTACAACAGTCCGCAATTTGGTGAAAACCGGTTTATCAGTCCTGTGTATCCATTTCAGACTGTTGGTGGGGGAAGCTATTACCTGGTTGACGGGGCCGGGTTCCGCAACGTTGGCACGACAAACATCAGCACAAACCTGTTGGCCGAGCTGCGCAAGAAAACCACATACCCGCCAATTGCCTTTACAAATGTGACCTTTACCGAAGCGATGGTGTTTAGTCCGCAGGCACAGCGTGATACTGACACACCGGACTTGGGCTATCACTACGACCCGTTGGACTATGCATTTGGCGGGTGCCACGCGTATTCGAATATCACCTTTACCCCGGGTACGATTGTAGGTTGGTTTCGCACCTCTTCCGGGTGGTACCATGCGGGATTCGGGATCCGGATGAATGCGGGTGTAACGGTGTCATTTGAGGGTACGGCGACAAGCCCAGTTTGGTGGGTGCGGCTTAACACTGTTCAAGAACAAGATCGAACTGGCGGGTACGGTCAGGCGGGAATTTGTAGTTGGACCGACGTAAATATTCCTACTGTCCGGGCGCGTTTCTTACGGTGTTCAGCTATGGCGAGCGAAAAGTTTAATGGATATTTTGCTGATGACTGGGGTTCATTGCGAGCCGAGGTACTGCACAGTGAATTTTGGGGTGGTAATCTCCATGCCTACGCAAATTACATATACTACACCAACTGTCTAATGTGGCGTCCGGCTACAGTGGGAATCGAAAACGGAAATTATTCAAGCGCATTTATTATGCGCAACTGCACAGTTTATGGTGGCCAGTTGTTAATGCAGAGGTGGGTGGGGCCGACATTATTTTCGGTGCGCGACTGTGCATTCGACGGCACGGAGTTCAAAGTTTCTGGCGATCCATATGGGTCGGATCCAAATGTGACGGATTTTGACTTTAACGCCTACACCAACGCGAGCAATCCATTCCAGATTGGTGGTGCACACAACGTGCGCGTGGTGAATTTCAACTGGCAGAGTGGGCCTTTGGGCAACTTTTACCTGCCGCCCAACAGCCCGTTGATTGACGCCGGCAGTCGTACTGCCGACCAAGTTGGCCTGTACCACTTCACCACTCGCACGAGCCAACTCAAAGAAACCAACTCGGTGGTTGACATTGGTTACCACTATGTGGCGGTGGATGCAAATGGCAACTCAATTGACACCGACGGCGACGGCCTACCGGATTACTGGGAAGATACTAACGGCAATGGTAGTGGAGCAGACGATTTTACCTCCTGGCTTGTTTACAATTCGGCCAACGGACTCAGCCCAGCTAATGGGTTGGTTGTGTTCACACCATTGAAGTAAAAAGCCCCAAGTTAAGAGGAGTCAGTTATGAAAACCAGCTACTATTGGAAAATGGAAAAGAGGCTGATACCTTTGGTAGTTTTTCTTGCGGGTGTTTTTTCCCAGGCCGAACTCGTATTAGGTCAAAGCTGCCCATTGAATAATTTCGTGTTACTCAGCCGGACAACATCAACAAACAAAATTAAGTGGGGGTTTCCTGAAGCTTGTGGTACTAATATCACGAGGAGGTTTTTGAGACGGACCTATACCTCTCAATCGGTATACCAGGATATTTATGAGCAAAATGGGAGTTGCAGGTACGATTCCGAAACCGTTTATTCAAGAACGGATGGATGTTTGACATCGCGTGGTGAGGAGCAAATAGCTGCAAACGGGTATAGCGGTTCGCAAAGGTGGGAAGATAATTCTTTATGCGGTGGAACTAATAATGTCACAGTACAAGGAAATTACTATGAGGCCGGTTCGGAGTTAGCGTGGTTGTATGAAATTGCCTCCTCATTTCCGGTGATATTTTTGGATTCGGACTGTGGAGCCGCCTATGCTTGGAGTGGTGGCGCCCTGGGGGACGAGTTTGGATATCTGGTGGGTTCAGATGTAGTTCGATATGACTATGAGTATACTGACGCCATGTTGCGGGAGGATTTACTCCAGATAATGCCACCGTATCCAACAGAATGGACTCCCGGTAGTGGTGTTGCATACTGGATTGTATATCCTGTTGAGGATAGCCACGGGATTACAGTGTATGGCGCAGGAGGGAGAATGCAGTACCGGATTGTGCTGTTAGACACAGAGAAAGACGTCACTTATGAGGTGCAATGGGATGAAGTGACTACATACCCGGATGGGACGCCCTCCCGACGCGAGTCAAAGGTTGCACAGGTAAGAGGTACTGGCGATCCCAATAATCCGCCGTTTGTGCAGGAAGAGTTAGATGTGCCTAAAGAGCAATGTTACAAATCGGTGGATTACAATTCGATCAAAATTAGGGAAATCTTTGAGCCGGGTGATAGCAGTGGGGGCGGACCAGCAGCACCAGGAACTGGCACGGTGGGAGGGTCCCTCGGGTGTCAATTAGATGGAGGTGGTTGTACGGGCAATGCAGATACTGCACCTGGTATTTGGATGGAGGTTTCAATGGGTGCTGCTGGCCCAAGGATGAGTGCTGGTAAGCTCACTCTTAGGAGTTCCATTTTTGTGTCGGATTTGTTTACCCCTATCCACCTTACATGGGTTGGAGCACAGACTCCGAATGTGGAAGTGATTAAAGCTGAGTTCCCCACCACAAACTACCTGCGCGTAAGAGAGGCCCAACTAGTAACAAACCAATACATTTTTAATGTAGGTGCTACGCAAGTGACCAATTATTACCTCTCTGCAAATGAGGTGGAGAAGACCAATCTCCAAGTAAATACTACCCTTGTTTTACGCCAAGTAAAAGCTCCACAAGCCTTGGCCGATATTGTGGTCGTGCCAAATGGATATGAAATCCGTTTTTATAAACCGGATCAGGTCGGCACTGCAAAGGTTGGAGGTGTTTACCCAATAATCGATCCAAATCCATTTGTTATTTGGCGCGTGGAAAATCCAAATCCCCCAGCCACCAATCAGCTGCGGATTTCCGAAATCCGATCCTCAACGTCTGTCAGAGAGTGGAACTACTTCTATTGGCCCGAGTCTGGGAAGTGGACGCTGAGAATTTGGAATGCAAATGAGATAGAACGAGTGTCTACTAATACGATCGATGGTAGGCAAGAAGTCATTACATGGCGCAGGGTGGGTGGCCAGGAGGCCCTTCGCATAAAACGGCTTTTCAGAAGCTTTCAGTATGATGAGGTATTAGTCCGGGAAGAAGTTGGATCAGACTCTAACCCACAGGTTACTGTATATTCGTACTACTTGCCTGGGACATTTGGAGTCACAGGCAAAATCCTCCTTCAAAGTGTTATCTACCCCGATGGCTCGTGGGTTTACTATCACTCTTATAATACGAATGGCCTCCCAGTTTACGAATTCCGTGGATTTGGAGACGAGGAGCCAGGAGGTTGGGGCAGCCGCACGACAGTGTATATGTATGGACCTGGTTATGGGGATGATGGAACAATCAATCCGCATGTGCCTAGAAAAGTCATAGAATATCTGCAATGGCATCCTGTGTCTTGCCGATACACATTGTTCCCGTCGCCATTCACCAGGATTGATGTCCAGTGTTTAGATCCCCAAGCCCAATGGGATGATCCCAACAACCTCTTTACAACAAACAAATATTACCAGGACGGCCCTTATCAGTTCATGCTCAAACTCGTTGTTCATCCGGACAAGACTTTGACTACTTATAGCTATGCAACCAATGCAACAGGCACACTATGGACTAATATCGTTGCTCACGGGACTCCTGATCCTACCTATACTACTGTGATAGATGGGACGATCACATATTCAGTAATTACAAACTCTGGTTGGTATTTGTTGGTCGAAACAAGGGACATTGCCACAGGCGTGGTGCTTTCTCGAGATATGTACAGCAACTTCGACGAATTCGGCCGGCCGCGCCGCGTCACTCACCTGGACGGCACATACGAAGACACATACTATTCGACCTGCTGCGGCACGGTCGAGTCAACAACTGATCGGGATGGGGTGCTGACCCAATACCTTTATGATGCAGCAGGGCGTCAGACTGGCTATAGGAAGGTTTACGGGGCAAATGTTATCACCTACACAAATGTTTTGGATGCGGCCGGGCGGGTATTACGGACAGACCGGCTTGCTGGTGGGTCACAGGTCACAACCCACCGGGCCCTGTACGATCTTGCCGGGCGGCTTGTGGGTGAAAACAAAGGACTTGGCGGGGGGGACGCCCATGCCGAAACCACCAAACCCCAGCCCGGAGGGCTAAACACCACGACCCAATAACCCGACGGCCGGGCGCGCGCCGCACAAAAAACATGCCGACGGGCGCGTG
>CAZZJO010000060.1:0-60031 GCA_964654645.1 uncultured Verrucomicrobiota bacterium | reverse complement strand
CCTGTTTATCCGCGCTCGTCAGAGCGCGGAATAACTCCGAGCTCATATTCGTAGCCACCGTCGTAAGACGGTGGATTAATCTTACGACGGCGGCTGCGTCGCTTTCGTTTCCATTGGAGGGGCGACCTCCACGGCGGCCATCATTCGTCGGGGCTGGACCCGCGCCCGCCCCGGCGCGTTAGGCGGGGTGGGTCGGGGTCCCCCCCGACCGATTTTGGACGACGTGGAAGGCGTCCCTCCAATGGAAACGAAATCGACGCAGCCGCCGTCGTAAGGTTAATCCACCGTCTTACGACGGTGGCTACGGTGGCTGAGAGCTTGGGAAGGATTAAAATCCTGCACCCGTTGGCAAGCGATTCAATTTTGCTCGCCGGCCGGGAATGCCAAAGATTTTCCGGATATCCTCGTTATTTGACAAACACCTTTTGTCACAAGAGAGGTTGAAAACCCACCAACTGGACCGGCTTTTCAGCAACTCATTTTCCCGGTTTGCTAATGATCCGGAGGCCTGTGACTGCGCCGTCGTCCTTTACGCGCAAAACCATCGTATGCCATCCGTGTTTGCCATTGCGCTCGAGCTCTTGGTCTTGTTGTGGACTACAGCCTTAATGTGCCGTTGGTCTGTGGACGCCCCCGGATCGTTGGTAGCAACTTTTGCGTTCAAGGAGTTGCCCTTCGGGTTGCGTTTTTAGCCAAGTTAAATCCTTTTCTATGGGTTATGATTTGTTTTCCACCGTTCGATCACAATCTTGACAATACCTGTTACAGGCTGTGCGTGAAGATGTCTAGCAGGGTTTTGGATACAGTGTAATTGCGGCGCGTCCAACGCATTCTCGATTACGTAGAGCCAATAAGCATCCTGAAGTCGTTCAGCCATCTGCCATTCATGCAGGGTCAGTTCCAATTTACCCGTTGATGCGAAAGCTTTGACCTCAATGTAGCGTGTGTCTGTGGGGGATGTAGATATAATGTCGTAACCCAAGAATTCGCGGCTGACATCGGTGGGGACTCGACCTTGGCACCGTTCGAATTCCAAGGCTACCTTGATACCGGCTTCTTCGACTTGCCGTTTGGCGGCCTCATTTTCGGTAGAAGGGCGCTGCTCTGCAACAGCTTTGGGCAGAATCAGAACCACAGCTTCCAGTTCGGGTTCCACCTTTGTGAGCTGGTGTTCTTTTTCCAACTCTGTCAGGCGTTCCTGTTGTTCTCGCAAAAGGCTTTTGAGGTGATCCTCCTCCTGTCGGATAGCTGCGTGCATGTCTTCACCTGCGTCTTTGCGCCTGTGGTACTCATAAAGTTTTTCCTGGGATTCGCGTATGAGTTCCTTGTATGAAACTTCCAGCCATTGTTTTTTGATGTTACACTCCCGGCTGCGTCGGGCTTGGGCTTCCTGCTGAAACGCCTCCAGTCGCTTCAACGCGTGCTCTTTGGTTGCTTGACTTGCTTCAGGTAATGCACTGAGCTGAAGTGCGGGGATGAGGATGTCATGCGGCATTGTCTCCAGTTCCCAAAGCATACGCGGATCTACCTCGCGGGTTTCGCCGGTGTTGCGGTCGTAAAACAGTGCGATAAGGCGTTCGAAGGCTGTCTCGTTCCGCCCATCCTGCAAGCGAATTCGGTAAAGCCAGAGTGTGCCGTCACGGCCTTGTTCGTCCAACAAGACAGCCATGGCAGGGCGGTTTAACAGAAGGAAACGGTCTATGAGCGCTTCTAGTAACGGGTGTCCTGGCGCAAAGTACTCGGCGTTTTTTTCCCGTGCGACGGCGCGTTCGAAAGCCACCCGGATGCCACGTGCAAAAGCTTCGTTTTGCAACCCATGTTGTTTGAGGAACTCACGCGGGACACTGATGCGGAAAACTTTTGGATGAACCTTGTCTTCTGTGACTTGGCCGCCAATGGTCTGCACAGCCAGACAAGTAAAGCGCTGCACGTCCCACGGCACAAGCCGGTGTAGAAGTGAATCTGCAGCATGTTTCTGGACGCTGGACAGGTCAATGTGATGGCCAGCGAGTGCGTTTTCTTCGAGTGTCCGCCTGAACTGGTCTATGCGCTTTTCGGTGTCCAGGTCCAAGATCTGGTCAAGTTCGGGTTCCTCTTTTGCCAGGACTGCCTGCATAATCAGTTCTTCAAGGCGCACACCCTCCAGCAGCGTGCCGATGACATCGTAAACGGTGTCGCCCAACTGCTGTCGCATCCGCTCAAGTTTTTGCATCAGTCGCTCCAGGACCTTGCCCTCACGTGTGTCGGGATAAAGCATGTTGAAGACGTAACAGTCGCGCTTCTGACCGTACCGATGGATGCGACCCATGCGTTGCTCGAGCCGGTTGGGGTTCCAGGGCAGATCATAGTTGATCATCAACCGACAGAATTGCAAGTTAATGCCTTCACCAGCAGCGTCGGTGCCGACTAATACCTGCACTTCGTCACGGAACCGGCGTTCTTCGTTGAGGCGATCTTGAAGGTTCATATCACCATGAATCACAGTGCAAGGCAGGCCCCATTGCCGAAACCGACGCTCCAAGGCAATCAGGGTGTCTTTGAATTCAGTGAAGATCAGCAGTTTCTCCTGTGGGTTGTGGAGTAGGTGCTGCTCGACGACGCGGCGCAGCTGCTGGACTTTGGCCTCCTCACCACTTTTCTCGGCTTCCAAGGCAAGTTGTATCAGGCTATCAAGTTCAGCTAGTTCATCCCGCAACTCTTCAGGTGTCTCGGCCGAAGTAAGCCCTTCCAGCCGTTCTTGGAATCTCTCCCATTGCCCCGCGTTCATTTCTTCCTGATCATACCAGCCATCCTCATCATACTCAGGCAGGTCTGCTTCTTGGAGGTGGCGCTCCCATGCACTGAGCAGGTTTTGTAACTTGGTCCTCCGCCTTCGTAAGGATTCACGCACAGCGAAAAGGCTCGAAGATAGCCGGCGTTGAAGCACAGTTAGAGCCAGGGCAACATTCCGGCTTTTTCGGTCGGTTTTGCCAGACACGGTTGCATACCAGCGACGCACGTAGTTTGTGACTGCATCGTAGAGGCGTTTTTCAGCGTCGGTGAGCGCCACGCTAATTGTGCTAACATAGCGTTTGCGGAAAAGTTTGCGACCGTGCAGGTCTGTGACCTGTTCTTTTGTGCGGCGCAGTACGAACGGAAGCCCTTCTGTCCGGCCTGCCCGCTTAAGATGATCCGGGTTAGCAAAAAGGCGAGGCTCAAGCAGATTTAACAGCAAAAAATATGCGTAGTCATCGCCCTTATGGGGCGTTGCAGTGAGAAACAGCATGTGCCTGGTTTTGTGTGCCAGCGCCTCGCCAAGTTGGTAACGCTTGGTTTTTACCACCTTTTCCCCGTAGCGTGTAGCCGACAATTTGTGCGCTTCATCGAAGATTACCATGTCCCATTGCTGGGCGGCCAATAGTTCGCGCACCTCATCGCGCCTTGCTAAATCCAGCGAAACCAATACCTGTGGATTACGAACAAAGAAGTCCACCGAATACAGACTCCTCAGCGTCTCACCCTGTAACAGGACAAAATCCTCCCGGAACCAATCACTCATTTCGCGTTGCCATTGGTCCAGAAGGTGAGCCGGCACAACCAAAAGCACACGGTGGATGCCTTGACGTGCCTTGAGTTCCTTCAAAACCAAACCGGCCATGATTGTCTTGCCAAGGCCAGGATCGTCCGCAAGCATAAACCGGATTCGCGGCCTGACCAGAATGTGCCGGTAAACCGCATCCACCTGATGCGGCAATAGGTCTACTTGTGTAACACTGAGCGCATAGTGGGGATCGAACGTGTGGGCCAGTCGCATTCGTAACGCCTCAACAAACAGTAGAAAGGGATCGCGATGACGCAGCGCCTGCTGGTCAAAAGTCGCCCATAACGAAGGTAACACCCGGACGCGACGCTGAAATTCCTCGGACGAAAAAACAAAACGTTGCGCTTTCTGGGATGGCAGAAATATTACGCCGAGCGTAATTTGGTCGCCCGTGTCCAGAACCTCGAATACTTCCGCTTCCTCCTGAAACGGGTCAATTCGTATGCGATCGCCTTTTTCTACCTTCATAAAAGCTTGGATCCCCTCAGTTACATCACATCCAATAAGCGTAATTCAGCCGCCAGCCCACCGGGCTAGGGACTTGTAAAACTTGACCCCTTTGCCAGTAAAAAGCAATGTCTCACTGATCGAGCCAGATCGGACCATTCTAGTCGAGGCACACCACGCAAATTGACTCTTGGAAGAACGCACCCATGAGTATGCAAACAATGCCATGTTGAGGTCGAACGAAGTATGGTCGGCCTTGGCTGCCCGGAGAAGTTGCCGGTCGAGGTGCGGGTCGTAACCGTACTGTTTAGTTTTGGACTTGCGGCCTTTGGACCCGCACACAACACCGCCAGGGGGATAGTTTCTGGTGACGGCCTTGTGCTTATAAGAAATCTTACAAGACGTTGCCAAAAGTGTTTTTTGTGCTTAGCGCGTTTGAGCATGATTAACAGTTGCCGTTTAACTTGAAACGATTCCGTATTCAAGCCCAATTCGTAACCCAGGCCACGGTACAGTGGTGGATGAACTGGCACACATCAGGCTCGCAGCTAGCACTTCGTTGGAACCGCATTGTTGCGCCGCCGATTTCGCAGGTGCGAATCAGGTGTCACCCAGCTTTCCTTGGAGGGTTCTAATTCGTCAAAGCGCGATCCCTGGTAGGGCGGGGCAGTCCACCACCATCCGAATGCTTTTGGGTGTACGCATGGCGGCGCGCAGCAAACTGGAGGCGCTACCGACTCTTTCGTAGCCGCGCTCGCAAGAGCGCGGAAAACACTGGGCTAAAGAAGCCCTCCGGCCGTGTTGGTGTCTTGTTAAACTTAGCCCTGGCTATTTGCCATAGCCAGCTTGACTCACAGCAGCGTCCCCCTTGAGCACCAGATGGTCAGCAAAGCACTGCGAGGTTTTATCCCGACGCATACTGTAGCCTAAAAGCCAGGCATGTGAATGAAATGTGGAAGAATCTTTAATTTTTTCTCGCATGATTCGGGCGGTGTCGTTAAAACTGTGTGTGGTTTTCTTAGGGAAATGTCTGTTCGAGCTTCCAGTTAGTCAAAGCAGTACCATTGAGGACAGCTATTGTGATGGGACTGGACGCGAGAGGCAACGATATGCAAAGCTCGGGCAAGGGCGGTGCTGGGGAGTCAAGCCTCTACAGCCAGGTAGGTGTGGGGTGTGACGCCAAACAGACGCGCGCGCACACACACTCTCTCTCTTTCTCTCGCCATACTGCATTTGCAGGTTTAGTAACTGTACGTCAGTTTAAGCCTGAGCGCCTGATCTGCAAGGGTACGAGTGCATGGCATTCCGCATCTGGGGGAACAAATCCAGCTCGCAACTTGGATGTGTTACCCTTGGTTTAACCGGGTCATGGATTGAATTTGCTTCAGCCCAGGTTGCCGCATACACCGGTACCATAATTCACACATACAAAAGTTTACCACCTCAGCCATTATCGCGCGGCGGCATGTGTGATTCACATTGGCGTAGCTGTGCGCCGGTACGGGTTGGTTTTAGGTCCAGTGAAACACACTTGATTCAACCTCTGGTGAATTTAAATGTTGGGTTGAGACTCTATAATCACGCGCTGACTGAGGTATACGCAAAGGTGCCGAAATGTGATTCAACCGAGCAATTGAATTTACAGTCTTCAACAGCTAGTTTGAGACCGCAGAACGATCCTGTCATGCGGAGTGGAAAACATAAGTACTCTTTTGAACAAGGGTACACGCCCATGAACACAGGTTCCGTTGGCATAGGCGACCCGGCTTGTCAGTATCGTGAACGCAAGGCAAATCTCTGGGTTACCCCACAAGCGGGTTTGAAAGGAATCGCTCACACAGTGAGTTTAGTTTGGTACGGGCCAGGGGGACATACACCAGGAGTTATAACGTTGGGTTCTACGGTGGAGGTGAACATCCAATGAAAAAGCGAACTATAAACCTCGTAATCGTTGTGCTGTACATATCAGGTGCAGTCCTTGCACAAGCACAGTCTGCCATAACCGTGACTGTGAACGGTAAGGAGATCCAAGTGCCGCATACGCACGCTCCCAACTCAGTCGGCGGTCTCACAATTACAACAAACGATGTATTGAAGTTTATTGCGAACACGGTCCGGACAGAACTACTGGCAAAATGTGTCGAGGCTTCTGGCATAACTGTGCCTGACGAAGTGTTGGCACACTGTGTTGAGCTGTATTTTAGCGTGGGTGGAATCGGCGATGAACAAGCACACTACATCAGAGATAAAATGCGCCCGATTATCGAGGCTCTAAATGATGTAGTTGTTGGGAAGCTCGATAAAGACCAAGCGTATGAACGGCATTTGAAAGACAAGATCACACGGGAGGAATGGGCCCGGTGGGTCACAGGCTACACAAACAAAAGCATGGTCGAGCAACTCGAACGTATTGTACCGCGTTCAGTGGCGGATATGAAGCAACAAACGCAAGCCAGCCTTAGGAAAGACATCGAGATATGGTTGTTACTCGAGCAAGTGGCCGGTGAACCTGAGCCAGTGCGCCAGGAGATAGAAGCGCTGTACCGTAAGCTATATCCGACTGGTGAACCACCTCTGGCAGACGTTGAACAAAACATTGCAATGCAAATTGTCAATCAGCATAAACGGAAGCGCATAGCACAATGGTGGGAGACACAAATTGCGAAGGCAACAATTGAACTGCCTCCACAGTATCAGAGTGCCAAGGAACTAATCCAGGTGCCACCTGTGCAACCGTTTCTGCCTGGTCCAGTTGTGGACCATTTGCACAAAACAATGTTGACGAACCAGCCGAACAAGCAACTGGGACATTCAAAATGAAAGGTTAAATCCCTAGGCGAGCGAGAGGATTTAGCTTCCTCCCAATAGCCATGCTCCTGTTTATCCGCGCTCGTCAGAGCGCGGAATAACTCCGAGCTCATATTCGTAGCCACCGTCGTAAGACGGTGGATTAATCTTACGACGGCGGCTGCGTCGTTTTCGTTTCCATTGGAGGGACGACTTCCACGTCGTCCAAAATCGGTCGGGGTGGAACCCGACCCTCCATCGTTAATGCCCTTGGAGGGACGGCTTCCACGCCGTCCGATCCCATAATTGGAGGCACGCCCGACACGCCGTCGCCGGGTCAAGGTTGAACCCGACCCTCCAAGCCACCGGCATCCGGCACGTGTGGACCTGCACCCCAGAGGTGCACACGCCATTGTGTTCGTAGCCGTGCTCGTGAGAGCGGGGATAAACAAGATTCAATCCTGAAAGGGTCATGTCTGCATGACCAACCACTGGGCGTAGTGGATTGCGCGCTTTGAGAAACAGTCTGGGTACATTGTTTCGTGATAACCGTCGAAACTGTAGGCGAACCGCAGTCCGTCCTGCTCCGGTTCCCTGAACGTGGCAAAAAGATAGACGGGCATGTCGCCGGTGTCCGCCGCCGGTGTCGCCACCACAAAACCTGCACCCGCGCAAAGCATTACCACAATCCGAATAACCTGGCGCAGCTCAATCATGCACACAATGTGCACAGGGTACCGCCGTAACGTCACGCCAAACCTGCCTCGGAATTGTCGACCAAAACTCGCTTTTAGCAACGTTTGCGCGCCTCATGACTTAGGAAGGATTTGACGTGTACAATGACTATGAGTCGTGAATATAGGTTTTCGGTATTGCGTGGTAGCAGTTTGGTAGGGTAGACGAGGGTGGAGTTTGAGTTTTACTCTGGAAAGGTGTTTGGACGGGTCGAATGTTGATACGGGTACATAACTTATGCGTTGCAGTGTTTGTGTGGTTTGCAATAAGAAGGGCTTTATGATTGAGGGTATGGGTATGTGTGGATTGGTGGCCAGGGGGTTGTTCTCAGTAGTATTTTTGGGAGATTGGTGCTAAGTTTCGGCAGCGCGCGATGGTTTATCAAAGTAATGTTATGAAGTGCAGTATTTGCAAGGGGGCGGCAGGGATTCGCCTGCCGCACTTTAATCTTAAGCTTTGCAATGATCATTTTATTCAGCTGATTCATCAGCGCATTGAGCGGGCAATTAAAAAGTTTCGGATGTTTCGGAAGGGTGATCGGATTCTGGTAGCAATTTCTGGGGGTAAGGATAGTGTTAGTATGTGGCACGCGTTGAGGCGTTTAGGGTACGAACCAGATGCGTTATTTGTTAAGATGGGGGAGGTGGAATCAATAGAGAGGGCTGGTGAAGTTGTGGAAAAGAACGTTAGATTGACTGGTGGGCGTCTTTGGATTGAAGATGGCACGCGTTATTTTGGGGGAGCGCTACCATCAGAAGTTGCACGGCGGTTGCGTCGTCCTGTGTGTGCGGTTTGCGGTCTAATCAGGCGATATGCAATAAATCGATTTGCTGTTGAGCATGGGTACGATGTGGTAGCGACCGGGCATAACATGACAGATGAGGCGGCGGCTCTTTTGGGGAATTTACTTCATTGGAACGAGGGTTATTTGGAAAGGCAATGGCCGTTGTTGCCTAAAATGGAAGGCGGTTTTGCAGCGAGAGCTAAGCCATTAGCGTTGAACTACGAGGAGGATATAAGGCTTTACGCTCAGATACTTGGGATTGAGTATCTTGATGAGAGTTGTCCGTTTGGGCTGGATGCTACCAGTCGAATTTACAAACGGGTTTTACTAGAGCTTGAACGTGAACAGCCTGGGGTTATAGCTGCTTTTTACATGGGCTATTTGAGACGTTCAGGAGTGAAACAACTGAGTGTGGTGTTGACGCCGTGCCAACGTTGTGGAACGCCTACAACAGGTGATATATGTGCTTTTTGTCGGGTAGTAGAGAGGTATGAACAGCTAACCCGAAAGGTTAGCTTACAAAGCATGGGTCGGGGGAATATGGAAGAAAATTTGAAGGCATCTCAAGAAGCTAAGTTAGATAGCCATGAGCGAGGTAGCCATGAGCGAGGTAATAACCAATGAAGATACAAAGTTGGTTGAAGGACTAGTAACGTGCCGGGCTGGTGCAAAATTGGAAGTATGGGTCCCGGAAAAGCAAAGGTTTTATACTGCTTTTTTGCGGGGCCGATTAAGGATGCATGGTGCGGTTGTGTACGCAGGGGATTGGGTTGAAGGTGAAGTAATTTCGGGCTTTGAGTTTGCAGTGGATGGGGTGCGTGAACGGCGGAATTTTTTACCGAAACCCAGAGTGGCGAATGTGGACCGGTTGATGGTGGTTGTGAGTTGGGATGAGCCGGTGTTTTCCAATACAACTGTAGATGGGCTTTTGGTTTTGGCTGAGTACTTTGGATTGTCGCCAGTGCTTGTTATAAACAAGGTGGATTTGGTTCGAGTGCGTCAGAAGCGAAAATTTGAGCATTGGGTGGATTTATATCGCGGGCTTGGTTACGATGTTGTGCCGATTAGCGTTGCTTCAGGGGAAGGCGTTGAAAAACTAAGGGAAAGGTTATGTGGTCAACTGGTGGTTTTGGCAGGGCCTTCGGGGGTAGGCAAGTCATCGATCTTGAATGCAATTATACCTGGGGTGTGTTTGCGGGTGGGAGAAGTAAGCGAAAAAACAGGACGTGGTCGGCACACAACTACAGAGGTGCGGTTATTGCAGAATCCGAATGGGGGTTGGGTTGCGGACACTCCGGGATTCCAAAAAGTGGATGTTCCGCTTTGGGTTGAGGCTAGAAACTTGCCGAGGTTGTATCGGGAGTTTGGGGATTTCCGTTGTCAATTTAATGATTGTTCACACACAGTTGAACCTGGTTGCGCAGTGCGCGAAGCGGTGGAAAAAGGCGAGATCTCGAAGGAGAGATTCAACTCATACATTTTCTGGCTGAACCAAATCAAAGAGTTGCGGGCTTCAAAGTAAACAAGGGTTGGTGTTGCTTATCTAGTGTGGCTTTCAGGACTTATTTTGAAGAGGTGGTTTGGTCGGAGACACCAATCCTGAAGAACTTGGTTTGGTTACTAGTGTTGTCTAGAATTTCTAGTATTGTGGAGCCGTTTTCTGAGGGAGTAATACGGGTGTATTCGACCCATGGGCCAAAGGGCGAATCGCTTTGGAGGATCACGTAAGTTTTGTAGGAGTATGTGGGGTGGAAGTGTATTAGCAATTTGCCGGTTTTTTCGTTACCAAGTGTAGCAACTACTTTGAATTTATCGTTTGGATTTTTTGGATCCGTGCCGAAGGCGTACTCGGCGTAATTGTTTATCCCGTCGCCATCATCGTCTTTGGATGCGATAACTTCTGTAATGTTATACCCATAGTAAGTTGCCCAATAATCTGGGATTCCATCATTGTTTGAGTCAGTAGGAGTGCCTGTCACATTAGCTGACAGGACGGGATTAAACACGATAACTGGGCCTCTCTCTTCTGGTATCTGTATTGCTCCGCAATCATAGATTATGCCGTCTAGGGCGTTGCTAATGAAGATTTTGATGGTGTCTTTTGGGATAGCAGTGTTCTGAATACGTGGATTTCCAGCGCTCATGGGGATGCGCAGAAGAAAATAATTAGTAGCCTTCTGTATTGGGGTGACAGCGATAGCTTTACCATTTAGAGACGCAACGACAAAGACTTCATTATTTGACTGGGGTAAAAGAGGCTGGGTAAACCGGTGCGTGATGGTTCCGTATACTGCTGTGTCCGGTTCTGGCACGAAGGGTAAACCCTTCTGCGAGGTAATTAGGCCAACTAGCAGTGGAATGAGTAGTAGCTTGATCTGAAGTTTGTGTCTCATGGTTGTATTACTTGGAATTTCTGCATTGTAACTTGTTGGGTAGTGGGAGTTTTATCGGTTCCACGGCAAATACTATGTCCTGGAAATCGACGTTAATGTTACAAAGGTACAAGTTGTCGTCTTCGGTAGCAAATATGACCGCGGCCTTGTTAGGATCAAAGAATGTCAAGAAATGGTTGTATTGTCCTGGGTTTAACTCAGATAACGTGAAGATGATTTGTGATGTCTGGCCATTGAGAACATCTTGTAAAGTGGCGTTTGGGACCACAAAGAATCCGATGGCTTTGTTTTCGGGGACTGAGATTGTTCCCGGGATAGCAAAATTGGTAATACTCTGGCTTGGAATTACCCCTGAATTGAATAAGACGTTTGACTGGGTTAGAGTTGGCAATATATCCGCAATGGACTTAGGTGGGCTGGCAGGGTCGTAGATAAAATACCCCACATCGCTGTTTTTATCCGATCCCTTGAAGAACAGCGTGACCCGGAATGTGTTTGTGTTTACCTGGAATAGTTCGACGCCGGGTAAGATCTTCGCTGTTGGAGTGGAAGCCTTTAAAATGTCGAGTAGGGATGGAGCAGCCCCATTCGTGTTTAAAGGTGTGCCGCTTGGAGTTTCTAGGAAAGGAAGGTTGCCCACCGCAGGTAACTGTAGGTAGTAATTCCATACATCATGTTGGTTGAGTGTCTGGTGAACTACAAACCAAATTTGTTTAGAGGCTATTTGTTCAGAGTTTTTCTGGCCTGATAGAAACCGAATTTCCCACAGATTTGTGCCGGTGTTGAAAACAGGTATGTAAGATTCGAACCATCCATCTGGTTTTACTGAGATACTCCATAACCGATAAGCGCCGAGCTCGAGGACTTGGACTTCACGTACACCTACCAAATTTAACCCTGCGAGTAAGACTGGTAGTCGGTCGATGTTATTAATGTTGACCCGCATGATTTCGCCTGGTACGCCTGTGATTGCCTGGACAGCAGGCATGGTTGTTAGTCTGCGCTCAACTTGATCTTCGGGGTCTATCACGATTGGGTGGATTTTTACTCCTGCAGCGGCGGCTGCGCGTGCAGCTTCCAGTGTTGCTAAGCGATCTCCACGCTCTTGTGTGAAACCGGTTTCAATGGGCAAAGTAGGTATACCATCAGTTAGAAGGACGATGTGTTTGTTTGGTTTACAAGGGCAATTAGAGCAAATTGGTGGTGCACTATTTAGTGTTTCTACGGCAAGTTTGATACCCATTTCAGTGTGGGTACCTCCGATAGCGCCTTCTCGGACAATTGTATCTAGGGCCTTATTGATCAGGTTAACATCTCGGGTGAGCGGTTGGACAACGCGAGTTTGGTTTGTTAGAGGTGGCCCGTCTGAAATGCTACCTGGTGGCGCATTGCTTGTGTAGTATCTAGCAAATTTCACCACACCCATTCGAATCCGTGGGGAGTTCGAGAGAAATTGAACTAACCGTCGGCACGCCTCGACCTCCGCTTCGAAGATAGTATCAATTTTGCCGTCATTATTTAAATCGAAGCCAGTTAATCGTCGGGTGCTAGCAGAGGTGTCAATAACAAAGACTACATCGTGGAAATGATTTGAAAGCGGGGTCAAACTGGCAAAACCTTTGAGGGGGATTAGATATGTGTCGCATGTGTTGGTAACTGGGCGCGGCATGATTACAACAGAAGTTTCATTCCATGAGGAAGTTGCTCCGTCGTCTGCTATTAATCTGAGGACATATTCTCCTGGGGTTGGAAAGTAAGCTATGGTATTGGTTTCATCCGGGTCTAGGATAGTGACTGAACCGGGACCACTTACGACTACCCATTTATAGATGAGGCCGCTATTGGGAGGAAGACCGTCATCCGTGGCCCAACCCATGAGACTTATTGGTTCGTCTGTGTAGTTGGTAGTAGTAGGTCCGGTGTAAACTACAGGTGGTGCATTTACAATGACGGTTGTTGTGTCTGATGCGGTAAGATTATCTGCCACAGCGGTTAATTCCAGGCGGTATATTCCAGGTTCGGTGAAAGTGGCCACTGTGAGTGTGTTGGTTGGGTTAGAGAACGTTACGGAACCCGGGCCTTCCAACACGCGCCAGCCAAGTGAGACGGAACTTACCGATGGTGTGCCGGGGGTTGGGATAAAAGTGACGCTACCATTCAATGTGGCTTGATTGGGGAAATTGATGATTTGATCTGGCCCCGCGTCTACTTGCAGACCTTGGAGCGTCGGTAGAATCGTAATTGTCACTAAAGCCAATTGGGAAGTGGCTTGCCCGTCTGATACAACATATGTGAGCGAATCAGTTCCAATATAGTTGGCTGCAGGTATGTAAGTGAGATTTGGAACCGTTCCCGTAATTTGGCCGTGTTCTGGGTTGGAGGTTATTATGTATGTAATTGGTTGATTGTCTGGGTCGGTGCCGGAGAGTGTGATTTGGATCGGGTGATTAACGTATCCGGTAACCGAGAGTGAAAATGCGATTGGGGGATGATTTGTGGGCTCACAGTTGACTAATCCGAGGAATTTTACTGTAATCTTGTTTTGACTAGGTAACCTGTAACTAATTAATCGAACTTTTGCGAAGCTCGCCACTTGGTATGCAGTGTTGGCGCCTTCGCCTCGAGCTTTATCCCAGACTGGGACAATTATATCGCACGTCAGCAACTGATCGAGTGCTCGTCGAACTTTCTTATCGTTGTTAACTCCTGAAAGTCCGCATACCCAATCCCCTACATTAATTATGTGATCGTTTGGGTTGTCTGGGTTGGTGTATTTATAGCTGTCCCCTGGTGGGGTTAAGCTATTGGCGAGGGTTGTAGAACTTTGGTCTCCTGTCCAAGAAAGCCATCCGAAATTTCCAGGTTGTGTCCCATTCAGAATATCGTCAATAACTGTACCTGGTTGGACCCCTTTTAACGTGTGGCTAGAAAGGGCAATGGGGTAAAGCTCGCAAGTTTGAGCGCTTGCACAACAAGCACAGAAACTGACGGTAAGAATTGCGGTGATTAGTCGCGTCGCAAGTGCTATGGACTGTTTGGTCATGGTCATAAGCCGGAATTGTAACTATTCCTTGATCCAGAGAGATCCATTCTGAGGACAAAATATTTGGAAGTGATTTGGTGCAGGTAGTGGTGATAAGGCGATTTTAAGTTGGGAGGGGGGTTGCCCATCAATGCCAGAGCCGCCTGAAAGATTACTGGATTGGAATGGGTTTATTGACATTACAATCGGGGCAAAATTCTCAGCTATTACTGTTACGAGTTGGTTTGTATTATCAGGGATGCCGGGAATAATGAAGTTTCCATTCTGGTCGATTTCAACGGAGGCTTCTATGCCGTCAATTGTGACCACGGCTTTTCCTATGGGTTTGCCCGTGGTTGCATCAACTACCTTGACTTTGAAATTTGGTGCTGTAAACCGGGCGTTCGTTGTTACGAAAAGCCATAATCCTTGGTATGGATTCACAAGGTTATTTGAGGTGGAAAGTGATGTGAAATTTGGGTACCATATCCAATTGGTCCCCACGAAGGTTTGGGCAGAGCTTAGCACATGGGCAATCGGAGCTAGGACAATCGATGGGTCTTGAGGTTGACTTGCGGTATACCCCACTAGGTTCCAACCGGGCTTGAGTTCAAATTCTATATTGGTTGTAGGCAGATTTTCGATTCGGGTACCCACAATAGGAAGAACACAATCTTGCCTGACCTTAATCCAATAAGCCTTGCCCACCTCCATTGTTTTGAGGTCGTTGAGCCCCGGCACGCTTGGATTGTAACCATACCATCGTCCATTATCGTATGCCCACACCGCTTCCAAGACATTTGTGATTGGAGCAACCACGCGCATAATTGCAGTGTTTGTAGGTTGTAAAGGTAATGCCACCAGGTTCCATCCTTGTTTTAATGGCAAGCTAATTTGCTCCTGGCATTCTGCCAAAAATGGAACCCCAAAGCTAACTGCACAAGTTACTAACACCCCCAGTGTTTTTGCAAAAACTTCTTTGTGTTTCATTTGCTATAACCTAGGTTAATCTACCTCCTCGAAGAGCATTTGCAACTGTACACTTCTGACTCAAAAAGCCACCAAAATTGTAATGTGTTTCATAAGCGCGGGCAGTTTGAACTTACCATGGAGTAGCTTGTTTGGCAACGGTTTTTTAGGTGAAATGGTTATGATGGGGGTGAGGTTAGGTTTACACACTATGGATGATAGTGGGGGACCAACAAATGGCTTTGGGCGAGGGCCCGTATTTTTCAAGTTACCAGAGTAATTCTTGTGGCATTTACGGCACAAGTGCTTGGTTTTCCTAGGCTTAAAGCTAATACCTGAAAAATGAGACAGGTATGTTATAAGACGTTCAAAGGAAGACAGGGGCACTCAGTTCAGTTGCTATATTCGGTGTCCGGGTCTTCACTGGGTAAAGTATGTATTTGTGAAAACCGGTGCTTATGCAAAGTTGTTGGGGTAGCAGTTCGGATTTTGTATCCCCCGCGCGAAATTTCCAAAGTTATAGCGCCATTCCGAGATGTGAAATAAAGTTGACGGGAATGCTTCGCAAGCAACTCATGTAATTCTGGAGGCGTTTGTAGGGAGACGGGGTAAATAGAGTCCATTACAATAATTGTTTCTGGCCGGATTTCGGCAAGAAGGTTTTCTAAAATATGGTGTGGGATCTTTGGGGTGCCTAGAAATAGCACATTTGCAGAAAGCACTTCATTTCCCTTCGAAGCCAACGTTTCTGCAAGTTTTTCTCCGATTTCCGGGATTATCAGTATGCGCGTATCAAAGAATCCGCCTGTCAACACTAGGGTATTGTCTGCGGCACGAGTGAATCGGATTCCTTTGTTTGGATGGATCACGTTCCAAGGATCGATCTTAAGATTTGATGGAGCCTTGATAGAGGTTTGCGGGAGATCTTTAACTAAACGTTGGATTTCTTGGATCATTTGGCGATAAGGATGTGATTGGAAGGTTGCAAAATTGGTTATTACGTAGATTGGTTTAAAGTTTGTAATGATGACAGGCGCACCGCCGACTTGGTTGATTAGACCTGTACTTAGGACTAGAGTGCTTATGGAATTAATCCCCTTACAATGCAAGTACTTTGTTACGGCGGATTGGGCAGCTCGGATGTTTCCACAATCGATTAACATGCCTTTCCCAAAGCCTGGACCTGTACATACGATGGCACGGCCTCCGGATAGAGGTAAGGCTGTAATTTCACACCGGGAAATTGCTCGAATCTGATGGACCAAAGCTCCAATGAGTAAACCAACGCCGACGCACGCAATAAAGACGATCAACCTTTTGTTTTTCCACAGACCTAGTCCAATTACGCATAGTAGCAAGTACCAGTAAAGCATGATGAAGGTTGAAGGAGGTTTGACATAAAAGTGGCCGAGTGGCAGGTTTGCGAACCAATGGCTTAGCCTATCCATCATCCACATCCACAGCCACGCGCTCCAGTTGAAAAGTTCGCTTAAGGGTGGGGAGATTTCGGCGAAACACAGGCTGGCCATGATTGCGGCAAGCGCTAACCCAGCGAGGGGGACCATTGGAATGTTTGCTATTATGGTAATAGGTGTGCAAAGAGAAAAGTATTGGGCAATCAGGGGTGCTGATCCCATCCAAGCGCCAAATGATGTCACAAGAGAGGTAAGGATCCATGAAATGCTACGTCGTAGGATTTTTTGAGCCGGCTTTTGTAAAGAGTAAGGGATCCAAGGGTCAGGCGGCAAAATCTTCCTGGGTACCCATCCCCACATCGGGCTTACCACGCACAGTGCGAGCATGACTCCGAAAGAAAGTTGAAACCCGAGTTGAAATAGTTGAAGAGGATCGATTGCCAGGATTAATAATGCAGAAGCCCCCAGCGAGTTTAGGAGATTGGATGGACGTTTAATTATCCACCCAAACAATACGATGGTGGTCATGGTGGCTGCTCTAACGGCCGAAGCGGGGAATTGCACTGCAGAGGTATAAAACCAAATTAGGAGGATAGCTACTGCGGCTGTGATTGAGCGTGAAAATCCGATAATTCTGAGCGTTGCAATGCAAATGGTAGCTATGATTCCTATGTGAATACCGCTTATTGCGAACAAATGCATCGTGCCAGACTTCATGTATGAGTCTTTTGTTTCCCCAGAGATAGTGGCTTTCCAACCTAGGCCGAGGGCGAGTATGGAATATGCAACTTGCACATCGGTTGCAATGGGTTCATCACTATGGGGTGGGGATGCGCTGTATGCAGCACCCGATTCGGGTAAAAGTCCTTGTAAAAGCTTTTTCGACGCCCATTTTCGGAAAAGTTGGGAAGCCCTGTATATTGAAAACATTGAGGGAGGCTGAACAATTTCCCAGCAATTTGGTCCGGGGACCCGAAGTTCATAGTAAACCCCCCGGCTTTCAAGATGCCTCCGTAGATCAAATGTCCCAGGGATTAGGGGATTATCGGGTTGGGTCAATACCCCTTGCACTTTTACAATGCACTTTGGAGTGATGTTTTGGGAAATTAGACCAGATGTTTTCACCAAAACCTTCCCATAGGCGTTGCGACTTTCTCCGGAGTCGAAAATGATTTTTTTGACATGCAGTAATGTGGAAGTATAAGGGGGGCGTGTTTGGAATTGAGAATCTGGGATAATTGGTGTTTCGTGCACAATCCCGATGACAGAAACTAAAATTGGGGTATTGGTAACAACGTTTCGGAGGTCGTTTGGGTGTATTGGAAATGTCCGTAGAGATACCGCCAGGGCACCTGCTAGGATGATGAGTGCGTAAACAATAAGTTTTCTGCTGTCTCGCGTTAGCAAAGCGGCGCCCAGTATGCCTACAAGCAGAACCCCCGTGGCGAATACTAGAGGATGAAAGCAGCATTTCTTACCGATAAAAATACCAAGTACAAAAAGTATAGCGGCTCCCGTTAATGGCTTCTTTTCCATGGGCTGAGCGGGTACTCGTTCCCTCGTTCCGAGATATATTATAATTGCGCGAGTTACTCAATCAATCCACCAAGGAGCGGCCCAGGCGAAGTGTATTAATTCTGTTTGTTAGCCTCTTGTGACAAGGGAGCTGTGTGGGAGGTGCAAAATCATCCGCATAGGGACGGTCTTGGGCAAAAGCTATGGATTAATATTGGTTAGTGGAAATCCGTAGACTACCTTTGGAGTCCGTAGATGTTGCAATTGGTTTGCTTCAATGGACTTGTTGGGAAAGTGAGTAGGAGTTGTTAGTTTTCGATCTATTAGGGACGGCTCGATTCCTTAGTTTAACAATGACCCATACAATGAGAAGCCCTATTGCTGCGCCTATGGTGTCGATTATTACGTCGATAGGCGACCCTTGCCGGGTACTGGTGAGTGCCTGATGAAACTCATCTGTAGCTGCATAAGCGATGGCAAAGGCGAGTGCTAAACCGGCTGCTTTCGAAGGGAAAGTTTTGAGTTGGAGGATTCCTTGTTTCATTAAAGCCCTTATTAGCAGAATTGCTAGGATAGCGTATTCGGTGACATGAGCGCTTTTTCGGATCCAAAAAATGATTTTAAACATTGTCTCCTGAGGCATTGTTGGGAAGAGTAGTTTCAGGATCGGTGCTAAGATTCGGGAAGTGTTTTGCATCGTAAATGAGCCACTGCTGAAGCCGAAGATCAGCAACATCCAGAGAATCGCTGGCAACCAATATTTGAAAAACTCCTTTTTCACTCGTGAGGATGTCGATACCAAATCGGAAACCGGAGTACAAGAGACCTTTTTAAATTTGATCGGAACGAGAGGAATTCGTTTTCATGAAGCTTCAATAACAGGTAAAGCGGTGTGACGGATGGCGATCTGGATAGGATGGGAATCCAATCCAGGAGACAGCCTAGCATTGGAATTGTTTTACCATGCATCTTCAGGGTTAGGGAATAATTGCAGGGGTGAACTGCTATTCCCATTCCGAAGCTGAGTTTTTGATAGCCGTAAAATGTGTATTTTTCTGGGTGAGGAGCATGTTCCGAATGCTTTTTTGTAGCCCGCTTGATGGTATGAAATCACGCATCGTGTTTAATAACGAGTTTGTGTTCCTTAGCCTTGCGGGCTGTCTATTTCAAAACGGTGCTCTTGCTGAGTTGAGGTTGGAAGCGTAGCGATAAATGTGGGTATACGTGTCACTTTTATGTGGTTAATAATGAGCTGGAAATTAGCGCGATTTTTCATGTAAAATTACGGTGCATGTCAGAGCGAAGTGCATTATTGGTCCTGTTTGCGAGATACTACAGGCGTAAGCCAATTGTGACCCAAGTTTCTCTCCCTTTTGGTTTCTATTGGGTGGGGATTAATTGTGCACGAAGTGGTTGTGGCTTGTCAAAGCGGGCTCTTCATGCGACGGAAAAGGCTAAACATTTGTAGGTCGTGAAACTTTTAAAGAGATTGCTAGTGTTACCAGTAGTACACATTTTCCCATAGCTAGGGTTGGAGGGAGACTATGATTACAATGTACCATAAGTGTCTTGCGATGAACACGTGTTTCGAAGTTATATTACATGGATCAGCGGAGGGGCAATTAAAGGCAGTTGCGGAAGCAGCAATGAACAGGATTAAGGAATTAGAATCGCATTTTAGCCCATATTTTCCCGATAGTGAGCTTAACAGAGTTAATAAAAGGGCTGCTGTAGAACCAGTGATTGTATCTGAAGAGTTTTTGGACGTTTTAGAGGTTTGCGGAAAGGCTTGGAAGGTCACCAAAGGAGCCTTTGATGCGAGTATAGGTGGGTTAGTACAGGCTTGGATCGAGAGCAGGCTCTCAAAATGCGCGTCGGACCCTGAGGTTCTACGAGCGTGGGTGAACAGCGTAGGGTGGGGAAAGGTGAAGATAGACCGGGGCAAAAGAACAGTGCACTTTGAAAGTGAAAAATTGCAAATTGATTTAAGTGCCATAAGGAAGGGGTATACGCTTGATCAGCTAGTCCCAATAATCCGTGGTGCGGGGATAAAGAGTGCTCTTTTACACGGAGGGGCCCGGACGATCTGGTGTTTTGGTAAGAGCCCTGCTGGAACTCCTTGGCGAGTGGGTGTGCGCCCTCCCATGGCTAAAGCACCCGGAGAGGGAAACTTGACAGCGCAAGTCTTAGTATACTTGCCGCCGCGTCACATGGAAGACGTGGACAACCCTAACTGGGTTCGTGCCCACAAACTGCTTGCGGTTATGGAGGTGAGTGACGCCGCATTATCTGTTTCGCTTACTGGTTTGGAAGACGAATTGGCTGCGAATGGTTCTTGTGGTAAAATCATATCGCCGAGGACAGGTAGACCTGTCGAGGGTTTGCGTTTGTGTGTTGTGACAGCAGATAGCGCGGCAATGGCGGATGCTGTATCAACTGGATTGATGGTAATGGAGCCGGAAGAAGCACAGGAGGTTATAAATACCTTACCGATTTTAGAAGCTTATATTTTGAAGAACAGGCAAGGTGAATGGGGATCAATGCCTGTGTTAGAGAGGTTAGTACCTAACCAGTGAGTCACACTGTGGGATCATTTTGAGCGGCTTGGTGATTGGGATTACACTTCTAGGGCCTGGAATGCCGAAGTTTGTATTTGAGCGAATGGTGGTGTTGATGTGCTAACAGATTTACTCTTAGCATTTTTTGTCAAGATTTTTTCGCCAAGCCAGGCGATTGGGTATCTTAGTTGCCCTTGGTTACTTGAGTAAAAAAACTAGTTGCAACATGTTGGCGAAATGTTATTTTACCTTTCCCGTTTGATTAAAGCGGGCAAAGTTTAAACAAAACAATTTGAAACGCGTTCTTTGATTTATGGCGGCTCAGCGTATACGGATTAAGCTTAAGGCATATGATTACCGGCTAGTCGACCAGTCCGCTCATGAGATTGTTGAAACGGCGAAGCGGACTGGCGCTAGGGTTTCCGGGCCAATCCCCTTACCTACAGAAATTCATCGATTTACGGTTTTGCGGTCTCCTCATACTGATAAGAAGTCGCAGGAGACATTTGAGCAGCGCACGCACAAGCGATTAATAGATATTCTAGATCCGCCCATACGCACAGTGGAGGAATTAAAGAAATTAAGCCTCCCGGCGGGGGTGGATGTCTCAATTAAGGTCCTCAACAAATAGTTGATTTAAATTTTTAGGCGCTATGCCAATTGGATTATTAGGAAGGAAATTAGGTCAGACCCGGGTCTATGACTCGGATGGTAATGTTGTACCCGTGACCGTTATTAAGGCTGGTCCAAACCGGGTCCTTCAAGTGAAGACGCCGGAGACTGATGGGTATTTCGCTGTTCAGCTAGCCTTTGGCGATCAGAAGCCTCAACGATTAACTCGTCCAGAGTTGGGGCACCTAATGAAATATGGGGGCTTAGACAAGAGTATCCTCGGGTCGATTAAGGAACGCGGTCCGAAAGAACCCATTCCGGCAATAGCAATGATTCGCGAATTTAGAGATTTCAGCTTGGAGGTTAAACCGGGCCAACTAATAGGACCGGAAATATTTCAGGCTGGGGATTATGTAGATGTGATTGGTTACACTAAGGGACGAGGTTTTCAAGGGGTGGTTAAACGATTTAAATGCCGTGGGGGAGATGCATCCCACGGGGCAAAGGGGTGGCATCGGCGTATAGGTGCAATAGGTCAACGGTCTTTCCCGGGCAATGTGAAACGTGGGCAAAAGATGCCTGGGCACATGGGATGTGTCCGCCGCACAATACAGAATTTGCAGGTAGTACAAGTGATTCCAGAAGATAACTTGATCTTGGTGAAAGGCGCAGTGCCAGGAGCGAAAGGTGACATAGTGATAGTTCGCGAAGCTAAGAAACGCCCTAAAGGTTGGGCTCAGAAGAAGGCGGCGCAGCAAGTACAAGCAGCGGCATTTACAAAATTGGGAGGTGCAAAGAGTGTTAGTAAAGGTGCAGGTACTTCTACGAAGAAATAGAATTTGCGTATGAAACTGGAAGTACGTGATATTACTGGAAAAGTTTGTGGTGAATATGAGCTCAAGTTTGAGCTTATCCGCGACGGGCGGGGTACCCAAGCGGTACACGATGTGATTGTTGCACATTTAGCAGCTATTAGGCGTGGGACTGCTTGTACTAAGACAAAGGGTGAGGTATCAGGGAGTGGCAAAAAACCTTGGCCTCAGAAGGGGACAGGAAGAGCCCGCGCAGGTATGATTCGCTCACCGCTTTGGAGGAAAGGTGGGGTCGTTTTTGGTCCAAAACCGCGTGATTATACCAAGAAAGTAAATCACGCCACTAAATTGTTAGCGCTGCGGAAGGCACTAAGTGAACGAATTAAGGAGGGTGATCTGATCATTGTTGACGAAATAAAGCTTCAATCCCCAAAGACTCGTGAGATGGTAGGATTACTAAAGGCCTTGGGGCTCGAAGGTAAAAGCTTGGTTGTGGTGTCAGACTTGGATAGGAATTTAAAGCTTGCTGCCCGAAATATCCCGGACGTTATTTTGACCACAGGGGAACAAGTTAGTGCCTTTGAAGTTTTGTATCCAGAAAAACTCCTTGTTACTAAGAGTGCGTTTGAAAAGATAGAGGATCGCCTTTTAAAGGCATAGTACGCCATGAACCCGTACGAGATTATCAAAACAGTTCGTTTGACTGAAAAAGCTGTTCGCCTGGGCGAAAAAAATAACCAATACATTTTCATTGTTGATCGACGTGCGACTAAACCGGAAATACGGCGGGCAGTAGAAACATTGTTTAATGTGAAAGTCATCGATGTGCAAACCTTGAACATGCCAAGCAAAGTAAAGCGGCGATTGACTGCACACCCTGGTCACACTCAAGAGTTAAAAAAGGCAATCGTTACGCTGAAAGAAGGAGACAAGATCGTTCTCACATAACGCTCTTGCCAAATGGTGGTAATAAAATTTTCTGCTTGCTGATTTTTAATGAATGGCTTTAATAAGGGCAGTAATTCCGGCTTTTAGGTGAAAGCCGGAAAGAGTTTTTGCCTTAAACCTAAAAAAGGAGACTGACTATGGCACTGACGAAGAGTGAGCTAGTAAAGGCGTTAGCAGAAGTGGCAGGCATCACCAAGAAACAGGCTGGTGCCGTGTTGGAAGAATTGGTGAATCTGGCATATAAACATGCAAAGAGTGGGTTCGTAATTCCAGGTTTGGGGAAGCTGGTGGTTGTTCACCGGAAGGCAAGAAAAGGTCGGAACCCTAAGACTGGAGAACCTATTGAGATCCCTGCTCGGCGTGTACTTAAATTCCGCATTGCTAAGGCTGCGAAAGACGCCGTCCTTGGTCAGAGTCAGAAGAAGTAACGATTATTTTGATTTTGATGTAGGGCACTCTGGGGAGAAAATCTTCAGAGTGCCTTTTTGTTTGTGCTAGCGATGGGAAAGATCAACAGGATTGCTGTAGTGGGGTGTGGCGCTCTCGGGAGCTACTACGGCGCAAAGCTTTGGAAGGCAGGCCATGACGTAGTTTTTCTTTTAAGATCCGATTATGAAGTGGTTAGATCAAACGGGGTTTTAATCGAAAGTTTTGAGGAAAGCTTTGTTGCACACCCTAAACCTGCAAAAGATCCTCATGAAGTAGGGATTGCAGATCTAATATTAGTTGCCTTGAAAACGACTGCCAATCACCGTTTCCGGGAATTAATTATGCCTTTGGTTGGGCCTGACTCAGTTGTTCTTACTTTACAGAATGGACTAGGTAGTGACGATGAGCTTGCGAGGATCTTCGGCCCGAACAGGGTAATGTCTGGCCACTGCTTTGTGTGTTTAAATAGGATCGCCCCTGGTGTCGTAAAACACCTAGCCCATGGCCGAATAGTCATTGGTGAGTATTCGGGGCCGCCCACTACACGCACTTTGGAAATCGCGGAAATATTTAGAAGTGCCAGCATTCAGTGTGACGTGGTTGAAAACGTCCAACGTGCTCATTGGGAAAAGCTAATGTGGAATGTCCCATTTAACGGTTTAGGCGTTGCAGGAATAGTAGGATATGAGGTTTTTATGAGCAAAACTTTGGATTTTGCCCCGGAAGTGGTTTTACGTCCGGTTTTGACGACTGAGGACCTGTTGAAGCATGCAGGATGGAAAGAGGTAATAAGGGGATTGATGGAGGAGCTTAGAACAACAGCTGGCGCTTATGACATACAAATCAGCAAGGGATTTATTGACCTAATGTTTGAGTTGACGTCAGTTATGGGGCCGTACAAGGCGTCTACTCTATTGGACTTTGAAAAGGGATTGCCAATGGAATTAGATGCGATTTTCTTAGAACCTCTTCGTCGAGCAGCAACCTTACGGGTTAGCACGCCTTTGCTTCAGCGATTGTGTGACGTGCTGGTAGCACTTGATGGGCTTCGGGAACGGATTTACCAAAAATAAATGGCGGAGAGAGGGAGATTCGAACTCCCGGTGGGGTTTTAGCCCCACTCACGCTCTCCAGGCGTGCGCATTAGACCACTCTGCCATCTCTCCGCGCGTTTCCCATTTATTAGTTTAAACAGGGTCTTGTCCAGGTCAACCTCCTTTCTAATCGGATTATTTGGGTCGAGGCAAGATATTACACGCCCTGAACGAAGAAAGGTATTGGGCAACCCAAAACATCTGCTACGGCGCGCAGGAGGGTTGCTTCTGAAGCGGTAATTTTTCCATCGTATGCCGCAGCATGAGCAGCTGCTTCTAAAACAGCGCGTTTTATAGGGGGTGCTGCCAAGGCCAGCTTATCTAGTGCTTGTTGGAGCGCGTCGATTGAAATAGTGTTTCCGGCTGGTTGTGGTGGTGGAAACTGGCTAAGAGCGCTACTAGACCATCCGCGTAAGAAAGCAGTTTTTGCCGCTGCATAATTTGGAGCTCCTGCATTTGCCACGGCGGCCACTACCATTGCGCAGTCAGCCAATAAAGGTCGGAAGCTGTAATATTGCACGGGCCGCCTCAACACACTTGGGTTTATAACGGGTAAAACATGGCGTTTAATTGCTTGTGCTAGGGCAAATTCATATAGGTCGATTTTATTATCCGTAAGTATGAGTTTATCGATAGTGGAAATGAGTTTCTTCAGGTGAGTAATGCTCAGAAGCTGTATCGCAGGCAATCCGAGTTTTAACAGATAGAGCTTAGAATACACGGGCAGCGTCCTTAACTGCTCATATGCAGACAAAATTTCCGATCGCAATTTGTTGCCGAAACTGTCTTCAATTGTAATCAACTGTTGATTCCGGATTTCCTGATTCTCGCTTAAAAGGGTTGCCAAAAGCATGCACATTGCGCCTGTAGGGTCCCTGACTGTTTCAAGGACTTTGCTGGGGATTTGTTCTTTCCATTCAGTAGCGTATTCAACGGCCTTCGGAGATACAGTGCCCACTGAAGCCATAAAAACCTCGGGAGCGTAAGTGGCACTTTGTAGTGTAGGTGCAACAAGAGGAGGTTTTTGGGGGGCCTCATACATCTCCTCAGGTTGGATAAGTACTGGGAACGTTCCGTCCCATGAAGGATCCAAAGCTTTAATTCGAGCCTCTAACGGTGGATGCGTGGAAAAGAGTCTGGAGGTCCTCGCATTTTCAAAAAATATGTGAGCCGTTTCTTCCACATGTGGGGAGCTGATCTGCGAGCCGTACATGAGGGCACCGATTTTCTTGAGTGCTCTGGCTAAGCCGTCCGGGTTACGTGTAAATTGTACGGCTGAGGCATCCGCTAGAAGTTCCCGTTGGCGGCTTATGGCGGCTTGTATTAGCCGGCCAAAAAACACGCCCACATACCCGACAATAAGAAGGGCAAGTCCTAAGAAAGCCAGTGGATTTTGCCTTCTTCCATTGGAGCGGGTGTTTATGAGAACCCTCCCTATCACCGCAATGCCAACAATGCCGAAAATTAATCCAGTAAGTCGAAGGTTTATTCGGGTATCTGAGTTGAGGATGTGACTGAATTCATGTGCGATAACGCCTTGAAGTTCGTCGCGGTTGAGGTAGGTGAGGCAACCTTGAGTTACACCGATAACTGCATCGTGTTGGGTTAGTCCTGCGGCAAACGCATTTATGCTTTTGTCTGGGAGCACATACACCCTGGGGACTGGAAGGGCTGATGCTATTGCCATTTCTTCGACTACATTTAAAAGTTTGCGAAGCTTTGGATCATTTGTGTTAGGGGGGACGAGGTTACCACCAAGCATTTCAGCAATTGTGCTCCCACCTTGACTCAGCTCTATTGTTTTAACAATCCCTCCAATGGCGATTATGCTTGTAGTTATAACACACGTCCATAAAAAGAGTTCTGGGTCCCACCATCTATGTGAGAACTTGCCAAAGCTAGAATCAATTAACTTCTGCGGGTCGAAGCAAAGGTTAATTGTGAGCACTACGGCTAGGTAGACTCCAATGTTCAAGAACAAGACTGCCAGGGCAAAAAGCAGTGTTAAAAGTGTGGTTCGTTTCCGTGCACGCTCTTGCCTTTCAAAAAAGTCTAGCATCTACCCAATTCTGATTCCTAGGAGTTTTTCTAGCATAATGATTAAAACTGAACCTTCGGTGCCTCCTTTTCTTGGGATGACTCAACTACAAATTGTTCGGCGGGTGGGAAGTTAAACAGAGCAGCGACGATGTTGTTTGGGAATACTTCACGGGTGGTGTTATAGGCCATTACAGCATCGTTATATGCCTGCCGGGCGAAGGAAATCTTGTTTTCTGTTGATGTCAGCTCCTCCATAAGTTGGAGGATTGTTTGATTTGCCTTTAAATCGGGGTAAGCTTCCACTAGTGCGAAGAACCTAGTTAAGAACCCTGTCAAAGTTGTTTCAGCACCCGACAATTCTTTCATAGCTCCTGCGTCACCTGGGTTTTGAGCGGCTCGGCTACTGGCTGCCGCTGCAGAATTTCGGGCATTAATAACTGCTTCAAGTGTTTGTCTTTCATGCTTCAGGTATCCTTTCGCAGCCTCTACCAAATTCGGAATCAGATCATATCGCCTTTTTAGCTGTACCTCTATTTGAGCAAAAGCGTTTCTAAATCTGTTGCGGAGAATAACGAGTTTATTGTAAATCGCGACGACGTAAAGTAATGCAAATATGGCCAATATGAGGATTACTCCAAGGAAAGCTAAAACGATTTTCATATGTGTACCTCCAACAGAGTCAAAACTACTGTCTGTGGCGCTTTTAAGCAAGAGCTTAGAACCGGGAGATGAGTGGAATCTATAAGTTGGTCACCTTTGTAAACCCAGGATCCGCACTATGATAAACGCTCGGTAAATCGGGTGGTGAATATTGCCTTGGTCTCTAGCAATGTACGTATCAGTGTCCGGGGGTAGCTCTGTCCAAATATCTCACTGCATTATGCCGTAAAGCAGACACTTGAGATAACGTAAAATCCACATTACTTTGGTTTTAGATTACAGGCTAAGTTACCCTTTACCAAGGAAGCAGCGGGTTTGAATTTCCTGTAGCCGGCGAGCCTAAAATTGGTAGATTTCAAGACATGTTGTTTTTGAGGATGACACATGTGATGGGCCCGAGAGCGTCTTTTAGCTGGAAAAAGCGGCAGAAGGAATTTGAAATAGCATTTTTGTTTAGCTTTCCAGGTTGGCCTGATAATTGCTTAGAGGGTTTTTGTCGGATTGGAATTTGGTGCACGACATGTGTGTTAAACAGTGGTAGAATTAAAATGCGGATTGGAATATGGCAAAAGAAACTCGCCAGATGAAGAAAGCGCAAGCAAAGCGTATCCTATTTGTGGAGGACGATCCGGTAGTTGTTGCGGTATACCGGTCCAGGTTAGAGAATGAGGGTTTTACTGTGGATGTAGTCGAGGACGGGGCGGCCGCCACGCAATATTTGAGCAGTGAGAAACCGGATTTAGTAATCCTTGACTTAATGTTGCCCAAGGTCAATGGGTTGGACGTATTGAAGTTTATACGGAGCAAGCCCCAATTAAGCACTTTACCAGTGATTGTTCTTTCCAACGCTTACCTGGCGGACATGGTCAAAAAGGCAATGCTTGCTGGGGCAAATAAGCCGCTATTTAAGACGCAGTGTACGCCCGCAATGTTAGTTGAGGTCGTCAAGAGCTTCTTGCCTCAGCAAGGTGAGGGGATCAGACCCGCCAGGCCGCCTGAAGAGGTGGAGAGAGAGAGCATAACGCAAGCCAGGGACGAATTTCTTTCTCGATTGGCTGAGGAGGTTGATCAGGTTCGGCGCTTAGCGATAAGTTATATAAAGTCAGCGAATCAGCCTGCTGGTGCAGTGACTTTAAGCGAGTTGTACCAGCGGGTTCATTTTATTACGGCGCGGGCCGCATTAACAGGGTTTTCTCGATTGGCGATTCTTACCAGTGCCTTTGAAGCCCTGCTTTTTGAGTTAGTATTTAAGCCAGGGACTGTCACTGCTTCGGTTTTGCAGACAATCGCGCAAACTGCAGATTGCCTAAAAAGGTTGGTAGAGAGAATAGACGAAGACTCTCCCACCGCAGGTTTACAAGCAAAGGTACTCGTGGTTGATGATGACGCAGTCTGCAATCATGTTATGGTTACAGCATTGCAACGGGCTAATCTAGGGGCGGTAGGGGTGAAAGATCCTAGGCAGGCCTTAGATTTACTTACACGAGAATCTTTCGATCTTATTTTGCTAGATATTCGGATGCCTGGAATGGATGGGTTTGATGTATGTAAACGTATCCGGCAACTGGCCCATCAAAAAACTACACCTGTAGTGTTTGTAACTGCAAATGCGGACTTTGAGAACAGAGTTCAGAGCGTTCTAAGTGGTGGTAATGAATTTATTGCGAAGCCGGTATCGCCGATGGAGTTGGCGTTAAAAGCAATTACATTGTTGCTAGATTCTAAACTGAAGGCATCGAAAGCCAAAGAGGTGCAAGTGGCCCAGGATTCGGACAAAGGGGTGTTGACTGAGACCGCTGCTGAAGAAGCATTGGCGAGGGAAGAATCGGAGGAGGTAACTGAAAGTGCACAAATAGAAGATGCTCAGCCCGCGGTGGAAGAAGCACCGCTCGCGGTGAGCACCAAATCGCAATCGAAGATGGGGCCTATACCTGCGCCTGATTTGACTGGACGGGTAGAATCGTATGCTAAAGGGATGACACCTTCTGTTCGAGGAGGTGTCGAGATGCAAGCCAAGGCTCAAAAAGTTGGGCAGCCTCCAGGTTTTCAGACCCCTGGAACCGGGAAGACTATTCCCTTTGCCCCAAGCGAGCAAGTCAGTGTTCCGGACGTTATGCCAAATGAAAAGACGCCGGCCGTTGAAGAGATTGAGTCAGAACTAGCCGAAGTTGAACAGGAAAAGATGGCTGAGCCAGTATCAGAAGGGCCCATTGCTTCTGAAGCCCTCGAGGAAGCGGGGAAATTTGGATCAGAGTACAATGGAGTCGAGGAAGTTGGCCCAGAACTTGCTAGTTCTAAAGGTTATGGTGGGTATGGTCCAGCCCTGGGTAATAAGAGTCCAGGGTGGGCCCAAGAATCGGTAGAAAGTTTTGCAGCAAGTAGAGATTTTAATGATTTTGGACACATGCAACCAGCTCAAGGAAATATGCAACCGATGCAACAAAAACCGATAGGTACAGGACCTGCACAGCCACAGCCTAGGCTCGATCGATCATTTCAGGCTGATGGGAATGAAACGTTTGAGCGTATTGTCCGTGGTGTTGCTGAGATAATATTCGGGGAGGAAAATTTGACCGATATAAATATTCGATTGGTCAGGTTTGCGTTAGAACGTTATGGGATTCGGGAGTTAGTCCGCCAGATGCGGACCCCTCAAATGTGAGTTTTTTGGCTTTTGCGCCAAGGTTAGTCCCTTGCAAATCCAGTGTTGGGTGGGGTCACACCCGACACTGGGTTTTGTTTCGCTCCTTAACCGGACTTTGTTGCTCCGGTTTAACTTCCTATTGCTGGTAAGTTTTTGGTGGGGAATACGCAAGACGTGGATAAACTTCGGTAGTACTTTTGGCAATCTTTTACAATGTAAAAGGGGTTAATCAGGCGGGTTAAGGGGGCTACATCAATTTGAGAACGGCATCACGGATTCATCTGCATGGGGCGATGGGCGCTTAGGGTTCGGTCCCTATTAGGGGTTACTTTTGACATTATGGGTTCTTCTAAAAATCGGTAGATGTACGCGGGACTGGGTATGGTTGCATTGCAAAATCTAGAGTAAGGATTACAATTCGTGGGAGGATAAAGGCTGCATTTTGAGGGATGAAGGTTGATTATGTTGCAAGTATTGAAGTTGAAGAATCTCGCTATAGTAAGATCGGCGGAGATTGAGTTTAGCCCAGGGTACAATGTGATAACGGGCGAGACTGGGGCTGGTAAATCAATATTGATTGACGGGCTGATGCTTGTGTTGGGAGAGAAGGCTGAGCGTGGAATTATACGCACAGGCGCTGAAGAATGTGTGATTGAAGCGGTTTTCGATTTTTCAAAGGCCAGTGAGGAGGTTAGGAAATTTTTGGAGGATCGTGGGATTTCAGCAGATGACCCGGTGGCAGTTAGACGGCTTATCAGTGCGCGGGCCACTTCCAAGCAGACGATTAACGGCTCCCCAGTAAATTTATCAGTTTTGAGGGAACTAGGGCGCCTAGTAGTGGATTTTCATGGTCCTTATGAGCATCAGTCGCTTTTAGATCCTGGGGTGCAACTATTGCTTCTGGATCGCTACGGAAATTTGGATTCTTTGCGTAAGCGATTTTCATCGTTAGTACAGCAGTATCAGGACTTAAAATCTAGAAAGCGTGATTTGGTTCAGGACGAACGAATATACCTACAGCAACTCGACTATTTGAGGCATCAGGTTGAGGAAATTGAGAAGGCTAACCTAAGGCGTAATGAAGATGAGGAGATTGAGCGAGCATACAATCAGGCGCGCCATGCAGCCAGGATTAGTGAATTGGGATGGGAGGTGACGAAACTGCTTGGTTCAGAGGAGGGTGGTGCACTAGCAACCTTGAGTCGGGTAGGTCGCATTTTGCGGGAAATTAAAGGTCTAGATCAGAGTGCCACCGGGTTAGTCGAGGATCATGGAATACTAATGGAGCAGCTAAGTGAGTTTATTCGGAAATTGGAGAGGTATTTAGAGGGGGTACAATTTGACCCTGCGCGTTTTGCTGCATTAGAGGACCGGTACAATTTGCTGAACCTGTTGAAGAAAAAATACGGCCCTACGCTAGAAAACGTATTGGAAAGTCTTGAAGAGGCGCGGAAGAGGCTGTGGGAGTTAGAATCGCGGGAGGAACGACTAAAGGAGTTGGAACAAAAATTAGCCGAGCTACGGTGTGAAATTCAACGAGTAGGTCTTGAACTAGCTAAAGCCCGGAAATCCATCATCCCTAAATTGGTTGAGGAGGTCACAAATGAGTTACAACACCTAGGCTTTAAACACTGTAAGTTTGACGTGAGGTTTGAAAGCAAATCGGGAGAGGAATATGATGAAGGATTTTCATTGGCTGGTTTTGACATTATTGAGTTTATGTTTAGTGCGAATCCGGGTGAGGAACCACGCTCGTTGCGTCAGGTTGCTTCTAGTGGGGAATTAGCGCGTGTGATGTTGTCACTGAAGACTGTTTTAGCAGCATGTGACCAAGTGCCCATTTTAGTGTTTGATGAAGTTGACGCGAATATAGGTGGTGAAACAGGGTTGGAAGTTGGACGGCGACTGCGCGGGTTAGCGCGGAGGCATCAGGTGATTTGTATAACTCACTTGCCGCAAGTAGCTGCTTTTGCTGAGCGGCACTTTGTGGTCTCAAAAATAATCCATGGCAACCAGACTGAAGCGGTGATTGAATTAGCCGACGACGCAAAGCGAGTAAGCGAGCTTGCGCGGATGCTAGGCGGCCAATCGGAAACTGCCCGAAAACATGCACAAGCGTTGCTTAGGTTGCAGTAGTAATTTGTGGTCGATTTAGAACGTATAACTTAGCCCAGTGGTAAGGCGGGCTTCATGTGCATTTCTATTCCGGGGAGGGGGGTTTTCATAGCTATGTTCAAACACAACTCGCAACGCGAATCTAGAAGTAAGAGGTGTTTCTAATCCAACTTCGGAACGTAGGGATTGTCTGTCAGGCCAATCTTGGAAGTCTGGGATCCAGGCAGTCCTTTGCCAAATTCTAGGTCCATTAGGAAACACGTAGTCAAAACGCTCACCCAGGTAAATGGTCGGGTAAACGTTATCATCTTCATGATGGAATTTTTCAATAGTCAACGCGGGTCCCACCTCTGCATTCAAAGACAAATTGGTGGTCGAGATGAACTTATATCCAAGGGATACACTTGAAACTACACGATAATCAATTCCTAGCACATAATCTGATTCACCCTGTGTTTGCAGGCTGACACACAACTTTTGGTTAATTGGACGTTCATAAGAGCCCTGGCCCCGTATATATTTCGCGATTGTAACAGTCTCTCTTCTAATTTTTGCCTCGCCGTAGCCACCGTTAGCACTTAGGCGAATGGTATCAGCTGCGCGTTTGTGGGTGGCTGAAACACTTGCACTGCTTATGTATGCATCCCGGTATCCGCTATATAAAGTGAGTCCTAAGTTCACAAAACCGTGCCATGTTGGTTTAGGGGCTGCATTCGTTTTTTGGATTTGTGTAGCGTTCTGTGTTTTCGAGGTTGTCTTTCCTGGGGATGTTAGTGGTTGAGTTTCGGAGGCTAAGGCTATTTCTGATATACATGTTACTATGAGTGTGAAAACAGCAATGGTAGCGTTCCAGAAGTAATTCCATGGTTTTTTTTGCGTCATTGTTTGTGTCGAAGTTTACTCAGCTTGGTATCGCTCATCCACACACAAGTTGCAGTTTTTATTCACCAAAGCAATTGACGCATTACGATTTCGCTTATTCACAGCGAGTTGTGATTTAGTTGGGTAAAAATCTTGGCTTGACTCTGCTGTGGTTTTGATTTTCTTGGCAATTCGTGTGTAGAACAAGAAAACCTAACTGGGTAAGGGATTTGAAGAAGTTGTTAGGCCAAGAGGTTGTCTTGGACAATTCTGAAAGCTTGGGTCGTTATGCTGGGGATGAGTGGTTTGCCTCTAACGTACCAGATGCTGTGGTGTTACCTACGTGCACTGACGAAGTTTCGCGTGTCATGCGATTTGCTTATCGTCGTGGGATAGCTGTGACTCCAAGAGGAGCTGGACATGGATACGTTGGAGGGTGTGTGCCTATAAGGGGTGGCATCGTCCTTTCTCTGGAGAAGATGGATAAGATTATTGAGATCAACCCTGACGATTTCGTGGCAGTCGTACAACCTGGTGTGATTACTCAAACGTTGCAAGAGGCTGTTGAAAAAGTAGGATTATATTATCCGCCGGACCCAGCTTCCCGTGATGAAAGTTCTATTGGTGGTAACATTAGTACCAATGCAGGGGGGCCCCGGTGTCTTAAATACGGAGTCACGCGGGATTATGTTCTAGGTTTGGAAGTAGTGCTTGCAGATGGAACGGTAGTGAGGTTAGGGGGACGTACTCACAAAAATAAGGTAGGATTTGACCTCCATCGACTCTTTGTGGGTTCGGAAGGTTTGCTCGGGGTTATAACAGAAGCAACCCTTAAGCTCATACCGCTGCCGCCCTTTAGAGCAAATCTGGCGGTCGGATTTAAGTCTATGATTAGTGCGGTGCGGGCGCTTCAAGGGATTTTCAGGGCAGGTATATTGCCGTGTGCAATAGAGCTAGCTGATGAACTTACAATCGCAGCCGCTTATCGTCGGACGGGGAGTCCCCGACTCAAGGATGCGCGTGCCCACATGATAGTGGAGATTGATGGCCAGGAAGAATCAGTGCGAATTGAAATCGAAAAACTCAAACGCGTTATAGAAAATTACGCCCCATTGTTTGTACAGGTTGGGTTGGGGAAAGAAGAGTGCGAGGAAATCTGGAAAATCCGGAAGGAATTTTCACGCGCCCTTAAAGATACAGGATTAGTTAAGCTAAACGAGGACATAGTGGTTCCCCGGGGAAAGCTTGTTGAATTTTTCGAGTTCACTGCGCGATTACAGTATGAAACAGGATTGCAAATTGCGTGTTTTGGCCATGCAGGAGATGGCAATATTCATACAAATGTGATGGTAGACTTCAACAAACCAGGCGCTCGGGAAACGGCAGAAAAGGTTTTAGATAACTTATTTGAATATGTAATTAAGTTGGGAGGTGCAATTACAGGAGAACATGGGGTTGGTCTAGCAAAATTGCGTTGGTGGCCTTTGGCAACAAGCCGTGAAGTGAGATGGTTACATACCCAGATTAAACGTGCGCTTGATCCGAAGGGGATTCTGAATCCGGGGAAATTTGTGTAATTTCATCGGCAAGGGGGCTAATTAGAATTACAAATTCGCCTTTCGGTGGGTGTTTTAGAAAGTGATCAAGTAATTCTTTTGCGGAGCCACGCTGGAACTCCTCGAATTTTTTTGTGAGTTCTCTTGCGACAACTATTTCTCGGGTGGGGAAAATTTGTGCAAGCTCTTGGAAAAGGCGCAAGATCCGGTGGGGTGACTCGTAAATTACTAGTGTACCTGGAATAGTCTTTAATCGCTCTAACGCTTTTTGTCGGCGTGCCCCCTTGTGGGGAAGAAAGCCAATAAAATGAAACTCGTTGGTTGGGAGTCCACACGCTGAGACAGCAGCAATCAATGCACACGGTCCGGGTATAGGTTCAACTCTGAAGCCGGCGTCTATTACTTTTCTTACTAAAAGTTGGCCAGGATCGCTTATCCCTGGTGTACCAGAGTCAGTGACAAGAGCCACGGTTTGACCTTTTGCTAAGCGATCTAAAATTTCCGAGGCGCGTTTTGATTCATTGAATTTGAAGCAGCTAAGTATAGGTTTTGAAATGCCAAAATGTCTTAGAAGTAAACCTGTCCGCCTGGTGTCTTCTGCTGCGATGACATCGCATTCTTTGAGGACGCGCAAGGCGCGAAGGGTGATATCTTCTAGATTGCCGATGGGGGTTGCGACAAGATAGAGTGTTCCTGGGCGCAAGGGAGCACGAGCAACCTGCTCAGGGGTGACTGGATAGTTCCCATCTTGGTTCATTCAGCCCGCCGATGGATATTAAGAAAATCTAGGTAATAAATTAGCTGTTGTTTCAGCTCTTTTCGGGGGACAATTGCATCTATCAATCCATGTTCCAAAAGAAACTCAGCAGTTTGGAAGCCTGGAGGAAGTTCGGATTGGGTTGTTTCGCGAATGACTCTAGGGCCTGCAAATCCGATCATCGCGCCAGGTTCTGCAATTATGAGATCTCCCAAACTTGCAAAGCTTGCCATTACGCCCGCAGTTGTGGGGTGAGTAAGCACGCTTATATAAGGCAGGCCTGCTCGTGCATGGTAAGCAAGGGCGGCGGCTGTCTTAGCCATCTGCATTAGGCTAAACATACCTTCGTACATCCGGGCTCCACCGCTTGCAGCAATTATAATCACAGGAAGTCGATTCTCGGTGGCCTTTTCGACAAGTCGTGTAACTTTTTCCCCAACTACTGAACCCATGGAACCGCCTAGGAATCGGAAGTCCATAACACCTAACGCAACACGATGAGGGCCGATCATACATAACCCCGTTATAATAGCTTCCGTGTAGCCCGTTTTAGCTCTATTGGCCTTCAGTTTTTCCCTATATGAGACTGGGGAGACAGTGATTTTTTTGGGGTTTGCACCAGGTAACACTACCTCCTGCGCCGGTAGTTCGAATTCCAAAGGGTCAATGCTTTCCAATTCGCCGTTTATCTCTTCAAACGAACAGGTTTCTACTAGCAGGTGGATCCGCTCCCGGGCGCTCATCGGAAAGTGATATTGGCAAATAGGACAGACTTTCAGGTTTTCGTCCAGTTCTTTATCAAAAATGATGTTTTCGCATTCTGGACACTTTGTCCAAAGCCCATCCGGAATCTCTAACTTTTTGGATGTAGGAGCTAGCTTCGGTTTCCTGGGCAGTTTCCCTGATCGTATTGCACCATTCCCCCCTTGCATATGGCCCACAGCTTGTGGCCCCGGCAGAGGGGGTTTTTTTATAAACCTGCCAGTTTTTGCCATATATTCAATCAGTCATTATGGAGAAACGCGTTAGAAAGTTCAAGACTGGCATATTTTATTGATAGCCAAATGGTTATACACCACGCGCAAGCGTCCAAACGGCTACTTTGGTAGCTCCAGCCCTCCGTAAGACCTTAGCGCATGCATTTGTGGTGGCTCCTGTAGTGAAGACGTCATCTACGAGGATGACGCGTTTGTTTTTGACGAGGTTGGGAGTTGTAGCGAGAGCGAAAGCGTCTTGGACATTCTCAAGGCGTGCCTGTTTAGAAAGGGTGGTTTGGGTGTGGGTATATCGGGTTCGTCGCAGAACGGATTTAATCGGGATTTGGGTTGCTCTCGAGAGGTATTTTGCAAGAACGTATGCTTGGTTAAATCCGCGTTCTCGTTCCCTGGTAGGGTGGAGTGGTACGGGGACGATCAAGTCCCACTTAGTGCTTGTGAGATCAGGTAGGGCGGCTTCTACAAAGAGCCTGCCCAAAAGTGGTTCGAGCCATGTGGCTTGTTGGTATTTAAATGCGTGAATTAGGTCCAATGCTATACCAGTGGCGAGAATGGCTGATCTGGCATACGTAAATTCATATCGAATGGAGGTGCAATTTGAACAGATGAAGTCAATAGTGATATTGCCTGGATAAGGGCTTCCGCATTTAGCGCAGAAAGGGGGGTTCAGGTGAGGTATTCGCGCTACACACGCGCTGCAAACTAGCCCATCTTTTGGACTTGCACGGTTCTCTTTACAAACTACGCACCAAGGTGGGTAGAGAAGGTCGATTATTCCCCCTAAAATCTTCTTAATGTTTTCCAGCATGTTTGTGGTTTATCCCCAAAGTTTGAGGTATGGGAATTTAGGTTCCTGGCGGCGAAAAGCTTTTACAATCGCTATTGAGAAACCAGACAAGACGAGTGTAGCAAACCAACCGTCAACAATGCGGTGACTGCCCCAAAAAGCTGATCCTGGTTGCGCAAGTGGGAGGAACGCTGGGGATAGTTTGATAGCTATGATCCATCCTGCATGAATTCCGATGGGGAACCACAGTGATTTGGTATGATGAACTGCGTAACATAGGATACATCCAGCGAGAAATAAATTGAGCATGCCGGGTACAATTACCGATGGTCTAGCCAAGGGGGATAAGATTTTTGGGAGGGCTTCAAGCCCGGTGTACCATTCTATGAGACTAGGATTGTATTTGGTGTCGATATAATGCAACGCTGCAAAAATTATACTAGAGACGACCATTGCAAAGATCCAGTTCCAAGCTTTTTTAACTGCGTGAAAAAAAAAGCCTCTGAAAATCAGTTCTTCGATTAGTGAGATGGTGATAGCTGATGCTATCGTGGAAGCCGTTTTGGTGACAATAATTGGTAGGGTTATGGATGGGGAAAGTGCCCTAATTCCGCAGATCACGTTTACAATGATGATAAAACTCAGAGAGGTAACTCCACCTAAAATTCCCCAGAAAAAGAATCGAAGTTGACCTGCCGAAAACAAGAGACCAATTTGATGTAGTTGAGTAAAGCCAAGGTGCTTAGCTAAAGGGAAAAGGCTCAGCACTGCCAAAACGAGAGCAATCCGGGTAAAGTACCGCGAAAATGGTTGCCCTAATAGCCAGGGAGGCGCGTGAGGAATAGAATGGACTAAAAGATAAATTAGGGGAGCAAGCAAAGCCGCGGCAATAAAAACGCCCACAATATAGAGCATAATGGTGCGAATGGGGCGCATAGCATTTCCTAGCATATAATCCGATTTGATCCTTGCCAAGCAATTGCCATTCGAGGAACCTACGTTAAGATGCATCCCCACTGTGTTGGACAGCCTTCATGGCTGCGTTTGTTGATACGCCAGTCAGCTTCTTACTATAAGGAGTTGTACATGTTGTCCAGATAAAGAGTCTTATGTAAAACCGGACTTGATAATTATATCGGGTAGAACAATGGCATGAGCGCTTGTTAAAAGCTGAGTTTTTGGATCGCGTGTAGCCGCGCCTGTATAAGTGCAGAACCCCTGATACAAAATTATACTCCAACGTAGAATAATGCCATGGTGACTGGTAAACCCATACATATGGGGATTTATCCGTCGACTCACGTCGGCGGCTACCGGTCTACCAATCTTCTCCCGTAGCCACCGCCGTAAGGTGGTGGAATAATCCAGTTTTCCCCCATAGCCGCCGTCGTAAGACGGCGGATTAAAAAGGCGCTTAGTTCCTTGGCACATCACCACCAGAGACCCAGCAGATAACTACACTTAACCAAATGTTCCGTTTCAAGTATGAGCTATCTATGATGTCCGTGCTCTTATAAAGAGCGGCTACCTTACGCTCGCACAATCAAAGCCAAGCCGCAGCTCTACCAGTCTGAAGGCTACCACCTATACAGGTACCAAAACTTGGAGAACAACGCGCAATTGCTGTTATGGGCTTCGCTGACCTGACTCCGGTCTAGGTGAAATTATTCGCTAACGCCATCAACTCGTATCGCCACCACTGCAAGGCGAAGAATAATTCCATGGTCAGTGGTAAACTCATAAGGGAATTTATCCGCCGACTCACGTCGGCGGCTACATCTAAACCCAGTGTTTCGTCCCAAGTATGGGCTATCTATAAATTCCATGTGCTCACGAGCGGGGCTACATTAAGCCCGCCATCACATTCTACTCAACCGTTTGGCTGTGGCTGTAATGGTTGTCCAAGTAAAAACCGTTGCCGAGTCGAATTTTCTTAACGTTACCGGGTTTGTGATTTTGGATATTAACGGGGGATCTTTCTTGTATGGATGTAAAACACTAATGGAGATGCAGGGAGAATAGGGTACTAGTGGGTTGATTGGAGCCGTGTAAAACTTGGCTACTTTCATTTTCGAGTAGTAAACCGTCTTAGACGGATAGGTATGGTGCGAAGGCATTGTATGATGAGTGAGGGGTTGGATAGACTGAACAGTGAAAGCTAGGGAGTTAATTTGAAGGTGGGTTTTGTGTGTGGCGCATGAGATTTGGCATGGGTTGGCATTGCGGGGTTTGCATTAACGGGTGATCTGTGAGGGGTTATTCCTCGGCTCTGATCGTATTCATCTCTGGTGTGTAGTAGAGGATACGGGTACAGTTTGGGCAAAAGACGAGTTCTTTCCCTGTGCGGCATTGGACGATGTAGTGTCGGGGTAATTGGACGTGGCACCCTCCGCAAACACCGCGGTCAATCCCCACGACCACATTCACTATATCACGGCTTTTTGCGATTCGTTCGTAGTGATTCAAAGCAGTTTGGTCTATTTCGGAGGCCAACCGGGCTCTTTTTTGCCGGAGTTGTTCGAGTTCAGTTTTCAGCTCATGCTCACGTCGATCGATTTCAGCCAAGAGTTGTTGAACCTCACGTTCTGTGTTCTTCAATTTTATTTGGGCTTCCTGGATTTCTTTAAGTAGTTCGTCGATTCGAAACAGCAGCTGGATAACTTGGTCCTCGAGTTGTGAGATAGACTGGTTACATAGTTCTATCTCATGAGCGAGGGCGCGGTATTCTTCGTTTTTTTTGGTTTGGTATTGTTGAAGCGTGTATTTTTGGACGAGCTGTCTTTTGGCTTCGATATCTAATTCGAATTGTTTCTTTTCTGATTCGGCATGCCTTAGACTAGTTCGCTTGGCATCCAACTCAGCTTGTGCGTGGACCAGCCGCTGTTTGATATCTGCCCGTTGAGGTCCCAGTGTAATCAGAAGCTCTTCCAGTTCACGTATTTTTCGATCGAACTCTTGTAGCTCAAGCAGACGCTGTAATATTTGGTCGACCATTTTGCTATTTGTATGGCTTATGTATGGTCTAAGCTTAACGGTTTGAACATATTGACGTCAATCCGTGAGCAAGTAGAGCGTTTCATAAAGGGAGTCCTTAGTGTTCCCAGTGTTCTCCTTCGGCTTTGCCTGAGGCGGCGTGTTCGGGTAATTAGCCGTCCATTTTCTTACATGTATGAGGATATCCAAAAGTTTACCAATGGATTGTAGTTCGAAAGGTTGTGGCGAAGTGGGCAATGCTTGATTCGTCAGATTCGCTTTTGATGTTTCTTAGGTGTATCACGGGTGGATTGCGATTACGGATTAGATTAATGCTTTTATAGCACTGGTTGACGGTTATTTGGCCCTTGGGAAGGTTGCCGTTTTACCTGCCATGTGTTTCGTTTACCGGGATAGCTAAGCATCCCAAAAAACAAAAGGCGATCCATCCCACGGCTGGAATGTACAGCCCAAATTCCGTAAAAGATTGCAACGCCCAGCCTATAAGACCAAGCCAGAGGCAAAAAACAGCAGAGTACGGGCTTCTAATAGCTTGGCGGGTTGCGTTAAGCATGCACACTCCAACTGCAGATAGAAACAGGATGAATCCCGGTATACCTGATTCAACTGCTTGTTGTAAGTAGTCATTATGGACTAATTTGGCCATTTCCGCTTCCGGAGGTTTAATCTTTGCGTAATAGCGACCGAAATTGCCTTGCCCGATTCCAAACAATGGATTTTGTGCAGTCAATTTCAAGGCGGCTTTCCAATAGTATAATCTTGCTTCGGCACTAGGCGCTCCTTTCTGTAAGTACGTATGGTATCGATACAAAAAACCGATTGTACCAGCTAGCAACACCAGGATTAAAAATATCCGTTTAAGCTGTGGGTTCACTGGTAAGAAATAGCCTGCTATTGTGAGTTGGCAAAGTGCAATTATCCAGCCTGCTTTTGAGCCGGACCAAACTAGACAAAGGAATGCACCGGCTGAGAATACAATGATTAAGAACACTCGAGCGTCCTTTTTAAAGATGCTTCCCATATTCCAAATGCTCCATAAAACAATGGGGGTGCAGAGTATTAAGACTGATGCTAGCGTGTTGGGATAAAACAGGGTGGAAAAAATCCGATTGCTATTCATCCGTTTGATGAGTTCAGGGTCGGGGTTAGGTAAGGTGGGGTATATGTGTTCCCAAAAGAATTTTCGGGTTTGCTCAAGTCCGCCAAATCGTTGGTCGAAACCAAACAGGATTATGATTCCTAGTCCGCATACGAGGCCCGCCCAAGGGATCCATTTTTCTAAATGGGGCCGGATCGCCAATACGCCGGTGTAGAACCACGCTAATCCACAGGCAAAGTGTAGTAACACTAGGGCTGGTGTTTTGGCTTCACTGGTAACAAGCGTAACTATGGTTTGCCAAGCAAGCCAAAAAATAGGCAGAATTAACTGGGCCGTTAGCGGTTTGGGTATTTTTTGAGTGCACCAAAGCGCAATTACTCCAGCAATTAGAGTTAACAAGAAACCTACCTTGGTAGGCCAAGACATATAGATCCATTCCAGCAACTGTCTTGGCTCTGTTTGGGTAGTGTATTCGTAGAGAATGATGGGATTGCCTTGTTTTACAACAATGGCTCCGAGGATGAGTCCAATTATAAAAATCCAGGCGACACTTTGTTTGTTGGGGGATTTTTTTGGTAGCATGAGCTGTCATTGATTTGTACGGTTTATAAGTGCAGCTGGAGAATGGCGGACTCTAACACGAGCAGTTCTTGGACGTTTGTAAAAAGGATTTTATGTGCACGGTGCAGGATTTGAATGTTGGAGACTGCTTGCTTTGGGTTAAGCCTTTGGGCTACTTCCATTGTAGTTTGTAGGTCTGGGTAATACAGGAGTTTTTTATCCATGCCCATTGTGAGCAACCAGACGTCTCTAAAATATTGGGTCAGAGCTTTCATCAGTTCAGAACGCGCATGGCGATATTCAGCTTCTATTTGAGCTGCCAATTCTTCTTTCCATTTCTCGCGGGTTTCCTCTGGTAAATCTTGCGTGGCGTAGATCTCGAGTGGGGACTCCTTGGTTAGTTGTGTTTCTATCTGGTTCCGCATCTCTTGTAGTTTTGCCAGGATTAATCCGAGGACTTTATATTTGGTTACAATATCAGGGGGGGTGCTGATGAGTTGTTTCGTGACTTCGTAAAGCCAACTTTTGAGTTCAGGGTTTATGCTAGCTTTGGCTTCAAAAGCTACTGGAACGTGTAAACACCTTGATCTCACAGTTTCCAATAATCTATGGGGATCGGTTGAGAGGAGTAACAAGACGGAGCGGGGCGGAGGTTCCTCGAGCGTTTTAAGAAATGCGTTGGCTGCGTCTGCGTTCATCCTATCGGCTCCAACAATGATTCCAATTTTGTAATGGCCTGCTACGGGTTTGAGGTGGATTTCCCGCATTAGGTCCCTAATTTGGGGGATTAAGATCATCCGAAGTTTTGATTTAGGCCTAATTATGTGAATGTCTGGATGCTTTAGCTTGGAAACGAGTTCACAGTGCTTGCAGTTACAGGAAGGCTCCTTTGTAGGCGACTCACATAAGATCATTCGTGAGAATTGCATAGCGACTTGTTCAAGAGGGCTTAAGTCTTCGCACGTAAAAAGGTACGCGTGCGAGATACGCCCGCAGGCTACTGCACGTTTAAACAGTTCCATCACAGGGATTGCGTTTTTTGTTTCATCTGGCATTGTTTCTGGGAGATAGATTTGCATTTTTGGACAGGGGTGTAAATACCAACCGTTGATTTTGGGCATGCATCGACCATTGCACAAACGTTCGAAGACTATCATACCAAGGTTCGTCTTGCTTACAATTTGTTTGGAAAGTGTAATTGGGCACATGCTTCTGGGTGCTGAAGTTACTAACTCGGTGCACGATGTGATATTGTGGCGGGTACATTCACATAACGATTATTTGCAGGGTCAACCCCTTTTTGATGCACTTGAATGTGGATCAAATAGCGTTGAAGCAGATGTATTTCTTGTAGGAGAAAACTTATTGGTCGGACATTTACCAATTTTTCTTAGCAAAGATAGAACCTTAGAAAAGCTGTATCTTGAGCCACTTAGGGCGCGAATTAAGCAAAATGGGGGGTGGGTTTACACCCCAGGCATTACATTTTGGTTATGGATTGAGATCAAATCGGAACCAAAACTAACTTACCAAAGACTGCGCCAGGTTCTGAAAGAGTACCAAGACATCCTTACCCGATTTGAAGACGGTGAAGTAAGGACTAACGCCGTCACTGTAGTGTTAACAGGTCGTAGACCGGTTGAACTGATATGTGCGGAAGCGTCACGGCTTGCGGCTTTGGATTGCCGTATCACAGAATTAGGAGTAACTAATCCCCCAAACTTGTTCTTATGGGTTTCGGAGGACTGGAACAGGCATTTTAAGTGGCGCGGTAACGGAAAATTCGCCGAACAGGAATTGGAGAAGTTAAAGTCGATGGTGGAGAGATCCCATTGCAATGGACGTGGCATTCGGTTTTGGGGAGTACCAGATACGCCAACAGCTTGGCAGGTTTTGTGGGATGCGGGGGTTGATTTAATAAACACCGACAGACCACAGGAAATAAAACGGTGGATGAGTGAGTGTCTTACCCATCCACCGCAATGAAATAAGCTACTTATCTTTTAACCCCGTAACATCGGATTTCAAACGTTAATTATAATTGTGCTAGAGCCCGGTCCATTGCTGCGAACAACTGTTTCATGGTTTCTTCTGTTTCGTCGCCCATATTTGAGATGCGGAAGGTAAGCCCTTTGATTTTTCCATAACCGCCGTCGATCAAAAAGCCCTGGTCTTTAACCAGTTTTTGGAATTTAGGAACGTCGATCACCCGACCGCCAGGTTTTGCACCGTTATTTACACACGTCAGTGTTACTGATTCGTAACCCGGGTCTGGAAACAATGTGAAGCCATGGCTCCGTGCCCATTCCCTCGTCATTTCAGCGAGTTTTTTATGACGTGCATATCTGTTTTCAAGGCCTTCTGTAAAAATGTCTTCGAGTTTTGATTTCAAAGCAAATACATGGCCTATGCTTGGTGTGCTAGGTGTCATGTTTTGCTCTGCGTTCTTTTGGAATTCCACAAAATCGAAGTAGTATCCTCTGTCTTTAATTGTGGCGGCTTTTTCCAATGCTGCTTTTGAACAGGTAAACAATGTGATGCCTGGCGGTAAGGCTAAAGCTTTTTGTGAGCCTGCCAGCATTACATCGAGTCCCAACCGATCAAATTCGATTTTCACTGCCGAGAATGAGCTAACTACGTCCACTATAAACATTACATCAGGGTATTTTTTCTTTAGTTCGCCGAGTTCTTCAATTGGGCTCATTACTCCGGTGGAGGTTTCATTGTGGACATATGTGATTGCATCGAATTGCCCTGTGGCTAGTTTTTTGTCAATAGCTTCTGCTCTGATAGGCGAGCCCCAGGGAAATTGGAGGGGTTCGGCTTCTTTGCCACAACGCTTGGAAACGTCGTGCCATTTATCTGAAAATGCACCACACATACAGTTTAATACTTTGCGTGCCACAAGGTTTCGGATGGCGCCTTCCATTACTCCCCAAGCAGAGGATGTACTAATAAAGACCAATTGTTTCGTGTAAAACAACTGTTGGAGTTGGGGTTGAATGCTTGCATACAGGTCTTTGAATGCCTGACTGCGGTGTCCGATCATGGGTGACCGGAACGCCTGGAGCGTTTTTTCACTTACTTCGACTGGGCCAGGGATGTGTAGTTTTGTATGTTGTGCCATAAGCTTCACACAGTTTTGTCACTTTCCATTTCGTATGCAAGCATTGTTTCTGACACGATAGAAATTTATGGTTGGGGCTCAGTGGTGGGTTTAGGTAGAGGAGTCCGAACATACCCGTTTTCAATAAACCATGAAACGGCGTCCTTAAATGCTTGTTCGACGGGTGTTTGAGGTAGGCCAAGTTCAGAAACCGCCTTATGGGGATTGAAAAACATTTTGTATTTTGCCATTCGTACCCCTGCTAATGGTGCCTTTGGAGGTTTGCCAGTTAGCTTAGCGTGTATTTCGCTTAGCAAAGCGAATCCGAAAGCCACAAAGTATGGGATTTGGTGCCGTGGCGCTGGAATCCCAGTAATACGTTCCAACAATTGGAATGCTTCTGCCAGTGTGAGATTGCCATTAAGGTTGCCTAGGATGTACCTTTCGCCCAGGCGTCCTTTTTCGGCCGCCAATATGTGGCCCAATGCTACATCACGTACATGGACCCAGTTTAGACCCGTATCAACATAAGCAGGTATTTTACGATTGAGAAAATCTACGATTATTTGTCCAGTCGGGGTGGGTTTAACATCGCGCGGACCAATGGGTGCAGTAGGGTTGACGATGATGATTGGATGTCCTTGTGCCGCTAATTCAATGGCTATTTGTTCTGCTTCCCACTTCGAGCGTTTGTAGTGATTTGACAATTGGGTTGGTTCTACCGGGGTGGTTTCGTCAGCCGGAATTATTTTCCCCCTTTCGCATCTGGGTAAACCGATGCACCCTACAGTGCTTGTGTACACGATCCTGGTACACCCCGCGGTAATTGCTGCTTCTAGGACAGTGCGGGTACCTTGCACGTTTGTTATGTACATTGACTTGTAATCCCTGTCCCAGAGTTTGTATGAAGCAGCTACATGAAAGCATACGTCACACCCTCGAAGTGCCTGCAACAATGTGTCTTTGTCAGTTATGTCCCCGCGCACGATTTCGATATCTAGATCGGCGATTGCTTTTAGGGAGCTGTTTGGACGGGCAAAGCCAACTACGTGGTGGCCGCGGGCCAAGAGCTCTACTGCAAGGTTGGACCCAATAAAACCAGTTATGCCTGTGACGAAACACCGCATGGTTTAATGTGAAGTATGAATTGCGCCTGTGAAGATACAAGGGCATTTTACATTTCCATGGAAGTACGAGTTGGTAGGGCAAAAAGATATTATCGATCGGTGGATTACGATCCAAAGCGGAACCAGGTGATTCTGATTGACCAGCGGCTTTTGCCTCACGAGTTTACAGTGGTGAAGACTAAAACCTATACGGAGACGGCTGCAGCAATCCGAGACATGGTGGTGCGTGGGGCTCCTGCAATTGCTGCTGCGGCAGCTTATGGGTTAGTGCAAGGAATATATCAATTTCGGGGATCTTCTCTGGCACAGTTTAGCCGCCATGCAGAAAAAGTGTTTGAGGTGTTGAAATCTGCACGTCCCACCGCTGTAGATCCGGTTAATGCGATGAAGTACGTGTTGGAGCGGACAAAACGGGCTACTTCTGTTCCCGAGGCTAAGGAATTGGCATTCCGCGCCGCTAATGAATTTGCGAATCAAAGTGTCGCTGAATGCAAGGCTATCGGACAACAAGGCCTGGCGTTAATCCGGGACGGGATGCGTATATTGACTCATTGCAATGCTGGGTGGCTTGCTTGTGTAGACGTGGGCACGGTTACAGCGCCTATTTATGCGGCACATGCTTTGGGTCTGAAAATTCATGTGTATTGTAGCGAAACTAGGCCGAGGTGCCAGGGTTCGAGCCTAACAGCTTGGGAACTCTCGCAAGCAGGGATTTCACACGAGATTATTACTGACAATGCAGCCGGACTGTTAATGGCGCAGGGGAAAGTGGATCTTGTACTAGTTGGGGCAGACAGAGTTGTAGCCCGCACCGGGGAAATCACAAATAAGATCGGCACATACATCAAGGCGGTATTGGCGCATTATCACAAAATTCCGTTCTACGTAGCAGTGCCGTTGTCCACTTTTGATTGGACGCTTACTTCTGGGCGTGAAGTCCCGATTGAAGAGAGGGATGCCTCTGAGGTGAAGGGTGCATGGGGTAGACCTTATAAAGTCGGAAAAGGTAAGAAACTGATCCCTGTTGGTAAACATCTTCAATACGTGGCGTTTGGGAACCCCGGGAGTGCTGTGTGGAATCCTGGGTTTGATGTTACACCTCCGGAATTGATCGCTGGAATTGTGACCCCTGTTGGCATTTTTAGGCCAGAAGAAGTGTGGAAGAATAAACAGATACTTGAGAGTCCACTATCCCCCAAAGCGGATGACTGCGCAGGTGGTCTTAGTGCTTGAGTTTTATTTTTGCAGGATGGTATATGGCAAGGTTTCCTCAAGTGGCAAACCAATTGAGGCGTGCATATAAACTGATGCGATCACACTTTGGTCATCAGGGTTGGTGGCCAGGGGATTCTCAGTTTGAAGTATGTGTCGGTGCAATCCTTACCCAGAACACTAATTGGAAGAACGTTCAAAAAGCCATTGAAAGGCTGAAGCAGGCCGCCCTGTTGGACCCACAATCTATGTATGAAGCCAGTGAAGAACGTTTGGCTGTTCTAATCCGCCCCGCCGGTTATTACAATGTTAAGGTTCGTCGTTTGAAGGCCTTTGTAAAAACGTTGGTAGAAAGATTTGGAGGGTGTTTCGACCGGTTTTTTGAAGGTGAAATACCAGAGGTGCGTACCAGGCTTCTTAGCATACCTGGGATTGGGCCAGAGACAGCAGATAGCATGATTTTGTATGCTGGGCAAAAGCCAACGTTTGTTGTGGATGCGTATACTCGCCGCATATTCCATAGGCATGGTTGGTGTGGTGAAACGGATTTGGATGTTAAAATGAGTGGATTGAGCAAAAGCCATTGTAAGGCAAATTATGATGATTTGAAACGCATTTGTGAGAGCTCGTTGAGTCACCTACAAGGGGCGGCTTTGATTGATTACTGGCAAGATTATCATGCACAACTTGTTGCGGTGGGTAAGGAATATTGTTCGACGCGGAACCCAAAATGCGAAGCTTGCCCATTAAGGCCTTTGTTGCCTTCTTTTCCCGCTGATGAAATTAGCACGTCAAAATAATGCCCCGGTTGTAAATTGCCCACTTATCAAGCTCTTTGGGGTGTTTGAGAAGGTTTTGGAATAAGGTGTTCTACGTTTTGTGCGAAATGCACGGGAATCCGTTTCAATAGCCAGGCAGTTACACCCTCCAAAATGAGATAATTTGTTTGATGATTTTGTGTTTTAACCCCTCGTAACCGGAGAATTGAGTGAAGGGTGTCGATAGGTTTAACGTCATGTCCGAATTAATTGTTACAACTGTGCTGTTTGCGCTTGGGGAGTGTTTTGGGGATGAGCGCACAGCGGTTAAGACCATGTATCAAAACTCAGCATTGCCTGGTGTCCTAGGGAATGGGATTACGTCTCTGATGTTTTGGATACCTGATAGGAACATTAAAAGCCTCTCAAATCCCACACCGAAACCGGCGTGCGGGACGGTCCCGTAGCGGCGGAGATCTACATACCACCAGTAATCTTGTTCTTTGAGTCCGTGGTATTTCATGTTTTCAAGCAGTGTTTCTAATCGTTCTTCCCTTTGTGAGCCTCCAATGATCTCACCTACCTCAGGGACGAGTACGTCCATTGCTGCAACCGTTTCATTATCGTCGTTAAGGCGCATGTAAAATGGTTTAATTGCCCGTGGGAAGTTGAAGACGGTGACCGGTCCTTTGAAATATACTTCGGTGAGGTACTTTTCATGCTCAGCTTGTAAGTTTTCCCCGTAAGTCGGTGGAAATTCGAAGTTTCTTCCAGATTTCTGCAAAATACCGATGGCTTCATTGTAAGGGATACGGGTTACGGGTTTTGTGGCCACTACAGTAAGCCGTTGATATACCTGCGGGTCAACCCGTTGAGCGAAGAACTCCAATTCCTCTTTGCAATTCTCAAGGCAAAATTGGGCTATTGATCTAATAAATTCCTCTGCCAGAGTCATATCGGATTCTAGATCGTAAAAGGCCGCTTCAGGTTCGATCATCCAAAATTCGGCAGCGTGCCGGCTTGTATTTGAATTTTCGGCTCGGAATGTCGGGCCAAACGTGTAGACTTTGCCCAGGGCACATGCCAATGCCTCAGCTTCCAGTTGGCCACTTACCGTCAAATACGCAGGTTTACCAAAGAAATCTTTTTCCGGTGCAAGGTCGATGTTCCCACTAAGGGTGGTAACGCGAAACATTCTGCCTGCCCCTTCACAGTCGTTTGTGGTGATTATTGGGGTATGCACATATATGAACTGCCTTTTTTGGAAGAATTCGTGTACAGCAAGCGCGATCTTGCTTCGAAACCGAAAAACCACACCGAAAAGATTCGAGCGCGGACGTAGATGAGCGATTGTTCGCAAAAATTCCAATGAATGTCCTTTCTTTTGCAGTGGATATGTGGAATCTGCAGGTCCAATTAATTGAATTTGGTTTGCATGTAACTCCCATTTTTGTTTCGGGGCGGGTGAAGGGACAAGGTCACCTTTCACACGTATGGAGCTGCCCGTTAGAATTTTCTTCAACGTTTCGTATCCAGAACAGGATTGCTCAACTACCACCTGCAGGGAAGCGACACAAGAACCATCATTGATTTCGATAAAGGAACATGTCTTACCATCACGGCGGGTTCTGACCCACCCTGCAACTGAAACTTGCTCGATCGGTGTTTCAGATGCCAAAAGTTCTTTTATAGATTTGCCCATGGCTGCATTGCTCGTTTGTTAATTAGTATAGTAATGATACAAATTTAAGGTATATTCACCAATGCCGAGAACCCGCGTAATTCACCCCATTGTATGGGGGCGTTGCCAGCAGCAACGTGGTAAAAAAGGTTAGACATAGAACCAGTGGCATTTTGATTTAGCTTTATATTACTTGTGCGATTATCGGAGCGGGTTCAGGGGGAGCATCAGAAATATAGAAAGCAGTTTTAACGACCTCAGCAATTGTAGACCCTATACGTGCATCTGGTGCGTGAATTCTAGCTATAACATCTCCAGGGCTTACCTGTTGTCCTACTTTTGCGATGTTGTCAATGCCGACGGTATGGTTTATTTCTGCACCTGCGACAAGCCGACCACCTCCTAAATCCCTTACGGCTTCTCCAATAATGCGCGCATCACATTTGAAAACATAACCTTTCTTATTACTCTTTATCTCGATCACGACGGGTGCTAGGTGGTCCTTAGATAATAGAGTTTCGAAAGCATGTATATCTGCCCCCTGTGCATGCAGCATTTGGAACCAGTTCTCCTTTGGCTTCCCAGAAACCATACAGTCCGTAACGGCCTTAAGAGCGTTTTTTAACGTCTTATGTTTCTCTGCCAAGATTAAAAGGTGGGCAGCACAGTGGGTAACCAGGGTCCAAAGGTCAAAAAGTGGGTTTGATGGGGACGGTTGGGCCTTCAAATTTAGAAATTGCATAGTCTCCTTAATCTCTAGCCAGTTGCCTACAGCTTGCCCAATTGGTGAGTTCATATTGCTTAATATGGCACGGGTTTTGACCCCACATTCTGAGGCGAGCTTAGTCATGACGCGAGCAAGTCGCAGAGCCTCATGCTTGCTTTTCATAAACGCACCGTTTCCATATTTGACGTCGAGGATCAGGGCTTGCGGGTTTTCAGCAAGCTTTTTGGAAAGTATGGAAGCTGCTATAAGTGGAATACTTGGGACTGTCCCTGTTACATCTCTCAGTGAGTAAAGTTTTTTATCGGCGGGTACCATATCCTCCGTTTGGCCGCATATCACACACCCAATTTGTTGGACAATAGAGATAATCTCATCGATTTGAAGACTTGTACGAAACCCAGGGATCGATTCCAGTTTATCCAACGTGCCACCAGTGATTCCGAGTGCGCGTCCAGAGATCATTGGTACTCGAAACCCAAGACACGCAAGCAAAGGCACAAGCGGTAGGCTCACTTTATCACCAACGCCCCCAGTTGAATGTTTATCCACTACTGGCCGAGGATCGGGTGGAAATCTTAAGGTTTTACCTGAGTCTCGCATTCCAAGAGTTAAACTGGTGAGTTCGCTCCGTGACAGGCCCCGAAAATAAACCGCCATTAAAAACGCTGCGATCTGATAATCTGGAATGGTACCATTGGCTACACCCAATACAAAATCGCGGATTTCTTTGCCGGTTAGCTCAATACCATCTCTTTTCTTCTCGATTAGCCTTACAAAGTTCATATGCCTTTTAGAATTTCGACGATCTTTGGGGCGATGGGCTTCACTCTATTGTAAGAGTACATTCTGTTTTAAAAGGGTTGTCGACCCAAATTTTCATTTCTGGAAGGTTCAACAAGTTGGGGGCGCTGGAAGGGTTGACTAGACCAAAGGTTCGTACAGCGACTTTCACTACGGTTTAAAAGACGAAGTGGATTGCAGGATTTGGAGAAAGGCTAAGCTGATGTTCCCTTGAACGTTCCGATTGTAGATGAAAGCTTACGCTAGTTTTGGCAAGCGGAGGCGCGACTAGAAGTTTATTTTGCCGGGAGCAATTTCTAATGTGAAGTGTTGATTGGAGTCGTTAATGGTTTTAGCGTTGCTTGTTGATTCCGCGCGAATTCGGGAGTTTGTTGCGAAAGCTTTTCTAGAATTTTAGTCACGATATTTTCTGGAGTTAACCCATATACGGCGCGCAAATCTTCGTCTGTAGTTGCGTGTTCAATAAATTTATCGGGCCAACCGAAACGGAGCACTTGGGTGGTAATGCCATAATCGTGGAGGAGTTCTAGCACAGCCGACCCGTACCCCCCAGCTAACACGTGATCTTCAATTGTTACAAGAAGGTCGGCTTGGGATCCAAATCTAAGATGGGTTTCTTTATCGAGAGGTTTTATGAACCGTGGATTGATTACAGCAGTATCAATGCTAGACCTACTGAGCAAATTGGAAACAGCTACGGCGACTTTGAGCATGTTCCCAAGGCCAAAAATAGCTACTCGCGGGTGTGTGTGGAGTTGAAAATCTTTTACTACTTGAGCAGTCCCGATTGGTATTTGCTGGGGGGAACTTTTTATTGGGACGCCTTCGGCTGGCCCTCGTGGGTATCGAATGAAAGTTGGGTGGTTGGTCAAGAGAGCTGTGTACAACATGTCCACAAGTTCATCTTCGTTCGAGGGAGCCATTGCAATCACATTGGGGATTGGGCGGAGGTAGGAAATATCGAATAGGCCGTGGTGGGTAGGTCCATCTGACGCTGACAATCCCGCGCGGTCCATGCAAAATGTTACTGGTAAGTCTTGCAAGCAAACTTCTTGTTGGATGCAATCGTATGCTCTTTGCAAAAATGTGGAGTATATTGCGCACACGGGATGGTAGCCCATTGTGGCTAATCCTGCAGCAAATGCAACCGCGTGCTCTTCAGCAATTCCTACGTCGAAGTACTGGTTGGGTAATTCCTTTTCAAGATACTTTAATCCTGTGCCGGATGGCATTGCAGCAGTGATCCCAACGATGCGGGGGTTGGTTTTACAGAACTTAACCAAGGCTTGCCCGAACACATCGGCCCACTGAGTAGGTGGCTGACGATGGGATGCTTGGATGATTTGGGTGGGAGATAATCCGTGAAACTTTTCGGGAGCTTGTTGAGCTTCTGCATACCCTCGACCTTTTTGAGTTACAAAGTGGAGTACAATCGGTTGGTCATAGTTTTTAGCAAATTCAAGTAAGTTGATCAGGACCTCGATGTCGTGCCCATCGGCTGGCCCTAGGTATCGGAGCCCAAATTCTTCGAAAATTACGCTGTTGCCTGTGCCTCCACGCCCATCTGCTTCCAGTTCCCGGAGAGTCGGCCGGAGTGTTGCACCCGTAAGAGCGCGTTTAAAACTCTCCTCCACTTGTTGAGCAAGCATAAGAGCCAGCTCACCTTTAGGTAGTTTTTTCAATAATGAATGAAAGTCGCGGTGCAACCGATTGTAGTGGGGATTGGTGATAATCTTGTTTAGATATCGAGCAATTGCACCAACATTCTTAGCGATGCTCCATTGATTGTCGTTTAAAATTAGGATCAACCGCCGAGTGGTATGCGCGATGTTATTTAATGCCTCATAAACGATACCATTGGTTAGGCTCCCGTCCCCGATTACACAGATGACATGTTCATCTGATCCAAGTCGGTCTCTTGCCGCTGCAATCCCTAGTGCAGCAGAGGGACCCACCCCTGCATGACCTCCTCCATAGCAGTCAGCCGGACTTTCTAATCGAGAGGCATATCCTGATAAGCCACCCGTGGTTCTAATTGTATCGAAAAGGTGTGCTCGGCCTGTTAGCAGCTTGTGGGTGTAACATTGGTGACTTACATCCCAGATAAGTTTGTCCGGTGGGATATCAAAAACGTAATGGATTCCCAACGTAAGTTCAACAACGCCTAAGTTTGAGGCTAAGTGTCCCCCATTTTTTGCAAGCGTTTCAATTATTCGTTGCCTAATCTCCGAGGCCAACTCCCTCAACTGGTCAACAGTAAACCGCTTCAAATCACGGCTCGATTTTATGTTCTCCAAGTATCCACCCATACAGTCTCTTTAGACACGCATTTTACTCGTGATTCAAATTCGTGGTCTTCAGGTCCGTCATGTCAACCGGTTTTAGCTTGAGCTCGCATTGGAGGTTTTCTTCGAGCTGTTTGATCCTTATTTCAGCCTGGGTTAGTTTGTCACGGCATACTTGGACGAGTTTGATCCCCATTTCGAACCGTTCTATTAGGACTTCGAGGGGTAGTTCTGGGGATTCGAGTTGAGCCACGATCTCTTGGAGCTGTTGAAACGCATCCTCAAACGATAGTTTGGATAGGTCGTCTTTTTGAGGGCTTGGGGATTTTTTTGGACTTGCCATACCTTCCAAATTACGCCGAAAGCTATCGGACGTCTAGTGTACAAAAACGCGCATGGGTGGCGCCTTGTGACCATTATAGTGCGCCACCCATGCCCTGTAAGTGGGTAAGGTTAAAACTATACCTTTGCAGCGTGCTTTTCTTGCAATGCTTTTTGCGCGATTTTAACTAGTTCAAGGAAGGCTGCAGTGTCTCTGGCGGCTAAATCGGCTAATATTTGGCGATTAATATTTACATTCGCCGCTTTAAGCCCCTCCATAAACCTGGAATAGGTCAGCCCAGCACTTCGTGCTGCTGCGTTAATCCTAATTTCCCAGAGCCTTCGGAAAGCCCGTTTCCTGGTCCGCCTATCTCTATAGGCATATTGTAATGCCTTATAAACAGCATCCTTAGCGTACCGGAATAACTTAGACCTACGAAGGCGATAGCCCTTGGCCATCGCCAGCAACCGTTTTCGGCGTTTTCTTGAAGCTGGAGCATTAGTAACACGCATACTTGTTTAAGCCTTACTGTCGGTTATCCGCGATGACTAAACGGTAATGCCTCTAACACTCGGTGAGCGTCGGTATCCGAAACCTCAACTTTACCTCGAAGCCGACGCCGGCGCTTTGACGATTTCCCGAGCATTAAGTGACGTTTTCCCGCACGACACCGCATAACTTTGCCTGTCGCGGTTATTTTAAACCGTTTAGCCGCCGCTTTTTTAGTTTTGACTGGTCTGGGTCGTCGCATAATTAATTGAAACAGTAGGTTATCTTATCCACCGCGACCTCTGTGAGCAAGCTTTTTACTCTGTTACTCTACAGTGACACTTTTTGCAAGGTTCCGCGGTTTATCTACATCACACCCTCGAAACACAGCCACATAATAGGCAAAAAGCTGTAAGGGCACAACCGTAAGGAGTGGGTACAAAACTTCTTCCGTCTCAGGCACATAAATCACATCATCCACTACCTCTACAATCTTCGTATCACCTTCAGTAGCTACCGCAATTACCCGGCCATTACGGGCTTTTATTTCTGCGATGTTGTTAAGATTTTTTTCGTAAACACTGTCGCGAGGAGCAATTATGACTGTGGGAAACTCGGGAGTTATTAATGCGATTGGCCCATGTTTCATTTCGGCTGAGGGATAACCTTCTGCATGGATGTATGAGATTTCCTTTAGTTTTAAAGCCCCCTCCAGCGCGATAGGGTAATTGTACTGGCGCCCCAAATATAAGAAATTACCATAGTTCATGTATTTTTCCGCCAGACGTTTTATGTGCTCAGAATCCTCCAAAATCCGTTGAATTTGGTCTGGAATCCTTTGTAACTGTCGGGCTAAGTGTCGAGCTTTGTTCAAAGGGATGGTTTCACGGAGCCGTGCCAGGGTCAATCCTAACAACGTCAATATAAGCAGTTGCATGCCCATAGCTTTTGTTGAGGCTACCCCAATTTCCGGTCCCGCTCGCATATAAATTTCGGCATCAGATTCCCTTGCGATGGTTGAGCCCGGTACGTTCACAAGCGCCAGGGTTCGTAACCCTTGGGCTTTTGCCACCCTAACAGCTGCAAGTGTGTCAGCGGTTTCACCTGATTGTGAGATTGCCATCACAACAGTACCTTTCTCATACAACCGTTGCCGGTAACGCATCTCGCTTGCGTTCTCCACTTCAACCGGCAGCAAGGCCAATGATTCGATGGTGTATTCTCCCGTAAGAGCAGCGTGCCAACTTGTACCACAACCTACCAGTAATAGGCGTTTGATTTTCCTAAGTTGGACTGGACTCAATGATAACTCCTCAAATTCAGCTATACCTAAGTTTGGTTTCAAACAACGTTTGATTACTTCAGCCGCTCTTATGGGTTGCTCGTGAATTTCTTTAAGCATGAAATGTGGAAAATTCCCTTTTTCGGCTTCTTCTGGATTGTAGTGAGCTTTTTTCACTGGACGTTCCACGGCGCGCTTGTTGTTGTAAATTTGGTAACTTGTTGGGGTTACCGTAATAACATCCCCGTCCTCTAAAAAGATTACTTGGTCAGTGTATGGAATAATTGGCGAGATGTCACTTGCCAGGAAAAACTCGTTTGGTCCAATCCCTAACACCAATGGGGATCCGCGTCTAGCACCCACAAGTACCCCCGGCAACGCTGCGTGAGTAACTACTATGGCGTAGGTTCCTGTAGCTTGATCGGCCGCATTGACAACTGCTTCTGTCAAAAGTGCTGGTGTGATAGCAGCACCATTCGCCGTTTTCTTTTTCAAGTAAGTGCTAATTAAGTGGGCAAATACCTCTGAGTCGGTTTGCGAAATAAATCTACATCCTTGGGCTATTAACTTACTTTTCAGAGCCTGGTAGTTTTCAATTATGCCATTATGGACTACCGCAATGGTTTTACTGGAATCCAGGTGTGGGTGTGCGTTGATATCCGTGGGTGGACCATGTGTAGCCCAGCGAGTATGGGCGATGCCGGTGTTACCTTCTATAGGTTTATCTTTTAGCACTTTTTGCAGTTGTGCAACTCGCCCTGCTAATTTTCGTACTTGGAGAGTCCCATCGTTTAAAACGCATATACCTGCCGAGTCGTATCCTCGGTATTCAAGCCTTTGCAGTCCTTCTATAAGTAGTGGAGCTGCAGGGCGCGGTCCTATGTATCCCACTATTCCACACATAAACGCGTGTCAGTTTAAAACTTCTGTAATTACAGACAATTTTAAAGGTGGGTTTTACTCCGCCCCTAAGCTCATCATAAGATCTTTAAGATCTTCGCGAATCTTTTCGAATTCGTCCAAGGTGATAACTCTTGGTAGCCGAATCGGGGGTCCCACCCGGAATATACATGTGGAGAACGGGAGGGGAATTATAAACCTATCCCAACTTTTGACGCGAATATGCCAACGCACGTCGTAAGAACAAGGAAAGATCGGAAGACCAGTAAGCTGGGCTAGCCAGAGCACACCGTCCTGGATTTCGTATCTTGGCCCTCGCGGACCGTCAGGGGTAATCCCAAGGTCATAACCGCGTTCTGCCCACCCTACCAACTCGAGTAGCGCTTGCTCACCTCGTCTACTGCTAGAACCTCGCACAGGTATAACCCCAAACCGTTCCAATACCGATGCCAATAGGGTTCCGTCACGGCTGGCGCTTACCATCACAGCAAGTCCTCTGGCTGGAGTGATAGGCTTGGCAAACCGATAGTATGCAGTAAGCGCAAGAGCTAGTCGGTTGTGCCACATACAATAAATAGCTTGAGGAAGCTTGCCGCGTTGCACCAACCCTGACCTGTCTTCCAATCGCATACGTATTGTACGTGGCACCCACCTACCTAATAAATAAGCGCCCCAAGCAAGAAATTTTTGAGAGTTGGTCAAGGGGTATGGGAGAACTTTCCTAGACATCTCTCAGAGAACCAATTTTTACCTTTTTTGTCGCAAACATTCTCTGACTATTTCCTCTACAGTGCAATTAGGGCCAAGGTTGGAGACAACTCGGGAGACTAACTCATATGCCTCAGACTGTTTAAAATCAAGCGCCATTAATGCCATAATTGCGTCGGTCCAACGCTGATCTTGAGCCACGGGCTGAACCGAGGGAATCGGTACCTCGCGTTTCTTGGCGGGAAATACCTTGTCGCGCAGCTCGACAATTATACGTTCAGCAGTTTTTTTGCCCACGCCTGGCACTTGTGCAAGCGCTTTTATATCTCCCTGAGAAACAGCCGCCCGAAATGCCTCCGGGGGAAACGAACTCAAAATGTTTAAAGCCAGCTTTGGACCAATGCCAGTAACCGCATTTATCAGCAAGCGAAATAGGTCTCGTTCCTGTAACGTATAAAACCCGTATAAAATGGGCGCATCCTCACGCACACTTAAATGAGTGTAGATACGGACCGTGGAACCTACCCCCGGAAGTTTCTCGTATGTCGAAATGGGGATGAAAATCTCATACCCCATACCATTTACTTCCAAGACAATTCGTGTGGGAAGTGCTTCTATAAGTTTTCCCTCAATGAACGATATCATAGGCTTACCTAACTCCTAGTATGTAATGTTAGGGAAGTTAGAGGCCAACGCGCCTTCACTGTAAGTGTGTTGGTATTTTGGTAGTTTTTTGAATTTCTATCCATCCTGCTATAGCCAGCCCTATCGCGTCTGTTATATCTCCAGCGGGTGCGGACTGCAATCGGAGTAATTCCTTTACCATTTTGGCAACGGCCAATTTCGTAGCGTTACCATATCCCGTCACAGCTTGTTTCATTTTCTTTGGGCTTACTTCAATCACGGGTATATTATGGTGCCCTAAGCAAGTTAAAATACAGCCGCGAACCTCCCCCAGCTTAAAAGCGGTTTTGAAATTTTGCACGTAAACCAACCCTTCAATAACTGCTAAATCCGGTTTTTCTCGGTTCAGAATCAAATCAACCCGCGAATATATCCACGCTAAAAGCGCTGGGTGATCCAGTTTAGTAGGGGGACAAAGTAACCCATGATATATCCCCTCAAAGCCTTTTTTACTGGCTTTAATCACGCTTACCCCGGTACTCCTTAACGACGGATCGATCCCAATTATCACACAAGGATCTCCCAAAAGTAACCTCTCCGAAGTCCCCACCCGAGTTTTTAAAGACAAGCTTCGGACTAATAGCCTTTGGCAAAGTTTGTTGTAATCAGAGAGTTTTATGCCCACAAAACCAAGTTTTGAAATACCTATACCTTAGTGTAAAGCAATAAAATGCTTATTTTTTCACGATGTATGGTGATCCACTTTCACCCTGGGCACAAAGATATTACTGAGTTTCCCACTCAATGTGGAATTGTTACCAGCAACAGGAGTAAGGCCTTCTATCAAAATTTAAAATGAATTAACCGTATCTCAAAAACGCTAGAGCCAACAAGCTCATTAGCCCAATATGTCACTTATGAGGATAACGTGGGGAGCCAGCATCAAAGATGACAGTTCCTCATTTCAGTGACATTGCTTCCGCCTCCGTAAACTCTCACGCGTTGCATGAAGTCAATTCCGAGTTAAATTTTCGAGTGGATTTCCACGGACAAACTGTGCACCTTTCGAAGCGGCATATGAACAAGCAGTTAGACGAAAAAACCAAACAAAAGGTAATTGAGTGGATAAACCAGGGTTTTTCAGTCGCCCAGATTCAAAAAAAATTGGCTGAAGAGTTGAACATCAGATTGACCTACATGGAGGTGAAACTACTTTTGGCCGATTTGGACCTCGTTCCTAAAGATCAAGAATCTGCTGATCAGAAGAAGAGCCAAGCCCCAACCCAGCAGCAGAACCAACAAGCTCAGCAATCCCCTACAAATGTTGGCACTGTTACTGTAACAGTGGACGAATACCCCCAGCCTGGGACTGTCCTGAGCGGCCGAGTAACTTTCAGCGATGGACAACATGCTGATTGGTATATGGACGAAATGGGCCGGTTGGGAATAGCTCCGGAACTCACCGGCTACAGACCTTCTGAGGACGACCTCAAAAAATTTAAGTCGGCTCTCCAAAACGAACTTGCACGGTTAGGATACCTATAAACCCAACCCACATAGTTTTTAGGCACCCTTGTTCAGTGAATCGTTTTGCTCCTTGCCCATACCTCCCTCTTATCTCCGCTGTGCATCTACGCATCATCAGGAAAAGCCGAACGTAATTTGATCCACACCAACATTCTCACAAATTATCATCTGGTCTATTCTTGCTCTTATACTGCCACTGGGGTTTACTAGTTTTTCCAATAACTGTCCCACCAAGTACAAAGCCATGTAGCAAAGGATGCAACACACCCAGTTAATTGCTTTCAGCTTCACTGGGCATCTCATTCGGACAGTTCACTGCCAAGGAAAGGTTTTTATTTAACTGAGCACCCAGACAAAGAGCCACTCTCCCTAAAAGCAGTTGTAAAGCCAAAACTGCTCCCATGGACACTTTCTAAGTCAAACCTTGTTCCTCGGTCGTATGTAGGTATAGCAAAAAACGATGGTATTTTGGCATGCTTCGACGGAAACCTCTTACAATTTGTTGTAACAAAGGGTTTGGTTTCCTGGTTGGGGACTGTTTCAACTTTCGGGAGCTGGTTTAAGAAATTTCATTTGGTGATTTTGCAAGTGTTAGGGAAAATGCATTCATCAATGGTGGAGCTTTTATATAACAAAGGGTTTGAAACTGCACTTAATACGGCAAGATGGGAGCATGGGAATTTCCAGAAGATACGTAGCCAACTCCCTGGGCGGAATTACCTTAGGGTCGGTTGAAGCACGCGTAAAGGGGTTTTGAGATTGGTCCATGTTGCGAGAAGGGGGGCTTCAATTTGGGTTGCCAAATAGGGATCAGTCATGAACCGATGTTTGTACATTGGAGCCTTGGTATGTGTTAGTTCATAGCCTTTAGCCCAGCGTGGTGTAACTGATGATGTGGGTGGGGTGAATAATGAGGTAGGGGTTTACCGAGCGATGGAGCGTGGGCCGCATCACCGTGTGTGGGAACGGGTCGAGTATGAGCCTGCCCCAGACGGTCGGCAGGTACCACGCCCACGCAGGTACGTCGAGCTTGCCACAGGCATGCATTACTTGGACCGGGGCCAATGGAAGGAGTCACAGGAGTTGATTGAGGCGTACCCCGGCGGCGCAGTTGCGCGGCATGGTCAGCACAAGGTGATTTTTGCTTACAACCTGGCCACTGCGGGCGCAATTGACATGGAGTTGCCTGATGGCAACCGACTGCGCAGTCATGTGCTTGGGTTAAGTTACTTTGACACTGCCAGTGGCAAGAACGTGTTGATTGCCGGGGTCAAGGACTGCACCGGCGTGATTGTTGAGCCGAATCAGGTGCT
>CAZZJO010000059.1:0-169030 GCA_964654645.1 uncultured Verrucomicrobiota bacterium | reverse complement strand
TCTGGGCACAAAAGCGTTTTGGAAGAGGATTAGCCCTTTGACACGGGAAGGGGTAGGAAAGCCAGTTATTTTTAGTATCCCTGATTTCGCGGATCTGGGGGAATTGTTAGCATGATTGAACACGTAGTTCCACCGTGTTGGAACGGTGGTTTTTGCTGGTGCGTTCCTATGCACAACTCGTCAGTTGGTTTTTGGCTAAGAACAAGAATCCATGTGGCAGTCTAAGTATGGTAGAGGGTTTATAAAAAGGATGCTTTGCAATGGGAACCTTAGTTGAAGAACCGGGTGTAGCCGGAATTGGACTAGGCTTAAGTTTTACGGGATTTCTTTTTGGACTTAGTGCTTCGGGGGTGGGGGTATGAGATTTCAATTGGGTTGCCACTTGGTGTTGAGTCCCTGATAGTAGGAGTTTGTTGAGGTTGGGGTTTGGATTGCTGGAGCAAGCGGCGCAATTCTCTAATTTGGTCTCGGAGCAAAGCAGCTTTTTCGAACTCCAAATTGCGAGCCGCTTCAAGCATTTCCTCTTCAAGCTCACGGATAGTAGATGTGAGATCAACATCTGCTCCTAGTTCTTTCAAAACAAGATCAGCTTTTTGGCGTTTAGTGGTGTAGGATACGAGCGTTTCTTCGACGGCGCGGATCACGCTTCTGGGTGTGATATTGTGGGCTTTGTTGTAGGCGATTTGTTTTTGTCTGCGGTACTCTGTTACTTCGAGGAACCGTCTGATACTATCTGTGATCCGGTCGGCATACAGAATCACTTCACCATTGATATGTCGTGCAGCTCGGCCAGCAATTTGAATGAGACTTGTCTCGCTGCGAAGGAAGCCTTCTTTATCGGCGTCTAAGATGGCTACAAGGGATACTTCTGGCAGATCGAGGCCCTCTCGTAGAAGATTGATGCCAATTAGAACGTCGAAATCGCCTTTCCGGAGTGCCCGGATGATTTCTACCCGTTCGAGAGCATCGATTTCGCTGTGTAGGTATTGCACACGCAACCCGATCTCACGCAGGTAATCGGTGAGTTCTTCGGCGGTGCGCTTGGTTAAAGTAATTACCAACACGCGCTCGTTTCGTTCACATCGTTGTCTGCACTGCTCGATTAGATCATCGATTTGGCCTTGCAGGGGTTTGATTGTAACCTTTGGGTCTACGAGGCCAGTGGGGCGGACAATGAGTTCAACCACGTGTTCACCTGCCCAGGAAAGTTCACGGGGGCCTGGAGTGGCGCTGACATATATTGTTTGGCCTTGGAGTGCTTGGAACTCTTCGAATTTCAATGGGCGGTTGTCCAACGCGCTCGGTAGGCGAAAACCGTAGTCCACCAAAGTCTGTTTTCGGGACCTGTCCCCCTCATACATAGCTTCTAACTGGGGAAGTGTCACATGGCTTTCGTCGATCACCAACAAATAATCTGGCGGGAAGAAATCGATTAATGTGCAGGGCCGAGAACCCGGGGGACGGCCTGAGAGGTGGCGTGAATAGTTCTCAATGCCTGGGCAATAACCAGTTTGTTCTAACATTTCTAGGTCGTATTCGGTGCGCATTTTGAGTCGCTGCGCCTCGAGGTATTTTCCCTGGCTTTCGAACCAGGCGACCCGTTCAGCAAGTTCCTCTCTGATACTTTGAAGTGCGCGGAGGAGTTTTTCTTCTGGTGTCAAAAATTGCTTCGCTGGAAAGATAGTGATGGCTTCGATGTCTTCAAATCGGTGTCCAGTAAGTGGATCGAATCTGGTTATGCGGTCGATGACGTCGCCAAAAAATTCCACGCGGAGAGCGTCTTCCGTCCACGATGGACAAAGCTCCACGATGTCGCCTCGAACTCGGAAGTATCCCCTTTGCAACTGGATATCGTTTCGGTCGTATTGGAGTGCTACCAGCCTAGCTAAAAATTGTTGTCTATCGATTATCATTCCCACGTGGACTGGAAACATCATCGCCTCGTAATCTTCCTTGCTGCCGATCCCGTAAATGCACGAAACACTGGCTACAACTATAACATCTCGCCGTGTAAACAAGCTGTTAAGCGTGGCTAGTCGCATCCGTTCGATTTCTTCATTTATGCTGGAATCCTTTTCAATGTACGTGTCGGTTTGCGGGATATACGCTTCGGGTTGGTAGTAATCGAAGTAAGAAATGAAATACTCAACGGCGTTTTCAGGGAAGAAATTCTTAAATTCGGTGTAAAGTTGAGCTGCAAGTGTTTTGTTGTGGGAGATTACCAGGGTAGGGCGTTGCACCCTAGCGATTACGTTTGCAATTGTGAAGGTTTTCCCTGAGCCGGTTACCCCAAGCAATACTTGGTGCTTGACCCCTGCAAGCAAGTTACAAGTGAGTGCTTCAATTGCTTGGGGTTGATCACCAGCCGGTTTAAATGGTGCCACCAATTTGAACATCTAATTCTTAAGGTACGATCACCGGATTTTGCGTCAACCACAGTCTTGTCCGGGATCTTGCCACCGTAAACCGAAAGCGGCTACGTTAAGTGCGTGTGTTGTAAACTTACAAACTCAAATGGCGCCCTGTAGCTTATAGCCTTTGATCACTAAATGGTTCTTTGGACTTCAGGGAAGACCTGCACCTTTACAACACAAACATGAAAGAGATCATCGACCATACAATTCGCCTGGATTTGCGCAGTCGAATCTTCCGGGTCATAACTGGTGTTGGATTTTTATTGGTCACGTTTTCAGGACAGACGTTTGGTCAAAAGCCGCCTAAACCAGACCCCAGAGAATGTCTTCGGCCAATAAACCTTAAATGCGAGAACGATCGGGAGCCGATGGGCGTAGATGTTTTGCGTCCCCGGCTGTCTTGGAACCTGGAGGGGGAAGGCTACAACCGACGCCAATCCGCGTACCATATTTTGGTGTCAACCTCGGCTGAGTTATTGAAACAGGATAAAGCAGACCTATGGGACAGTGAACGTGTGGCTTCCGATCGAATGATTGGAATCGAGTACGCTGGCAAACCCTTACCTTCTTCCACTAGGATTTTTTGGAAGGTGCGTGTGTGGGACGAAAAAGGTCGGCCGGGTCCCTGGAGTCCCATTGCTAGCTGGGTAACCGGTCTATTCTCCGACTCAGAATGGAAAGCTAAGTGGATTGGAATTTCCAATGCGACTGCAGCTACGGTCTTGCTACGAAATGAATTCGTCGTCCAGCCTGGGGCTAAACTGGCCATCCTGCATGTGTGTGGATTAGGGCAATTTGAACTTATTATTAACGGACAGCGTGTAGGAGAGGCAATTTTAATGCCTGGCTGGACCAAGTATGATCAGACATGTTTGTATGAGACTTTCGAGGTAACCGATCTATTGACTCCGGGGACCAACGTAATTGGACTTCTTTTAGGTGGTGGGTTTTACAGAATCACTGGTGGAAGATACGCGAAATTTAAAGGTAGCTTTGGCCCACTTCAGGCAATTGTCCAATTGCACATCAGGTACGCCGACGGACATGAAGACGTAATTTGCAGCACCGAAAATTGGAAGGGATGCCCAGGACCAATCACTTTCTCCTGTGTCTACGGGGGTGAAGATTATGATGCACGGTTATATCCCAGGGGCTGGGATAAACCCGGCTATGATGATTCGGCTTGGGAACAAGCAGTGACATATTTGGGCCCGGGAGGTAAATTGCGGGGCCACTCCGCAAGTGCTCCTCCCATAAAAGTAGTCGAGATATTTAAACCTGTTGCCATAAAACACATCCAAACAAATGTAGCCGTGTACGATTTTGGTCAAAATGCATCAATAATGGTGCGTTTAGTCTGTGAGGGGCCTCCAGGATCGAAAATAAGGATGATCCCTGCTGAACTGGTCAGTACCAACGGGTTTGTTGATCGAACATCTTGTGGTAGGGGCAGAGCGTGGTGGGAATACACACTGGGTGGTGAAGGGCGCGAGACCTACACAGCTAAGTTTTTTTATCACGGTGCCAGATATGTTCAGGTGGAACGCTATTCGGCTCCTGAAACTAGTGAGCTCCCGGTTGTGGTTTCTCTAGACGCACTTGTGGTGCACTCGGCAGCTGAGCCTGTGGGAGATTTTGCGTGTTCGAATGAACTGTTTAACCGGATCAGACGATTGGTGCGTTGGGCACAAAGGAGTAATATGATGAGTGTGTTTACGGATTGCCCCCACAGGGAGAAACTGGGATGGCTCGAGCAGTACCATCTTAATGGGCCCGCTTTAAGATACGAGTTCGAGGTAGATCGAATCTTTGTAAAAGGCATGAACGACATGAAAGATTCGCAATTAACCAATGGGATGATCCCCTGCATTGCCCCTGAATATGTTGTTTTCGGTAAGGACAAAACAGATTTTTCAAATCCATTTCGCAATTCAGTGGAGTGGGGGAGCGCCTTCATCATTGTGCCTTGGCAACAGTACTTATTTTCAGGAGACATGCACCTAATCCGGGACTACTTCTCTGCGATGGAAAGGTACATGGATTTTCTGAGTTCGCAGGCCAGCAATTACATCTTGCACTTTGGATTAGGGGATTGGTACGACCTTGGGCCGAACCCGCCAGGTTACGCGCAGTTGACGCCTCGGAGTTTAACGGCCACGGCTTTTTACTATTACAACGCCCAATTAATGGCTCAGTACGCAAAAATGCTCGGACAAAAGGCAAAAGCCAAGGCTTATTCGCAATTGGGTGAGAAGATTAAGAAGGCTTTTAACAAAGAGTTTTTTGATCCAACAAATAGGTGGTATGGTACAGGCTCGCAAACAGCCCAGGCGATTTCTTTGGTATTTGGCCTTTGCCCACCAGCCCAGAGAACCTGCGTGTTCCAATCGCTCACAAATGACATAGTGAGGCGGGATTTTGCAAACACAGCTGGGGATATCGGATACCGCTTCATGTTACGTGCATTAGCTGATAATGGCGCTTCGCACCTCGTATATCTAATGAACAATCAGACAAACAAACCAGGTTATGGCTATCAACTCGCGATGGGAGCAACAAGCTTGACTGAAGCTTGGGACGCCCGCCCTACTTCCTCTCAGAATCATTTCATGCTTGGTCAAATAATTGAATGGTTTTATCACGATTTGGCAGGGATACAACCAGATCCGATTGAACCTGGGTTTAAACGGGTGATCATACGCCCAAACTTTTTGGCAGACTTGGATTGGGTCTACGGCCGTTATAAATCTGTACGTGGGGAGATCGTCTCAGCTTGGCGACGATTTGGAAACACAATCTCAATGCGCGTGAAAATTCCTCCCAATACGAGCGCAGTTGTTTGGGTGCCCAGCCATTCAATCGACAACGTCACTATTTGCGGCGTGCATCCTAAAGAAACCCTAGGGGCAAAGCTGGTTGGCAAAAACCGGGGTTACCTAATTTTCAAGATTGGCTCGGGGGAATATCATTTCACAAGTCGGATCGGTAACTCACCCCAGCTCGGTTCCTTGCCTCAACCAGGGGACGATTTAAAAGTGAATTCATTGAATAAACTACATAGGGATTTTTGATTTGGATAACGCGTTCGGGCTTGTGACAAGGAAAAGCGGTAAGGAGCTCCCCGCAAAGCGCTTTTGTGGCTGAGTGTCTAAGTTAGATCCCTGAATCTATAACCGTAAGTCGCCATGATGTGTTGAAAAGGCATTGAGCAAATTTAAAAATCAAATTTTAAACCAGACTCAGAATACGTGAGTCGTTCTTGTCTTACTAGCGCTGAATATGCGTTGCAGAAAGGGTTTATTTGTACAGGATTAAAAAGCTTGGTGACGGTAGGTGCCGGGGGATACTTTTTCGACTGGTTTGACTCATTACACTGCGAAGTAGTGTGCTAATGGAAGGAGTACTTCTTAAACTGAAGTTTGAATAGTGAATCGCTATCGGCCCCTTGTGTGCGGTTAAGGTCCAAGGCGTAGGCATTATTCTTATTAAGAGCGGAGGTAGTAAAAACAGCGTTAATCCACAAAATTTGCATTGCTGGGTTACTAATTATCGGTTGACATAACCCAGACTCAGTCGGAAACTGGACGCATGGATACTTTGATTTTTAGGAAAGATAGCCAGAGGCGCAGTTTGCGTCGACAATACCCCCGCGGAGCCCATTTGAAAGGGAGTTTAACTGTAGTCACAGCGGTTGCACTGTTAATGGCACTGCATGTACTTTCGAGTGGGCAACCATTCCCAATAGCCACTAACCCAGTAGTTCCTGAACTTAGTGGTGGGGTGGCATTTGATGGCGTGACATACCTTTTTGGGTATGTTTCTGGCACAAATTTGGTGGGTGTTCGAGTCTCTACTAATGGTCAGCTGATTGGTTCGCCTGTCATTGTAGGTACGAACGTGGGATGGCCACCACGGGCTGCCTTAGCCAGTGCTCGTACGAACTGTCTTGTGGTTTGGTCGGATTTTTCCAAGACCTCCGGTGTGACAATGTTCGGCCGTATCTGCGAGCCTACCAGCGGCGCGGTTTACCCTGCATTCCCATTGCTTCCATCAGCTGGAACGAATGGGTTTCAGATTGTCTTAGATGCGGCCTCAGACGGGACAAACTATTTGGTAATTTGGGGCGATACTAAGGACGGGGTTTTTGATGATGGAGAGTTAGATTACTTCTCGCGTGTTTATGGCCAGTTCGTCACCGGTGCCGGAACCCTATCGGGTCCAAAGTTCGTTGTTGCCGAAGGCCTGAAAATAAAGGAACTGGCCCTGGCCTTTGGCCGAACAAATTACCTTATCGCATTCCAGATCGGCGACAACGAGTTTGAACGGACTTTATGCAGAACAATAGGGCTGAACGGTGCGTTGGGACCTTTGACTGAAATCAGTTCCACATTATCTTGGGATTGCAATCCATTGGCGATTGGATTTGATGGTACAAATTACTTGGTCCTGTGGAATTGTAGTACCAACTATGATGGGCCTGGCGAACTCATGCTTTTTGGACGAATAGTTTCCCCCTCAGGGACACCCCTTGGATCTGAATTGGTTATAGACACTAACCGATGTGGGTTCCCGGCTGTTGGTTTTGATGGCAATAATTACCTCGTGCTTTGGTCTGTGAATGTTGATTCACTTAATCCAACCATCAAGGCCCGTTTCCTGGATTCTTCTGGGAACCCTTTAGGACCAGTATTTTCGCCGTTACCTTTTGTGGGCACTAACCCACCTTTTTGGGCCTACCGTGGGTTAATGTTCGATGGTAGAAGATTCGTTCTCTCTGCCACATTCGGGAAATTCATAAGTGATGAATCCGGTGGCAACATAGGGTTTGTGGGAGACGTTTATGGCGCATTTTTCCCGGCTAGTACCACACCTCCATACTTTACAAACGTCACTATAGCGAACGGGTTTTTCCAAGGCCAACTATGTGTGGTGCCTGGCCTTTACTACACGATTGAGATCTCCACAAACTTAAACTCGCAAGCTTGGTTGCCTGTAGACATCGTCAGCAGTACCCAGACAAATTTGCTGACCTTGAGTGATAATGAGCCGCCCACTGGCAACCTTTTTGTGCGAGCGGTACTAGGAGTCAAGACACAGCCCCGATTTGCACTTTCCTTTCTCGAATTCGCTTACGGTGGCGATTTTGGATCTAGCTATACGCCGACGCCGTCCTACCCCGTAAATTTGTCCAGTTATACTGCGTGGTTTCAGGTAAGCATGGATTTTGGATATCCCCCATATGAAACCGTGTTCTTTACAGGCCCTCCCGGATCAGGTTTGCAAAACACGCCTGCAGCATATTCCCATGGTGAGGAAAATTGGAGAGGGTATCAATCACCTCATGTTTACTCTCCAGCTGCAGCACCCGGCGGCACATGGATAGTTTTGTATAAGGGCTCCAATGTTACATTTAACGTGCCTGACCCACAAGCGAGTTCACGACTTGTCTTACCGTTGCCTACTGTTTCTGTAGTAGGCGGAGTGCTCCAAAGTGTGAGTTGGGTCTACAAGAATCCTTCTACCGGCGCCACTCTTAGTGGGCCGCCCGCTTATATGACGAAGGTCTACCTCCAAATCGAAGGGACATCGGGGAGGCTTTATAACTCACCTGAAATACCCCCTACAACAACTTTCCACTCGTTATCGACCTCTGTCCCATGGGCTGATGTTGTCAACGTGACCATGTCATACGACGACGATTTGGGAAATCACTACATCATTTTCTACCAGAAATGACAAATTAATGGCCGCTTGTGCTATTGAAGTAGCAGAGTTGCGAATGGTTCTTTGATTGTTAGGCTGCGTTAACGTGCCGAGAACCCCAAAAGAGCGGCGGAGGTCAGTGCTTATCTTGGCATTCTCCTGGTGGGATTCAACCCCACTGGAATTTGGTAAGCCCAAATTGACTGTTTATGCTCGTTGCACGCAGGTACAGGCAAAGATGCATAAAGTGAGTTGGTGATCTCACCCTTCTATTCAACAACTGGGCATCGGCAGAAGGGAGCGGCTGTTGAACGCGTGTTAAGGAATTCCCTTAAGGTTCCAATTTGTAACTTTGGAGTTCTTTCAAAAACATAAGCGTAGACGGAAGCGACGGTTAACCCAACCTTTGAGGTAAGGATTGAACTTGTGGTTAAGGATTCCTCTCATGTGCGGACACGTGCGTTAAAGCAATGATACACACCTTGAAACTGGGGATTTTACTTTGGGATGTGGTTTTGGTGAGTTTAGAGTTTCATTGTGGCCCTTGGAACTCTAGGCTTTAGATGAAATGAAGATCGATGGATTTAAGCAGTTCATATCGTTGTTGGAACGCGAGAACGAGTTGATCAGGATCTCGGTGCCTGTGGCCAGTGAGCTGGAGATAACCGAGCTGGCCGACAGGCAAATGAAATCGCCCAACGGCGGCAAAGCGTTATTGGTCGAACGGCCAACGGTTAATGGGAAGCCAAGCCGGTTCCCAGTATTAATAAACGCGTTCGGTTCATGGAACAGGATGGCTATTGCGTTAGGTACTCCTAGCATAAACGACTTAATCCAAGAAATAGCTTCCCTAACCAACACGCCGGTAGTAGCCAACCTCCGTGATCTGAACAAGATAGTGACAGCGTTGTTTAACCTGCGTCATATTCAGCCGCGAGTAGTTCCAACAGGCCCTTGCAAAGAGGTAATCCACAAGTTTGATCCACCTGTCCCACGAATGGAGCCGTGGCCTCCTGCGCCCACTTTCAATGAACTCACACAGAGTAGTAATCATTGGCCCACAATACTTGATTTACCGATACTAAAGTGTTGGCCTTTGGATGGCGGGCGGTTCATCACGTTGCCGTGCGTTATCACGAAACATCCTGAGACTGGTCAACGGAACGTTGGTATGTACCGTATGCAAGTGTTTGACCCTACGACAACTGGTATGCATTGGCATCCTCACAAGACCGGGGCGAAACACTTCAATTTGTTTAAGCAGCGCAATCTCAAAATGCCGGTGGCAGTGTTTCTCGGAGGCGACCCGGTTTACACTTTTGTGGCAGCGGCGCCGTTCCCTGACGGTATCGATGAACTCCAAATTGCGGGGTTCCTCAGAAAAAGAGCAGTAGAGCTTGTAAAATGTGAGACCGTTGATTTAGAAGTGCCTGCGGACGCGGACATTGTCCTAGAGGGGTTTGTTGATCCGAATGAACCTTTGCGGGAGGAGGGGCCGTTTGGGGATCACACGGGTTTTTACAGCGTTCCCGAACTTTATCCAGTATTCCATATCACTGCAGTCACATATAGAAAGGACGCTGTTTACCCTGCTACTGTGGTAGGTATCCCGCCTATGGAAGACTGGTTTTTTGGGGCGACAGCTGCACGTCTTTTCCTACCAATGATAAAGCTTCTCTTGCCTGAGGTGGTGGATATTGCCCTGCCGTCGGAAGGGGTCTTCCATAACTTCCTTTTCGTTAGCATCAAAAAGCAGTTTCCAATGCACGCATACAAAGTGATGTACGCCCTTTGGGGATTGGGCCAAATGTGCTTAACCAAATACATAGTGGTTGTTGATGAGGACGTAAATGTGCACGACACACGTGAAGTTCTTTTTTGGATCGGTGCCAATACTGATCCGGCACGGGACTGCATCATTACTCGTGGCCCCGCTGATGTGCTTGATCATGCTACAACTACACCTGGTGTCGGGTCGAAATTAGGAATAGACGCCACCAAAAAATTACCTGGAGAAGGCATTACCAGGCCTTGGCCACCCGTGGTACGTATGTCCCCGGAAATCAAAATTAGGATTGATCAGTTATTGAGGGATCTGGGATTGAAGTAAGGAAAGTATAGCGGGGTCCTAGAGGATGGAAATTGGAGGTACGTACAGACGGTTTAGTGTGTTAGCACAAGTCGATGGGCCGGAGCAAGGGTTGAGGCCAAGCTTTATGCTGAGTTTGCTATTCTCTTGGGGTGAAAAGCTCGTTGACTTCCAGGGCCAATGTGTAAAATTTGCTTTTGCAAAAGCAATGGGTTAACTAATTTTTAGTGTCGGTTGTCCGGTGGTGTAACGGTAGCACACGGGCCTTTGGAGCCTTTGGTCCTGGTTCGAATCCAGGCCGGACAGCCATTTTTAGTTTAAGACTTTCACTTTGCTCCAGTAACAATGTCGCAAACTCATATCAGCAACATTGGCACAAGAACAAAGCCGGTCGTCTTAGTCGTTTTCGAACGCCTGGTACCTGGGTCACAATTAGTGCAGCGACTGGAGAAACTAGATTTTGACGTGAAGACCATTCGTGATGCGTCTGAGATGCTGGCTGCTGCAAAGGAACTTAAACCGCTGTTGTTGATGGTTGATTTGTATTCTTCAATTGTCGATATATGCAGTTGTATTAGGCAAATAAAAAGCGATCCAGCTACAAAGCACTTGCCAATAATTGCCTTTTCCCAGGACATAAAACCGGATTGGGAAAAGGAAGCAGCGAGTGCAGGGGCTAGGTTTGTTTTGCCCGGCCAAGCCCTGCTTATGCACCTGGAAGGGATTATTGACCAGGCATTAGAAATAGAGTGACATGTGGAAACCATCCTGTGTATCACTCCAGTCAATTGATATTGACCCATGAAAACGCGCGTCAGATTTGCACCTAGTCCTACGGGGTACCTTCACATCGGAGGTGCTCGAACTGCCCTATTTAATTGGTTGTATGCGCGGCATACGGGGGGAACGTTCATCTTGCGAATCGAGGATACTGATTCCAGCAGGAATACTAGCGAGGCAACCGAAATAATTTTGAATGGGTTGCGTTGGTTGGGATTAGATTGGGATGAAGGACCACTTACCGGTTCCCCTGACGGGCCTTCTAAGGGTGATTACGGGCCTTACTTCCAAAGCCGACGCAAACACATCTACGAAAAATACGCGGAGTTACTTCTCCGCAAAGGACTGGCATATGAATCAGAAGGAGCTATCAAGTTCAAAATGACCCGCGAGCCTATCGCGTTTGACGACCTTGTGGTGGGAAGAGTCGAGCGTAGGTTAACAGATAAGGAACTCGAAGACCCGGACTTTGTGATTGTAAGATCTGACGGATCCCCCGTGTTTCATTTTGCCAATGTCGTGGATGACTTGGAGATGAAAATTACTCATGTGATACGCGGCGAAGACCACCTGTCAAATACGCCAAAGCATATTGCATTGTTCCGTGCGCTGGAGGCAGACCCACCACATTATGCCCATATCCCATTGATCCTGAACCAGGACGGTTCCAAAATGAGTAAACGGGATCAGGGCGCTTCATTGAGTACCTACATGGAGGAGGGATACCTCCCGCAAGCGGTCGTCAATTACCTTTGCCTCCTAGGATGGTCACCAAAATCACAAAACGAAAAAATCCCCATCCAAGAAGTCATTAAGGTTTTTGACTTGCCTCAGATCCTGCGCCACAACGCACGATTCGACATGCGAAAGCTTCAATGGCTAAACTACGAATACCTTCGCGAGTTGCCGGATGAAAAGTTTATCGAATTGGCCCGCGACGCTTTTAAGAAAGCTGGTCTACCTGTGGATTCATACCCGGAAAAATATGTTTGTGGTGCCATTTTGACTTGCAAGGGTAAGGTTAGAGTCCCATCCGAATTACCCGATTACGCAGGATTTTATTTCAAGGAAGAGATAGATTACGATCCCGAGGCAGTGGCTAGGCTCTTTACCTCCGAAACGAAGAAATATCTGGAGCGCTATAAGTCTGTATTGGAATCCCTGCCTAAGTTCGAAGCGGAGTCACTCGAACAAGCCCTAAAATCAGTCGCAGCAGAATTCAATGTAAAACCAGCTGCTATTGTGCATCCTGTACGGCTAGCATGCACAGGCCGAACCGCAGGCCCCGGACTATACCAATTGATGGAAGTTCTCGGAAAGGAAAAGGTCCTATCGCGGTTAAACAAGGCAATCGCTATGGTTGGATAAAAATAATCGCTTCAAACTATGTTGGTTTTCTTTCGTCACACTTTGCAACTTGTAAAGACTCTTCCAGCGAGGGGTCAATCTTGTGCTATTTTTGAGGACTTTGTCGAAAAGACAATAGCCTTGCTTATATGTATGGATTCAGATTCAACGGGTTGGATGTAGGGGAGCAGACTATTTGCTTCGAACAGCCCCCGCTCCCATCCATTAGTTTATACCCTAGGTATTGTGCTTGGGATTAGATGGAGGGGTGTGTGAAACTACGTTCATCCCGAAGTTTAAAAGGCGTGTTGACGGCACCGTTTGCCTCATGCTCGGCTAGAAAGCCCACTTTTGTGGTATATGTGAATTTTGAATAATTGGAAAATTCTTGAAATGGTGGGATCATTGGAGCAGGGTTCAGAAAAGTGCGGTGTCCAAACATATCTTCCGTGTTTCCATGTTTTTGTTTGCCGAGGCTCAAGGAGTGAAAGTAACAGGAAGAAATTCTGCACCCTGCGCTTTCCAATCTTATAAATCGCTGCTTTACTACCAGCGCCTTAAAGGTTGATGATGGATTTACAAGGTGAAACGGTTGACCCCTGAGGTAGGGGAATAGAACTTGATTTGCAAACTCGAGGTTGATGGCTTTCGATAAAAGTGCCGCAATCGTGTAGGAGTGATCCTTACTTTGATTACGCCCCCCTGGGTTTGAATAAAGCCGACTACGATGTCGAAATGAGAGGTGTTTAAGTATCACTCAATTGATTACGGGGTCGTGAGAAGATGTTCATTCAAGGTGGGATTTTGTAGGTTCGACAACTCTTTTAGGCTAGCCTCGATTTAAAATGTTCGCTATAAGAATTGACGATGCGCGAGCTAGTAATAGGAATCGATAGTGGGACCCAATCTACCAAGGTGTTGGTAATAGATACCCGGACAGGGCGAGTCTTAGGCCGAGGCGCAGTAGCGTATGGTCTTATTCGAGGTTTGCCCCCTGGTGCTAAGGAACAACATCCCAAAACCTGGTTAAACGCAGTGGTAAAAGCGACGCGAATGGCATTGCGCCAAGCCCAAGCTAAGGCGAATGAAATAGTCGGAATAGGTGTTAGCGGACAGCAACATGGGTTTGTCCCGTTGGATGAAAAGGGTGAGGTTATTCGGCCAGCCAAATTATGGTGCGATACTTCGACGGCTGAGGAATGTAAAGAGATTATGGACAAATTGGGTGGTGTGGAAGCTACCATTGCAAAGCAAGGGATCCCAGTTTTGCCTGGTTACACTGCTTCCAAGATCTTGTGGTTGAAAAAGCACGAGCCCGAAAATTACAAGCGACTAGCAACCGTATTGCTGCCACACGATTACATCAATTTTTGGCTCACAGGAAATAAGTGCATGGAATATGGCGACGCCAGTGGAACGGCACTCCTAGACATACGCACCCGGACCTGGTGTAAGGAAACAATAGACGCAATCGATCCTGACTTAATAACGAAATTACCGCCGTTGATCCCGAGCGATCAACCAGCCGGTACGTTACGACCGGAGGCGGCCAAGAAATTGGGCCTGCAACCGGGCGTGCTTGTAAGTGCAGGCGGCGGCGACAACATGATGGGCGCGATCGGTACAGGAAATACCCGCCCTGGAATAATCACAGCAAGCTTTGGCACAAGCGGTACTATTTATGCATGTTCTGAAACCCCCGTGGTCGATCCTAAGGGCGAAATTGCAGCGTTCTGTGATTCTACTAACCGATGGTTGCCACTGCTTTGCACAATGAATGTCACTGTAGCTACCGAAATGGTCAGAAACCAGTTCAGATGGAGCCACGATCAATATCAACGTGCTGTGCTCAAGACTAAGCCCGGGGCAGATGGCTTAATTTTGCTCCCATATCTAGAAGGCGAACGAACGCCTAATGTGCCCGATGGCACTGGAGTATTTTTTGGGATCAACACCCGGACTTTTGAACCGGCGCACTTTGCACGTGCCGCCATGGAAGGAGTTACATTGGGAATGAACTACGGACTCCGCCGGTTGCGCGAGCTCGGTGTAACCACAACTCAAATTAGAGCTACAGGCGGCGGAGCCCGGTCTAAAGTGTGGCGCCAAATTATGGCAGATGTATTTAATGCGCAGGTCGTAACCCTTGTTGAGCCTGAGGCTGCTGCTTATGGTGCTGGTTTGCAGGCCTATTGGTGCTGGATACTGCAAAAAGGGCAGAAAGTAACAATTAGCGAAATAACAGATAAGCTCGTTAAACTGAATCCGCGTGAGACTGTTGAACCCAACCCCAAGAACGTTCGTGTTTACGAGGAGCTCCAGGCCATCCAGGATACGCTATCAATGGCTCTCAGAAATACGTTCTCTGTTCATAGGAAATTCGTGCTTAATCTGGTAAAGTAGTTTAGCCGGAGGTAATGTTTAAAAGCCGAATTTAATGCGTGTTTTCCCTGCCACCCACGTGGTTAGTAATAAGAGTGGGAAGAGTCGTGGGTGGGGGCGAAGAATGTGTTTTCCATTGGTGGAGGAAGTTGTTTATACGCCCTTTGTACTTTCTAAATATTTTGTCCTTTTCTTCAGAGCTGCCGGCTACAAGTGCTTCTTCTCTGGCTTGGTGAAGGAGATCCAAAATAGTTGCCTTTTGGGACTCGGTTAAAGTGGGATTACTCTCACAATAAGCACGGTATGTGACAGTCATACGTCGCTGTGTCAATTGCTCCTTAACGACTTCAATTTGATCCGGTGTGAGGTACATAGATAATTGATTGAATAAGTTAGATCGCCATTGATCTAGTTCGGGTGACCGGAATCGAATTTCGGACTTATTTGTAGGCATAGGACTGCCTGCGTTTGTTAAAGTATCGGCGTGGCTGCTAAACACGCTGTTGCTGTCGTGCCATCTGCTGAGCCCAATCAGGTTCGTAAATAAAATCTGTCCTACCGTGTCAGCTTCCCGTAGTTCACGAAGGTTAAGGGCTTTTATCACATTTGAAGCCCTTGCCGCGAAAACTGCCACCTCAGCGGGTGGATTGGTCCACCACAGTTGCCCATGGACCGGGTTCACAAATGTAATAATTGCAATAGCCGATGCCAAACCCTGCGCCCTAGCAGCTATTAAAATGCGCTTAGTTTTCATTGTTGAATGTCTTTCGGTAGCATTTAGTTTACCGCTTGGGCAAGTGATTTCTGATTGGCGTCTGTTGCATCAAGAGCAAAGCCGGTTAGGTTTTAACTTTCACCTTAACCAAGCTGCAAAGGTGTATCAAAAAGATACAGGGCACGCGTGTTATTTAAAAATAGGTGGACTGAGTTTTGTAATTGGAGATTTGATAGGCCTGGGTGTAAATAAAGAGTGCATGGTTGCATTATAAGGCCTTATTAATCCAAGTGGTACTGGTGAAGGCAGCAGGACAAATTTACGCGTACTACGGGTCGCTTCGACTGGATGGTACAGCTCTGAAGCGGATCCTGGCTGCCATCCTTTTCGCTGGAATTCTCCATCTTGGCGGTTACCTGGGTTATAAAGAGGCTCTCCACAGGGGGTGGTTACGTTCCTTAGCTGAATACGGTCCTGTAAAAGCGGTGAATCGGTTCATTGGAAGGGTGGTGAGGGTTGTCCCAGTCGCAGCCGTACCAGATACTCAAAGGGAAAAACCTATCCCGGTTGTTTTTATTGAGGTCCCTCCTTCATTGGCAAGCGAAGTTCCTCCGACTCGGGCCCAGTATTATTCAGATAAGGATGTGGTGGCAGCCAGCCCGATAAGAAGTAAGGTGGGTGACCAACCTCGAATCGATGGCACGCAAAAAGAAATCCCCAGTTTGGCAGAAATATCCAAGCCAATTGGGAGACAAGTGGGTATGACACCAGCGGATACACTACACGTGACGCCTGAGGTAAAAAACGGGGTTAAACAGCCTGAGGCCATTCGAGAAAATCCTACTACTGACGGCGTTGCAATAGGACGTGTGCGAGATACAACAATCGGGGCTACCAGGGAAGCCGTAAGTTACTCCCAAGACGCAAGGGGCCGGCCGGCCCGTCCCCGTACGTTGCAAGAGGCCTTAGCAAGAAGTCATAGTGTGGTATCCGGAGAAAAAATGAAGCAAGATGGGAGTGGGACCCGGCGCCAGTCCCTGGAGGCATCCGTTGACGTGGTAGCTAGCCCATTCGGTGAGTACGATAAATTGCTGATTCAGGCTGTCCGGGATCGGTGGTATTACCTGTTGGATAGTGGGAATTTTTCGTACGAGCGAAAGGGAAGGGTCGTAATCCAATTTAGGCTGCACTACGATGGGCGTGTAAGCGATATGGAAGTGCTTGAAAACACAGTGAATGATTTGTTGTGCTTGCTTTGCCAGAAGGCGATTCTAGATCCTGCGCCTTACGGACGTTGGCCAGTTGAGTTAAGGAGAATGGTGCCTTCGGATTACCGCCTTATTCGATTCACCTTTTATTACAATTGATTTCGGGACTAGCAACGATACAAATCTACAGGAGATATGGAAACTCTAGAACTGGCAGTGTACGTGATGTTGTTGTGTACATCTGTTGTGGGCTTGGGATTTATAATCGAGCGTGGTTGGGCCCTCCGTTGGAATAGGGTGGTGCCTCCAGCCTTGGTTGGTGCAATTGAACAGATTTCGGAGCCTTCCCAAGTCGGACGTTTAAGCGAGGTATGTAGGAAGTATCCGTCACCGTTGACCGACCTGATTATGGTTTTGATAGAATTGAAGGATCGACCTAGACACGAAGTCGAAGAGGTATTAGAGACTTTGGCGCGTAGAAAGGTTGCCCAGCTAGAGCGTGGTCTTGTGGTTTTGGAAATTATAGTAGGCATTGCCCCATTGTTAGGGCTTGTAGGCACAATAATCGGTATGATGTCGGTATTCGGCAACATTGGTCAGACTGGGTTGACGGACGCAGCACGATTGGCACATGGAATAGCCTTAATATTGCGGGCAACATTACTGGGATTGTTGATTGCCATACCTACCTTGATTTTTTGGAGCTATTACACCAAGAAGGTTGAGTTGCTAGCCCTGGAGATGGAAACAGTTTGCCTTGAGGCAATCCGAAAAATTACAAGCGCTAGCTAAGAGGCATGAAATTCTACGTGTACAGGCGTAAAAGAGCCCCCACCATCATCATTGTGGCACTGATAGATATTTTGATTGTGCTACTGATTTTTTTACTTGTAACGACCACGTTTAAGCAACAGCCAGCGGTTAAACTCACGTTACCGGAATCTGCCTATGGTGTTAAAGAGCAGGATACGCAAACCCAGCCGTTGATTGTCTACGTTGACAAAGAAGGAAAAATACGAATTGGGAATGATCCTACCCCAATACCAATGGAGAGAATTGAGCGGGACATTCAGGTAACGCTCGCGTATCGCAAAACTAGTCAGGTTGCAATAGCAGCCGATCAACAAGCGCCGTTTGGCGTTGTGATAAAAATTGTAGATGCCGCTAAAAAGCTCGGTGTGACGTCAGTTCAGGCGTATACGAGACCTCCACAGGATCAGAAGCATTAAAATTTGTATTTTGATTTAGGCATTTCCGGTTATCCCATGGGCAGGGCCATGGTTCACTTTTGTCAGCCTTTATTTCAGCTACCAGTAGCGTCTTAGGATGGGGAGCCAAGGTTAGAAAGGAGCATACTAAATCCCATGTTACATCCTTTGCCGTCCACAAATAGCTGCTTTCTTGTCAGGCTCAAACGAGCAGAAATGAATACCACGCCAATTAGGAACGTCGATTGTTTTGATATGAAATGGGTTGGAGTTATTTGTGCGGGTTTAACGATAGGTCTGTGTACCCACGCTTTTGGAGAAGGCGCCGCAAGCGGTGCAATGGTTGGTGGCGCCTTAGGAGCTGCTGCTGGAGCAATAATCGGACATCAATCTCGTCATGCTGGTGAAGGTGCTTTAATCGGAGGCGCTATCGGTACGGTGGCAGGTGCAATCACGGGACATGCAATTGATTCAGTTAAAAGGGGTGAAGGAGGCCAGACCGCAATCGTAACCAGTGCCTCTTTGTGCGCCGCGGTTCCACGGCGAACTTTAACGATCCATGACGTAAAGGCTATGGCTGCAGCAGGCGTAAGCGACACGGTAATTATCGAGCAGATAAAAGCCACCGGCACCCGGTTCGTTTTGACGGCTGATGATATAATTGATCTACATCAAAGTGGGGTGAGCGATGTTGTAATTCGATTCATGATTGACACTGGTAGGGGAAGCAGCACCCAATGTTCAGGGGCAGTTGCTTCTGCTCAAGCTTCTTGTTGCGAGGTTGTGGTTGTGCCGGCGGTGGCTAGAACTCAGGTAGTAGTGCCCCCTTGCCCACCTCCAGTGGTTGTTTGTCCAAGACCTGTAGTTGTGGTGCGCCCGCATTATCACAGGCCGGCTGTACCTCGGGTGATTGGCAGGACGCATGTCACTGTTGGAATTTCTGGAACTTGGATTTGGTGAATCACCACGTTAAAAGGTCGTGTGATAACGTAAAGGAGGTATTTGTCTTCGCAGTGAGCACATGGTGTTTGCTTTAGGTTATAAGATTAGGTTACAAAGAGGCGCAAACTCCACAAATGGAGGATGAGGTTGTGCTCACAGAAATGCGCGGCACTTTAATCACCAGCCTGGCCAAGTCCTGATTGTGTTTACCCTTCTCAAAAGGCGGTATGAGGAGTTTGGTGCGACAGCCGGTTGGTTTGAAAATTAGCGGTGGAGGACAAGAAGCAGGCGTGATATAAAAAATGGGGTGGACCAGTTTTTGACAAGGGTACGCGAAAACCTTTTATTTCGCTGCAACGTTAATTCAGGTGAGACGCTTTTAGTTGGTGTATCTGGGGGCGTGGATTCTGTCGTTTTGTTGGATGTTTTGTGCAAGCTTAGGGAGGCATTGAAGATTAGATTGGTCGTCGCACATTTTAATCACCAGCTCAGAGGGAGGGCAGCTGATGTTGATGAGGATTTTGTGCGTGGCTTAGCCATAGAACGTGGGTTACCTTACTGCGTTGGGCGAGGGGATGTGCGCGGGTACGCAGAAGCAAGCGGTATTTCAATCGAGATGGCTGCCCGCGAATTTCGCCATGGGTTTCTGGCCCAGGTCGCTCAGCTTTATGGCGCTCAAAAGATTGCATTAGGACACCAGTTGGATGACCAAGTGGAGTTGTTTTTTCTGCGTGTTTTACGAGGAACGGGGGGAGAAGGGTTACGGGGGATGGAATGGGTGTCACGTACCCCAGTGCCAAGTACATCGGATTCGGCCGGAAACAAGGGACGTGTTTGGCTAGTCCGACCTCTCCTTAGCTTTAGAAGGGAGGAGATTGAAAGATATGCCCAGGCTGAAAAACTTCGCTTCAGACTGGATGTAACAAACTATAGCGAGGAGTACTTACGCAACCGTATCCGGCACCGAGTAATCCCGCTGTTGAAACGGTTGTTTGGAGAAGCCTTTTATGAAAATGTTTCAAGGGTTATGGATATCGTTGCGGCAGAAAGCGGGTTTGTAACTGAAGTTGCTCAAGAGGAGCTTAAGAGGGGATTGGTGAGACGATTTGATTCGTTTCCATTGGCTGTTCAACGACAGTTGCTTAGATTGCAGCTAATTGAGGCAGGGGTAGAGTACGATTTCGAAAAAATTGAGCGTTTACGTATTTCAGAAGGCATTTGGATTACATTTCCAAGAGCAGTGAACGTTAAGCGGGACGGCCATGGAAAGATTACTGTGGTGCCAGGCCAAATCCGCTCACAGCCTATTCCTGGGACGGCGATTACAGTGGAATTAAACGCTCAAACAGGTGTGGTTGATTTGCCTGGATTAAGCATCCGATGGACCTTCGTACGACCTAAAGATGTGCCGTCAGAGTTTAATCCTGGTAAATGCGAATATTTTGATGCTGACGCGGTTGGTAGGCGCCTGGTTATCCGGCACTGGAAGCCAGGAGATAGATTTATGCCTATTGGATTTTCCTCGGCCGCAAAATTGCAGGATTTATTTGTAAATTGGAAAATTCCACTCGAGCGTCGTAGGCAGCTGTGGGTTGCAGAGAGTGAAAGTGGGGAAATTTTTTGGGTGGAAGGATTGAGGATAGGCGAAAAGTTCAAAATTACCTCGAAAACACGGCGCGTTTTGAAGTGGGAGATAAATCGGAGTGTAGCAGATCATTGCCCACCTGACGTTATGGTGGTAAAGTCGAATTGTAATGTTTGGTGACAAAAAAAATAGACTGGATGAGTACCGGGGGGGATCGGCTGGGTTTAACCAGGCACGAACGCTGTGGATTTGGATTGCAGTGTTAGGGTTAGTGATATTCATAGCTGTTGCACACCAACGTGCAAATACCGCAAAGGCAATGCGGCTTAACCAGGCGGAGTTTTTGGAAGCAGTTGAATCAAACATAATTGTGCGTGGTACGATATATTACAATCTCCAAGGCGTTTTACACGAAGTTGAAGGCGAACTTTATAAGGTCGATACGGCTGGAAATATTATCAAAGACCCGCAGGGTAAACCGGTAACAGTGCCGTTCTACGCCAAGGTGCGTCTGCCTGAGGAGTTGGAAGCAAATATCTTACGGACAAAGAAGTTTGAGGTGCATGAGGTCGGAAGTTTTTGGACAGGCATTCTTGCGTATGGGGCTTTGGTGCTGCTTGGATTCATTATGTTATGGTGGTTCGTCTTTAGACAAGTACGTGCAGCTAACCGAACTGCAATGAACTTTGCAAAAAGCCGAGCCCGACTTTTAACGAAAGGTAGGGACCGGGTCACGTTTAAAGACGTGGCAGGTATCGATGAGGCGGTTGAGGAAGTTAGAGAAATAGTAGAATTTTTGCGGGACCCGAAAAAGTTTCAGCAGCTGGGTGGCAGAATACCAAAGGGAGTTTTATTAGTGGGACCACCAGGTACCGGAAAAACTTTGCTGGCCAAGGCAATAGCCGGTGAAGCAAACGCCGCTTTCTTTAGCATCAGTGGTTCGGATTTCGTAGAAATGTTTGTAGGCGTGGGTGCAAGTCGCGTCCGAGACATGTTTGAGCAGGCCAGAAAACATACCCCATGCCTGATTTTCATTGATGAAATCGACGCGGTAGGCAGAAGCCGCGGATACGGACTTGGTGGGGGCAACGACGAACGTGAACAAACACTGAATGCATTGTTAGTTGAGTTAGATGGTTTCGATACGATTGAAGGCATAATTGTTATAGCTGCCACCAATAGACCCGATGTGTTGGACCCGGCTTTGCTCAGACCAGGGAGGTTCGATCGACAGGTATACGTTAATCTGCCTGATGTCCGGGGGAGAGAAGCCATTTTAAAAGTCCATGCCCGACGGGTTAAGCTATCCTCTGATGTTGACCTAGCCTTGATTGCGAAGAGCACGCCTGGGTTTTCAGGGGCTGAGTTGGCAAACCTTGTGAACGAGGCCGCTTTGTTGGCGGCCAGACGCGGAAAAAAGGCAATTGAGATGGAAGACCTAGAAGAAGCCCGCGATAAGGTTCGTTGGGGTCGCGAACGTCGTAGCCTGGCAATGAGCGAGAATGAAAAGCGGGTTATTGCTTGGCACGAGGCAGGGCATGCACTTGTCAATGTCCTTGTGGGGAATGCAGATCCACTCCACAAAGTAACGATTATCCCACGCGGCCAGGCTCTCGGAGCGACAATGTCGCTACCTAAGGACGACGTATTCAACCGTAAGAAAAAGGAGTTGCTGGACATAATTACAATGACCTTGGCGGGCCGAATAGCAGAAGAGATTGCCACGGGCGACGTTTCCACAGGAGCCGCAGCTGATATAAAGCAGGCGACTGAAATCGCGCGTGCGATGGTAACACAATGGGGAATGAGTGATAAATTGGGGCTGGTCCAATATGACACAACGGAAGAATACGTGTTCTTGGGGCGCGACCTAACTCGAACAAAACAGTACAGCGAACAAACCGCTAAAGAAATCGACGAAGAAATTAAATCGATCATTCAGTCCTGCTACGAACGCGCTCGTCAGTTGATACTTGGCAACAAGGATAAATTAGAGCTAATTGCAAATGCTTTGCTGGAGTTTGAGACATTGGCAGGAGAAGACGTTGTAGAAATAGTCAGAACAGGCGTTTTACCAGAAAGACTTAGAGCTAAGAAATCTGTCCCCGCCATTGGGAACCCAACCCAGGAAAATCCAATTCTCGAAGGCTCAGAATTGGTTTCGGGTCTGCCTAAACCTGCAGCGACTTCAGCATAGAGGCAAATTATTGTGGGCTTGTGATTTCGTAGAGTCCAAGATAAAGTTCAATTAGCAAGGCTCCCGTAGCTCAAATGGATAGAGCAGCGGTTTCCTAAACCGCGGATCCCCGTTCGATTCGGGGCGGGAGTACCACCTCTTATCATAGGCACGCAATGAATTATACCCCGTCCTTCCACGTCAATACCTATGAAAACCTAGCATGAATGCACATGCGTATTGACTCGTCATTTAAACAATCCCCTTATAGTTCGGGCTTTAAGCTCTTTTGGGGCAGTATAATTGCATCAGTGGTGGCTATCTGCTGCTTGGGATTGGTTGTGGGGAACAGCACTGAGGAAAAGGGTGGGTTAAGTTCGCATCAGCCTATAGTAATTACATCCGATAGCGCGTCAAACCAAGTTCTTGGATTTATAGGAGAGTGTACTGAAACTGCCTCTTGTGGTGTGGTCGAATCTAACATATGCGAGAACCCCCACTTTATCTGTCCAGAAACAAATCTGGTTAATAGCGGTTTTGAAGTTCCAACTGTAACACGAATGCCGACAAACGTGTGGTTTTCCCCAACGCTTCGTGAGTTAATAAAATTAATCCAAGCTGGTGTGGATGAGGCCATTTTGAAGAGTTATATTCGACATGCCCCAAGCCCGTTTCACCTACGGGCAGAGCACATTATATACCTTCGTGACTTAGGTGTCTCAGCGGAACTGATTGATGCAATTCTGGAACATGATAGTAAGTTAGGCTTTAGTGGTTTTGGGAGTGCAGCGCACGCGGGTTCTTCTATGACAAACGTTGCAGAACCTAGTGAGCCCGCTGTTTCTACAATAACTAATGTGATCGTTATTACCAATGTGGTGGAGCAGCCAGTAATTACTCATCAGTATTTTTACGAGGCATTGTCTCCATATGGCACATGGGTTTTTATAGACGATTGGGGTTGGTGTTGGCGGCCCACCATAGTCGTCATCCACCGCGATTGGCGGCCTTACTGCCACGGTGGTTGGTGGGTATACACGAGCTTTGGGTGGTATTGGCATTCAATCTATAAATGGGGCGAAATCACTTTCCATTACGGTAGATGGTTCCGCCATCCTGTCTGGGGTTGGTGTTGGTGGCCCGATTATCAGTGGGCACCCGCATGGGTTGTGTGGAAAGTTCACACTCGCCATTGTGGTTGGGCGCCACTGCCCCCTGGAACTAGATTCCATCCGGGAAAAGGGTTGCACCGAGGTGATACCCCGCTGCGCCACGAAAGAGATTTAAATTTACAGCCTCACCACTTTACTTTTGTGCAATGGGAGGATGTGACTCAAAAAGATCTCCCAGGCCGGTGTATACCAGGACAAGAAAATGAACAGCTTATCCGTGATGGCCAAACAATTTTTAGATACGAGGCAGGACCGGATGGTGTAATCCACCATCGCGGCATCGAAACAGAGTTTACAACCAGATTTGGGCGTCCAACTGCACATCCAATCGTTCTAGAAAAGATACGGGGAGACAAAACTGATATCTTGAAAGCCAAAGTACTCGATCGGCCTATCCAATCTGATAGGACGCCAGTGCTGATCAAGTCTAGCCACCGCACCCCCAGATTAGACATTGGCGGAGAAAAAGACGGGGAGAAAGCAGAACAAATTATTCAAGGCCGAGAAAATGTACCAACTATTTTAAAATTAACAAAGCGGTCTTCACTAGCTTCCAACTCTGTATTAGGAGGGAGCTCCCAAAACCACCCCTCTGAAAACATCAAACTGCAACATCCCCAAACTGACAACCTCGGTGGAAAAGGGGAGCTACATCCAGTCAGTGAGCAACTAACTAAAAACTTTTCACCCAAGCTTGAAAAAGGTTTTCCCGAGGCATACCGAGACAACAATCCTACGATCACCCGTGGACCAAAACATGGGCCTGATAATCCAACATTTTATGGAGAGCGGGAAAATGCAAGAAAGCCGTTCTCACCTCGACATGATGAGTTAGGAATTGTTAGGAACACCGGTGGGAGCGCCACGTGGAATGTTACAAAGCCGGAAAGTAAAGAAGCAGAGATCGGAAATAGAAATAAAAGCACCACGCCTTCACCGCCCAAACCTACTGTACCAGTCAAAAGCAGTAAGGGGAATCTCCCAAATACGGCGAGAAGTGTAACCCCAAGCGTTCAAACAGAGCCGGCAACAAAGGCATCAGGACAAAATGATTCGAATCTTGCAGCGAAACCACGGCAACCAATCCTGGTTTCGGAAAAAATGCAGAACTTAGGAAGTGGTCGGAAAGAAATGGATTCCACCAGTATTAAAAGTAGCGGGCCAAGTTCCTCTTCAAAAGTGGTAGAAAGCTCAAACCAAGACCGCGTTAATCATGGGGTGCCAGTAAGTAGAATCGCTCAACAACAACCCAGGGGGAAGAGAAGTGGTGGAGGTCATTGATGGGGTTAATGCTAATTTGAACACGCGCGTGGTGTAGGACATCGGTTGAGGAAGAGAAAGGCAAATCTGCAGGTGGGAGTGCTTGATTGTGCGTGCTAGGTGGTTAAGATTTTCCCGCGATGACTGAAAGTGAAATACTTGAGATTTTTAGGCAGACGGGGGCATTGCAGGAAGGACATTTTATTCTTCGTAGTGGACTTCATAGCCGCGTGTATTTCCAATGCGCCTTGGCTTTGCAGTTCATGCCTATAGTCGAGCAGTTTGCCAAAGCATTATTAAGCAAGATTGGGCCTATTGAAGTCGACACTGTGATATCTCCTGCGATGGGGGGATTGGTAATAGGGCAGGAGGTAGCACGACAACTAAGATGCCGATTCATATTTGCCGAAAAACACGAAGGAACCTTGCAACTTCGTCGAGGGTTTGTCATCCGGCCCGGAGAACGCCTCTTGATAGTTGAAGACGTGGTCACATTAGGCGGTCGGGTATCTGAAACACTTCAAATCGTAAAAAACCATCAGGGTCTCCCGGTTGGAATTGCTGCTTTAGTTGACCGCTCTGGGGGTGCGGTAAAATTCGAAGTCCCATTCTGGAGCTTGTTATCACTAAAAGTCGAGGCTTACGATCCAAATAACCTTCCACCCGATTTGGCTTTGCTACCCGCCGTAAAGCCCGGTAGTTAAGGGGGCAAAAATTTATCACGAGCGACAATTTATCACGCTCGTCGATCTGGTAGAGCGACAAATTGACTCGATTTGCCCTGTTTTTACAGGGGGTAACGGAATTGCATAAAATTTAAGTGATTGTTAATCAAGGGCTTGTATTGAGTCATAGAGGTTGGCACTCGAGTTGCGAGAATACTACAGCTGAAAAAATTAGGCTTATGGGCAGAGTGTTAGGCATAGACTTAGGAACGACGAACTCGTGCATGGCGATTTATGAGGGTGGCGAACCCGTTGTGTTGGAAAACGCTGAAGGCAAACGGGTGACGCCATCGGTGGTGGCTTTTACAAAGAGTGGGGAGCGGCTAGTAGGTGAGGCAGCTAAGCGACAGGCCATTACCAATCCGCGCAACACAATCTATTCAATTAAACGGTTCATGGGGCGGAAGTATGACGAGGTACTCGATGAAATAAAACGAGTACCTTATAAGGTAGTTCGTGCTCCTAATGGGGATGCGTGGGTCGAGGTGGAAATTGACGGGAAGCCGCGTCAATTTAGCCCCCCTGAAATCAGTGCAATGATTTTGCAGAAGCTGAAGGCAGATGCTGAAATGCGTCTTGGTGAAAAGATCACAGAAGCGGTAATAACAGTTCCCGCCTACTTTAACGATGCTCAAAGGCAGGCTACTAAAGATGCGGGCAGGATCGCAGGGCTAGAAGTGTTGCGAATTATAAATGAGCCTACTGCTGCTTCGTTGGCCTATGGACTAGATAAGAAAAAAGAGGGTAAAATCGCGGTTTTCGACTTAGGGGGTGGCACTTTTGATATTTCGGTGCTCGAAATCGGGGACGGTGTTTTCGAAGTAAAAGCTACAAACGGTGATACCCATTTGGGTGGTGATGATTGGGACGCCCGCATAATGGATTGGATAATCGAAGAATTCAAAAAGCAGTATGGGATTGATTTACGAAACCAGCCAGATGCATTGCAAAGGATAAAAGAAGAAGCTGAGCGCGCAAAGATTGCCCTTTCAAGCACCACCGAATACGAAATCAATCTACCGTTTATCACCGCGGATGCTACAGGCCCGAAGCACATTCAAATGAAGCTTACGCGGGCTAAGCTCGAACAATTGTGCGACAATTTGTTTGAGAGACTGATTCCGCCCGTGATGGCATGTTTGAAGGATGCTGGGTTGAGACCTGAGGATATAGACGATTTGGTATTGGTGGGTGGGATGACCCGGATGCCGAAGATCGTAGAGATCGCGCAGCGGATTATTGGAAAGAAGCCGCACCAAGGCGTTAACCCGGATGAAGTGGTGGCTTTAGGTGCAGCCATCCAAGGTGGTGTGTTAAAGGGCCAGGTTCGCGATGTCCTCTTGCTTGACGTGACGCCGCTATCCTTGGGAATCGAAACACTGGGTGGGGTATTCACCAAGATCATCGAAAGGAACACTACGATCCCGACTCGCAAGTCGGAAATCTTCTCAACGGCTACAGACAATCAAACAAGCGTAGAAATTCATGTCTTGCAAGGTGAACGGCCAATGGCTAAAGACAATAAGAGCCTCGGTCGGTTCATCCTGGATGGAATTCCTCCTGCCCCACGAGGAGTTCCGCAGATTGAAGTAACTTTTGACATTGATGCAAACGGTATATTACACGTCAGTGCACGGGATTTGGCAACTGGCAAGGAACAGAAAATCGTCATCCAGCCAAGTAGTGGTTTGACAAAAGAGGAAATTGAAAGAATGCGTCGTGAGGCTGAGATTTATGCTGAACAAGACCGCAAGCAGCGAGAACTGGCAGAAGCTCGTAACGCGGCTGATTCGGCGATTTATCAATCGGAGAAACTGTTGCGAGAATTTAGCGAGAAGATCTCATCGACTGATCGTCAGCGCATAGAGCGTGCTATAAATGAAGTCAAGGAGGCAATGAAAGGAAATAATGCCTCCGAAATTCGGGCGGCCACAGACCGGCTGAATCAGACATGGCATGAAATTTCTACTGAGTTGTATCGAGGTGCTCGAGCTGGGCAAACCGGTTCATTTAGCAGTTCCAGCTCTAGTTCAGGCTCGAGCGGAGGTGGTTCTACAGGTTCAGGCCGAGTTGTAGATGCTGAGATCGTGGATGATGATAAAAAACAGAAGTAAGATTTTAAGTTCAGGCGCAGGGTTGGTTGCTGGTGACCGGTTAACTAACCCTGTGCATGCATTAGCCCCGAGTACCCTGGTCTGGTACTCGGCTGAGGAAATTATAGTTGAACAATACTGTAACTTTTTGAAGGAGTGATGCATATGGCGACGGTTGATAAAATTAAACCATTAGGCGATCGGGTGTTAGTCGAGCCGATCGAGGAAAAGGAAGTTCGTAAAGGCGGGATAATTATTCCCGACTCGGCCAAGGAGAAACCGCAGGAAGGGATAGTGCGGGCCCTTGGCACAGGCAAGGTCGATGAAAAAGGTCAAAGAATTCCCTTTGAAGTAAAAGTGGGTGACCGCGTGTTGTTCAGTAAGTACGGCGGTACCGAAATCAAGATTGATGATAAGGAGTACAAGCTTTTGAGCTCGGATGACCTGTTGGCCGTAATTTCGGATTAATCGGATTTGAGAAGTTTTAAATTGAACATTGCTAACTAGAAAGGAGGAGGATTTATGGCTGCGAAGCAACTCATGTTCTCTGAATCGGCCCGCCAGGCGTTGCTGCGGGGCGTAACGAAGTTGTCACGCGCCGTAACGGCGACGCTGGGCCCTCGTGGGCGAAATGTTGTAATTGACAAGAAATTCGGTTCTCCATCCGTGACCAAAGACGGTGTCACGGTGGCCAAGGAAATTGAACTGGAAGACCCCTTTGAAAATATGGGGGCCCAGATGGTGCGGGAGGTCGCAAGTAAAACCAGTGACGTTGCCGGGGACGGTACGACTACGGCAACGGTCTTAGCAGAAGCGATCTTCCGCGAGGGTTTGAAATTCGTTGCTTCGGGTGCTAACCCGATCAGCATCCAACGCGGAATAATGAAAGCTGTGGATGCTGCGGTGAAGCACCTCGACAAGATTGCCAAGCCCGTCAAAGATAAGGAGGAGATCAGGCAGGTTGCTACCGTCTCGGCAAACTGGGACCGGGCAATCGGTGATATCATTGCCGAGGCGATGGATAAGGTTGGCAAGGACGGAACCATTACAGTAGAAGAAGCCAAGTCTATAGAGACCACCCTCGAGGTAGTGGAAGGAATGCAGTTTGATCGCGGTTATCTGTCTCCGTACTTCATCACAAATACGGAGACAATGGAGTGCAAGCTCGAAGACGCTTACATCCTTGTTTACGAGAAAAAGATCAGTAGCCTGAAGGATATCTTGCCTTTATTGGAGAAGATCGCTAAGGCTGGGAAACCATTGTTGATAATTGCAGAGGAGGTTGAGGGTGAAGCCTTGGCAACACTGGTGGTCAACAAACTCCGTGGCGTACTACAATGTTGTGCTGTTAAAGCCCCCGGTTTTGGTGATCGTCGGAAAGCAATGTGCGAAGACATTGCTATTTTGACCGGTGGGCGATTCATCAGCGAGGATCTCGGAATTAAGCTGGAAAACGTCGAACTCTCAGATCTTGGCCGGGCCAAGACGGTGGTGGTTGACAAAGACACAACTACGATCGTTGAAGGTGCCGGTAAACCTTCAGAGATCCAAGCCAGGATCAATCAGATCCGGAGGCAAATTGAAGAGACCACCAGTGATTATGACAGGGAAAAATTGCAGGAGCGTCTAGCCAAACTGGCTGGTGGTGTGGCAGTGATCCATGTGGGCGCTGCTACAGAAACTGAAATGAAGGAGAAGAAAGCCAGAGTGGAAGACGCCCTGCATGCTACCCGTGCTGCTGTAGAGGAAGGCATTGTTCCTGGTGGTGGCGTGGCTTTGATCCGGTGCATCGAAGCGGTTGAGAAGGTAAAGGGCGACGATTCGGATGAACAAATTGGCATTGATATCCTTAAGCGGGCCCTCGAAGCTCCAGCGCGTGAATTAGCTAATAACGCTGGAGTTGAAGGCTCGGTGATTGTCGAGGAAGTCAAGCGTCGTTCAGGTGCCGAGGGTTATAACGTGGTCACTGGCAAGTTCGAGGATCTGATCAAGGCTGGCGTGGTTGACCCGAAGAAAGTCACCCGCTCAGCGTTACAAAACGCTGCCTCGGTTGCGGGCTTGATGCTTACAACTGAATGTCTCATTACTGAACTGCCAGAGAAGGAGAAGAAACAGTCCAAGCACGAAGACCACGACCTTGAGTACTAATCTTCGGGTCGGGTAATAAGTAATTGGGCGCCGGGAGGGGGGTACCCTGCCGGCGCCTTTTTCTTGTGTGTACGTGATTAGAAGTGGCGTTATCACTGGTGTTGAAGTCCTTGGAAACTAGAGTAACTTCCCCGCGTTTGGGATAGCGAAAAAGTCCATACTATTTGAACACTCTCCTTAGCTCTCAAGGTTTTGGGGGGAGAGAGGGGGCATATTAACTTGGAATTTTGGATTCTCGTTGTAGTAAAAGTCGCTTCCACTTTTTGCCAGGTGCGTAGCCGCCCAGGGTGCCGTTCGAATAAATGACACGGTGGCAGGGTATGACTAGTGGGATTGGATTTTTCTTGCATGCTCTAGCTACTGCCCGGGCATACTTAAATGAGCCAGTTACCGCTTTTGCGAGTGCACCGTAGGAAATGGTCCGACCGGGTGGAATTTTCAGCAAATACTTCCATACTTTGCATTCAAATGTTGAGCCGGGAGAAAGATCTAGGGGAGGTACTTCGCGTGGTGCAATTCCATTTAAGATTGTGTGAATTGCTCTTTTGGTAATGCGGTGCCACTTCTTTATTTTGGAAGGACATAGTTGGAGGTCAGTTAGCAATGGAGGCCGGAAACTAGGAAAAACGATTTTTGCTAATCCTCGATTGGTGTAGGTTGCGGTAAACGTGCCGAGTGGCGTGTGGATAGGCAGCTGATAAGTATCCTCTGACATACTTACTGTAACGCCCATAGGTGGCTTTTTAACGGTGGAGCGCCAGGAAAAGCCCAATTAAAATTAGACTGAAAAACACTAGCATTATGAAAAACCGCATTTTGGTTATACGTTTTTCACGTCTTAGCAATGGCGGGCCTTCAATTGATCCAGCTGCAAGTAGGGTGGTGAGCTTCGGATTTGGAGGTGAATGGGGAGAGAAAGCGGTCTTAATTTTTGTGATTAAGGCGACCAAATTAATTTTGTAATGCCCCATTTCGTTGACAATAAGTGAGTCGGATTTTTTTTCTGGTTTGGTTGTGGATGGCTGTTTGCTGAAAGGTGATCTCGCCTCGTGCGAAAAAGTAGGTTCTTTCTTTGGGGTGAAGTTCGTAAGTCTAGGTTGGGGCGCGTCACCTTTCAAAGGTGTGGGTTTGGAAGACATTTCTAGGGACCGAATTCGCGATTCCAGATTAGCAATCTGCTTCTGGAGTTCGGTCTCAAGTTTTTTTAATGTATGGTTTTTGGTGTCCATTCAACAAAAGTTCAATCAGATCCATTTTCATTGCTGTTGTAAATAGCTGCTTGGAGCAGCAATAGGCCAATCACAAACAAGGCAAACGCAGTTGATAAGAGAGCTGCCCGTAGTTCAAATTTCAGTTGTATTTTTGAAGTTATCGAGATCGTGGTCAAGGCTACGGCTAAGCTTAGGTTTATCGCTCCTGCAAATGTCCATAATTTGCTGCGACGCATTGGCTTGGGAAAGTTACCTTCTCAAAAACAAAATGAGTACAAATGCCATCAATAGAAACGTCAATATCAGGGGCCAAGTGAGCGCTAAACCGATTTTCCACAGATGTTTGAACGGTTGTTTGAGCAGAATTTGGATCGGAGAAGTTGCCATTGGAAATGTGCTTTTATTGAGAGCTTCTTCTGGATTGTCCAGAAGTGGGAATTTGCGTCGGGCTGCTCCCCATTCCAGTCGTGCTTGTTCAATTATCGCAAGGGCCCGAGCTAGTTCAACGTGGAGATTGTCTGCTGTCCAGGTAGATTCATTTATGGATTGGACCCTTTCAAGTGCCTCTCTCAAAGAATACATACTTTGGGAGATTTCTTCGGCTTCTCGTTCCGCTTTAATTTTTGCTTGGTCTAGGAGCTCAAGTGCCCGTGTGATTCTTTGGATTACTTCTTGCCGGCCCAGTTGGAAATCTGTGCGTTTCCGTTTTAATTCTTCCAGTGCAGCGCGTTTGCGGTCGAGCTCCTCTTTTAACCGCTGTAATTCTGCTAGTTCCTTGTGTGTTGCAGTAACTTGGGCGTTTATTTCCTCTAAAGTTGGTGCGGGTTCAGACCGAGGTTGTGCGCTCAAATCCAATCCTTGGTCTGCGGGTACCTTTGGCTCTGGAACCGGGTTAGCTCGGTGTTCGTTGAACATAAGCCGAATTTAATCCTTGCGGTTACCGCCGTAAAGGTCTGAAGGTCGAGTCCAGAAATGGTTTGGGTCTGGGATAGAATCTGAGTGAACCTCCATCTTGAATTTGTTAGGGTGTAGTTTTAGGTTCAAGTGCGCGTATGGAAGATCTAGTGATTATTGGGTCGGGTTGTGCTGGCTTAACTGCAGCAATTTATGCAGCCAGAGCAAATTTAGCGCCCTTGGTAATTACAGGTACGTTGCCAGGCGGACTTTTGACTACGACCACGGTAGTTGAGAATTTCCCAGGTTTCCCTGAAGGCGTCACAGGATCGGAGTTAATGGAGAGGATGCAAGAACAAGCGAAGCGATTTGGAGCACGGATTAAGTACGCTGTAGTACAGCGTGTAGATTTTACAGGGTCGCCGTTTAAGGTATGGACAGATGTAGATGAGATACATGCGCGGGCGGTTATAATTGCTACAGGGGCATCGCATAGGAAGTTGGGATTGGAAAGTGAGAAGCTGCTTGAAGGGCGTGGAGTCTCTTACTGTGCTACGTGTGACGGGGCTTTACCTGTGTTTCGGAATCAACCGTTGGTTGTGGTAGGTGGGGGTGATTCTGCATGCGAAGAGGCCTTGTACCTGACTCGTTTTGCTTCCCAAATTTATCTAGTGCATCGTCGAGAAACATTACGAGCTTCGAAGATCATGGCTCAACGGGTGTTGAATAACCCAAAAATTCAGCCTCTTTGGAATAGCGTAATCGTAGACATTCTTGATGTGAATTTGGGGCGCGTGACTGGTGTTAAGGTTAAGAACCTTGTAAACAATACAGAGCAGATGATTGAAGCAGCGGGAGTGTTTGTGGCAATAGGGCACGTTCCAAACACTGAGATTTTCAGAGGGCAGTTGGCTATGGATGAGGCAGGATATATTCTCCGGGTGGAGGGATCACGAACCAGTGTACCTGGTGTGTTTGTTGCAGGGGATTGCACTGATAAAGTGTATCGGCAGGCAATCACGGCAGCTGCAATGGGGTGTGCCGCCGCGATCGACGCAGAACGATACCTTGGCTCTTTAAAATAGGGTAAGAATCGGCGTTGGAAGGTTAACTATTGGATAAGAATGTCGGGGTAGATGTGTGGGTTAGCACTTTGCCCACGGAAATTGATTATGCTAATCGGCGAAGCGTTGGTAATCCAAATCGCAGGTCCATAGTAAATCGGGATGTTTTTAATCCACTGAACAGCGCAGTTTTTGATGGTCACATTTTTAGCATGCCTTACAAGTATTCCAGCGGTGTCATGGGGTTCGATCTCTTGCAAGACTGTTGTGGGGCGGTTATCTAGCACGCCACCTTTGTACTTAGTCCATCTACCAACGTGAAGGGTGACGTTTTCGAATAATACATTTCGCACTGGTTGGTTAGGCATGCCACAAATCCGCGCTGAGTTTTCTGAGACGCCAAAGATATTTTTTACGATCACATTACTGATTGAGCCAATGTGAGTCTCCGGTGTGCGTGGGATCACAGTAAAAGAGATCGACTCTCCACGCCCCCACCATGGATCACCGTGGTACCTGGAGACGAACTTTATGTCTTGGAAGAGGATGTTGTACACGTGGCCTTCATCCCGTAGTTGAATATTAAGGCCACGGCATGCGTTTTTAACCGTGCATTTTTCAAAGACGATGTCGTGTATGTCTTCTGTGGTTTCGGTGCCGATTTTAAGGGCTGAGTCTTGGGTTTCTAGCGTGCAATCATGGACGTGTATGTATGCTGAGGGTCCGAAGTTGATGGGTTGCCGAGTGGTTTTGATGACAATAGCATCATCGCCACACCGGATATCACACTCACGGATTGTTACGTCTATGCAATGATCTGCCACTATCCCGTCGCAATTAGGTACGTCTAAGTAATTCCGGATCTTGACCTTTTCGACTAATACATGGTTGCACCCCAGCATATGCAAACCCCAGAATGGAGCTTCTCCGAATGTAATGTCTCGAATAGTGAGGTTTGTACAAGCGGTCAAAATAAACATTTTGGGGCGCCACTCTCCGAAGATCCACCATTCTCCAGCCGGATCGTAACGTGTCATAAAGGCAAGGCCCCGCCCAAGGATTTTGCCCCGGCCTGTGATGCTAATGTTTACAGCGTTGCTTGCAAAGATAACGGCCTCGTAACGGTAATCCTCACGATTTGTGGAAATGATCAAAGTTGCCTTGGGATGAAGGTATAGTTCGATCCCGCTTTTAAGTTCTATTGTGCCGATAAGGTATTTACCGGGGTCAACAATCACTTTGGCTTTGGTAGCAGAGGCTGCAGCTGTATCGATCACCCGTTGGATAGCGGGGCTGTCAAGTGTCGTTCCATCACCTTTGGCGCCGAAGGCTTTAACATGGAAAGTAGGAACTTGGGGTAATGCTACACTTTGACTTGCTATTACTACCAGGCAAACAATGTATCGGAGAGTTTTCATAGTTTGCTTCATTGTGAATTGATCATTTGAACGTTATATCCCAAACCCTTGAAAATCTGGATTTGCCGCCGGGCCCTTCAACATACAGTATGACTGTGTACTGGCCCGGGTCACGGTACGTGTGAATTGGATTTTGTTCTGTTGATGTTGTGCCATCGCCGAAGTCCCATTTCCAAGATGTAATCTCTCCCTCAGACTCGTCTTTAAATGCTACGATTCGGTGGTTGAGGTCTATGATTTTGAAGGACCAGCGGGCTTGGATAGGTTTTTTAAACTGGGGTTCAAGAGGCATTAACTTGAAAGGGACAAGTTCTGAAGCGTTCCCGTACATTGTATGTTTAGGTGAAAGGTTCCAGAAGCCGTTATTGGTGGTGCCTGAGTTTACGTTGTCGTAATCTATGACAGCCCAACAAAGTCCGATAATTTTCCCTTCGTAAAGAACAGATTCAACTGCACGTTCTGGGCCTTCAGCTCCTGCATAATCGAATGGGGTAATCCAGAACTCTAATGTGAGGTGTCCGCTTTGTCTCGGCTTAAAGTGGTATTTGTAAGCGGCATTGGCGTAAGGCAATTCCTTTGCCCATTGGGCTGGGCCCCAAAACATGCACCAACTTTTACCCTCTGCGGGGGTAAAAATGTGGTAATTCTGAGCATGAACACTTTGGAACGAAAAATATGCCTCATTGGGCGTTATGATTCCTTTTGCAGGATGCCATCGGTCAATCAGTGGACCCCCGGAGAGGTCTGCGTCGACCACGAGTTCAAAAGTATCGTTGTGTAATCCGGGCAGCTCAAAGTCCCAGTAGTTATCGTAAGCCTCGTAAAGGAAGTAAAGTTTGTTTAATCCTTTTACCCATCCCACTTTCACACGTACATCCAGGTTATTTGGGTCAGGCTTTAAGTGTTTTCCAGAGTCATCCTTTAGTTGGTTAATGTCGATCACGTAATCAGGTGAGACAATTTCCCAATCTGAGGGATCGCCATCGATTCTTGGAATTTTGTCTGGAGGGAACTGGAAAACTTTGAAGATTTGGTTAGTACGTTCTAGTGCTGTAACCGACAGCGTTGATATGGTGATAAATGTGGCGAATAAAAGACGCTGATGCATAGCCGATCCATTTTTAGCTAGGTTTGCTCTGGCTGTCAGCTAGATTTGGCAAGGGTAAGGTGCGAGAGATTCGAGCTCAATCTCGGTATTTTTGGATTAATTTTCGGGCAGTTTGAATGTCAGCTTCAATTTGTTTTTTAAGTGCGGAAACTGACTCGAACCGTATCTCTGGCCTGAGTAATTCCAACGGGATAACTTCTATGCGGAGATCATATAACTTGCCTGCGTAATCGAGGATGTGGACTTCTACTGTAAGGTTTTGTTGATTTGAATGTAGAGTGGGACGTAGGCCAACATTTGCTACTCCAAACTTTTCACCTGCTGGGGTCTTGACCTTGGCAAAGTACACTCCGCGTGGAGGAAGGACTAACCCGTTTGTATCCAAGTTTGCCGTTGGGAATCCTAACGAGCTTGCTAGTTGTTTTTCAGGGACGACTTTGCCTACGATGGCGTACGGGCGCCCTAACATTGTAGAGGCAAGCTCAAAATTGCCTATCTTGATAGTTTCACGGATTTTTGTGCTGCTGATTATTATCCCTTGAAACGTGGCAGGGCTCACAGTACAAGCCATGAACCCAAATTTGTGTCCGAGTTCACGGAGAGTTGAAATGTCGCCTGTGCGGTTTCGCCCAAACCTGAAGTCAGGCCCTACGAAAATTGCCTTTGTAGTGGTTGGGGGGGTGGTGATTTGAGCGACAAATTCTTCGGGTCTAAGTGCAGCAATTTCGGCGTTAAAATCCAGTAAGAGAATTTGATGGATGCCATACGCCTCAAGTAAATCGATTTTATAATCGGTCGGATAAATTAATTCCGGGGGGGCGTCAGGGGCAAAAAAGCTCTCAGGATGATTTGAGAACGTGATCGCAGTGGGCAAGCTACCGGTTTTTTCTGCAAATTTTACGGTTTCGGTTAGTATGGCCTGATGTCCTAGGTGAACACCATCGAACATTCCGATGGTAATAGTGCGTGGGGGTGTCGATTTTTTGAACTCGTTGAAGCTCTTATAAATAAACATTGGCCATTCCCAGGCGCGCTCAATATGGAGTTAGAAGAGTCACTAATTTTTCCAGTCCAATGACTTTTGTTTGAAGCTGTTCTGGTGACATTTTGAGTAGCTCGTCTAGTGGAGTTGAATCTTCTACTTTAAACTTTCCGGAGGCGAGTCGCCGTAATGCGTACAAGTGTGCTCCGCATCCGATTTTTTGGCCTAGGTCATGTGCCACGGTTCTTACGTAAGTGCCCTTGGTACACGCCAATTTGAACCAACCGAAGGGTTCCTCGTATTTTGTAAATTGGAAGGTATAGATGTGTATGAGCCGTGGTTCGCGTTGGATCTCAATGCCTTTTCTTGCTAGTTTATACAGAGGCACACCACCGTGTTTAATAGCTGAAATCATAGGCGGCACTTGTAAGATATCTCCTTGGAACGTTTTTGCGTAGTGGTTGAGTGTTTCTACGTCTAATGGTGGGACTGGGGCGGTACTAACTACTCTCCCATCGCAATCATGGGTGTCTGTGGTTTCACCAAATTTAATGGCACCTTCGTAGACTTTGTCGTCAGATATCAATTTTTCGGATAATTTGGTGGCTTTCCCGAGTACAAGTACGAGCAAGCCGGTTGCCATGGGATCAAGCGTACCACAGTGTCCGACTTTTTTAATACGGAACCTTCGCCGCACGGCATCAACTACATCGTGCGATGTGTAACCGGCTGGTTTATCAACCAGTAAAACACCGTCGATTGAATTCATTTTGGGCTTCAAGGTTAGCTTTTTTGAGAGCGTTTTTTATTGCTAGTAAGACTTTACGCTGTACAGAAAGGGGTGAACCATTGGCAGTGGCGCCTGCAGCAGCTGGGTGGCCTCCACCACCGAATTGTTCAGCAATTTGGTTTACACTTACTTTTTCGCTCTTGGATCTAAGACTGATGTGAATCGCCCCATCGTCAGTCTCTTCAAATATGCATGCCACAACAACGGGGTCGATTGCGCTAAGATGATCTATGAGACCCTCGGCGTCAGCTCGGTCGGCACCGGCCCGTCTAAAATGTGACTGTCGAAGCCACAGATAAGCAATCTGATTGTTGTACGTTAGTTTGAAATGAGTGTAGAGATGTCTCAGAAGTTTGACCCGGCTGAGAGGGTATGATTGGTAAACCTCCTCGCAAATGAGTGCAAGTTTTGCGCCGTGAGCTAGAAGCTCGCCTGCTATGTGATAAGTGCTTGGTTTAGTGGACGGGTATCGGAATGAGCCCGTATCGGTTGAGATGGCTGTAAAAAGGCAGTTCGCTATTGGTTCGGTTATAGGCCATCGCCCCGCCTTTAATAATTTGAACACGAGCTCGCCAGTAGCGGCTGCCCGGGGATCAACCCAATTTATGTCCCCAAATCGGGTATTTGTTTGGTGGTGGTCTATGTTTATTAAGACGCGTCTCTCGTTAATGCATTCAGCAGCGCTACCAAGGCGGTCGGGTGCGCCGACATCGATTGTAACGACTGCGTCAAACTGCATTCCCTTTTGGGGCTGAGTGATTAGGTTTTTGGGGTCGAGGAACTTGTATTTGGAAGGAACAGGATCTTCATTCCAGCAGACGATCTGTTTGCCGTTGTTACTTAAGGCAAGGGCGATTGCGAGCTGGGATCCAATACAGTCCCCATCTGGTCTTACGTGACTTACAATACAAATGCTTTGTGACTCTTTTAAGGTTGAAGCAATACGGTAAGCTATCTGTGGAAATGATTTCATTCTGAATAGCTAGCTGGTTAGAAACCTCCAGTTAGCGTTTGGCTTTATCCGGCCCCTCCAGTTCTTGGATTATACGTAGCACGCGGTCGGCGCGTTCTATTGAGTCATCCGCTACAAATCGAATGCGAGGTGTATATCGTAAAACGATCCTTTTTGCTAGAAGCTCTTGAATCCGGGCGCGATATTTTTCCAAAATGGCGATTGCTTTCTTTTTCTGTTCTGGAGAGCCCAAGATGCTTACATAGACGGTTGCCTGCCGAAGGTCGCCGGCGGCTTCCACATCGCTTACTGTGATTAACCCGATGTCTGTTAGGTGAATTTCGCGTTGAATAATTTCACCTAACTGTCGTTTCAGCAGTTCTTCAACTCTTTCAAGTCTCCGGGTTGACATAGGCGACTCACTGTAAATTTTGCACAGCTGGTTGGAGGTTCAAGGATTGGTTCCCAACCGAAATTAAGGCGCTACAGTTCTTGTTGGACTTTTTCTATTGAGTACGACTGTATAATGTCGCCAGGCTGATAATCCCCGAAACCTTCGATTTTGATACCACATTCCATGCCTGCCTTTACTTCGGTCACGTCGTCTTGGAAATGACGCATTGAAGAGATAACTCCTTCGTATATTAGGTTATTGTTTCTCAAAACTCGGACTTTTCCTTTTACTATTCGACCAGAGGTAACAACGCAGCCAGCTACAGGCACACCTTTCGAGAGTTGGAACACTTGTTTTACCTCTGCCGTGCCGTGGATTACTTCTCGTGTTACGGGCTCTAACAAGCCCAACATGGCTTTCCGGACGTCGTCAATGAGCTCGTAGATGATTTGGTAAAGTTTTATTTGCACGCCTTCCTGCTTGGCGAGTTTGCTTGCTGCCGCATCGATTTTAGTCTGGAATCCAATGATGACACCTTGGGATGCGGCTGCCAAAAGTACGTCGTTTTCAGTGATCGAACCTACACCCGCATGAATTATTTCGAGGTTAACCTTATCGGATTTAAGTTGTTTAAGTGCTCCTGATATTGCTTCCACCGATCCCTGGGTATCGGCTTTGAGTACTAGTTTAAGGGTTTTGATCTTTGAGGCCTCGATTGTAGCAAGAAGCTCTTCCAGAGTGACTCTGGGTTTCGGTTTTACAGCGACTTTTTCTTCGGCTTGCTGCATGCGCTCCTCAGCCATCTTGCGAGCGGTTTCTTCATCTTTGACAACCATGAATTCCGTGCCTGGCTCTGGGGGTCCATTTAACCCCAACATCTTGACCGCTATTGATGGGCCAGCTTCTTTTACCCTTTGGCCTTCGTCATTTATAAGTGCCCGCACTTTACCAAAGTAGCGCCCACACAAGACGAAGTCTCCAACGTGTAAGGTTCCTTTTCTGACTAGCAAGGTAGCTACTGGGCCACCTGGTTCGATGCCGGACTCAATCACGTTACCTTTTGCAGGCCGATTAGGGTTGGCCTTCAACTCCATCAACTCCGCTTGTAAGAGAATCATTTCTAAGAGTTTGTCCACTCCTTGACCGGTTAATGCTGAAATGTCCACAAAAATTGTATCGCCACCCCATTCGTCTGGAATAAGTCCTTTCTCCTGCAGTTGTTTTCTGACCAACAGGGGATTGGCATTGGGATGATCGCATTTGTTAACAGCTACTATGATTGGGACACCGGCAGCACGGGCGTGGTCAATGGCCTCCAAAGTTTGAGGCATTACACCTTCATTAGCAGCTACAACCAATACCACAATATCCGTTACATTGGCCCCGCGTGCGCGCATTGCGCTAAAAGCGGCGTGCCCCGGGGTATCAATAAAGGTAATTTGCGCGAGCTGGTTTTTCTTATCAGGATGTGGAATCGAAATTGTGTAAGCCCCTATATGTTGGGTAATACCACCTACCTCTTTCTGAGCAATATTAGATTTCCTAATCTTGTCCAGCAGCGTAGTTTTACCGTGGTCTACGTGTCCCATGATGGTGACGACTGGGGGACGGGGTTTGAGGTCCTGGGGTCTGTCTTCTTCGTCGAGTTCAACTTTCTTTACGGCAGGCCGGGTGTGGGGTTCGACTTTTGTACGTTTCTCAAGTTCGAATCTAAAGCCGTACTTGGCACAAATTTGTTTTGCTACGGGTTCTTCGATTGCTTGGTTAGCATTTGCAAAGATACCCCATTCCATCAAGTCGGCTATTATCTTAAATGGCTTTTGATTCAATTTGTAGGCAAGGTCGCGCACCACTATCGGAGGTTTCATGGTAATAAGTGGTGCATTCGGTGGCGGTGCTAGTTGAGGCAATTGACGCGGTGGCTGCTGGCTCGGTCGTGGAGGGGTAGTTATCCGCAGTGGGGTTTTTTCGGTCGTAGGTTGTTTAACTTGGACAGGAGTCACTTTCGGGGGTTGTGGTTTCCCAACCCCAGGAGTCGGTTGAGTTTTGGGCGTGGTTTGTTGAAGTGTTTTTTGGCCGGTTTTTTGAGGGATAACCTTCTGCTGTTTTTGGAGGGGTGGTTTTTGGGTTTGCTGTGGTTTCTTTGACGGTGTCAATTGGATGAATCCCACTTTTTCTCCTATGCCGGGTTGCTTTGGTGGAGACGCAGTTGGCGTAGCTAGACTTTGGGTAGGAGCGGGCTCTGGCTTACTCCCAACTTCTACTAGGGCTTCAGGTGTGGAGAGAGTGGTGGGCTCAGGTTGTTGCGAAATCGCTGGAGCCGATAATTCCGCTTGTGGAAACTCAGCGGGTGGCGGTTGAGTAGGAGTCGGGGTAGACGGCTGTATGTCAACTTTTTCAGGTTTAGCTTCGATCTGCGCCTGGGTTGTGGTCAATTCCGGTTGGGTTTCCGTTATTGTTAATGCAGAAGCAGGGGCAGGGTGTTCTTTAGCAGTGGGTTCTACTGTGAGTGGTTGGGGGGATAATGGTTCAGCAACTACCGCTTGACTTTCTTGGGCTTCAACAGTTTTTTGGTCTTCTGGCTCGTGCGTTAGGGGAGCGGATTCAGCTTCACCTAATACAATCCCCGTTGAGGTCGGTTCTGGAGGGGAGGCCTCGAGGGTGGTTAGTTGTATTTCGGCCTCAGTTGATGGGACGGTGAAGGCAGTCACTTCTTCCTGGACTGGTGGACTGGATTCGGCTTGCGATGTTTGTGTTTCGAGCTGGGGTTTCCGTGGGTAAAGTGCTTCGAGTTCTTTTTCCAGATATTCCGCTGTTATTTTATCAATTGAGCTAGCGGCGGTCTTGGTGGCTTGTATTAGTCCTCGTTCTTTTGCAATTGCGAGGACTACTTTGCTGTCCAAACCGAATTTTTTTGCAATTTCGTATATCCGAACGGGCATGACTTGCTAATTTGTTACAATAGTTTTACGGTTGAAAGTGCTTAGGCAATGCTGGTGCACAACTATTTTTATTGATTTTGAGATGGGACATGTGAGCCCGGCGTTTCGCCAATATGAATTGTTCGCCGTTGTGCTTCGGCACGCGCGGCTGCCAGGATTTCACCGGCTTTTTCACCGATTCCTGGGATTTCTATTAAATCTGATTCCTCAGCTTGTAAAAGCTCCTCGAGTCGAGTAATCCCCGCGTGGACTAGTGCATCAGCTTGTTCCCGAGTAATTCCAGGAATGGCCGCCAAAGCCTCGATGGCTTCAGCAACCTTCTCTTCAAATCCTTTGGTTTGTATGATCTCAGGTTCAATTTCGATTTGCCATCCGGTGAGTTTTGATGCTAATCGGGCGTTTTGACCATGCTTGCCTATGGCAACCGAAAGTTTATCTGGAGGCACAATAACTTTTACCCGTCGTCGGTTCTCATCAACTTCGACTCCTTTGGCAGTGATTTTACCGAGTGCGTTAATCACAAATTGCGCTATATCAGGGCTCCATTCTACCACATCGACTTTTTCGTTGTTTAATTCGCGCACAATGTTTTTTACTCTTTGACCTCGAAGCCCCACACACGCGCCAAGGGCGTCTACATGCGGGTCATTACTAACAACGGCAATTTTTGTACGGTGACCAGGCTCACGTGCTATAGCTTTTATTTCGACTGTCTTGTCCGCAATTTCTGCTACTTCCAATTCGAAGAGTTTAACCACAAATTGAGGGTCTGCTCGCGAAAGTATTATTTCCGGCCCATGGGGCCGCATTTCTACTGCTTTAACGTAGGCGCGAATACGGTCGTTAGGCTGGTAGTCTTCCGTAGGCACGCGTTCAGAAACCGGCATTAGTGCCTCGTATCGCCCCAAATCAATAATCACGTCTTTATGTTCAAACCTCCGTACAATTCCACTGACAATTTCGCCGACTCGATCTTTAAACTCTTCGTAGATAAGCTTTTTTTCAGCCTTTCGGATTTGCTGCAGCAAGTATTGTTTGGCGTATTGTGAGGCAATCCGACCAAATTCCTTTGGAGTTACCTCGACGTCGATTTCGTCACCCAATTTTGCATCTGGTTTGATTTTTTGTGCTTCTGCTAGAGAGATTTGTGAATGTTTGTTTAAAACCCGGTCTACTACAATTAGGCGGGCAATGGCTTTGATTTCTCCTGTTTTGGGATTTATCTGGACGCGTAACTGTCTTGATGGGCCAACAGCCTTTTTGGCGGATGCTAGTAGGCTCTCCTCCACGGCAGAGATAAGTGTCTGCCGGTCAATTCCTTTTTCTCGTTCCCAATAATCTATTATTGCAATAAGGTCGCCGTTCATACCGAGTTTTCCGGCCGGAAACTGCAATAAAAAAGTCGGAAGAATCTGAATTCCCCGACTTCGTTATGCGCCAGACCCGCCTTGATTCTTGTGTATTATTAAAAAGCAACTTTCTACATACGTCAAGGTTAAAACCCTATTTCCGGGGTTGGTGTTTCTTCTGAAGGGGTAGGACGGCAAAGGGTTGGGTTTGGCCTAAGTAGGTTAATTCTCAGGAATAATTTGACAATGTCGGGTTGCAGACGTAGGGTGAAAGTGAATCGGTGGCCGGGTCAGCCAAATGGTTTTGACAGCTACCGGAAAGGACATGGATGGACATAAAAAGTTTTGATCCGCGGGTTTACTTTAGTAGAGACTCACAGCAAGTTTGTTCCAGGCAAGGTTATAGAATTGGAAAGTCTTTGGAAGACTTGGAAAGGGCTAAAGGATTGCCTTCGGTAAGTTTGTTATGTGCCGTGATTTTATGGGGGGTGGGTGCTTGTAGTGTAATGTCGAGCGAGAGTGGTTGGGCGGTAGGTTGGGGAACAGTCAATTTACCGAATGTTCCTCGGGAGTCACTCCAGATAACTGCCGGGATGTTGCATAGTGCGGCTGTGAAGATTGATCGCTCGATTTGGGTGTGGGGAGACAACAGTGCAGGACAAAAGTCCATTCCTCATTCGATAGGCACAATAGTAAGTATTAGAAGTGGTTATCAACATTTGCTTGGGGTTACACAGAAAGGCACGATAGTGGCATGGGGACTTAACAATGTAGGGCAATGTAATGTGCCCGCTAATTTGGAAGACGTGATTGATGTGGCTGGGGGGCAATCCCATAGCATCGCTTTAAAAAAAGACGGGGCAATTGTGGGTTGGGGGGCAAGTCAATATGGGCAAGCGAGCCCGCCTATGTTGCCTCCGTCAGTGGCCATTGCAGCAGGGGGTAACCATTCGTTATGCGTTTTGGCGAACGGTACCGTTCGGGCATGGGGTAAAAATGACTCTGGTCAATGTAATGTGCCTTTAGGATTGACCAATGCTATGATGGTAGCTGGTGGATGGGACCATAGTTTGGCATTAACAAGCAATGGAATTGTGATTGCCTGGGGTGGGAATGAAAGCGGTCAATGTGATGTGCCGCCAAGCTTAACTAATATAGTTGAGGTCGGGGCAGGTTTGGGATTTAGCGTGGCGTTGCGTTCAGACGGTACAGTGGTGGCGTGGGGAAATAACATCTATGGGCAGTGTGATGTCCCACCAGGTTTGGTGGATGTTGTAAAAATTGCTGTGGGGGTATACCACGTTTTGGCATTGAGAGCCGATGGAACAATTATAGGTTGGGGTCGGAACGATGCTGGGCAATGCGATGAGCCTTACACTTATCACTTTTTGATTGGTTTGGGAGCGGGTGACGTGCATTGGCTTGGATTACGAGCAGATGCGACGGTCAGCGCGTGGGGAAATAACGGTTCCGGTCAATGCAATGTACCTGAAGGATTAACAAATGTTGTTTCTGTCGCTGCAGGTGCATTGCACAGCGTAGCGCTTCAATCAAATGGAACAGTGATTTGTTGGGGTAATAATTCGGATGGTCAATGTGATGTGCCTGCAGGATTATTAAAAATAACCCAAATAACTGCGGGTGGTTTCCATAATCTTGCCCTGGAGGAAAATGGAACGGTGTATGCATGGGGGGATACGAGTTATGGAGCCGGACTTGTACCCCGGACATTACGTAATGTGAAAGTTAAGGGTGCAGCGGCAGGGCGATTCCATAACCTTGTGATTTTATCGGATGGGACCGTGTATTCCTGGGGTTTGAATGATTTTGGGCAAACTAATGTTCCACCTGGTCTGAGAGGGGTTATCCAAGTAGCCGGTGGCAGGGCCCACAGCCTAGCCTTGCTTGATTCTGGCCGGGTGGCAGCTTGGGGAGACGATACCTATGGCCAATGCTCAGAGATGGAAAATTTGGACGGTGTGGTTAAAATTGCAGCTGGTGAATATCACTCAGCCGCACTGTTAAATGACGGGCGGGTTGTAGCTGTCGGGTTGAACAATCATGGCCAAAGTTCGGTGCCAGCCAGTTTACGGAGGGTGATTAAGATTGCTGCAGGCCAAGCTTATACCCTGGCGTTGGTAGAATACCCAAGGCCAGCGTTGTTACTTCCGAACTCACAGTACCTAACCAACACGTTTGTTATTGAAGTAGAAGCACCTACAGGATTGCAATATCGGTTGGAATCCACAGAAAATTTTGTTGATTGGGTACCGGTTACAAATTTTATAGCTACGCGGGTGTTAACCAGGATATGGGATGACAACATTTCTGTAGTCAATGCGCGTTTTTATCGAGTGGTTAGACATTCCGAGTAAGGGAAAAAGGAAAATGTCGAGGGTTCGTGTTAAGCTCAATCCTAAGATATAGGCAGCGTAGCGAGTAACTGCGCCTGCCGTATAAAAAATCGGTATCGGATGAGGGTTTACTTACCTCCTTTGTGTTTAGCTTTTCCGAAATTGCGTTATAGAACATGTGTCGGCTTTTTCCCTTGGAACCTTGTGCAGGTTCGTAGTTGGTTGCAGGAAGCAAATAAGGAGTTTTTTGAAACAGTGCTTCAAATTGGGGTTAAGGGATCGAGATTTTTTGGGTGAGTGGATCCTTGAGTTGCAGCTATTTCGGGACTGGGGTGTAATTTTAAGCTGCAAATTTGCATATTCTGATGGGGGGGTGGTATCGGCATAGGTAAGGGACAATTTTTCTGGGATGTAGGTCGAATTTTAGTTGACCGTGCGGGAAAATTAGTATATATACATGAGTGTACGAAGCTTTAGTTATGAAACTAGCACGCGGTAAGAGGCGGTTTGCTTTTACGTTGATAGAGTTGTTGGTTGTTATTGCCATTATCGCGATCTTGGCTGCGTTATTAATGCCTACGCTGAGCCTGGCGAAGGAAAAAGCCCGTCGCATAAAATGCATGAGTAATCTAAAACAGATTGGCAATGCGCTTTTAGCGTATGCGGGTGAGAATCGAGATACGTTACCCCAAGATAAAAAGTTGGGAGACTGGCCACACGATTTTTCCAAGCCGAATGCAGATTTGATTGTACAAGCTGGGGCGCAAAAGAAAGTACTGTATTGTCCTGGTTTAACGGCGGGGGTCAATGAGCTAGATATAGATAAATATTGGTGGGAATTTAGGGAAGACCGACGGGTAGTTGGGTATGCATTTTACACAAAGCGGGAACCGGACGACAAACGAAGTACATGTTATAATTGGTGTATATTCATTGGCAAGGTTACCGAGACGAATCGCCCTGCTGAAACAGTCGTAGTGGCTGATGAAAACATGTCCATGACAGATAGGAATCCGTACAATTTCGTAGTTCCGAGCGACAACGTGCCTGAGCATATGGGGAGGGCGTATCGTCCGCCCCACATGGCTAAGGGAGGATTACCAGATGGTGGCAATTTGCTATTTCTTGATTGGCATGCGTCTTGGCGGCCATTCAAGCAGATGTTACCTCGGTATCGGTGTACAACAAGCAGCCAACCTTACTACTTCTACTAATTGTTGGTGTTGGGGATAGACCACTCCTTAAGTAGTGTAAAGTTAAATCTTGATGTGTGCTCGGATTGCGGCAGTAAGTTCATCTACGTTTGTTGAATCGAGCCGTTTTAAGACGCATTCCCATCGATACGCGAAACTGCCTGCTGGATCGTAAGGCCTGTGTTTAAAGAGTGTGTCGAAGGCGCGACGTCGGCGACGATAATCGTTTTGGATTCTTGAGAATGATTCGTGGAATGCTAATAAGTAAGCTTCGGCAAACGCTTTGGGGTCTGGTACACGAGAAAGGCGTTTATTAACCGGTTTTGCGTATTCAGGAGCCCATTCGAGTAGCGGGCGTTTGTAGTCATCAAAAGCGCCAGTATGATCGCACACCACTAATCGAACAGGCAATCCATTTGAATCCTCAATAATGACTTCATCTCCGTCGTCAAATATCATACTTGTTCCGTTGAGGCTACGCCCAAGGATTATATTGGGAGCGGCCGCTTGTCCAAGTAGTCGGGCTAGTCGGATAGCATACTCTGGGTTTTCGAGTTTGGTTGGAGGCAATTTATCGGTAGCGATGCCGGGAATATAATCGCGCTCGAAGTATGTTGCCCAGATAATCCTTCCATATGCGCTTGAGTTAGGGCCTTTATAGACTTCACTGACTCTGTGCATGCTTACGCGGAGCTCCACATTCATTCCGAGCTGGCGGCATGCTAGGCGCCGGTCGAGGATGTAGTCGGTATATTCCTCGCTTTCGATTATTGCGGTGAGTAGGTCTTTGCCTTGGTCTAGGCGTTCTTTAATCCCCCACTTTTGCATTCTAATAAGTCTGATTACGGGTTTTTCTTGGGAGGGTAATTTGATCTCGGCAATGTAAACGCCGCGTCTGCCAGCTGTGATTGGTCGGACGGAGAGCGAACTGCCTACGCGTCCAATGTTAATGTATTCGATTTCGCCGTATTCGCGCATGAAGTTGAATATGAACCCTTTTACTGTCACGTCACACAAACGGGCTAATTCGGGGTCATTAGGATTCGCATCGGCTTCTTCAAAAATGGGGTCGAAGATAAATTCCCCTTCTTCGAATCGGCCTCCGGGTAGCCATTCTACTTGCATAAAAAATTCGGCGCTAAGCCCTTGTAGTAGTTCTTCGGTAAGAGTTTCATCGGGTTGGGCAACTAGCACAGAAAACATTTTGGCGCGCCAGTATTCTGAGTCGGGGTCATCTTCTTGGAGTTCTGGGGGCACGGCAGCCTTAAACTTTGACTTTAGCCTTTGGTAGATGTTTCGAAGTTCGTCGGGGTTCCATGAGCGTTCTTCAAGGAATGGGGCAAAATCAGCTGGGCCGAAGTCATTGTTCTGGACACCGAAAAAGGCGACCTCGGGGTTGCCAAACCTGTTAACCCGGTGGGCATGTACCGCAATTTCATGGAGATGAAAGAGGAGTTCTTCAGGTGGTAATGATTCCAGTGAGGCGAACTTGCTATAGGTCAGGTATCGCGTTCCGGAATGCCGGTTGTAGTAGTAGATTGGTCGGCTGCCGATTGCTACGAGAGAATTCAGGATTAAGTTTTTCATGCCCTCTTTTGATTGTGGTAGGGCACTGATTCGCCAGCATTCCCCTCGCTGTTTTATAGCTGTTTTTACCTTTTCATTTCGGGCCATTAAAAATTTGATTCGTCTTTTTGAGACAATTTGTTGGAGTAGCTCGTCTGCCTCGAATGCCAGATCCATCCTGTCAGGATCTGGTCTAATTAAGATGACGTCGCCTTCGAATACTAGGTCTACCGCTTCGGATGCGATTCGGATCTCTTCCTCGTAGTTGAGGGGTGAAAGCCCTAGAGAAATGCGCTTTTGGTTTAGGTGTGAGATGAATATGTGGCGTTGGGAGGCGTGTATCCCTGGTACGGTAACTAGCACGTTGTAACGAGGGAAAATAGTGCCGATAGGGCTTTTAAGTCGCCCTGATTCGTCGCGCTCAAACGGCTTAGGCCCGAGGATTTCCAGGGACATTTTATGCAATTAAAACCTGTTTCCGGCCTTTTACTACTTCTCCGATAATATACGCCTTAAACCCGCGTTTACGGATTACCTTCATGATTGGTGAGGCTTGGTTATTTTCCACAAAAATAATCATACCGATTCCCATGTTAAATACGTGATACAGCTCCTGTTCGGATATCTTTCCCGCTTGAGCTAGAAATGTAAAGATGGGTGGTATGTCCCAGCTGCCTTTATGGATTACCACGTCACAGTTTGGTGGGAGTACCCGAGGGATATTATCGTAGAAGCCGCCCCCGGTTATATGTGCGCAGGCTTTTATTACTCGTTTTTGTGGTGGGCATTCGGTGGTGTGATTGTATACTCGTAAAAGGTCCAATATAAGTCTGCCGTAGCTTAGGTGGATTTTAAGTAATTCTTCGCCTACTGTACACTGTAATTCGGGTACATAGGAATCGATTTTTAGGTTGAGCTGATCGAATATAATCTTTCGAGCTAGCGAGTAACCGTTGGTGTGGAGGCCTGATGAAGCAATTCCAATTGCCACGTCGCCGGGACGGACGGATTTGGGCCCGTCGAGGATGTTTTTTTGGTCCACAACACCCACAATGGTGCCAGCTAGGTCATAGTCACCGGGGGCGTAGAATCCTGGCATTTGGGCAGTTTCTCCTCCGATAAGTGCGCATTTATTTTCAGCACATGCTTTAGCGAGCCCCTTGATGATTTGGAGGAAGACGTGTTCTTGTAGTTCAGCTGTAGCTAGGTAGTCCAAAAAGAACAGTGGTTCAGCTCCTTGCACGACGATATCATTAACACAATGGTTAACCAGGTCTTGGCCAACGGTGTCGTGGCGACCTGCCATAACTGCGACTTTAAGCTTGGTGCCTACACCGTCAACGCTGGCTACAAGCACTGGTTTGGTGTAGTTTTTTATTCGGAGGGCGAACATACCCCCAAAGCCACCTATTTGGCCCAGCATTTCTGGGCGTCGGGCGCGTTGCAATAGATGGGGTAGCTGAGACTTTAAGCGGTTAGCGAGGTCAATATTTACACCTGCTTTAGTGTACGCACTTTCGCGGTTTGGTTGTTTCACGGGCACTTAAATTACCAATTTCCCCTGGCTGTATACCACAAAAAACGTTGCTACGTTTTATGGGAGAGGTTTAATTGTCTTATGCGGTGGCAGCGCCTGGCATGTTTGTTTTCGGTAGTGTTAAATGTTGCGCTATTACTTATTCTGGTAGTAGGCCGCCGCAATACCATCCCTCCGGCCGTACAGGAGAAACTCGTAATTTCAGGGACCAATATCATTCGCACCAATGTGATAGTGCAACGCCAGTTTTTTCACTGGCGGCAATTGGAATCGACAGATTATGCTAAGTACGTTCAGAACTTGCGGGAAGTAGGGTGTCCGGATTCGACAATTTGTGACATAATTTTGGGGGATGTTAATCAATTGTTTGCAAAAAGGCTTTCTAATGAACTTGACCATTTAGAGAAAGCTTTAATTAGTGGTGAGTCACCCACGGAATTGCCTACGCCGCAAGAAATACTGCATCGGCTTGATCTAGAGCGAAGTCGGTTACTTACTGAGTTGCTGGGAACCAACTGGGTTGCTGCAGATCTACCATGGACCAATACATTTAGGCCAGTAATTTATCCGCCTGCGCTTGACGATGAGATTTTTGGGGTATTACCGGAGGAGGTAAAAGTCCAAGTACGGGCGTTGTATGTGCGAACATGGCGTCGCATCCAGGAGCATGTGGCCGATCGCCAAAGTCGAGGGTTTGGTCCTGAACCTATGGTAATTTTGGAGTTGGAGTCTGAGATGCAGAAAAATTTGGCACAATATTTAACTGCGACACAGATGGAAGAATTTTTGCTGAGGTATTCACTTGTTGGGCGGATGGTGAGACAGCAACTTGAGGGGTTGAAATACTTTAACCCGAGTCCTGAGGAAATTCGCAGGGTGTTTCGTGCGATAGCAAAAATTGAAGAGGAGCTAATTAGGCTTGGCGCTAAAGAGGATTCTAGATCGGAGGCTATGCGGCGCGATTTAGAAGCGAGGCGTGAGCAGTCTATCAAGCTGGCCCTTGGGAATGCGCGTTACGAAGAGTTTTGTCGGTTACAGGATCCAATTTTTAGGACCGCTCAAGAAATTGCGAATAATGCGGGGGTACCAGGTTTAGGGGGGGTGATATATGAACTGCTCGATGCTTACCGGCAAGAATATGTTTCTCTGACAAATCAGCCTATTAGTGATGTGCAGCGCCAAATTAAGGCATTGGAGCTGCAATTGGAATTAACTAAGGCGCTTGGATGGGTAAAAGGGGAAGACGTTGAAAACGTGCAGTCTAATGGGCTTGTATTTATTCCGCATCGGGTTGAACCCGGGGAAACGGTGGATAAATTGCAAGCCAGGTACGGTATTTCCCTCGGGGATATCCTCCAAGCTAACCCCGGTTTGGACTTAACGCGGGTTAAACCGGGGGATGTGATAATGGTTCCTATTCGCCGACCAGGCTCGCGTTAAGTGTCCAGTAATAGCAGAACGTTAAGGCTGGCTAGGCTGGAATTATTCGAAATCTAGGATGTAGCTATAGACTTTGCCGTCGAACTTTGTTGAAATCTTACAGTTGCTTTTATTAAAGACGGCTTGCATAGCTTTGTTTTCCGCGAGCACTTCCGCAGTGAATCCGCGTATGCCGTTTCGTTTAGCAATTCTGATTAATTGTTGGAGTAGGAATGTCCCGATTCCCTTATTTTGCCATTTGTCGTGGACCACAAAAGCGACTTCGGCCCGGTTGGTTTTGGGGTCCAGGTAATAGTTACCCAAGGCGATTATTTCCTCTCCGTGGGGTGCTGGTAATGTTCCAACTAGTGCTACTTCGTTTCGGTGGTCTATGTAAACGAATTCTTGGATTTGTTTGCGTGGAACTACTTTTTGGTGGCTCATGAAACGGTAATAACGGGTCTGTTCAGAGAGGGCATAAAACAGCTCGCGCATCCGCGGTTCGTCGGTAGGGTGAATGGGCCTAAATGTAACCTGTGTGCCGTCAGGCAGGATATAAGTCGTACGGAATTCTTTAGGACCGACCACGATTTTGCCTTCTAGGTCTGCCATTGAAGTAGAGAGATATTTTGCTTCGATGGCTTCGCGAAGTAGTTGAGCCCGGAAATTTGGGTGTGCGATGCTTATTAAAGCGAGGGCGCGTTCTTGGATAGATTTACCATGCAGATATGCTACACCGTATTCGGTGACAACATATTGAACTCCTGCCCTGGTGGTTACTACGCCAGCGCCGGGGCTAAGCTTGCAAACAATTCGAGAAACCGTTCCCCCTAGTGCAGTCGATGGTAGTGCAATGATGGATTTTCCACCCGGCGCCTTACTAGCACCCCGGCCGAAGTCAACTTGTCCGCCGACCCCGGAATAAAATTTGGACCCTATAGAATCAGCACATACCTGGCCGGTAAGGTCGATTTCTAATGCTGTGTTAATGGCGACCATCTTATATTGTCGGCTGATAACGAATGGGTCGTTGACATACTCAGTGGGGTAGAACGCAAACATTGGATTGTTATGTATAAACTCGTAGAGTTTCCGTGTGCCAAGTGCGAAACTTGCTACAACTTTACCCCTGTCCAATGTTTTTTTAGCGCCTGTAACGACCCCTGATTTTACGAGGTCAACGATTCCATCGGTAATCAACTCGGTATGGATACCAAGGTCTTTCTTGTCGTAGAGGAGGGCCATTACGGCTTGGGGGATACGACCGATCCCGAGTTCTAATGTAGCCCCGTCTTCTATTAGTGCTGCGACGTTTTCAGCGATTTGGTGGGTCACGTCGTCAATTTCGGGAGTCGGTACTTCAATTAGTGGGGTGTTGGTTGGCACCAATACATCAAGGTCGTAAATATGGACGAAGGAGTCACCCAAGGTTCGGGGCATGTAAGGATTGACTTGAGCAATCACTAGTGAAGCATTGGAAATGGCAGTTTTTACAATATCCACGGACACGCCTAGACTGCACATGCCTCGTTCGTCGGGAGGGGTGACTTGGACGATTGCTACGTCCAATGGGAGTTTTCCTGAATCAAGAAGACGTGGAATATCTGACAGGTGAATAGGTGTGTAATCACCTAAGCCTTCTTGGATAATTCCGCGAACGTTTTCGGCTATAAAGAAGCTGTTGACTCGGAAGTATTGGGTCATTTCTTTGTGGGCATAAGGTGCTTGGCCGAATGTGAGAAGGTGCACAATTTCAGTATCTGGGAGCTCGGGAGCCCGTCGGACCATTGCTTCAACTAGATCCAATGGTTCGGCTGCACCTGTGCCTATGAACACACGTTGACCTGGCCGAAGGAGCTTTACCGCTTCATCGGCTGTTTTAATAGCGGACTTGTATTTTTCCGTCCAATTGGGATCGTAACCAAAAGGATTGTTCATTGGATTCCAAGATGTATGGGTTTCAAAATGAAAGAGTCATCCGAGCATCAGCTACGTATGCATCGGCACCAACTTCGCCGACTACAAAGGGGTTTATGTCAAGTTCTTTAATTTGTGGGAAATCAGTTGCGAGTTGACTTATCCGTTGCAGAGCTTCCGCTATAACCTCAAGGTCAACCGGCGGTTGACCGCGAGCGCCTTTGAGTAGGGCGTAAGATCGAGTGCTTTGAAGCATTTGTAGGGCTTCATCACGAGTGATCGGGGCCAAGTGAAAGGTTACGTCCTTGAGAACTTCGACGAAAATACCACCCAAACCAAACATTAGGAGTGGTCCGAATTGTGGATCTCGACTCATTCCCAGGATTACTTCTCGACCACGCGGGCCCATTTTTTCCACATAGGCACCTCGAATGTATGCTTGTGGCGCTTTTTGTTTTGCGCGCAACATCATTAGATCAAATGCATCACGAACCTGTTCAGCATTAGCTAAATTGAGTCGAACACCGCCAAAGTCAGATTTATGTATGATATCAGGCGAACTGATTTTCAGGACCACGGGATAACCGATTCTGTTTGCGATTTCGACTGCTTCATTTGCGGTTGTAGCCAAGCCACCATCAAGCACTTTGAATTCATACGCCCTAAGAATTTCTTTTGCTTCGACCTCCCCAACTTGGCGAATGTTGCTTTTAATGTGCCATTGTATGACACGCTCGACTCGGCGGCGGTTAACAGGGAACCGTATGACAACCCGCTGAGGGCGCTTACGCCATGCAGCATATTGACACATTGCGCGTAAGGCGGCCACAGCTCGGTCCGGAGAAGGATAGTTTGGGATTCCTAGTTCCATTAACCGTTCTTTTGCTTTCTCGACTTCGACTCCGCCCATGAAGGCGCAAAGAACAGGCTTGGTCTTTTTATGAGCCGCAGCCAGTTTTTCCGCGAGTTCAAGCGGCCTAGTCATGTTTTGGGGAGTAACTACTACTATGAAGGCGTCGATGTTCTCGTCCTCCTGTAAAATTTCAAATGCTTTTACGTATCGGTCAGGGTCGGCGTCGCCAATCACGTCCACCGGATTGCCCAATGCTGCGGCAGGTGGGAGAGCCGCTTGTAATTTTTCCCTAGTCGTTTGGGAGGTAGAGACGATCTTAAGACCGGCTTCTTCAGCTGCGTCAGCTGCCATAATACCGGGGCCGCCAGCATTTGTAATAATACAAACCCGGTCACCGGCTGGCAAAGGTTGGAAAGTAAATGCAAGGGCGTAGTCGAACAACGCCTCAAATGTTTCTGCTCGAATGACCCCAGCTCGTTTAAATGCTGCCCAGTACGCCATATCTGCCCCGGCCAAACTGCCAGTATGTGAAGAGGCTGCCCGGGCTCCTGCTTGGGTTACACCTACCTTCTGAATGATTATGGGTTTGTGGCTTGCCGCCGCTTCTGCTACACGCAAGAATTTGTCCCCCTCTGTGATGCTTTCGAGGTAGCCCGCTATAACATTTGTTTCTGGATCTTCAGCCAAAGCTTCGATGAAATCGACCTCGTTTAAGTCTGCTTTATTGCCGATGCTTAAGACTTTGCCCAATCCAACTTTTGTATGGACGGCCCAGTCTAGAATGGCTACGCAAAGTGCGCCCGATTGTGAAATTACCGATATCCGGCCTTTTTTGGGCCAGCTTGGTGCAAATGTGGCATTCATATTATGGTGGGTATTCATGACACCCAGGCAATTAGGCCCCATCAGCCGGACGTTGGCTTTGCGGCAAATTTCGACCAATTCTTGCTCCAACGCTGCACCCTCAGGTCCAACCTCTTTAAACCCGGCAGTTATTACCACAATCGCTGACGCACCAGCGCGAATAGAATCTTCCACTGCCGCTTTTACATATTTGACCGGTACAGTGATTACACCTAGATCAATTTTCCCAGGGTATTCAGTAACGCGTTTGTAAGTTTTAATTCCGAGGATCTCAGTGGCTTCAGGATTAACAGGCACGATTGTGCCTTTGAACCCGCTGTTGATTAGGTTGGATACTACAGCGTACCCAACTTTACCGGGGTGGCGGGACGCCCCAATTACAGCTATCGTGTTCGGATATAAAAGTGATTCCAGCATATCGCAAGAAAGTCAACGCGAGTCTACATATACCTACGGGTTTGGTTTTGCAATAATCTTTTAGCCGGAATTAGAAGTTAAATTCATGGGCTCTGAATCGAGTTGTGGAACGCACCCACTACCAACAAACCCAGCACCAAAAACCGAAATGTATTTGCTAATACATTTGCTTGTGTCCGGATACCCTAAAGCGACTTGAACCCGTAATTTTGAATTGACCCTTGGCGATGTACGTAGAATGGGAAACCCCAACAAACCGGTTTGTGTGTTGGATACCCTCTTGAGGCTTTCAGGGACGAGGTCCTTTTGGCACACACGGTAATTTTTGAAAAGAATCCGAGCAGATTCGGGACACGTATTCAAACTTGTTAATGGAAGTAGTTTTGCATGTTTCCAAGCCCTGCGCCCAAAAGTTTTAAAAACTGGGTCGCATGATATTTTTTGTGATTACAATGCTCGGCTTTTTTCAAGTAACACGCGGGTTTCTAAATTGGCATTTATGAAGTTATCTTTGATAGGCGCCTGGGAGGTAACTTGGGCGAGTAGGCCAGCCTAAAAGGGAATAAACTGTGTGCGGGATAATTTCCGCTGGGATTTGCAGCGGGTTTTCAAGCACGGGCTGGAATTGTTTCAGTTCGATTGATTTTACCACGGGCCACGCAGTGCCGTTAAGGTACACGCTCCTGGTTTCGAACACTTGTATGATGCGTGTTAACTCGGCTGGTCCACGGCAGGTTATGGAACATTCTGTAGGTGTCGGACTCCACTTATAAAGGGGTGCTGAGGAGCTAACCGGGCCGCGGACATAAAGGTTGTAGTCGCACCTAGCAAGCTGAGCGTTAGTAAGTCGGTTACATAGCATTGGTGTTTGTTCTACTTTTAATAGTGGCTGGTCGTATTCGTAAGTGGTCACTATAAGGTTACCAACAAATTCGTGCCCTTCCCGCTTGTCGACGTCTGGACCGGTAGCTGGGTGCCAACCGAATCGATCACCGATGGCGCTTCTGGGAGTCCTTTCAATTAGGGCTGGAGTATTTACCAAAGTGTTGTGGTACATCCGAACATTACAGCTATTGAGGACGCGGATCCCATTATAGCAATTAACGAAGACATTCCCCGCACAGAGAGCCCCTTTGGAAATCTCAAAGAAAAATCCGTCGATGCAGTTTTCAATCCAATTGTTGATAAAAATCCCGTCGACATTACCTACGTCATACCAAATCCCATTAGAATCTGGTTGGTCGGTGACGAGGTTATCTCGGCACGTAACGCGGTGGCACTGGTTAAAAATTTTTACCGCTGCTGGGTAATACCCACTGATTTTTTCGACGTTATTTCTCATAAAAATGTTACGCTCGAGCAAGCAATCCGATGACGCTAGAATGTAAAGCCCTTCGGTACTAGTATCGCTGATAAGACAGTTTCTTACGGTCAGGTTATCGCCCCGGAGGTAAGCCGCTACACGGGAACAATGTGTAATTGTGAGGTTTTCAAGCGTGGTGCCTACGACATCTTTACCGTACGTTGCAGGATCCGCTGGTCCTTCAGGTTCTGTACCTTCTATCTCAATAGCTCTATAGGCATATTGTGTTAGTGTGACCCCTCTTAGCGTAAATCCACGGCCATCCGATTTCTTTCCGTGACAATTGTTGGTTGTTCGAAGGAGGCATACATCCCACGCTGTGATTTCTATGACTCGGCCGGTGGGGTTCACGCCTATGTAAATGTGTTTGTTTTCATAGTCTATGTAAAAAGAGTTTGTATCGACATCACCTTCCCAACCAACGGTCTTTAAAGGCTTCCCGTCAACAAATACCATATCGTTGTTGAACAACCACATGGGAGTTTTTACACCTTCTTTTGCTCGGTGCCACCACTCCGCCGGACGCGCAGGGAATAAGTTTGTCCAAGTGGTGCGCCATAGACCGCTTGGTAAACGCATCCAGTTAGTTGCAACTAAAGTGCCCTTAAAGATTGGTTTTTCATCCTGATAAGGTTGGATGAATATTCCCTGGTTAAAAACTAGGCCACCTGTGCGATAGGTTCCGCCCCTTAATACAATTGCGTCGCCTGTCGAAGCTCGGGCAATGGCAGATTCGATAGTAGTTGGATTTTCCAAATTCCCAGGTGCATCAGGTAGGCCATCAGGACTGACTACGTAAACACGTGGAGCGTTGGAAGGCCAAGGATATGTGGTTAGGATTGGCCCATAAGGTCCCCCGGAAGGTTGCGCATATATATTCAGTGCGATTGCTGTTGTGCTAAGCAAAACCACACCGAAGTAGCTAACCACGGTCGTTGTTCTCATACAGGATTTGGATATCCTTTTGGAGTGAAGGAGTTGCGTGTTGAAGACCGACATATCTCTTGGCCGATATTTTGGGCAATTGGGTGTTTTCGTACAAGCAATATTGTTGTTAGTAGGACATTCCGGGTGGTACATTTCGCAATCCAGGGGCCCAAAGTCAAAAAATATTCAGTCGAATTCCACGGGTAGAATGCGTTTTTATCAGGTGGTTACCATGAGGGTTTGAAAACCGGTAAGGGTGAAAAGAAGTTCGCTCTTTAAAGCAACACCCAGGGCTGTGACTGGAGGTGCACGATTACCTTCGCCTTAGCACTTCCAAAGGGTTGAATGGGAGAGCAGGAGAATTAGTTGATGGTTGGTTGGTGCTTGTGGAAGGTTGGAGAATTTGGGTAGCCATATTAAGCATCTCAGCGGTTTTGGTTGCGGCAGCGCTTGGTAGCGTTGAGATTGATTTAGCCAGTAAGCTAGCAATGACAGCCTTGTCTGTGTATATTTCGGGTTTGTTGAGAGTGCCACGAAGTTTTGCGAAAATTGGTAATTGCACCATATTCGAAGAAGGCAAAGCAGTGGCGGGTAACAGTCGCACCTTTTGAGCTAGTTGTGAATGGATTGCAATTTCAATTGGTAGATCGTTAAGTCTCGAGTTACCTAGTTCCGGTGCAATAGGGATTTGGCCTTGCGTATGTGCGCGGAAGAGGTCGGTTTCCAAAAGGCAATTAGCGATTGTAATGGTGCCCTGTCCGAGGTTAACGCTAAGAATAAAGTTAGTAAGCGAGGCTTTTAATACGTCATCGATGCCCAAAGCTAAGGCCAGTGGGGTCAAAAGCAAGTTGGCCTTTTGTCCAATAAGACGCATAGTGCAATTCGTAAAACACAGGAGGAGATTTCCATTTAAGTGCTTTTGGAGGCTGGTACCAGTGAGTCCTTGCCCTCTTATGTCAGCTTTTGCGGTAAGTTCTCCCGTTGCTTTCCCGTGGTACTCAGTGGAGAATGTATTGATGATCGGTGTGAGCGGCAAACGTTCAGAGACCAAGTTAAATTCGTACTTATAACCAGGTTTGCCAACATCTAGCTTTAAATCGGCCTGTAGAGGGGCGTTGTTTATTTTGCAGCTAAGGTTGTGTATAGAAACAACTTCTGGTTGGAGAACCACTTTTAAGTCAAGATCTTTGATGTCTATTTCTTGCAGGCGGATACTGGTCATTTGGGCAGTTATTTCAAGGTTCGCACAGGGTAGACGTGTGGGTGGGGGATCAACAATTTGAGTTGGTGGTTGTTGTGCAGGAGCCGGAGGTTGGCGGGTTTGGAAAATAAGTTTGCTGTAAGGTGTCAGGTCGATTTTATCACCGGCGATTTTTATGGACCCTTGGATACCGTGTGGTACTGGGTTTTGGAGAAACGCGGTTAACGTAACTGCATTACTGGTACCATTTGGATCGGCTAGATAAAAGTATCCATTTGTAAGGGCAAAGTTGGTAGTGCCAGCGCCTGTGGGGGCTAGGTAAATGCCGAAGTGATACGGTCCGAGCTTTTCTTGACCGGCCACGAACAAAAGGTTGGTCATGGTGGCTTTTATTGAACTTTCCCATAAAGGGCCCTTTTTACTTAGATAGGCGTCAGCGGAGAGGTTTCCAGGAGTGATCGTCCCAGGTTTTAACAAAGAGGCCGTTGCAAGGGTCAGAATTGGTTCGGTACAAACAGGAACGGTGATTTTCAGAGTGATATCCCGGGTTTCGGTGTTTAGTTGGCCATCTCCCTTGAGGTCGAACACGGAATTCCCTGTTTGAGAGAGACAAAGTTTGAGATCTTTGAGCATTATCTCGGAGCCAAGGCGGTGAACCAAAGCTGAAAACTCGCCGTCGGTAGGTTGCAATGTCTGTCCAAGTAATATGCATTTGGCACTGTTGAGCTTGCCTGTGATTGCGAAATTGCAGTTAGTGAGTGCTCCTTCGAATGAACCGTGTAGGGAAGCGGTGCCACTGGTGACGTTTATGGTGGGTTGCATGGTCAATTTTAAGAGATTTTGTAGGTTTGCCTCGAACCTAAACTTCAGGTTTGATAGCTGTTGTTGTAAGTTTGCTTGGCCGGAAAAGTGGGCTTGCAAGAGAGGATTTGTAGCCCGAGATAAACTAAAAGTAAGACTCTCGATGTTGATGTTTTGAAGGTTTTCAATAACTAGCCGGCCGAGGCAGAAACCGTTGAGGTTTTGGATTGCGCTCGAATCGGCCGTGAGAGTTACTTCTCTCCACTCTGTAGCGAAGTTGAGTGTACCGCCTGGGATTTTAGTTGAAGGGACAAGTTCTATTTGGGCGTTTATGATTCCGGATGGAATGAAGGTCGAAATAGGAGTTTTCCATGCGCTTAAATCTAGATCGGTAACTTTCGTCAAAAAGTGACTGGAGTAAGTTGGTATGAGTGGAGTCTGCCGGGTGATTTTTATTGGGGCTGTAAGGCGGCTTTGGAGTAATGGTTTAAAGTTAGTGTAGCCATCTATTTCGAACTTCTCTATGGCAAGTTCACCGGTGGTCCCATTGTATGATATGCGGAAGTTCGCCTGAAAATCCATTGGCGGGATAGAAAGGTCTCGGCGAGAGATTGAGAATTTTGAAACATTGACGTACCCTTCAGTTGTAATGGATTGACCGTAATTGGCGAAGGTAATGTAATTAGACGCGTTAATTATTGTGTCGCCAAACTTGTATCCAAACGGGGCTGCGAATAATTCTAAGGCCGGTGCGGATATTCCGACCAAACATAGTGTGATCTGCCCAGTTTTGTCTCTAAGGTTAAACGGTCCATAAACCAGGATTTTCCCTAGCGGTGTTGAGCGTTGTGCAAAGTCAATAATTAAGTTTTGTATCTTTTGGGCTGTAATCTCACCCTCCATGGTGAGCCCCGCTCCGAGTAAATGTGCTAATTCGCCGGTGGCTGATTTGACTTCGTATTTATTGCTTACTGAGATATTTTCGATTTGACCGTCAGTTGAAATGCGCATCTGAATGCTATTGGTTATCGATCCAACGAAGGAGTTTACTATTTCACCGTTGGAGGTTTCTTCGGACCCGCGGATCATGGTTTTCAATGACAGTGTTCCTGGAGAGGCATTTTTAAGGTTTACGCAATCACCTTGAAGTTCCTCCAGGATTAGTTTGAAAGTGCTTCCCTTTGCGGATTTGTTGATGAATGTAATCCGACCATCGGAGATGGTAACACGACCAATATCGATTTTCATAGGAGCTGGGGCAGCTGGCTTTTCGGGAGTGGCAACTTTGGGTTTTCCACTTAAAGTGTTAAGTATTGGGTCGAGATTTGACCGACCATCGTCTTGGCGAACAATTGTTATCTCAGGGGAGTCTATTACTAGGCTATCTATGGCTAGTTCGCCACGAAGTAGTCTCATTAAAGAATAGTGCAACTTGACTGTCGATATTTGAAGGAGGGGTTCAAAGCCAGCTGGTTTGACAAGCAGACCTCCCAATACAATTTGGGAAAAGGGATGAATTTTGGCCTCTTTGACAGTAATTTCGGCGCCTACACCTCGGGAAACACGAGGCAGAATGACGCTTTTGAAGAACCAAGTACTAGTCATAATGTGGTAAACCCCCACTCCGGTTGCCAGCAAGGCGACTATGAGTACTATCACCAGTTTATACCATTTATGCGTCCCACGGGGTGCGTTTTTCTGCATAATTGTAGATTTACCATTCATAGCTTGTGCGAGCAGGTCCTTATTAGCCTACACTACCTGCGTTGTCTTGCAAGAGTTGCGCTGCACTGCAAGGTTTCCCCCTGGGACACAGGCAAGTCGCGTCTAATACGGGAGAAATTTACATCATGCCCAACTGTGGGACCTCCTTGGTATTACGGCACCATATGAACAGGCATTAAGAAGCATTAAAAATAATGGGAGTCTACTAGGAGAACGCGGTGTTCAGGCGTGGTGGGTATGTCTCTGGAGTTGTCTTAGATATTGGGCAGAAGGGGCAATGGGAAGGAGAATGTAGCTAAGAATTGGCGACAATTAGTAAAGGGATTGCACACAGGTGAATATGTCGTCATCCGTGACCTATTACAAACCGTTCTTGATTGCAGGTGATGTACGTAGGGATGGATATGCGATGTGTTATGGGTTCAACCGTTTGGTTGATTGATGGTTTGGTGAGTCAATGGTAGAAGCATATTGGATTTCGACGGGTAGCCCTGTTAGTGAATTCCAGCTACCGCAACCTGGTAATGCTTACTTGAGTGAAAAGGTATGTCCTCGGATGACATGTAGGGTGTTTAAAAACGAAATTGCGTGAGTTGTAATGAGAGTCGCCCTCAAAGTGTTTTTAGTATTTGCTGTTTGGTGGGTGTTAATTGGTAGGTGTTTTGCAACCCCACCTTCGGCTGCATGGGAGGCTTCTTGGGTGGATGAGTTTGACGGCGCAAAGATAGATACATCAAAATGGAGTTATGGAAGTTTGCCTTGGGGTGGCAGATATCACAAGGATGAATATGCGAGTTATATAATGCCTGAAGATTCCTATGTTACAAATGAGATGCTGGTTTTACGATGCCGGAAGGCAGCTGGGAATGAGTTTGGGGGATACCCATACAGTGAGGGATTTGTGCACAGTAATGGCAAGTTAAATTTTACCTATGGATACGTCGAGATAAGGGCCAGGTATCCACGCGGCAAGGGGGTTTGGCCTGCATTTTGGATGCTGCCACAAGGATGGCCTCCGGAGATTGACATTGCAGAATACTTTGGTTCGCAAGATCGCATGCACATGGGATTGTGTGTTGGCACGGCGTCGAACCCGATTTGGGACAGTTCGAACTTTTATGGGGAGGGCGTGGACAGCTGGCATACGTGGGGGCTTGAATGGGGTCCTGGTTACCTTATTTGGCGAAAGGATGGTGTAATAAAAAAGACCGTGTTCACTAACGTAGTGCCCTCAGTGCCTATGTACGTGATTCTGAATAGTGGGATGCGCTGGGACGCCGATAGCTCTACACCTCTCCCAAACTATTTTTATGTTGATTGGTTTCGCAGGTTTAAACCACCTGCGGTTGTTCTGAACGACAACGACACCAATTGCACGTTTCCAGTGTTAAGGTATGAGGGTCGGTGGGGTTACGCCAAGCAGAATGGCGCTTTCTTCGGAGATAACCATTGGAGTAGTGATACAAACGCGTATTTAGAAGTAACGTTTGTGGGAACTAGATTGGACCTTTATGGTGCACTTTCCACTAATCACGGAGTAGCAGCCATCTCGGTCGATCACGGTCCAGAGGTCCTCGTAGACTATTATGCGAGTTCTAGGCGTGACATGGCTCTTGTGTGGAGTAGTTCAGGTTTACGGGCAGGAATTCATAAGGTGCGAGTTCGTCCAACGGGAACCAAGAACAGTGCCAGTAGTGGATTTGCAATTGCTATTGATCGGATTGATATCTGGCATTCGGCTGTAAACTTAGCAGGGAGTATAATTGGTACGCCTGGAGCCTATGGAGGGTCTGGCAGTACCAAGGAAAAAGTGTTTGATGGAAATCTGCGCACGTTTTTTGATGCACCAGTTGCTTCAGGTGGATGGGTTGGTCTCGACTTAGGGTCACCAAAGGTAATCAAACGAATTTTGTTCGCTCCTCGAGTAGATTACGCGAACAGAATGGTTGGTGGGAGGTTCCAGGGTGCAAATCAACCGGACTTTACCGACGCCTTGGATTTATATGTGATTACAGAGGCGCCTTTCGAACAGAGGTTCAATTCTGTGGAGGTGAATGTGGATTTGCCTGTACGCTATGTGAGGTATTTAGGACCTACTAATGGGTATTGCAATGTGGCTGAAATTGAGTTTTACGGGACCACTTCTGGTGATGCAAACGGTGTGTGGAAGGTTGACGGAGATGGATTTTGGTCCGATCCAGTTAATTGGCTATCAAATACCGTTGCGAAAGGAGCGGGCTATTTAGCTGATTTTTCGGCTATTGACATTACAGACGATAGAACCGTCGAGGTGACTAACCAGATTGTAATTGGTGAGATCCGGTTTGCAGACCGGATAGGCGCCCAACGCTGGGTTCTCTGTGGAAACGTAAAAGAGGCAGCAATGGTTTTGGATCCGGCGCGTGGTGTTCCCCCGATAATTTCGGTGACAAATGAGGCAGATTTGACCGTGCCTCTCGTAGCCCCAATAGGATTTAAAAAGGTGGGGCCGGGAACCCTCAGGTTTTGTGCCAGCAATTGGGTCGAAGCTTTTGTGTATCTTGATTCTGGTTCAGCCGTAGCTGACGACGGCGTAGTTTGTTTGGCACATCCCTGCGCGCTGAGTGGGAAAACACTATCTGTCTGGTTGAGAAATAACAATTCGGGAAGATCGGTATTGCAGTTGGACGGGAGCGCCGGCAGGATTGTAATCCCTTGTGAGTTAGTCGTTAGTTGTCGAAACCACATGGCCCCTGCGTTACAAAATTTATCGGGAACAAATACGGTTAATGGCGAGATAAAAATCGAGGTTGGTGGACAGTGGACAGTCTTCCAGTCTGACGGTGGTCAGCTTGAGTTGGCAGGTGGTATCCGATATGTTGGCACTTCAATGGCCTCCCGCAATTTCCTTTTCTCAGGGGCTGGAGATTTCGTTATCACAGGGCCCATAAGGGAACCGACTAATTCAGCCATAATAGGTTTGGTGAAAGATGGACCTGGACGGCTTTGGTTGATTGGCCGACATTCATACAACGGTCCCACTAAGGTCAATGCCGGCACCTTAACCCTAATAGGTCAAATCGATAGTACTAATCAAGTGGAAATCCTAGGGGGTACCTTTGGTGGCTCGGGAGTCATCGCTGGACTTGTCAAGGTAGGACCAAGCGGGACAATTTCCCCAGGCCCAGGAATCGGAATTTTAAAAGTAAAGGAGCGCGTTCAATTAGAAGGGATAGTAGAGTTGGAAATTGATCCCGTAGGCAGAACAAATGACGTGATTGAGTGTGAAAGTGTAATGCTTGTGGGTGGGCGGCTTGTTGTTAATAGCTTCAGAGGATCATTCGAGCCCGGGTTGGAGTTTACCCTGTTCAAGGCGCCGACGATCATTGGGACATTTGAGAGAGTGGATTTGCCTCAGTTGCCCCTCAATTATACATGGGATACAAACGCTTTGTATTCAAATGGTAGAATCCGGGTTGTGCTTGCTAACCCCCACTCCTTGCCGAACTTAGAGGTCGATTTGATTGACAATAGATTACGGCTCCGGTGGCCGAGACAGAATATGGGCTGGCTTCTTCAGATGCAGGTGTGTCCGCTTGAGTCAGGGCTCAGTACAAATTGGATCGATATTCCTGAAAGTACAGTGACAAATGAGTTTTCGTTTTTCCCACCATCTACCAATAAGTGCGTGTTTTTCCGGTTGGTTTTTCGGCTGTAGCATGTGGATGCGTTGATTTGCCCGGTCGTTTCTTGGAAAGACGTATCCTGAACGTAATCTGGAGGTTGAGAGTATGTTGCAATTTATAAAAGCTGCTTGGGAACGGCACGTTTACGATTGAGGATGGGGATAAAATGCACGTCTTTTATCTCTCTACATTCTCCTTTTCATTGTTCCTACATGTGTAGAAGCCAATCACAGGGTTCCGGTGTAGAGGAGAAATGCAGGGTTTAGAAATGGCGCTGTTGTTCTAACAATTTGATACCCGGGTATTGTCTTAATCGATCTAGAGCATAGTCGCTTACTAAGTAGATCCGGTTTGGGAGTGCGGGAAGATTTTTAACTCGATGACAGGTAATGAGCACGGCATGGTTATAGAGGGCTGGCTGTGGGGGGAATGCTTTGGACTCGATGAAAACGCTTTTTGGAGTCGCTTCTCTACTCAACGCAAAGCGACGGTGTATTGCCTTGCCAAGCAATAAGAAGGGAACTTCAGAAGAAAAATGTGGCCGAATAGATTTGTTTTTTTGCATGGGATTAGGTATTTGACAATTGCGGATGGTTTCACGAAAGCACCGAAAACAGCCACGTAAAGGGTCGTACCGACGAACCCGGGGACGTCGTTCGCGCGAAAGAGGAGCGTCACAAATTGCGGCAGAGGAGCGTCCTAATGTCCATCCTCAATTAAACCCTGAGGTAGTGCCAGAAAACGCCCCTGTAAATGCCTCGACCGAGTCAGAGGTCACAATGCAAGAAAGGCCTGCTATCCGGGAAGCGCTTGCGGAGGTGCAAGCTATTATTGGCAATTTGAAACAGGTATTGGAGGAAATGGAGGAGGTAGCGGAGTTGCTGGAAATTGCCCAAATCCAACGAAATCGTGACGTCCGGGAGATCGAACAACTCACCCACATGTTGAAACAAATCCAGAATAAAGAATAGAGTTTAAAGCGAAATTGTAAGGCGTGTTCGGCTTTTTTTACTTAAGGGGCTTAGAAAGTGGCATTTGATTTACATTTCGTCCCTGGAAATAAAGAAGGCCAGTTAATGTCCATCTAGTTAGCTTTGCAACTTCCCCTGTCTTGATATGCATTTGGAAAAAAGGAAGTAAGTCCGGGAAATTGTACGGGATTGAATGTGACATTTTTGGGGAGGACAGCCGGATTCAAACTTTAGGCTCAGAGTACGAAGTTGTTGAAATCATCGTCCTGTTAAGAAGTTAAGGTTTTCGAGGGGCGTACAAACAATCCAAAAAATTCCCCCTCTCACCGTTTTGGAGGGAGCGAGAGGGGGAACGCCACCTACCGATTTACACGGGAGGTAGTTGGACTCGCCCTACCGCCGATTCCGCCGCAGCAACCCAATACCTGTCAACCCTGCAAGAATCAAAATCGCCCATGTAGAAGGTTCAGGCACGTACATATATCCTACGCCATCGAGCCATGTCCGCTCGTTTGAATCCTGTTGGTTGGGATCAGGACCTAGGTACACATATACAGTAGTAGGTTCTGTTATATTTAGGGTTCCAAGGGTGGCTTGGAGCAATCGTCTGTTACCTTCTCCAACCATGAGACCCTGGTCTGAGGGAGTATTGTAAATCGGAACCCCGTTTATTTCGGTCAGGTATTCAGGGGAGCTCAACTCAGGATGGTCATGCTCCCCCTCTGGGCCATTTGAACCCAATTGAATTAAGCCCTCCTGCAAGCCAGCCTGATGAATATAAAGCGTCAGCGTGTCCAAACTCAGCCCCGCTTGTGCTCGCCATCCGCTTGAGTCAGACCAAAAATACGCGTAAATTGTGTACTCCCCGGGAGCCTGTAATGATAACGGCACTCGCAAAATAGGCGCGTTGGTATCGATCTGCCCAGAAGCAGCATTTTGCCAAATCGTACCACCATTCCCAAACAATGACCGGACATCCCACACTCCATCATTTGGGACCCAAGTTTGGCCATTATAGTAGTGTGTGTTCTCAACCAGAGGATTGCCGTCATATAATTGCGCGGTTTCGGGTGACACCTCCACATACCAAATATATGGTGGAGTTTGGGCTAAAATCACCCCCGTCAGGCTGGCAGCTACTGCAGCTGTTGTTAGTAATTTTTTCATACGTTTCCTCCTTTCTTTCATCTTTTAGGCACACCTCAAAACGACCCTCTTAAACACATGTTTATAGTGGCAACAAATTAGTATTTTGTCAATACCTATTTTACATCAGTTTACTGCTTTTTCTTGGAGATATGGGACCTAGAGTGTTGCAGTCGGCCTTTGCAATTAACCTTTTTAAACATGATTTGGAGGTGTAAAGAATTTTTTATTAGGTTCAATTTTAGGAAAAGCAAGAGGGGTACGTTCCCAGTTAAGAACGCGCATAACAGATTGCTAACCATAGTTGTTAAGATGACGTTGTATGCGTGCACCAAGATTAGTTTGCCCGACAATTTTTTAGTTCACCCCGTGCCCGAATTAGAAATGCAAGGGGTGGTATGAAGAGGGCGTAAATTAGATGTACCAACAGGAAATGGGCTACTGTAAGCACTTTCTTACTAGACATTAGACCCAAAATAAACCAGTGGTATGGAATGTGCTATGGATGTCGAAGTTGGTTTTTCTCTATAAGGCGATGTAGGTTTTTTAGGTTCCAATGGGAGAATTGGTTTAGATTGTGAACGATATCTCTAATTGAATAGCTTTAAAATAGGTGGGTGTGGGTGTCTTTTATATTGTATGGGGTCCACGGGGCAATACTGTGGGTCTCTAGGGAACTATATATTTCTGCGCAGGATGGGGGAGGTACTGGATTGTGAAGCTAAGGTTTGGACGAATTGTTCGTCTTATCTGCGCTTAGTAATAAAGCGCTTGTTTTTACCCGTGGTTTTGGTATGAGGAAAAAGGTGGATCTGAATGCAGTGAGAACGTGTAGCTCGCATTAAACTTCTCGGCCGTGAAAAAGATAGATCTCTCATCGTTTAAGGTGGCGGACAGTGGGACTGCCCGCGAGATTAACCGTCGGATTATTTTGAATCTGATTCGGACTTACCAACCAATCTCCAGGGCGGAATTGGCTCGCCGGTCTGGTTTGCAGCGGAGCACAGTGTCCTCTATTGTGGACGAATTAATCCAAGAGAAGTGGGTGATTGAGGGTGCGCTGGGTGATGTGCCCCGTGGTAGAAAACCAACCATGCTGTATCTCAATGGTGAACGCGCAGGTGTGATAGGCATTAACATCCAACCTACACGCACAAACATTGTGGTATCGACATTGGACCTGCATTTTATTTTGGCGGAATCGATTCCCACTGGTAAAGAACCGCAGCAATTTTTGGATTTTTTGGCGAATAGGGTGGTTGAAATAGTGCGGGCGCATTCTGAGATTACTTACGAAGGTATTGGAGTTTCAGTGCCTGGCCGGGTCGATTTGAACACTAAAGAGCTGGTGTTTGCTCCTAATCTTGGCTGGATGGGAGTGGACATCCGTACGCCTTTAGAGAAGACAACTGGTTTGCCTGTGGAAATAGACAACGCTGCCAATGCTTGCGCACTTGCGGAATTATGGTCGAACGAGCGTAAAGAGCAGGTAAAAAACATTCTTGCAGTAACGGTTTCTGAAGGGATAGGCGTTGGCATGGTATTGAATGCGCAGCTTGTGAAAGGCGCGCGTGGATTAGCCGGTGAATTTGGCCATTTTACGATGGATCCGAATGGGCCTCCATGTAATTGTGGAAATAATGGTTGTTGGGAGACGCTGGCTTCTAACACGGCTTGTTTGCGTTTTTATGCCCAGTCAAAAGCCCAACACCTACCCAGTAAACCACTGTCTACGATCACGTACGATGACATAATCAAATTGGCGCTCCAGAACGATGCGCGGGCTGTCGAAGCAGTCCAGAAACAGGCATACTATTTGGGGTTAGGTCTTTCCATGTTGGTTGTGGGTTTTGATCCCGAGGTAATCCTTATTGTAGGCCCTATTACAAGGGTCTGGTCTCTTGTGGATCCGATAGTTACCAAGACCATTGAAACTCGCGTTCGTACAGGAGCCAAACCAAAAATTATACCCACGGATCCAAATACCCAACCGCGGTTGGTAGGAACGGTGGCAATGGTACTGGCAAAGCACTTTGGCGCTCCACAACTATTCTGATCTCCGTGAGAATTTTGAGGGATTCTTTGGATTCAAACTAATTTTCTCGAACCAGTACGATTGATGCACGAAAAACATATGAAGTGGGATGCTATTCGGTGTCATTGTGAGACTTGATTCGGAGACAAATCGCAGGAATTTTGCACTGCTTTTGAGACTTCAAATGCGATCGGTTGAATGGTATTAACCGAAGACTCGCATGTACCTTCGGATTTGTGGGGGATGCCCCGGAGTGCTGCCAATTAATTTTCGCGTCGGAAAGAAGAAATCTTGTTCCGGTAAGAGGTACTATGATTAGTATTGGGTAGCCTTGAGAAGCAGATGATCGATCAGCTTGCTAAAAAGCACTTTACGAAAAGAGCTCTCCACGTGCATAATGGGACCATGCGCAGAATGTTGTGGTGGACGGCAGTTTTGCTAGCTTTTGTCTTAAACAGTTCGGCTTCCGAACAATTGCCTTTAATTGCTCCGATCTTTGGGAATAACATGGTCATTCAAAGGGGTATTACAAACACCATTTGGGGGTGGGTAACCCCGGGCACCACGGTGGAGGTTGTTTTACTCGGGCATGCTTATGGCAGTGTTGCTGACACAAATGGGCTATGGAAGGTGAGGTTTCGACCGCCCGATGTAGCAGAGCCTTTTAATGTGAAGGTCATTATAGGGGGGACGAACGTGTTCATGTTCACAAATGTGGTTGTTGGGGACGTATGGGTATGTGGAGGGCAATCAAATATGGAATTTCCGCTGCGGCTAGCTAGAAATGGGGAGGAAGAGGTCAAGAATGCTAACTATCCGGAGATTCGTTTTTTCAAGGTTCGTAATCAGCCGGCATATGAACCAAGATCGATTGTGCAAGGGAGTTGGCGGGTATGCAGTCCGGCCTCGGTAGTTGAGGATGGAGGATTATCTGCAGTTGCATACTTTTTTGCACGGAAGATTCTTACTGCGACTAATGTGCCGATAGGGCTTATTCAAGTGGCTGTAGGTGGGACGCCGGTTGAGACATGGATGAGTGAGGAGGCTGTCCGGGAAACTAAGGAGTTTGAGATTGCACTGCAAGAACTAGTGCGGCTTCGATCCAAGCAGGTGCCGGAGTATGGAAATTATGTTATGCATTGGTATGACGAGTACGACATTGGCCAACGCCATCCAGCGTGGCACCTTTTAGACTTCGACGACAGTGATTGGAAGAGTGTGAATATAACAAACGCGTTTTCTGTGCTGGGTGTTTCTGATACACCTGCGTTGTGTTACTTCCGGAAGAAAGTAGTATTACCTGAGCCGTTGCCTGGCAAGCCAGCGGTGATCATGTTAGGCGTCATTGAACGGATGGATACCACATGGGTAAATGGTGAATGGGTTGGCGCTAGCGCTTGGGTAGAGAATCCTCGCCGATATATAATAAGGCCTTCAATCTTGAAACCCGGGACTAATCTCATAGTCGTTCGTGTGCTGAAAACCCGCCCCGATGGCGGGTTTAAGTCCGATTCGAGCAGTTTGAAACTTGTCTTGGGGGATGGTACAGAGATTTCCCTTGCTGGGGAATGGAAGGCTAAAGTGGCAGTTGATGCGCGGCCGCCACACCCGTTGCCATACTCATACGAGAATTGGCCCGTCATACCTACGGTCCTGTATAATGGAATGATTGCGCCTTTGAGAGGATTGAGTGTGGCAGGCTTTATTTGGTATCAAGGGGAAGCTAATGTGGGACGGGCAAAGCAGTACCGTAAATTAATGGAGACCCTAATTTACGATTGGCGGAGGACATTCAATGGTGACCAGTTGCCATTCTACATGGTGAGCTTGGCTGCGTTCTTACCTCGTCGGGACAACCCAGGCGATGATGCATGGGCGGAGTTAAGGGAGGCCCAGGCTCAGGTTGCGTACTCAGTTACAAATTGTGGCCTCGCAGTCGCGATTGATGTTGGCGATGCCAACGATATCCATCCCCGTGACAAAAAAGAGGTAGGTGAACGATTGGCTTTATGGGCACTTGCCGGGTATTACAAATTACCGGTTGTAGCCTCGGGGCCACTCTACGCATCTAGTGAGCGTACTAATGGTGCTATCCGGATTCGGTTTCACAACACCGCCGGTGGATTGATAGTGCGTGGGAGTGATAAACCAGCTGAATTCTGGATTGCGGGGGCTGACAAAAAATGGCATCGCGCTGAGGCAAAAGTCGAGGGTGAAACTGTGTTGGTCTGGTCTTCTGCGGTGCCTGAACCCGTTGCAGTTAGGTATGCATGGCAGGCCAATCCGGAGGCCAATTTATACAACAAAGCCGGATTACCGGCTGTGCCTTTCCGTACTGATGACTGGTGATTCTCTGAAAAAATGTGTAGGTGAAACGTGCTAATTAGTTATGTTATGAAGCCAACGTTGATACTTGCGTGTACTTTGTGCTTGGTAATTAAAGCAGCTGGGGCATCAGTTAAGATTGAGGCTGAGTCAGGGACGTTAGGGAGCAGGGTTGCTGTCGGAATGGCTGGGGGGATTACTTATATTTACCCTCTTGATAACAATACTTCCTATGTGCCGGGAACATCGAACCGGGTGGTCACGTACCAAATCCAATTTCCCGAACCTGGGGTGTATGAACTTTATGCGCGAGTGTATGTGGGGTCTAATTCATGGAACGACGATAGTTTTTTGGTGGCGAATGGATTTGGGGCCAAGTCACCGACTAATACTGCGGATTGGATTTTGATGAACAACTTGGCCATTGCCGGGTACACAAACAGTGCAGATGTTGTGGATGGAAACGGAGCTGCCGGGTGGGGAGTGTGGAAATGGGTAAATTTATCGCGGTTTACAAACGCTGGTCATGGTCGGTCACTGCCTATCCTTTTCGAAGTCCCAGCTACCCAGCTTATCCAAATATTCCAAATGGGCACGCGTGAAGACGGTTTTAATATTGACGCTTTGGCCTTTGGCACTGCTGGATATATTTTTACCGTGGCGGATTTGGAGGCTGGACGTGATGGGACACCGCCGGTGCCTCCTCCCGAACCCAAACCAGGCAATTACGTAACAGGGAATTTAATCCTATTTAATGACAATGGAGGTTGGTGCTGGTACCAAGATGAGCGTGCTGTGATTGATGTCGGCGGTAATAAACTGGTAACTGGGTCTGTTGGCAGTGGTGCCGGTACGGGTGGGTCTCCGCGCAATGGTGCCATTGAGGCAGTGATTTGCGACCTGCACACACGGGTTTGCAACCGAAGTGTGCTAAGTACCCGATTTGGCTGCGACGATCATAATGCACCGGCATTTTTTGTCCGCCCAGACGGCAAATACATAGCTATTTACGCGGGGCATAACAACGACATGTTCAGTTATTACCGTATTTATGATGGGTTTAGTTGGCTGCCTGAGCAAGGTTTTGACTGGAATGCGAACATACCAGGTGGTTGTGTGAATACGGTTACTTACTCAAATCCATACTTCTTAGCTGCCGAGAATCGACTGTATAACTTTGCGCGATGCGACGATTACCGTAGCCCACATTTCATGATTTCGACCAATTTTGGTGATACTTGGGCATTTGGCGGTCAAATAGTAACTGGGACCGCAGGGGTAGGTTATAACAGCGGTTATTTCAAGTACTCTTGTAATGGAATTGACCGCATCGATTTCATTTGCACTGAAGCCCATCCGCGAGATGTTCAAACAAGTATCTATCATGGGTACATAAGCAACGGGATGAGTTTTCGAACGGATGGCACCGTGGTAGATACCAATATATTCGATCAGATCTGCCCAATAGCCTCGGACTTTCAACTGGTTTTTTCCAATGCTACCGTGATGCCACCTGGGATGACAAACTACCGCTGCTGGAACTCGGACGTTCGACGGTATCCAGATGGAACCATAGTTTGCATCATTCATGCCCGTATAAATCAGTTTGCCTCTGGAGGATATCCAGACACTGTCGATCCTAATCACTCCTTCTTTTATTGCCGGTACGATGGTACAAATTGGCGTGCTACTTACCTGTGTCAGGCGGGACACAAACTTTATAGTGACGAGGCTGATTACGTGGGTTTGGGGTGTGTTGACCCCCACGACCCAAATGTGATCTATATTTCCACAAGGTACGACCCGCGAGAGGTCAAACCAGATCAAACAGATACAAATCCCCCAGCATTTCAGTTCCGGGAGATTTGGAAAGGAGTCACAACCAATGGTGGGCTAACCTTTACGTGGACGGCTATAACTTATAATTCGATGTGTGATAATGCGCGGCCAATCATGCCAGCGTGGGATCCTTTCCACCGAGCACTTTTGTGGTGGCGTGGCAAGTATTTCTCCGCGCATAGCTACGATACCGCGATTGTAGGTTTGATTGAAAACGTTACCGAGATAATGACGCCTTTGATCTATGTCGACGCTTCTACCAACAATACATTCCTTGCTGCTACTGGCGAACAATTATGGCTTAGTGATCAACCTTCACAGTGGCATTTGCGAACAGGCGGCAATGGCAACACAATCCTAGCCTCCGCGGATTTTGTTGCTGAAGACGCTCCGCTTATCAAGACATTGGTTTTTTTACCCAGTGCTGGTATTTATGATATTTGGGTGAATTTCTGGGGGACATTTGGAAGTAGTGCAGATTGGAGGATAAAGGCCGGTTTTTCTACCAATCAAATGCAGATTTACAGACAAGGTTCCTGCCAAATTGCTAGACCTGAAGATTACACGGCGCCTTTGGTTTTTACTAATAACCTCACTAATTTCCTGTATCTAGCGTATGTTGGGCGGGTGACCCTCAGTGAACCTGGTCCTGTAGAAGTGTTTATCGATGACTATCCCGTCCAAACCGGCACTGCTAGCACGCTAGTGGGTGGATCGGCTAGAACCTGGTACGATGGAATTAGCTATGCTCTGGTGGATTCACTTCGAATTGTGAAAGCCGAGCTAGTTCCAGGCACCCCAGGTCAATTGAAAATTACTTGGAACTCAACTCCACCGCATCGGAGTTCACTTGTCACACAAAGATTTGCTGTTCAAAGAACCTCGTCCCTGGTGAATCCGGAGTGGGTGACAATAGGCAATGACATCGTATCTGAAGGATATACCACCAGTTTTATCGATACAAACCCACCCTCCCTTGGCGCTTTTTATCGGGTGGTTTTCCAACAGTAAGCATACTAGTTGCTTCTACGTCTCCCAGAATATGGGTAAGGGAGAATTCAAGCGTTGCAGGGGAATTAGAAGTAGTTAAATTCGGGGCAATTCTTGGAAAGCAAAGGTTGGTTATTCTGGGTATTTTTTTCTTGGACTCGGAGTAGGTAAAAAGAGGTTTGTGTTGGATGGGATAAGGGAAAACCAGGCGAATGTCCGTAGAATCGGAGCTTAAGCCGTTTTGTATGGAACTTAAACGCGTCATAGTTGTTCATTACGGTGAGATCGGTTTAAAGGGTCAAAACCGGGCTGAGTTTATAAATCAGCTTCGTGATAATATTCGGAAGGCATTTGCGCAAAGGGGACTCACGGGCACGGTCAAGAGTTTACCTGGGTTGCTAAAAATTCTATTGCCTGAGAGGGAGGATCAGCAAGACACTAACCTCACCTCGTATGTTGAGGTTTTGAAGAAAATTTTTGGGATAGTGTGGTTCGCACCTGCTTTTGAGTTAAAACATTCGGGGTTCGTTGACGCTTCTGAGTTTGAAAGCCTGCACACTGCGTTGGTGTCAGTGATATTACCACTGCCAATACCTGAAGGGGGATTTGCAGTTAGGGTTCGGCGTGGTGACAAACGCCTGCCGTTTCAGTCCAGTGAAATGGAACGAGAACTTGGAGCCGTAATCCTCAGGAATACCCAATGGAAGCGTGTCAACCTAACCAATCCGCAGGTCACACTAGAGGTGGATTTTCGTGAACGGGAAGTTTTCATATACACAGAGCGGATTGAGGGGCCAGGAGGGTTACCTGTTGGCATTACTGGCCATGTAATAGGTTTACTTTCGGGGGGGATTGATTCTCCCGTTGCGATTTGGTTAATGGGGAAACGCGGATGTACAGTAGATTTGGTCCACTTTGCTATTGAGGAAGAAACTCCGGAGTCCATTCGCGCCTCAAAGATTTACACTCTCGCCTGTAAGTTGGCGGAGTGGTTGGGCCACGTAAAGTTGTACGTAGCTCCTTATACGTATTTTGACTTGGCGCTTTTGAGGAGTACTACACCATACGGATTGGTGCTATTTAGGCGGTTTATGCTGCGTGTAGCGGAGCGAATCGCTGCTCAAACAGCAGCACAGGCAATTGTCACAGGCGATAGCCTAGCGCAAGTTGCTTCTCAAACGTTGCCCAATCTGGTCACCACTACTTTAGCTGTGCAAATTCCCGTATTTAGGCCGTTGCTTGGGTTCGACAAATCAGAAATTATAGCTCTTGCTCAGAAAATTGGCACTTACGGAATATCAATTCAGCCCTACAAAGACTGTTGTGCCTTGGTAGACCGGCATCCAAAAACGAGGTCTGATCACGGAAAGATTAGCAAGCTGGAAGTAGAACAGTTCCCTGATTACGAGCAACTTATCGAGCAGACCCTTAAAGCCACTAAAGTGTTGGAAATCCCAGGTGGCGGTGCATCCCAGCTAACGTCAGAAGTAGAAACTCAGACATCAGCGTAATTGAAGCCCGCATATGTGGGGAGGATAGGGCTCCGATAAGGTAACCGTGCGGATGAAGGTGTGGCGTGGCAGTATGTGGCTAAGCCTATGGAATTTAGCTTATTGTTCACTAATGGGTTGTTGCTGGGGCTTAGTTGTGATGCAAGTGCTCACACGGGGATTAAAAGTTTGAGAGTATATGTAAACGCAGGGACTGCCCCCGTTACAGGGGAAAGCAAATTCTATTAAGGGGCTGGGGTGAATTTGTGCAGAAGGGAAGGGGTGGAAAGCCACTAGGTCCATTCAGAGTGACAAAACGAGTACATAAAGGATACATAAAGGATCCAAATGCATTCTAAGAAGGGGACCAAGGTGGGCGGGTGGTTTAGTTTTGGAACGGTTTTGTGGGTTTTGCCATTCGAAGGGGTCAGGTAGATTTGGGCGACTGATGACGTTGGAAGTGAATTAGAATGGTTTTACTTAGGAGTTACTTGGGGCGAGCAAAAATTGAATTGTAGTGAGTTTGCATGTGCAGGTTTTCCTCGTTAAAATTAAGTACTGGTATGCACGAATTTGGTCGGTGGATTTTCGTGCTAGGGTTGATAATAACTCTCATGGGTTTGGTATTTTGGATTGGTGGTAGCCGGCTCTCTTGGTTTGGCCGATTACCCGGGGACATTTCGTATTCCAAAGGGAACTTCACGTTTTATTTCCCGTTGGCAACCTGTTTACTTCTCAGTGCTATCTTGACTCTGGTTTTCTGGTTTTTGTCTAAAAAATGAGTGGGATAGGCTTGGGGTGTTATAGGCCCGGCGGCTAGATTCCGCTTTGTAGGTACGCCTTAGCTTGGGTTGCCATTGGTAAGCGGCATGTGTGATGCGCGCCCTTTTCAGTGTAAGGGGCTAAGATACCAAAACCTGAGTTCTGGGTTTTTTCCTGCAATCGCATTTATTGGAATATGCAGGAAAAGGTGATTAAGTTGCGCTGTGTTTGACTTCGGTGGACAAAAAAATTGACTAAGGCCAAACATTGATTTACGCATATGCGCATGGACCTTGACAAACTTTACAAGGATTTGGTGGTGAAGACAGAAGCCCGGTTGGTGTTAGTTGTTTTGGATGGAGTGGGAGATATAGCCACCGCCCAAACGGGATTTAAAACGCCTTTGGAGGCCGCTAGAACTCCAAACTTAGACGCTCTTGTAAAGGAAGGCTGTGTGATGGGTCAGCACATCCCAGTAGCCCTGGGAATTACACCGGGCAGTGGGCCAGGTCATTTAGGATTATTCGGGTATGATCCTCTTAAGTATGAGGTTGGTCGAGGTGTTATTGAAGCGCTTGGGTTAGGTGTTGAACTTAAGGCTGGGGACGTAGCAGCACGGGCAAACTTTTGCACTTTAGATTCAAACGGCATAATAACCGATCGTCGCGCGGGGCGTATCCCTACTGAGATTTGCGAGGAGCTTTGCGCGAAATTGTCGGCAGCTGTAAAGCAGATTGAAGACGTCGAAGTCATAATCAAGGCCGGAAAGGAACACAGGTTTGTAGTGGTTTTCCGTGGTCCGGGATTGGAGGGACCGGTAAGTTCTACTGATCCGAATCGAGAGGGACTTCCTATAGCAAAAGCTCAGCCAGTTGATCCGAAGTCGCCTGGGCAACAAAAGACGGCGCGCATTGTGAATGAGTTTTATAAGTTTGCCTTGCCAGTTATTAAGAATCATCCACGGGCAAATGGGTTCTTAATGCGGGGCATTGCGCATCAACCGGCTATCCCGCAGTTCGAAGAGAGGTACGGGATAAAAGCGGCTGCTTTGGCAGTGTATCCGATGTACAAAGGGCTCGCTCAACTGGTAGGTATGCGGAAGATTGAAGGGCCTCAAACCATCAGCGAACAGTTTGAACGCTACATCCAAGAATACGACAACTATCAGTTCTTTTTCATCCACTTTAAATATACGGACAAGTATGGTGAGGACGGGAATTTTGAGGCTAAGGTTCGCGCGATTGAGGAATTTGATGCCGCGTTGCCTATCTTGCTTAAACGGCGGCCTGACGTTTTGGTTATTACTGGCGACCATGCTACCCCATGTGCTGTGAAGGGTCATTCGTGGCATCCGGTCCCGGTATTGTTACAGTCTCGTTTCAGTGGGTCAGACAACCTCCCGAGGTTTACCGAGGCAAATGCGCGATTGGGGTCCCTGGGTACTTTTGAAGCCAAGTACTTAATTCGGTTGATGCAAGCCAACGCACGCATGCTAGACAAATTTGGTGCTTAAAAACCATTGCGTGGGATAGAGATATTAGCCTCGGGGATGTGCGACGTAGTTTAATGGGGCGCTTTATTGCAAAAGAGCGCGCTGCCAACTCATAAGGGTTGGCGCGTATTTTTCCCAATTTACCACCAATTTAATTAGAGTGTTTTTGCTTGCGATTATGGTGGGGTCGATGCCCAGTAATTTAGCACGTTGATTCCGGCGGTTTATTAATCGTTCCAGGGCGGCGCGCTGTTCAGGTGTCAATCGCCCTCTTTCAGGTGGATAAGGCCAAGTGGCCGGATCACTGCCTTTAGTGTAAGCGACGACATTCTTAAGTTCGTCTGCTAATGTTTGGGGGAGATGAGGGGGAATGAATCGGTCATATGCAGTAGCGTTAGTTGCTTCGATTGCAAGCTGTATTAGCTGCTTATTTCTTAAAATTTGGAAAGGGGGCGTATTTAGTTTGCGGGCAGTTCGTTCCCGCCAATGCCATAGATCGCGGAGGATTGCGAGCGAAAGTGGAGCTAGTCCGCTACTGCCTTTTATTCTCCAGGCGTCTTCAGTGGAGTTAAAGCCGTTAATTACATTTCGCTTTGTGACTTCGCACCACTCATTTAGCCATTCGATCCGTTTTAACTCTTGCAACTTAGAGCGGAATTCTTCAGCAAGAAGGCCTAGGTATCGGACATCGTTTGCAGCGTATTGGATCATTCCCCTGGAAAGTGGGCGGATCCGCCAGTCAGCTTTTTGAAACTTTTTCTTTAGCTGGACATTGAAATATTTTTCCAATAGCGCAGCCAAACTAAGCTCAGCATGGCCCAGTAAACGTGCTGCAAGGTATGTGTCGAATATTTTTTCTGGTAAAGCACGAAAAGTCTGGTGCAAAAGTTCCAGGTCTAATTCTGCGCAATGTATGATCAACTCATGTCGAACTAGTTCAGTGATGAACGCTTCAAGCCGAATATTGGTTAAGGGATCAATGATATAAATCGCGTTTGAGGTGGCTAATTGGAGTAGGCACAATTGCGGCGGATACGAATCCAAGACATTAGCTTCAGTGTCTATCGGAATTGAAGGTATCCTCTGGATCAATGAAGTTAGCTTATCGAGTGCTTCCTGGTTATCCACGATGATTATTGGTAGTTCCGAGAGTTCTTTGATTGATGGACCTTTTGGGGCCATACTAACAAAATACGCTTTTAGGGTGTTACTACAAGTGCCTTGTTCGGATAGGAGTTCGTTACCTTGGGTTAGAAACAGCAGGTAAAGTAAATCGAAAGGTGGTGCCTTTCCCTAGAATGCTTTCTGCCCAAACCTTACCCCCATGTGCTTGTATGATTTGTTTGACGATGGCCAATCCTAAGCCGGTACCGCCTGTGGCCCGGGATCGCGAAGCATCGACTCGGTAAAACTTTTCGAAGATTCGCTCTAACGCTTCTGGTGGAATCCCTGGACCGTCATCAGCTACAAAAACTTCAGCTATGGTGCCCTTTATGGATGCTCCAATTTGAATATGGCCGTTAGGTCGGCCGTATTTAATTGCATTGTCAATTAAGTTGGATAGCACTTGTTCGATTCTTAATGGATCGCCCCAAATACACACGCGTGGCAGCGAACATGTGATAGTGATCCCTTTTTCTGTGGCGCGTTTTTGGAATTCATCTGTTACTTGGTGTAAGAGCGCCTGTAGATCTACGCATTCCCGCTTTATTGGAATGGTGCCAGATTCGAGGGCTGAGAGTACAAGCAGATCATTTATAATCAGCTCCAACCGAATTGCATTTCGTAAAATTGACTCTAAGAAACGCTGTTCTGTTTCCCGGGAGATGTTTCCCAAATTCGCTAGTAAGGTTTCTGCCCAGCCTTTTATGTGTGAAACAGGGGTGCGAAGTTCATGGCTTATGTTCGCTACAAATTCCCGTTGGTGTTGTTCGGTGAGGCGTGTCTCTGTGATATCCCGAATCGTCACGATATACTTTTTTGGGAAGGGTCCTTCGGGGTTGATTAAAGCGGCAAATACCTTGAACCAGCCTTGAGAGCTAGAGGGGGACGGTAATTCCATTGTGTTTGCAGGTTGATCGGGGGTAAGGTTTTCGATCAGTGTCATCAATTCCGACCAACGAACTGCTTCCAATAACCTTAGGCCTATTGGATTGGAAGGTAATCGAAGAAGATTAATAGCGGGTGTGTTGACAAATTCGAGCCGTTGGTCTTTGTCTAAAACCAATAAACCATCGGGTATACCTTCCAATAAATTTTGGAATTGGGTGGTGAGCTCGCGGTTAATCCTACCAATAGCAGCCTCAGAGGCGGAAAGTTGTTCCTGAAAGGTTTTTTTAAGACCCTCGGTGGTTTTGTGGAATCGCCTTTGATGCAAAAAGTGTAACGCTATCAATGCCAAAATTAGCAGAATGCAAATTATCCATGGTAAAGTTGTCATGGGTGTACTGGTATGGTTACTCGAGTCACGTAGCAAGCTAGTGGTCCATGGCACTTATCGAAACCCTTTCAATAGCTGGTTGTGAAGTACCTGTGTTAGCACGGATTTTTAACGATAATCGGTGTGGGGTCAATAAATTGAATATCCGCGGTTTAGTTAGGACTTTTGGAGCCTACATCTGGGGCTCTTTGGTTGGTGACTTTTGGCTATATGTGGGTAATAATGAGATGGAAATGCATCCAACCAATCCCCAGCTTGGGTCGAAGGTTAAGATCCTCATCGTCGATGACGATGCAGGGCAGAGGGATTTGTTGGTGGAGTTTTTACGAAGGCAGGGTTTTGACACGGTGACGGCTGAAAGCGGCGAGAAAGCATTGGAAATTTTGCGGCGGGAACCTATAGGTTTGATGATATCGGATGTACGAATGCCTGGTATGAGTGGGTTGGAAACTTTGCGCCGGGTGCGGGTTGAGTTTGGGAATTTGCCGGTTTTACTGGTAACTGCGTACGCGGATGTACGTGACGCGGTGGAAGCAATGCGGGATGGAGCGCTAAGTTACTTAACAAAACCTATTGATTTAGACGAGTTATTGAGTTGTGTGCGGCAAGCGATGGGCTTGGAGCGCAAGCCGATAGAGTATTCAATCGAAGGCAAACCGCTGCCTCCTGGGATAATAGTTGTAAGTCCCCAAATGCAGGCATTGTTACGGGACGCGGCATTAGTAGCAGAATCGGATTGTCCTGTTTTGATTACGGGTGAGAGCGGGACTGGGAAAGAAGTACTAGCTCAAATAATTCATTCTTGGAGCAAACGTGCTCAAGGTCCGCTTGTAAAAGTGAATTGTGCAGCGATCCCTGAGGCATTACTCGAGAGTGAGTTGTTTGGTCATGAGAAGGGTGCGTTTACTGGTGCGGTTTCTCAACGGATAGGTCGGTTTGAGGAAGCGCGAGGAGGTACAATATTTCTAGACGAGATTGCCGAGATGTCACCCAAGCTGCAGGCAAAACTACTTCGCGTAACCCAGGATGGGGTTTTTCAAAGAGTCGGGTCCAACAAGGACATTCGGACGGATGCACGAATAATCGCGGCCACTAATCGAAATTTGGAGGAAGAAGTCAAAGCTGGACGGTTCCGCGAGGATCTTTACTACAGGTTGAATGTTGTAGAGTTTAATATTCCGCCACTTCGTGAAAGGCCCGAAGATATCATTCCCTTGGCAACGGCATTTTTAAATGAGTTTACTGGGGGGCGTACCCGGCTGTCATCAACTGCAGTTGAATGTTTGTGTCGATATCACTGGCCTGGGAATGTACGTGAACTAAAAAATCTTATGCAACGGGCAGCTTTGTTGTGTCGTGGTGATGTGATTTTACCGGAACATTTGCCATCGAAAATTTCCTTGTCAATGTTTCAGCAGGCTGTGTCTGTTGGATCAACGGGCGCTACTAGCTTGGAAGAATTGGAGCGTCAGACTATTTTGGCTACTTTACGTAAGTTCAATTACAACCGCACTGAGACTGCCCGGGCCTTGGGTATAAGTAGACGCACGCTTGTTTATAAGTTGCAGAAGATGCGTGAGTTAGGGTATCAGGTCGATCCGCCGGGGGATTACACAGCTCAACCTCGAGTTGCAGATTCTTTGTAGTTAGGTGGTAATCGAGCGGCTATGATTGAGGGAAGCGGCTCAAAAAGGGGGTTAGCGATTTCGAGTTAAGGTTATAAAACCTGCTTGAGAGGGCTAGTAAGGTGGTGTAATTTCATGGTGTATTCGGGGTGGGGTCGTAGCTCATCTGGTAGAGCGTCTCGTTCGCAACGAGAAGGTAGGGGGTTCGAGTCCCCTCGACTCCACTAATTTTTTAATTAAGCATGAAGGTCACTACCACAGGTCTGTGATCAGAAGCTAATCCCCAATCAGGGTCGTCTAAGACATAGCATTGGTCGGGCACGAGCATTTTGGCTAAGTTATAACTACACAGAATATAATCTACCCGGCTGTAAACATCCTGGACAGAATAGAAATGCGTCCAAGTTTCAGTTCGCAAAGTGTTTGTGAGAATAGTTTGCTGTCTAACCCACGACAACTCAGCTGGGCGGGTATCCAATAAGCGAGCCCTCCCTGTACTTGTGATTACCCGCCATGTGGGCGAGTCTTTGGTATCGTTAAGGTCACCCATGACGATAACCATGGCCCGTGGATCAACTGCCAAAAGATCGTCTACTTTTTTTCTAAGGATTTTCGCTTCTTCCAGGCGCATTCGAGCTTGGTCTGCATTTGGAATAGCTCGTCGCGATTTCAGATGTGCTACAAAGATCGTTATTTTGGTCCCCTTTTTTGGTTCAACAGTGACTTGGGCAATCCCCCGTGAAATAAAGTACGGTTTGCCATCGATCTGGTAAATGTCATTTGTATGCGGCCGCCGATCCACAAAAGGTAGCTTGCTTAACACGGCCACCATGATGTTTGTATCGAAGCCAGGAACTATTTCTGCATGTGGATAATCTAATCCTTTTACTCGAAGTGAGGTTTGTAGTTCTTCCAGTGCTTCACGACCCCCAATTTCCTGTAGCCCTATTAGATCTGCATTTAGCTTAATAATTAGCTCTTGGACCTTTGCCCTTGCTGATTCTGGTTTGGGATCCCGTGTTTCGGTGGGTTTTAACAGGTAGTTTTGCACATTATAGGTAGCGACTCTAAAGCGTACGGGTTGTGCCCCTACGCAAGTAGTACACCATATAGCAAACAAGATCCATAAAGAGACTATGGCGTTGTGCACCCCAAATTTTTACTGCGTCACAGTCTGGGTGGTCAAAACAAATTAGTTATGTGGTGGTTACAATCGGGTCCTAGATCAGCTGCCAAGCTGTGGGGTTTAATTCATGGTTTAAATCAGGGTTTGAGTAATTGCGAAAATTCCTTGCTTGCCTGAGGTGCGAGAATTTTGCACTTTTTATCTCAAAGGGTGCGCGGTTAGCTCAGTTGGAAGAGCACTACCTTGACATGGTAGGGGTCGCAGGTTCAAGTCCTGCACCGCGCACCATTTTTATCTATTTGCCCAGGTATTTAAATCGAGTGGGTCAGGTTCAGGTAACCCAGGTGCGCCGAAAAACTCTAATGCTTCTCCAGCTAGATACAGGGAGCCAGTTACAACTACAAGGGGGGAGTTTGCGCACTGGGCAAAAGCCTCACGGAAGCAGCCTGCGACTGCTACATGCAACTGAGGATATTCTTCTTGGAGGAGTTTTGATAATTGGAGTGGGTCTGCAGTTCGACTAGTGCGGAGTGGTACACAATACACGGTTTGAGCATGGCGGCCTATGAGCCTAAGGATCTGCTCCCAGTCCTTGTCGCGCGCCACACCAATAATGAAAGTCGGTTTTTGGCCAGGGAATTCCAGATTTAAGGTTTCCATGAGTCGTTCAGCACCACTCTGATTGTGGGCTCCGTCTACGACTACGATTTGGTTTTGTGAGAGTTTTAGGATCTGGAACCGGGCAGGCCAGTAAACAGATTCAAGCCCTTGGACGCATGCTTGTATTGGGACCGGGATTTTTTCCATTAATACTTTTACGGTGAGGAGCGCTAGTGCAGCATTGGTCTTCTGATGTGGGCCTTTGAGTGCAAGCTTAGCGTCTTTTATTGGAGGTTCGTTTAGAAGAGAATCTTCAGCTTGAAAAAAAGGCGCACCAACATTAGACGCAACTTTTCTTATAACTGTTTCTGCCTCCTGGAGTTGTTTGCACGTTATGGCAGGCACCCCCGGTTTAATTATCCCGGCTTTTTCACGAGCAATTTCAGCTAGTGTGTTGCCCAGCCATTTTTGGTGATCGTAGTGTATAGTAGTTATGACCGAGGCTAATGGGTTTACAATGTTGGAAGCATCCAACCGCCCACCTAACCCAGTTTCCCAGATTACTAGGTCGCAGCCTTGTTCAGCAAAGTATAAAAGCGCCATTGCAGTGGTGGCCTCGAAAAAGGTAGGAGAGTTGTCCTGGGTGAAGTGAGTTTGAATGACTTTGGCGATTAACCCTGTTAGCCTTGAAACGTCATCTTTCGGGATAGGAGTCCGATTTACCTGAATGCGTTCTCTGAAGCTTACCAGATGTGGTGAGGTATAGAGGCCGACCTTATACCCCGCGTGGCGGTAAATGCTTTCGAGCATTACGCAAGTTGAGCCTTTCCCGTTTGTGCCAGCTATATGGATGAATTTCAGATTTTGTTGTGGATTACCAAGCAATTCGGCTAGCCTTCGAATATTTTGCAACCCAAGTTTTATACCTAACTGTTGTAGGCCATATAAAAAGGTTAAGGACTCAGGATAAGTGAGCCTTGTCATAATTCACTTAGTGGGGGTCGTGGCTAGTTTGTGATCCAGGGCATATGCTAAGGCAGCGGCTATAAAGCCTTTAAATAATGGGTGCGGTTTATGAGGTTTGCTCAGGAATTCGGGATGGAATTGTGTTGCTATGAAAAATGGGTGATCTCGAAGCTCAATCATTTCAACGAGCTTGCCATCTGGAGAAAGGCCGCTAAAAACCATGCCGGCTTGTTCGAATAGGGTGCGATATGCATTGTTAAATTCGTAGCGGTGCCGATGCCGTTCATTTACTACAAATGCGCCATAGAGGTCAGCTGCTTTTGTGCCCATAACAATTTGGCATGGCTGAGCCCCTAAACGCATTGTTCCGCCTTTGCGAGTCACATTTAGTTGACTGTCTAAAAGGGCTATTATTGGGTGGGGTGTGTCGGGGTCGAATTCAGTTGAATGGGCGCCTTTTAAGCCTAGTACGTTTCTTGCAAATTCGATGCAAGCGGTTTGCATTCCTAAGCACAGACCTAAAAAAGGGATTTTTTGTGTTCTTGCAAACTGGACTGCTCGGATTTTGCCTTCCACACCACGCTCACCGAATCCACCTGGCACTAAGATTCCAGCTGCTTTGCCTAGCAGTTCTTCGGGAGGGGCGTGTTCTAACCGCTCAGCTTCCACACGTATTACATCCACTCCGCAGTCATTTGCAATCCCACCATGGCTTAGGGCTTCGTACACTGATTTATACGCATCTTGTAACTCGATGTATTTGCCGACGACGGCTATTGGGATGCGGTATTTAGGGTGCAAGAGCTTTCGAATAATTTCTTTCCAATGGTCCATTTTAGCCGGCGGCGTTTCAAGGCGTAGTAGTTTACACACCAATTCGTCCAGACCCTCTTGTTGGAGCATGAGGGGCACCTCGTAAATGGTATGTTCTACGTCGCGCTCTTCTATGACGGCCTCGTATGGCACATTACAAAAGAGGGAAATTTTTTGGCGCACTTCTTTTGTGAGCGGACGCTCACACCTGCAGACTATGATATGTGGGGTTATACCGATCTCTCGTAATTTTGCCACTGACTGTTGTGTAGGTTTTGTTTTTAACTCGCCGGCGGCTTTTATATAGGGGACCAAGGTTACATGCACAAAGATTGCGTTATGGTAACCCACCTCCAGGGCGAATTCCCGAATGGCTTCGAGGAAAGGCAACCCTTCTATGTCACCTGTTGTACCGCCTATTTCGGTTATTATTACATCAGCGCCGGATTGTTCGGCGAGCAATCTAATTCGGTTTTTGATCTCGTCCGTTACGTGGGGGATAACTTGCACTGTTTTACCTAAGTATTCACCGCGGCGTTCTTTTTCCAGGACCATTTGGTATACCTGTCCGCTGGTAAGATTATTCAATCGCGTTAGTTTCGTGTTTGTGAAGCGTTCGTAATGGCCCAAGTCGAGGTCGGTTTCCGCACCGTCATCTAGGACATAAACCTCTCCATGCTGGTAAGGGTTCATCGTGCCCGGGTCAACATTTAGGTACGGGTCAAATTTTTGTAGGGCCACTTTAAGTCCACGGTTTTCCAGTAAAGTACCAAGCCCAGCTGTAGTCAGTCCTTTACCTAAGGAACTAATTACGCCGCCTGTGACAAATACAAATTTCATACTTGATTCCAAGCCGATAAGTAAAAGGTTAATGCTATGAACGGGCTTCGAACGGTCTAGCTAATTTATTTAGGATCGCCTCGACGCGTTGCAAATCCTCAGGGGTATCAACACCTATCCCCTGATATTCAACCTCAATGACTCGGATTTCAATTCCATTTTCCAGTGCCCGGAGCTGTTCGAGTTTTTCGGCTTTTTCGAGTGTGGAAACTGGCAATCGTACAAGGCGCAGTAAGGTTTCCTTTCTGTATCCGTAAATGCCCAAATGTTTTAAGTACCTAAAAATCCGAAGTTGTTCGCTGTACGGTTGATTCGCCAGGTCTCTTAGGTAAGGGATCGGTAACCGTGAGAAATACAACGCCTGTCCTCGTGTCCCCACTACCACTTTCACCACATTGGGGTTTGGTAGATCAGATGGATCTTTGATTTGAGTGGCTGCTGTACTCATTTCTGACTGATTGAGCGCTGAGGCCACGGCGTCGATGACATTGGGGTCCATCAGCGGTTCATCACCTTGAATGTTTACAATTGCATCGCACTGGATTTTGGCCGCAACTTCGGCTACGCGATCCGTGCCGCTTGGATGATTGGGGCTGGTCATTTCTACACGAACGTACGGTTCAACTGCTTTTGCGATCCGAACATCGTCAGTAGCGACTATAACCTCGCCCAGAAGCTTTGCTTGTTGAGCGCGGTGTACAACATGAAGCACTAGAGGTTTCCCCGCAAGTTCGGCTAATGCCTTGCCAGGAAACCTGGTCGATCCAAATCGGGCTGGTATGATGCCCACGACCTTCATTTGGGTACAGAGTTAACCATAACCTTTTCTTGGGACAAACAAAAAACCTGGGGCTTCCTACCTGGGTTTCGAGATCAAGTAGAGTTTTACAAACTCCTTTTGCCTGGGCATGTTAGGGGTAAAACATGCGATTGCAGTTGTTATTTGCAAGTGCCCAGTAAAATGGAGGGAAAAGCGGTTAGAATATGGAATACGCGTTCCTCGCATTTACATCGTTGTTTGTAATTATTGATCCGCTTGGGGCAATTCCAGCATTTCTTGCCATGACACCTGAGAATACGCCGGAGGAACGAGTTAGGATGGCTAAGCTTGCTGCGGGAGTGACTGCGAGTGTCTTGATAGCGTTTGCTATTGCGGGGGGATGGATCTTTAAAATATTCGGAATAACATTACCTGCGCTTCAAATCGCAGCCAGCATAGTTTTGTTATTGGTTGCGTTAGACATGCTCCGAGCCCAACGATCTCGTGTCCAGGAGACGTCAGAGGAGACAATTGCGGGGAGGGAGAAGGAGGACGTTGCGATTACTCCGTTAGCAATACCCATGTTGGCGGGGCCAGGGGCCATTTCCACGGTTATTCTGCTACGGGGGCAAGCCAACTCTTTAACTAAGTTCATTATTTTGTTAGGTGCAATTTTAGTTGTATCCGGCACTACATACTTTATTTTGCGTTTTGCTGCTTACGGGGCCCGTTGGCTCACGCCTATTATTCTTAAGGTCACAAGCCGGATCATGGGCTTATTGTTGGCAGCTTTGGCAATCCAGTTCATGTTGAATGCATTACTTGAGGTGAGGGAACAGTTTTTCTAGAGTCGGGGGTGAACTAACAGTGCGAAGCTCTGTAGGTGAAGAGGAAAGTCTGTGGGCTCCTTTGCCAAACTAGATAACAGTTTAAAAGAAGGCTTTCCTAACACCTGGTTGGGGCATAGACTCATATCAGAATGGTTCGAAACAACAAAACCGAGCTTCGGTTGGAGGGAATACCCGCAGCTGATGGAATTTGCCAAGGCAAGGCATTCGTTCTGGGCCAAGTAAACATCTCGATTCCTCGCTATGAATTAGACAGTGCACAAATTGAGTTAGAACTTGTACGTCTCCGAAGAGCTCTTGGAGAGACACGGCTTCAGCTTCAACAATTGCAAAATCAGGTGACAGAGACCGTTGGAGCTCATGCAGCACGGATTTTCGAGGCGCACCTCTTAATGTTGGAAGATCCTGTGTTTACAGAGGAGGTAACGCAGCTTATTAAAAAAGAAAAGGTCAATGCTGAATATGCTTTTTGGCAAGTTGCCCAACGATACATCGAAGCTTTAAGCAATGCTCAAGATGAGTTAATTCGCGAGCGAGCTACTGACATCCGTGATCTTACAACACGAGTAGTGCAAAACCTAGCCGGCCGAATGGAGGCGTTTGATCTCCAACACCTTCGGGAACCATGTATTATCATTGCGCATGATTTAAGTCCCTCTGTGACGGCCCAACTCGATAAAAAGATTGTACTGGGATTTGCGACAGATATTGGTAGCCCTACTTCCCACGCAGCTATTATGGCGCGGTCAATGGGAATTCCGGCTGTGGTAGGGCTGCGTGACGCTAGCGTTCGAGTGCCCCCAGGGGCATATGTCTTATTAGACGGATATCAAGGCCTGTTAATCGTGAATCCTACCGAAACCACATTACATCATTATGATCGGCTTGTTAAACGCAGAATTTCCTTGGAAGAAAAGCTGCGGCGAGTCATTCATCTGCCAGCGGTCACAATAGATGGACGTCAGATTACCGTTTCTGCCAACATTGAAAAACCCGATGACACGGACGTTGTCATAGCTTCAGGCGCGGAAGGGGTAGGACTGTTCAGAACGGAGTATTTGTTCCTTAACAGTGATAAGTTGCCAACGGAAGAAGAACAGTACAATGCTTATCGTCGAGTAGCTGTTGCGTTAAAACCAAACCCAGTGATCATCAGGACGTTGGATTTGGGTGGTGATAAGTTCCTCTCTCACCTTAACTTAGCACCAGAGGTGAATCCATTCCTTGGTTGGCGGGCCATTCGGTTTTGTTTGCAGCAACCTGAGCTTTTTAAAACACAGTTACGCGCCATTTTACGAGCCAGTGTGGAAGGCAACGTAAAGCTAATGTATCCCATGGTCACAGCATTGGATGAGTTGTTGAAGGCGAATGAGTTAGTGGAACAAGCACTTTGGGAGTTAAGAAGGGAAGGGATGCCGTGTCCAGAATCTCCAGAGATTGGAGTGATGATAGAGACACCATCAGCTGTGCTTATTGCAGACGTTCTAGCGAAGCATGTACGGTTTTTTAGCATAGGTTCGAACGACCTTGTGCAGTACACACTAGCCACAGATCGTACTAATGAGCGCGTGGCACATTTGTACGAACCCACTCACCCAGCTGTATTGAAACTCATAAAAATGACGATCGACGCGGCACATGCTGCGGGTATTTGGGTGGGAGTGTGCGGAGAAATTGCGAGTGATCCGATCATGATTCCAATTTTGGTAGGGTTAGGTATAGATGAGCTAAGTGCGGCTCCGCCTTTAGTGCCGCGTGTGAAATTTTTGATTCGGCATATGCAATTTAGTGAGGCTCGGGCTTTGGCACTGCAATGCTTGACACACGAGTCTGGCGCACAGACAACAAAGGCATCGCGTGAATTTCTTAAATCGTTTGCAGCTGATTTACTTGAGGCTTTAGGAGAGCGTGCAAATAAAACTTCCAGTTCAAAGTGAGCCTTTTCACCACGGTGAAAATAGCCGGGGGCAATTTTGAAAGGGGAGAGCTTAAGTAGTATTTATTAGGGTTTTTGTCTCTCAGTTAGGCGATGTCCACCTAGCATTGGTTTCAGTGTATTACCCCGTGTTCTTTAAGCACTTTGAGCAGTTGCTCGTAATCGGCTTTTATTAAGTCCCGTCGAATTTGGAACTGGATTCGGGTTTTGACTGTGGAAGGTAAGAGTTCTGTTAAGGGGTTTAAAACTTTGGGTGGAGCTATCAAACAGATATTTTCTTGCGTCCATTTTTGTAGGATTGCATTCAAAATTGAGGCGAGATGTTTTAGTGCTTTATGGTTAACCTCCGCACGAAGGTTGTGTTCGTCTCCCATTAATCCCCCCCAATGCGTGTTTGTAGGTTTTCCGTGTCGGCCAGCAAGGTCTGTTACGTGGTCAATGATTCTTAAGTGTGCTTCTTGAATTTTTTCTTCATGGATTGGTTCAAGATGTGGGGTTCCGAAGTCAGTTTTTTCAAGCCGGAAGGCCTTCAGGTGCCCGTGATCGGTTATTAGTATAAGCATGGGTTTGAATTCGTTATGGAGCCGCATTGTTGCATTTGTTAGGTTTGGTATTTTTGGTTACGTTTTGGTCTCCGCAGGGTAAACTTTCGCCCCACGGTAGGCAGTGAAAAGAGTTTCATCACTTGGCTTATAGGGAGCCGGGCAATACGGGTGGAAGAAGAAAATTCTGCGTCTGGTAATCATACATTAGTGTTTCCTTTTAGATCAACATTAGTACAACTTTCAGGGTTCGTGGATGGGGCAGAAGCTTGTCCTTGGATTGGCTTGCCGATTAGTTGATAAAAGGTCTGCCCGTCCAACGTTTCCCGTACTAGAAGTTCGGTTGCGACTCGATGTAGTCGGTCAACGTGTCTAGTGAGTAACTCTTTGGCTTCAGTGTAGCAAGAGTTCAGAATGTGTTTAACTTCTTCATCTATTTCTCTGGCGGTTTGATCGCTGCAGTCGAGTTGATATTGGGAAAAATCCCCCCCGAGGAAGATGGACCGTTGTTGGACACAAGACACAAGCCCAACCCGGTCGCTCATTCCATACATTGCTACCATTTGTCGGGCAAGGATTGTAGCTCGTTCTAAATCATTTTGTGCTCCAGTGCTGATATCGCCAAAAACTATCTCTTCTGCGGCTCTGCCACCGAGTAGGCTTCTGATCTTATCTAAGAGTTCAGCGCGTGTCATAATGTATTGGTCTTCTGTTGGCATTTGTAAGGTATACCCTAGTACTGCGCGGCCTCGAGGAATTACACTTAACTTTTGGACAGGCTCTCCATGTTCGGTGAAGGCAGAGACCAGTGCATGGCCAACCTCGTGATAAGCAACGCGTCGTTTTTCGTCAGGGTTTATTCGGCGGGATCGCCGCTCAGGCCCTGCAATAACTTTTTCGATCGCTTTTAAGAGATCTTCTTGTGTGATTTCGCGAGCCCGGCGTCGGGCTGCGAGAAGTGCAGCCTCGTTGAGCACGTTAGCTAAATCGGCTCCAGAAAACCCAGGCGTAGCGGCAGCAATTTTTCGAAGGTCGACGTCTTGGGCTAACTTTTTATTCCGTGCATGGACCTTCAGAATAGCAAGGCGCCCTTCCACATCGGGGAGATCTACTATTACATGTCTGTCGAATCGACCTGGTCGTAAGAGGGCCCTGTCTAATATCTCCGGTCTGTTTGTAGCGGCTAAGACTATAATTCCTGCATTGGGTTCAAAACCATCCATTTCCACTAATAAAGCATTCAGTGTTTGTTCCCTTTCGTCGTTGCCAGGAGATATGTGCACGCCACGCTGTCTTCCTATTGCGTCTAGCTCATCGATAAACACAATACAAGGAGCGTGTTGTTTTGCTTGGTTAAAAAGGTCACGGACACGAGCGGCACCAACTCCGACAAACATCTCTACAAAGTCGCTGCCACTGATACTAAAGAATGGCACCTTAGCTTCTCCAGCAACTGCGCGTGCCAGCAAAGTTTTGCCCGTACCGGGTGGGCCTACGAGTAGTACACCCTTGGGTATTCGGGCGCCCAATTCTTGATAAATTTTCGGGTCACGTAGAAATTCAACCACCTCTTTTAATTCTTCCTTTGCCTCGTCACATCCCGCGACGTCATCGAATGTGACTCCGGTACTTCTATCGGCAATTAGCTTAGCCCTGCTACGCCCAAAACTTAGTATGCTTTCGCTACTTGGACGAAAAGTCCGTAGAAAAATCATGAAGATCAGAATCAAAAATCCAAGCGGGATTATCCAACCTACAACTAGTTGGGAGAGCCAATCCGGTCTGGCTCCAGTGAATTCGACATTTGCGTTTAAAAGGTCTTTAACAAGGTCGGGGTCTTCAACGGGAATGGTTCGAAAAGTAAATGTTTTTCGTGCCCGAGCAGAACTTGCCGAAGGTATAGACTGAGATCCTCCTTCAACGGATTCAATCGCTTCACCGATAATTGCATCGGGGCTTATCTGTACACGGACAATTTCGGCCTTAGCTAAGCGTTTTCTGAATTCGCTATAGGGAATTTCTCTCACTGCGAGTCGCTCAGAAACGGTGCGCCAAAGTAGCAAAAACCCCAACGCTATGGCCACATACATTAGAATAACATGTGGAGGGGTTTTTATTGGGGCCTTCCTGAATGGCCCTTCTTGGAGCGAGCCCTTTTTTTTGTCGGCCTTCATCACTTTGAGATACGTCCAGACACACCCCCCAACTTTTAGATGCTATGTATTTTCAATTGGCGTTACTTCTTTGAGCGTTTTGCCTCCACGACGAGGTACCTACTGCCTCCACCACGCCAAATCCGGAGCAACACCTTGTTTTCTTGGACTTGTTTACTGAGCTCGATAGCTTCTTCTGCATTTCGCACTGGTTTTTTATTGATTTCGAGTATCACATCTCCTGGTTTCAACTGTTCAGCTGCGGGTGACTCTGGAGCCACTTCGGTTACTATGGCGCCGGTTACGTGATCTGGAATTTCGTATTGGCGCCTGAGTTGAGGTGTTAAGTCATCCACAATTACTCCATCTAATGGACTGGCCTTTTCAGCGCCACGACCAAACAGTTTTGGTGGTATTCTACCCGCTCGTGCTAACCCTTCTCCCCGCAGCTCACCAATTGTGGCTTGGAGCGAGACTGGTCTTCCATCGCGTATGACTTTAATTGTGACTTTTGTGCCTGGTTTGGTGTGCGCAACCATCAATCTTAAATGGGAATTATCACTTACTTTATGCCCATTGTATTCCACAATCACATCGCCTTCCTTGAGACCTGCCCGGGCTGCGGGTGAGTCTGGGTATACTTGCGCTACCAAGGCACCTTGGGTATCAGACAATTTAAATTGCTCGGCTAGTTCTGGGGTAATCAGCTGGACAATCACGCCGAGGTATCCGCGGGTGACTTTACCCTCTGCAATGATGCGTTCACACACGTAGCGAGCCAAGTTAGCTGAAACCGCGAACCCGATCCCCATGTTACCCCCACTGCGGGTAAAAATAGCCGCGTTAATTCCAATGAGTCGTCCTTCGAGATCTACAAGTGCTCCACCGGAATTACCGGGATTAATTGGAGCGTCTGTCTGAATGAAGTCTTCAAAGTCTACCAGACCAAGGCGACTCCGGCCTTTTGCGCTTACAATTCCAGCGGTCACTGTTTGGCCGACGCCGAAAGGATTCCCAATAGCGATTGCAAAGTCGCCTACTTCTACCTGGTCGCTATCAGCCATGACTATAGCTGGAAGTCCGTTAGTTTCGACTTTTAGAACAGCAATGTCAGTTTGTGGGTCTGAACCGATAACTTTTGCATCAAGCCGGATTTTGTCGTCATTAAGGGCGACTTTGATTTCATCGGCATCAGCGATTACATGGTAGCTGGTCAAAATGTAACCATCCGGTGTTACAATCACCCCGGAACCTAAACCATGTATTTGTTGTTCCATTTCAGAAGGAGGTTGGAAGAACCGCCTAAAAAATGGGTCATCAAAGAAAGGGGCCCATATGTTTTGTACGCGGACAGTTTTTGTAGTGTAAATGCTAACCACACTTGGAGCTGCCTTTTTGACTATTGGGGCAAGGCTCGATGGCAGGGGTTTGGTGCGGTCCAGAGGTTTTTTGTCGACATTGAAAGCTGGTGTACCTGCCACACATGCAAAAGGAATAATAGTTGCCGCGATGGATGCCTTTACCAAAATTCTGACAGACTTTAAGATTTTTTTTTGCATATTGTGTCTGAGTTAAAACCGGTCACTAATAGCTTAATCTTGCAAAAAAAATTTTTCTAGCACTAGTACAAAGAAAACGACTTTGTAGCTGTCCGAAAAGTTTGACACGAGGAATTTCAAGTTCGTTTAAAATTAATTAGGAGACGGGAGGTGGTGCACGAGAGAGCGTTGCTCCGTACCAAACGAACCACCCTCGCCGTCTCCCTCCAAAGCCGCTCCTTATGCCACCTTGACCTCGATGGCACGCGGCTTGGCTTTTTCGGATTTAGGCAAGTGAATGTACAAGACCCCATCTTTGAACTCGGCGTTCACCTTGTCTGCATCAATATCATCGGGCAAGGTGAAGCTCCGTTCAAACCGACCATACGCTCGTTCGATCCGATGGAAGGTCCGGCCCTTTTCTTCTTTTTCGACTTTTCGCTCACCACTGATGGTGAGCACACCGTTTTCGACCGTGACCTTCACGTCGTCTTTCTTTATCTCGGGTAACTCAACTTTCAATAGGTATTCCTTTTCATCTTCGATTACATCTACTAGCGGCACCCAACTGGCAACAGTGACCGATTCCTCTTCACTGGTCAATCGTGGTGCGGGTAGCCGCGAGAACAACCTCATCAACCTGTTTTCAAACTCTTCTAATTCCTTGAATGGATCCCAGCGATCCCATTTAGTCAACGCTCTCATGGCTCTCACCTCCCAGGCACGGCATTTATGAGTTTCTTTTTTTGGGTGGCCGGGCGAACCGCCGTGCCATTTTTTCAATTTCCCAGTCGCCCGGCCTCCCACTGTTGGATTCGGGTCACTCCCACCCGGGAGACCCGCCCAACAGCACCTTTTTCTTAGAGCAATAAACGTGCCGACCGTCATAATGCAACATACACATAATCAACAACTTATATTATATCATCTTGTAATGTGCGTCAAAGTGACTCTTCTGACTTTCTTTGTTTAAGGCTAAATGTCATAGATGAGACAAAGTGGCTCTGTTGCCAGAGGGGTGGGTTTTATTGGTCGAAAAAGTGTAATTGTGACGTTGTGTGAACGGCCGAGTAAAAATGCCAACGCTGGAATGGCGGATACAGGAGGTCGCAGGTTCAATCCGGCATGTTGAAAAGTGGGGATTTGGGGTGTTCAGGCTGTAAGTGTAAAAGCAAGCAATTGTCGCCAAATGTAAAAGGGCCCAAGTTTAGTGGCGACACAAACTGTAGGTCTTTAGGTGTTTTAATCGAGTTTATTTCTTTAGGGGGCCGATCTGCAATAGGGCGGGACGATTCCCTTTTTACTTGATCAATTTAAACCCTAGGGGGGCAGATGTAGTGCCATACTTATCAACAAGGCTCACTGCAACTATTTCGGGGAAAGGGTAAGTGAGAGGAAGGGCTGTTACGGTGGCTGGGTATATTTTGATGGACCATCTTTTTTCAAGGCCAGTTTGAGTGTACAAGATCCACCACGCAGGTGGTGAGTTTAAGTTTTTTGGGAGGGCTACTTTGATGACCTTGTTGGTCGTGTCCAGGTAAACGGTAGGAGTTGGTAACCGGGCTGATCTAGCGCGCCAATGGATTTGGGGGGGCAAAGCACATTTTACGTAGACCTTGTTTTTGAGGGCTTTGGCGATTGTTTGGTTTGAACTGGTTAGGATTCGTGCATCAAAAAGTATATGGCCATTGATGCCGGGAGTTGATCGTGTGATTTGGATTTGGGCCAGTAGTTCTTCGACAGACCAATCATCCAGGGATTTATTTGCAAGGAGAGATATAAATAAATTGCAATGGTGTTTTTTTTGGGCTGCCCACCATTTTGCGAGTGTGGAAAAATTCTGTTCTCGCGAGTCGGTTCGCCAATAAAGCTGAGGTGCTAGAAAATCAACCCATCCTTTTTGCAGCCAGCCGCGGGAGTCTGCTCCAAGTTCATTGTAAGCGTCCAAGCCACGGACGCCTTTAGGGTTATTGGGTCGCCAAATACCAAAAGGGCTTATACCAAACTTTACCCATGGTTTTGTGTTGATAATAAGTTGGGAAACATTTTTGACAAATGAGTCGATATTTTTTCGTCGCCATTCAACCTTGGGTACCCCAGCGCCGTATTTTCGGTAGGTGTCCTCGTCGGGAAATTCGAGTTTTTCTGCTTGCTGGCCCTTTTCTGGATAAGGATAAAAATAATCATCAAAAACGATCCCATCCACGTTATATCGCCTCAAAATATCGCTGATAACAGCGAGCGTGTATAGTTTGGTGTCGGGTTCCCCTGGATCTAACCAAAGATATTGCCCGTATTTGCGGATTAATTCGGGTTTTGTATTTGAAATATGGTTTTGGGGTGGTCGACTTCGGAAGGAAGGGTGCCAAGCTCGGAAGGGGTTTAGCCATGCATACAGTTCCAATCCTCTTTTGTGGGCTTCCGTTATTGCAAATTCTAGGGGATCGTAAAACGGTTCAGGTGGCTTACCACACGTCCCACTAAGAACCTCGCTCCATGGGTCGAACCTTGAGCTATAAAGTGCATCGCAAGCTGTTCTGACTTGGAGTAGTATTGCATTGAATCCTGCTTCAGCTGCTTTATCGAGTATTTCGACGAGCTCTTTTTTTTGTATTTCTGTGGGGAGTCCTGGTTTAGATGGCCAGCAAAGGTTGTTTATGGTAGTAACCCATATACCTCTAAACTCGCGTTGAATGGGGGGCGGGGTTATTTTTGCTGGCGCATATAATTGCCCCACTACGAGCTGTGTTTGGCTCGTCCAAATACCCAAGAGGGGCGCCACAATCGAAGTGAACCTCATTAAATGAGCATAGTACTGCTTGGAACAGAACCCGCCAAGGCAGTTTTTAGGGCAGCCAAAAGGGCTATAGGAAATCTCGTTTCCAAAGAATTTTACAAAGCGCTCGTTTCGCTACCCTCGTCAATTTAACCGCGTTTTACTTAGTTTGAGGTTTGTTTTGGTGCTTGGGATTGCAGCAATGCGTTCAAGCGGTGTGCTAAGCGAGATTTCTTTCGGTCAGCTGTTGCCCAATGGAGCACGCCGTATTTGACGGCTTTATCGAGGGCAGAAACAACCTCTGAGAAAGCCTTTTGAGCAGCTTCTTTGTCACCCTGAGATACAACGGCTAAGTATTGCTTGACTAGCTTCCGAATCCGTTGCTTTACGGCACGGTTTCGGAGCCGTCGTTTCTCGTTTTGCCGCATTCGTTTTGCTGCGGATCTTGTGTTTGGCATAACCTCTATTTGTGATGCTTATATTCTCGGCCGAAAGCGCAGGCGAAATTACATAACTTAGAAGTTGGTGTCAATGCTCCAAAGGCGGAGTTTATACTATGCCCGTTCAATATATTTTCCTGTTCGGGTATCGACCTTGATTTTTTCTCCTGCCTTTATAAACAAAGGTGCTTGGACTACCAAGCCTGTTTCGAGCTTGACTGGTTTTTGCACATTACTGACGGAATCGCCGCGAATTGCTTCTGGAGCCTCGACCACAGTCAGCACTACTGCCGGGGGCAACTCTATTGAGACGACTTTCTCGTCGACGAATTGGATGGTAACTGGGGTGTTTTCGGCAAGGTACTGTTTGGCTTCCCCTATAATTTCGGGGGGCACAGTTACAGTGTCGAATGTTTCCGGGTCTGTGAAAACGTAATCCTCACCGTCTTTATAGCTGAATTCCATTTTCCGAGCTACAAGTGGTACAAGATCAACTTTCTCAGTGGAACTGAATCGCACCTCAAGTGATTTTCCTGTCCGTAGGTTACGAAGGGTGGTTTGTACAAATGCGCGTAGGTTTCCCGGCGTCCGGTGCTGGCATTCCAGCACTTTATGGACGTCACCGTTGTACATAATTGCCATTCCACGTCTTAAGTCGTTAGCCAGTGCCATAGTGGAAATTTTCTATGTCAGTTCTAAGATAATCTTACATTTTAACCACAAGGACGATCTACGCAAGCAGTTCTTTCAGATTTGTGTGAGAGCGGAAAAGTTTGCCCCATGGGTGTTTTGCATGATCTTGCCATATGAGTAGCTGAATAGGTTGCAGTGTGAGGGTATACTGCCAATAGTGCTTTTGAACTTGGTATTTGGGGGAGGACATAATATTTGCACTTATCACTTGAGCAGTGAGGAGATTGCATTATGGGTATGAATTTGTGGATGCGGTGGTGAAAGATGGCAGAAAACTCGAAGCCGATAGCTTGACATAGGAGACGGGGGCATTAGGATGCAAAGCAATATGCGGGTTTCCGTCGGTACTGTGGGAGTGTTTTTATTTTTGACCTTGTCATTATTGGCGCAAGTGGGGAACGGGATTAGAGCTATTGTGAACCGTTCCATTGTGACTGACTTTCAGGTGTATATGGCAGCGGGGAGTGCGATTGAACTCCTTCGCAGCCGGTATGCTGGGCAGCCAGAGGAATTTCGGAAGCAGGCGCGTCAGACTTTTCAGAATGCCTTAGACCAATTAATTGAGAGGAGACTAATAGTGGATGAGTTTGAGCGTCTTCAGTATTACATTCCCGACGCGATTGTGGAGGAGGCACTCCGCGCGCGGATACGTGATGTTTACGGTGGTGACAGGGCTGCGATGATAAAGAGCTTGCAAGCCCAGGGATTGACGCTGGAGCGGTTCCGACAACAGATAAAAGAACAGTTAATAGTTTCTGCGATGATGCAGAAACATGTGGGGTCTTTGGTCATCGTTTCACCTCAGAAAGTGCTAAAATACTACGAAAGTAATAAAGACCAATTTCGGTTAGAAGAGCGCATTAAACTTCGCATGATAATGTTAGACAGGACTGTACATGAGAACCCGGCCGAATGTATACGCATAGCTACAGAAATTGTGAATAATTTACAGGCCGGAGAATCGTTTTCGCATCTTGCCTCAATTTACAATACCCCGGGATTACGTATTCGGAAAGGCGACTGGGGTTGGGCCCAGAGATCGGAGCTTATGGCGGGGCTTGCCGACGTGGCTTTTAGCATAGAGAGTGGGGAATGGAGTCCAATTATAGGGTATGCAAAGGAGGAGGGCGGCTATTGGGTATTTCTCTACAACGCGCGAGGCGATTTGACTTTGGCCAGACATTATGTCGTCGAGAGTGATTCCAAGAAGGAAATAATAAAAGGAGAATACAGCCCAAATTCTATTCCTGTAACTGCGCCCAAACTCCCCGAGGTAGTCTACCTGGTACTTGTAGAAGAGAAACAACAGGCGGGTTACAAACCACTGGAAGAAGTTCAAGCACAGATTGAGCAGACTTTGATTGTAGAAGAGAGAGCGCGGCTTCAAAAACGGTGGGTAGATAAACTTCGGGCCAGGTCATTTGTTCGCTATTTTTAATGGATCTCAAGTTTTTTGTACCCGAAGTGGACACTATTTGGTGTGAGATTACGGCATTTGTTTTTTTGAAGTGTAAGGCGGCATCGCCGTTCAGTAGTTTTGAATTCCTCAGGGATAACCTAACAGCGTGAAATTTGATGGTGTTTCCTTATTAGATAGCTTAGAAGGAAAAGCGAACGAATGGTTGGTTGTTTGGCCCGGGGATGTGGTGAGTTTGTGAGTTTTAGTGGGCCCAGAGGGATTCGAACCCCCGACCAAGCGATTATGAGTCGCCTGCTCTGACCACTGAGCTATGGGCCCGACCGAATACTTCAAGAATTTTGTATTATTTAAGGATTGGCGCAAGTCAAATAATCTTACTGGGAGAAAACTGGCCCGCTGGTGCAGCTCAAGGTTGGGCAAAAACGACGAGTTATTCATAAGCAGCTGTAGAGTGTTTGCGCGGTTTGATAACTCACTGGTAGAACCACACTGGATGAGGTGTCTGTTGAGGATAAATAGGAGTATGGCGGTTTATGTATGAGTTAGTGGGAGGTTATTGTTGGGTATACCTTTTGTCCTACTGAGGAACAGCTACGATCAAAGGTGTTTCTTTAGTTGAGAAAAGGATAGGGTGGAGGGACGACGGCTAGCCTTGGATTAATGCGCCATGGGCAGGGGAGGTTTTAATAGCAACTGGCTTATTCGTTTTTTTAATTCTTGGCTGATTTTTGGGATCGACAGTGTGCCATCAATCATGATGAATCCATATTTTTTTTGAAGTCTTTGGAAGGCTTTTCGCATTAGGGCTTGGTATTTAAGAAAACTGGTGTAGATGTCCCGGGAAAGTCCCAGGTCCATTCCGCTTTCCCAGTAATCGAGGGCGGTGTATTTGGCCAAAGTACGTTGCAGCAATTCCTCAGGGGGTACATCTAAGTAGAAAACGGCGTCGGGGACAATTGCGATGCCGAAGATATTTTCGAGCCATTCTTCTTCCAGACCACGCACGAGTTCTCTGGCGATCAAAGTATAGATATATCTATCGGCCAAAACCACAAAACCTGCTTTCAATGCTGGGATGATTGCTTTTTCCAATTGGTCGGCGAAGTCAGTTGCATAGAAAAGGCACATTGTACGTGGGCTTAGGATGTTACCCTGACGCGCCTTTTCGAGTTCTGGACTTACCAATGCGGATTGGCGTAGTCCGACTCGGACGGTTGGGTATCCGGCAGCCTCCAGCCACGTGGTGAGTCGTGAAATCTGGGTTGATCTGCCGGATCCGTCAGCCCCCTCGATTACTATCAATTTACCGGTAAGAAGTTTGGGGTCTACTCCTGGGATACCATGTCCGTAGAACCTATGCATTTTGCTACTCAACCTGGTGCGTTTCGATTGGTGCTTGCCATTTTAGCTGTGGCGTTGTTTGCGTGAATATCGGACGTGGTCCTGTGGATCTAAATTTCTGAAGTTTAATTCTGTTTGCCACGATACGCCGGATTTTGGTTTGTTGCACGTGGGCGGGCAGGCTGGCATCCATGATTTCAAATTTGAATTCCTGGGCCATTTCTTCGTAAGCTTTTAGGATACGTCCTTGAAAGTATCGAAAGCTTTCGATTGGGTCGGGTGATATTCCAAGGTCCATTCCAGCTTCGTAGTATTTTATTTGCGGTCGGGCATCCAAAATCCGGCTTAGGGCAGTTTCTAGATCGGTTTTGAAAAAGAAAGTAATATCTGGCAATCCAGCAAAGCTGTAAATTTGTCGGACCCATTCCAAGTTACATCCGCGGGCCACATCCCTGGCAAAAGCCGTAAATATGTATCTGTCACACAAAACGATATAGCCTGCTTTTAGGAGAGGTAGTAAGTGTCGTTCATACCTGTCTGCAAAGTCGGTTGCATGGATCAGACAAAATGTAGTAGGAGTGAGTAGGTGTAGTTTTTTGCCGCGGCTAGTTGCAGATTTTACCAGTTCAGATGAATTCCATTCTGTAAAGTACACCTTAAGACTTTTTTCTTCTAGCCAGCGTCGTAGGAGGTAAATTTGTGTAGATTTACCAGAGCCGTCGAGACCTTCGACGGCGATTAATCGACCTGGCAGGCCCATTTCGGCAATGGTCTTCATTTGGCGGCTATGCACGTTTCCACATTATCATTGTGGAATGGGTGTCTCAATAGAATTCGATTTGCCCAGGTATGGGGTTTTGGGCTTCAGGGATGTTGGTTGTGAAGGGCTTGGGCAAGGGCCACTGCTTTAAAACCAGCGCGGGCTTTGTTGATGGTTTCTTGATATTCTAGCTCTGGGTCCGAATCGATTACCCAACCGCCTCCTGCTTGAATATAGGCATAGCCGTCTTTGATGAGGACGGTGCGGATTGTAATGCATGTGTCCAGGTTACCTGTGAAAGAGAAGTAACCTACACATCCCCCGTAAGGCCCCCGTGTGGTGCGCTCGATTTCGGAAATAATTTGCATAGCCCTTATTTTGGGTGCGCCTGTTAACGTACCTGCGGGAAAGGTGGCGCGCATTAAATCATAAACTGAGTACTTTGGATCCAGTTTACCTTCCACTGAAGATACAATGTGCATTACGTGGCTGTATCGTTCGATGATCATTAGTTCCCGGACTTTCACACTCCCGTATGTACAAACCCGTCCCAAGTCGTTTCGGGCCAGGTCGACTAACATTATATGTTCTGCGCGTTCTTTCGGGTCTGCAAGTAAGGCACGTTCTAAATGCAGGTCTTCTTCAGGGGTTTTGCCTCGAGGGCGTGTGCCTGCGATTGGGCGGATCTCGGTGCGACCGTCTTCGCACCGCACGTGAATTTCGGGTGATGCTCCTACCAACGCAAAGTCCTCGAGTTCCAATATGAATAAGTATGGTGATGGGTTAATGGTGCGGAGGGCTCTGTAAACGTCCAGTGGGCTTGCGGTGACAGGAGCACGGAATCGCTGGGATCCAACTACTTGGATTACATCACCAGCTCGGATAAGTTCTTTAACTCGGAGGACGTTTGCAATGAAGTTTTCCTTAGGGGTATTGGATTCGAACTCTATCTCCGGGATATCTTTGGGCATTAAGGTGACCGGGATGGGACATTCCTTTTGAAGGGTGTGGATGATTTTTTCTAGGGCGTTCACACTGTAGTCGTAAATTTTTGCTGCAGAGGAGGGATCTGGGACAAAGGCGTTGATTAGGACCGTGATATTTTGTTTTACCCGATCGAATACGACCAATTGATCGGTCACAAGGAAATACATTGTTGGTGTGTTTAGTTTGTCCAGTGGGGGTCGTGGGACGACTGGTTCGATATCGTGAATAAATTCATACCCTAGGTAGCCTACTGCTCCGCCTGTAAATCGAGGCAAATTAGGGACCGGGGCCATTCGGAATTGGCCCATGTATTGTTCCAAGGCTACCAAGCCATCGGCTATCGTGGTTGAATTCAGTTGGCGGGAAGTCTTTTCCCATGCGGGTACTTTTATAGGGGTGACGTTATATGACCGAAGCAGCTGGGCATTTTCAATCACTTCCACTTTATTGCCTATTTGGCGGATGATCGCCCGCGGGTTGCATCCTACAAATGAATATCGGCCAAGATGTTCGCCGCCTTCTACGGACTCTAAAAGGAAGGATCCGCCGGGGTTTCGTAACTTTGTGTATGCGGAGAGTGGCGTTTCATAATCTGCCAAAAGTGTGGCCCATACCGGAATGAGGTTAAAACAGCGGGCTAATTCAATGAATTCATTTTTTGTGGGGTGGTAGTTACCGTTCATATTTATTTACCGTAGTGCATCCGGTGGACTCGCCAGACGGCCATAAGGGTGAATATAAGTACTGCAATGGCGTAGGCAATAATTCCAATGCCGATAGCTTGCGGTACTAATTCATTTGTAGTAACGATCAAGGCAAACCCCACTGCGGCTACGAGTCCTGTTTGGGCAATCAGGCAGAAAAGGTAGAGCACGGGGTGGACTTCTAGTAGTCGGTCGACGTGCCATTCTCTGTAATTATCTTCGCCTAGGCTCCGCATTAGCCATGCGACTTGGAAATTTCGTGCTGCTACAAGGGCGCTGGTGGTGCTGACCACTATTGCAGCTAAAGGCCACATAGCTATTAGCACACAAACGAGGAGGTTAAGAATCAGACCCCATCGCCAACCTAGAGCCTTTGCGATTGGGTTACCTTCCAGCATGAGTTGGGGGGTAGCAATCCAAGTACTTAAGAAATCGGCTCCTCGAGCTGCTAGCAGGATTCCCAAAAGCAGTAGATATGTCTCGCTCCCTATAGGAGCAAAGTCAGGCACATTGTGATATAAGCCCATGGCAAAGTTAGGTGTCATTGCCCGTATACTTCTTTTGAATTGACTAATCTTTCCTCGGTAATTGCCAGGTTCTTGCCATCGGGTCCCACAGACCTAAAGAAGCATGATTTATAGCCCTCATGGCATGCGGGACCAATCTGTTCAACTTGTATAAGCAAGGTATCGGCATCGCAATCAAACGCGATGTTTTTTACTATTTGGACGTGTCCACTGGTTTCACCTTTCATCCAAAGTTTTTTCCGGCTCCTGCTCCAGAACCAAGTTTTTCCGGTTTCGATGGTTTTTATAAGTGATTCGCGGTTCATCCACGCCATCATTAAGACGCGACCTGTGGATTGTTCTTGGATGATGGCTGGTATCAATCCTTGCTCGTTGAATTTTAATTGGTTGACGAACTCCATAGGCAAAAAGTATTAAAGCAGTCGCGTGTTTTCGATAAAAAACTTTGATGTGCCAATATAAGTAGGCAGGCAATTGATGTTTATTGTAGTTCAAGTTAACCTTACTAGGATACCTCGAGACGCGAGATATTCTTTGACTTGCCTAATTGTGTAAATGCCATAGTGGAATACGCTAGCGGCCAATACGGCGTCTGCCTTTCCTTCTTGGATTACCTGGGCCATATGTTCCAGTGTGCCTGCGCCGCCGCTTGCAACCACTGGGACCCCTACGCGCTCAGCTATCCGGCGTGTTATATCAATGTCATATCCTGCCCGTGTTCCATCGGCATCGATGCTATTAAGTACAATTTCTCCAGCACCCAACGTGACGGCTTTTACAGCCCATTCTACCGCGTCTAAGCCAGTAGGCTTGCGTCCCCCATGGGAATATACTTCCCACTTATCTGGTCCGACACGTTTGCAATCGATCGATACCACAATGCATTGACTGCCAAATTTTTCTGCGCCGAGTCGTATTAGTTCGGGATTTGCAATTGCAGCTGAGTTTATGCTTACTTTGTCGGCTCCTGCTCGCAGCACTTCTTGCATATCTTCGAGTGTTCGGATGCCACCACCCACTGTAAGGGGGATAAAGCAATGCGCGGCGGTCCTTTCTATGACATCTAACATCAACCGGCGGCCGTGAGCTGTGGCAGTGATGTCATAAAAAACGAGTTCATCTGCACCCTGCTGATTATAGCTGATAGCTAAGTCCACTGGGTCTCCTACATCACGTAACTCCCCAGCTTCTGCACGACCGAATTTAACGCCTCGGGTTACTCGGCCTGCATGAACATCGAGGCACGGGATGATCCTAATTGCTAGCATAATTGTATTCAATACGCAGTACTGGTCCTTTGCAAGAGCTGTTAATGGAAACTCACTTTCATTCGATTAGTGAGCCGAAGCGCACTCCTCGGGTGGATATATAGAAGGATGGTAGACCGAGCATCGAAATTATTTCCACCACGATAGCTAGTCCGAAAGGAAAGATATCTGCTCGGTCGGGGGGCATCCCGGGCAATGTTTTTCGCTGCGAAAGGTTCATTGTCCAGACGGTCTCGCAAAGTTTAGTGAGAAAATTAAAAGTTAGTGGGTTTGATTCAATGCGCTCACGGTCGAACTCGGTCAATGAATTAGCCACGCAACCCAAAATTGTGCAGGTCCCCCCTGTGCCGACAACGGTGATCAAGTTCTTGGTATTTGCAGCGAGGGGGATAGCAGGCTGGAATAAATTTTTTGCGTTGGATAGCAACCTTGATCGTATGTCAGTCCGACATTTATTAAGCAAAGTCAAGCCTGGTGGATCGTCTGCCAGTTTACTGTATTTCACCCAAAGCTGTACGGCGCCAAGATCGCAGCTGGCCCACTGGATTACCTTATTGGTATTTCCAAGGACGAGTTCTGTGCTGCCGCCACCTACATCAAAGACTACTAAATAGGTCAGATGGTGAATGGTTGGGGAGGTGGTTACTCCTTTGTATGCTAGCAAAGCTTCTTGGTCAGGGGATAAAATCCTCGCTTCTTCTCCTGTCATGGCCTTGATTTTAAAAAAGAGGTCTTTGATTTCTGGGGCAAGTCTCGCTACGCCGGTTGAGATGATGCGAATTTTTGAGGCGGACATTTTTTTTGCTTTTTGGTGCAACTCGAGCACAGCTTTAAGTGTTGTTTCAAGTGCAGAAGTTGCAATGCGTCCCGTTTTAAAAAAATCCTCGCCTAACCTGGTTTGAATAGCGGTTTCAAACACCGGGATGACCTTGGTATTTTGAATGTCGCCTACAAGTAATTTGACTGAGTTGGTTCCGATATCGATGACGGCTCGGCGTTCCATATTAATTCGACTGTTCAGAGTTTTTTGAATTTTGTTCTTGGGTTTTCTGGATTGCAGAAACGCATTCATCAACGAGTTCTTTATAAGCGCGTTGGGCCATCTTCCGAATGATAACAATCTCCAGTAGCGCAAAGACGGCCGAGCCGATTGCGAACAGAAAACACACGGACCAGTACAATATAAAACCCCATCCTTTGAGTTTACCCTGGAATGCGGATAAACCGGATATGATCATAATTAATGAGGTGCTCACGCATATACTGCCAAGCACTCTAAAAACCTTTTGGATCTTTTGGGGTGTCATGGGGCATGGTTTGAATTTCGGCTACAGTTCTGCCTCTGGGTGAGTGAACAGCCACTCTGAAAAGCCAGGCAATTTAAACGACAATAATGTTTGGGCGCGTTCGCATTTAAGGGAGGTGTCGCGTGGTCTTGGTGGACCTTTATATTCGCGGGTGGAGGCCATTTGTATTTTAGGGTTTAGGTGTGCCCATCGTTTTGCCAGTAACAATCCTATCTCCCATCGGGATAACCGTTCATTCCCAGCGATGTGCATAATGCCTTGGGCATCGCGGATGATCAGTTCCCAGGTGGCTTTAGCGGTAACGGATGCGTGGATAGGACAGCGGAATTCGTCAACAAAAAGGTATAAAGTATGTCCGGACATGATGGCTTTTTTGAGTTGTTCGGTAAACGACCTATCGCCGGTGGGAGACACTCCAGCGTTGAGCGATGTACGAATCACGAGGTTTTTAGGATTATTAAGTACGATTTTTTCAGCGATTGCTTTAGTCTGCCCATAAACGGAAAGGGGGTTAGGCGCGTCGTTTTCGGAGTAGTTCCCCTTGGTCCCGTCGAAGACGAGGTCTGTCGAGAAAAACACAATCTTAGTTCGCCCAAACCTTTCGGCCAGTTCACAAAGAACTTGTGTGACCTCGACGTTCAGCTTATGGGCTAATTCTGGATTCAATTCGCAATCGGTGCTTTTGGTTAGGCCTGCGCAGTGAATGATGTAATCGGGTTGATCTCGTTGGAACAGTTTACGCAGCTGCGGGAAATTTGTTAAGTCGATTACCTCCCGCGTGATTGGTTGGATTTCCCAATGCGGCACATATTTATGGGCTTCTTGGAGCAAGTAACTGCCGATTAATCCCCGGGCCCCAGTGATCCATACTTTTGCCATAAGCTGTGGCAATCAATTTTGTGTGGAGGTTTGTTGGATTGCTTTCTCGTAAGCGGCAAGGGCCACTTCTATTCCCTCTGGATGTCGGAGCAGTGCTGTTCCCACCAGCAACGCATTGTAGATACCTAGCTTTCGCACGGCTGGTATGCTGGACCAATGCAAACCACTTTCCGCTACTTTTATAGCATGGGAAGGCAGCAACCTGCCCAGTTCCAGTTTGGCCAGATCAGTAGTTGGATCGGAGGTTGAAGAAGGTGGTCTTGACTGAGCTTGTTGGTAGACTTCCGGTGGCATATCGAACTGGCGAGTGTTAATACCAATTATCTTCGCTTGTGGGGGTAATTGGCGTATTTGTTCTGCGGTGTGGCATTCGAACAACACTTCCATGCCGAGTTCGTTTGCTAGGTTGAATAGCTTGTGTAATCTAGGTGGTTCAAGGATGTTTGCCATCAACAGTATTGCATCAGCCCCAAATGCTCGGGCTTCATAAACTTGGTATTCATCGATTATGAAGTCCTTTCTTAGGATAGGTTTTGGAGTGAGTTGTCTGATGTTTTGGAGATCGGTCACGGACATTCCGAAGTAAGTCTTATTGGTTAGGACTGAAATCCCGAACACCACAGGGGATTCAGAATAGAGTTTGGGTGCTTTCTCGACGTTCTTGGTGGGCATTAGACCGCCGCTCGGTGACATACGCTTAATTTCGGCAATCAATCCAAACCTCCCTGCTAATAATTTTGCGAGAGATTTAGGAGGCGGTGCGTCGGCTATCATCCGCTCAAGTTCCGAGATGGAACGGATTCTTTTCGCCTCAGCCAATTCCGCTTGGACACTTTTTAGTATAACGTCGAGGATAGTTCTGTGACTGTCCATGGTACTTGAGACTGTTACCTTCTGAAGATTTTTATCAAGTCGGAATAAGCGTCAATGCGTCTATCTCGGAGGAATGGCCAATGGACACGGGTTGTTTCGATGAGGTTCAAGTCGAGCTTAGCCAGAAGAATTTCCTCTCGCGTGGTGGAGGCACGGGCAATAATCGTTCCCATGGGATCGGCCACGAAGCTTTGTCCCCAAAATTCGATTCCAGGTGGTCCATAGGGTGTTTCGATTCCTACGCGATTGGTTGTGGCAACAAAAATCCCATTAGCTATGGCGTGTGCCCTTTGGATGGTTTCCCATGCTTGGTGTTGTGCTTTGCCGTATTGTTTTTTTTCTGCTGGATGCCAACCAATTGCGGTGGGGTAGAAAATAATTTGTGCGCCATCGAGAGCTGCCAACCTTGCAGCTTCCGGGAACCATTGGTCCCAGCATACAAGCACGGCTACTTTCCCGTACTTAGTTTGCCAGCTGCGAAACCCGGTGTCTCCCGGCGCGAAGTAGAACTTTTCGTAGTAAAGTGGGTCGTCCGGTATGTGCATTTTTCGATAAATACCCAGCATTGCGCCATCGGCATCGAATACCACGGCGGTGTTATGGTAAAGACCAGGGGCACGTTTCTCAAAGAGAGAGGCTATGATCACCACGCCTAGTTCGCGGGCTAGGTCGCTTAGCTTCGTGGTAGTAGGTCCCGGTATTGTTTCTGCCAGGTTAAAATTTGAGTGGTCCTCGGCTTGGCAAAAGTAAAGCGTAGTGAATAACTCTTGCGTGCTAATTATTTGTGCGCCTTTTTTTGCGGCAAGGCGGATCATCTCTATGGCCTTTTTGAGATTTGAAGCCTGATCTTTCTGACACCGCATTTGGATTAAGCCTATTGTGATTTCGTTACGGGTTTTCATTGTGATAAATGAGTTGTAATTGGTGTTGGGCTATTGTTCGGATTTTTCAACTTTGATCTGCTACAGTTTCCTCAGCTCTGGAAAGAATGCGGACTATACTGTCGCCGTGTTTAAGTTGTCTAAGTTCTTTCCAAGTTTGCGGTATAGAGAGGCTATCGCGCCGTGCGTGTCCCAGTACGAATACACCGTTTGGAGTGAGTAGATAAGGTAATATCTCATCGTCAAGAAGTTGTTGCGCATAGGAGGTAGACCTACGTCCTACATTTTTTTCGCCATATGGTGGATCAGCGAATATAAGGTCAAATGTTTGTTCGTCACCGACAAGTTGAGATATTGCAGTGAAGACATCTTGCACACGAATCTGAAGTTTGTCTACGGGCAGGCCTGTTTCCTGCGCATTGAGTCGAATAAACTCGGCATGTTTACGCGAGCGTTCCACGCAAACTGCATAGTTGGCGCCCCTACTTAAACACTCCAAGGCTAGTGCTCCAGTGCCGGCAAATAGCTCTAGTACCCTGGCACCGGCGATCCTGGCAGCCAAACTATTAAAGATCGCTTGTTTCACCAAGTCTGGCGTAGGCCTAATAGCCAAGGATTTTGGGGCTTTTAGCAGCCGCCCAGCTGCTATGCCTCCGATGATTCTCATAGTAAGAGAATAACACCTCTGCCTCAAATTGGGAAAACCATTTTACGGACAGATGGAATGACATTTAGCGTTGTATTCTTGGCGTAAGAGGTGGGTATGGGAAACCAGTGGAGCCTGCTTAAGCCGTTCAGATGCAATTATACGTCAAGTTGAAACCGAAGAGGTCAGATTCTTATGGGCGGAACCTGCTATTGTAGGCAGGGACAAGTGGATAAATTATTTGTGGGTAAACACGTCAAATAGGTAAGTTGAAACAATGCTGATGGGGATGGACTTAAGTCAGTCGCGGGTTTACCACAGTGCGGTTTGATTTTTGGGAAAAGGTGACTTTATATGGATTGGCAGGCCTGCTTCTGGAACAGACCCATCTTTGTGAATGATAAGTCAAGGATGGGGTGTATGTTTGGTGGCAAAGTTAGTATTACCTGGGTTTCGGATGCGGCAAAATGTGTGGTTTTGATTGAAAAGACGTGACAAGATTGCGTCCATTAGTAAAATTTAACTAGGTTCCGGCCCGTGGCGGTAGTTTATGGGAAACAATACAAGTGAGGGAGAGGCCTATGGCGACCAAGAAAACAGAGAAAAAGAAAAAGACCACTGCAAGTAAGACAAAAGCCAAGAAGTCCACTAAGAAGGCGGCGTGCAAGTAACGCCTAATCACGAATGCGTTCATCCATAGAACGCGTTCGAATGCTGCCAGGATGAAGGCCCTGGAAGGAGGGGAGTGGAAGCTTCATCCTGGCTGCTTTTTGATGAAACTCTATACGTATGGCGACCTTGGTGTTTGATATTGAAACAGTGCCGATGGATATAAACAGACTTGATGAATTGCAGCGCGAGTTTTTGTTTCGCGAGCTTGAGAGGATCCCTAATGAGGAAGAACGAAGAATTCGGCGGTTGGAAATAGAACGACAGATGAGTTTATGGCCCCTGACGGCACAGGTGGTTTGTATTGCAATGATTAACGCAGAAACCGAAAAGGGAATGGTGTTATATGTAAGCCAGGATACTGCCCAGGGACCTTCTCCGGATCCTGCTGTTGAGTTTGTCCCGTGTAGAGACGAGGCTGAAATGTTGATGCGGTTTTGGGATATAGCTGAACATTATGATCAAGTAGTCACCTTTAATGGGCGGGCGTTTGACGTGCCATTTCTGTATCTTCGGTCAGCCATTTTAAACGTGCAAATTACAAGGAAGGATTGGTTAGGTCCGCGTTATGAAGCCCAGCCCCACTGTGATTTGATTGATCAGCTTACGTTTTTTGGTTTAGGGGGGCGTGAGGGTGCTACGAAACGATTCAACTTGGATTTTTACTGCAAAGTTTTTGGAATCCAATCGCCCAAAAGTCGTGGCATAACTGGGTACGATGTCCCGCGGTTGGTACGCGAAGGCAGAATTCGTGAAGTGGCTGAGTACTGCTTAATGGATGTTAAAGCTACGGTCCAACTGTATCGAATCTGGAAAGAACGCTTGAGTGGGATTAGGTAGGAGATCCCCAAAAGAAAAACATGGATACGATTGGTTTGTTGTGTTTTGGGCTTGAGTGGGAATCGAAAAGGATAAGAAAGTCTCCAGTCGTTAGAAATGGGCGTTGGAAAGTAGCTGTTACAGGGCCGGGACCGATTGATGTGGAACGAGTGGTTCCTGCCTTAATAAAGGGTCAAAACATCCGATTTCTCTTTAGTTGTGGATTTGCAGCTGGACTGAATCCCGAACTGGGTCCTTGCACCGTGATTTGCGAAGGAATAGATCCTGGGCTTTTGATGAAAATGAACTCTGTGGGTGCACGGCTTGGTAAGATTGTCTCGGTTTCCCAGCCCTTGTATACGCTCGAGGCAAAGCGAACTCTACGTGAGTCAACCGGCGCAGACGCTGCGGATATGGAATCGCAATGGTTGCGTGAGGTGTGTGAAGCGGAGGGAATTACATTTGGTATAGTGCGTGTTATATTAGACGACGCGCGGATGTCTGTATTACCGATATTGTTTGATTGCATAGGGGAGAATGGAAATGTGCGGTTAGCGGAATTAGTTCGATGGCTTGTTTTGCACCCTATTGCTTGGCCGAGGTTTTTGGGGTTTGCGGTGAAGGCTTACCGAGCAAGGGCGGTTCTTAGCAATGTTTTGGTAAAGCTTATTGATGATTTACGTTAGAAGCGGACGTATTTTTTGGTGTGGGGGGTGTTTTAAAGGATTCCGTGTAACATACCAGTGCAGCCCCTATCACAATTAGTGTTATCCCAATCCAACGAGTAATTGAGATTTCTTCCCGAAGAATGAATTTGGCTGCGAGTGTAGTAACTACGAATCCTAAGGCAGTAAGTGGCCAAATGACACTCACATCCCGTTGGGAAAGTAAATAAAGCAGGCCCGCAAAGAAGCCCGCCTCGAAAGCCACCCCGATTAGAACCGTGGGGTGAACTGCAGCGCGGGTGATTAAGGCTATTGGTGATGGAGAGGGTGGCAATACTGCCGCTATTTCTTTTAGCCCTTTACTGAGAAACACTACGCCCACGGCTTCCAGTATTAACGCAATTAGCAAAATGATTATTAAGCGTATCATTTTCTTTGAGAGTTGGTAGAACAAGTTCAGCTTCGTTGCAAGTCGCGATATCGGATTAGTTTTATTTGGTTTGTCCTGATGACCTGCTTTGCCTCTTGGCTCAGGAGGGCTTCCATTTCGGGATGCGAACTATGTTGGCCTGGATGGACATAGAGTTCGGAGGTTCCTTCAGGCAAATGGGAAAGTAATTTTAGCACATATTGCTTGTCTATATAATTGGTTTGGAGGAGTCCAAAAACCCTATCCGCATGTGGTAGGCAAGCCTTTATGAGGAGGGGGCGGTTGCGGCGACTGAGGAAACTGAAGATAGTAGCGTGGGTAATTTTGTAAAAGAGGTTTCGTCTGTCCAATTTCAAGCCGAGCCCAAACGGGTCATAAGTGAGGCGAATCGCAGGAAACGAATAAATCTTGTGCAAGTCTAACAGGATATCTAACACCACAGGATGCATATGTATGTTTAGATGGCCACTTATGTGGTCAAGTGGTATTCCGGTGCCTCGAAACTTTCGAATTTGTAATTCGATCTCTTTTTTTAGGTCTGATTTGAGTGCTCTGTCGAAGAAATATTTAAGGCCGGCTCGAAGAGGGGAATCTTCGAAGAAACCGGTTGGTTTTACAAGCTTGGGGGCTTTCTCGTGTGGCAAGGCGCTTTTGCCTTTACAAAGGACAAGGTGGAGCCCTACGCCTAGGGTTGGATGCCGGTGTGCCAACTCTATCGCCTCATCTGCCCCAGGTTCGTTGATCATCAAACTGGCTGTGGTAAGAATACCTTCTAAATGAGCTTTTATAACTGCCTTGTTGATTTCTGGGGAGCCACCAAAGTCGTCAGCGGTGACGATTAACCTGCGCATGTTTTAGGAGAGTCCGTATTTGAGTCTTGGGGTGTGGAGGTACTTGTGTGCCAAGGCCATTAAGATAAGGCTAAGCTTCTTGGTCTTTGATAGTTTTGGTTTAGGATTATGGAAAACATTGAACTGAATTTGTTCCAGTTTCTTCAAAAGTTCCCAATAGATTTTCCCCATTAACTCTGCGGCAATCATTGCATGTCGATCCTCAGGGGGCAGGCATTGCGAAGCGAGCTGATAGAAATCTCGGGCCCGAGCGGCGATGGACCTTGCAAGTTGAAGATACCGGTCAGAGAAAATCCCTTGGAGAATTTCTTCTTCAGTGACTCCGAAGGCATGGAGTTGGGAAAGCGGCAGGTAAATCCTGTTTCGTTTTGCGTCGGAGGCTACATCACGTAAGACGTTTGTTAATTGGAGGGCTTTACCAAGGCAGACGGCGTATTGGCGCGTTTTGGGATTGGAATATCCAAAAATCTCGATACTGAGTAACCCGGGCACTGAAGCTACCCGGTAGCAATATTGCTCAAGCTCTTCCATATTGGCAAACCGGTTTTTTTCCAAGTCCATTTCCACCCCTTTGAAGAGCTCTTCAAAGAGTGTTTTGGGTAGTTGGAACTTTAAGATAATTGGGGCAAGTTCTTGATTTATTTCCAAAGATGGAGAACTGTTTACGTAAACCTTCGAGAGATCTTCACGCCACTGGGTGAGGAGGTGACGTTTTTGTGGCACTTCAATGTTTATAGCGTCGGCGATGTCATCGATTTGCCTGCAAAAGGCGTAAAGAACAGTCATCGCATAACGTTTTTCTTTAGGCAGGAGAATGAATGCTAGGGCTAGGTTGGATTTACTTTTCCGGGTGATCGAGGTTGCGGTGGTCATGATTGGTTTTGCGTGATTGAATTTTCTTCGCTTTGGGCATGTTCGAATTTGGAATCTGGGTTACGAGAGACATTGTTGTGTCGTGTCAGTGGTAGGTGATGTCTATGGCGGTGGTGTCGGTGTGAGTGTGACCGACCAAGGAGCTTTTTTATGAACGCGCGAAGTCTGTGCCTAAAGAAAAAAACTGTAATAAGCGATACGGAAGCGACGAGGAAGATTGATAGCAACACTGGGACCAACCCTTGCCACCCGCTCCAGTCAGTGTAGGGTGTAGCGCTGCGAAGATTTTCTATTTCTTCGATTGGAGGTGGGACTTTCATAATGTTTACGGCTGATTGGCTTCGTCGTCGTTGGAGCTAGCGGGGTTTAGGATATTGAGTCTTTGCATTCGGTATCTTAAAGCGTGGCGAGTAATCTTAAGCAGCATTGCGGCCTTGGTAAGGTTGTACCCGGAACGTTCCAGGGCCGACAAAATTAGGTTCCGTTCGTGTTTTTCTAAAGCTTCTTCCAATCCCCCTTCTTCATCAAGTTTTTGATTCGGGCGCAGCCGGGATTCGACAGTGAAATCTGGTAGACTTTCGGCCCGGATCATATCAGTGGTTTCCAAAATAACGGCTCGTTCTACTACGTTGCGTAACTCCCTGACGTTACCTGGCCAGGAATGCGCCAATAGTTTTCTTTGGGCTTCGGGCGTGAACCCTTTTATAGGTTTACTGAGTGCTTTTGCGTAACTTTTTAGGAAGTGGTTGGCTAGTAACAGGATGTCTTCGCCCCTTTCCCGTAATGGGGGAAGAACGATTTGAACCACATTCAGTCGGTGGAACAGATCTTCTCTGAAGGAACCTTCTTGAATGGCTTTTACGATATCCTTGTTGGTAGCTGCGATGATTCGGACATCGACTTTAAGTTCTTCGGTACCGCCAACGCGGGTAAACGAGCCGTCTTCTAAGAACCGCAATAGTTTTGCTTGAAGAGGGCGGCTCATGTCAGCAATCTCATCCAAGAAAATGGTACCTTTATGTGCTTCCTCTACACGCCCGATCTTCTTTTTTATCGCGCCGGTGAAGGCTCCTTTTTCATGTCCGAAGAGTTCGCTTTCTAAGAGTGTGTCTGGAATAGCTGCGCAATTGATTCTGACGTATCTGCCTTGACGGCGTTTGCTTAGGAAGTGAATTATTCCGGCCACGAGTTCTTTTCCTGTTCCACTTTCCCCGAGGATCAAAACTCGTGCGTCGGTTGGCGCAATTGTGAGGATTAAATCGCGGATCCTTTTGATTTGTGGGCAGTTACCCACAAGTTGATCAAGATGATAAACTTCGCCAGTGGTTTCTCGGAGTGCGATGTTTTCTTGGAGTAGACGTTGGCGTTCTGCGCAGCGCTCCACAAGGTTAAGTAATTCTTCTGGTGCGAATGGTTTAGGCAAGTAATCGAAGGCACCTTGCTTGATTGCTTCTGCTGCGAGGCGTGGGGTGGCGTACGCGGTTATTATTATGACTGGCAAATCTGGCCAACCAGTTTTTATCTTTTTTAATAGGTCGTATCCACTCATACCTCCAAGCCGGGCGTCGGTGATGACCATTAAGAAATCCTCTTCTTCTAGTAACTTGAGAGCGGCTTCAGCTGATTCAACGGCGCGAACTGAATACCCCTCTCCCGCCAGGATGGATTCAAGTGACTGGCGCACACTTTTCTCGTCATCTACGATTAATATGGGTAAAGTAGTCATTATTCCAGTGAGCGCGAGTGTCTGTCTGTAATAGTTCGAGATAATCCTACCAAAAAACTGAGTTTCTGGGCAATCCGTAGAGGTATGTTTGTCATAGCCGGATGAGTGTTTAGTGCACAACTTTTATTGGTAACCGGACTGTAAACACTGTGCCGCCTTCAGGATGGTTTTCCACTGTAACTTGCCCACCGTACAATTCTACCGTGCTTTTTACGATGGCGAGTCCAAGGCCTGACCCGTGGGGTTTTGTTGTGTAATAGGGCTCGAAGATTTGTTCCATTTTGTCAGGAGGTATGCCAGGACCTTGATCTTTTACGGAAATTTCTAGCGTGTCGGAATTTAGCATCCGAGCAGTAATTTTAATTATGCCGTTTTCAGGGGAGGCATCACGTGCATTGCTTAGCAGGTTAGTTAGGATATCCGACATGTGTTCTTTTAGAAGTACTATCGAAGGCAAGTCTGGTTGGATTTCTACTTGAATTGTGAGTTTATACGCGTCGGGTGGGTTGAATACTGTCTCTATGGCAGAGCGGATTTCTTCATCGATTCGTAGTTTTTTGACACTGCCCTCAGCCAGTTTAGCGTAACCAATCAAGTCTGTTATCACTCGGTCAGCCCTAGCGACTTCCTCTCGAATGAGATGTACATAGTGTAAGAGCTCGTTTTGGTTGGACAGTTTTCTCTCCAAGATGAAGGCGCAGTTATTGATTGTGGCGAGTGGATTTTTAATTCGGTGGGCGATTTTTCCGCCAATGGTGCTTGCGGTTTTGAGTTCTGCTTGTCTTGCAGCGAATTCGCGCGCTTCTTCGGTAGTGATGCGTTGTTTTTCTACGAGCGCTTTTAGGAGCAGACCACATACAGCAGTCAATGATAGGATTACTACGCGTAGCAGAAGGGTATCTGCAATTGTATCCGGCAAGAATAACCCTAGGGCTCGTTGAGTGATCTCGTCGTACATTTCTGCTGTGCTAGTGGTAATTTCGATGTCAAGCCAACCCATTATCAGGTAGAGAGCTATTACTACACCGTTTGCTGTGATTTGGGGTATTAGGTATGGAAGTGTTATTGCATTGCGGATTACTAGCCCTACCAACACCCAAAACAGAGCACTATCGTATCCGCCAGTCATCAAAGCGAGAGCGGAGACAAAGACTGCATCTGCTAGGCAGATGGAGAAAACGATATATTGGAGTACTTTCACAGGGATTTTGTGTGAGAAGAGTAGCGGGATTGTTAAAATGGCGGTAAACCCTAGGTAAGCCCAGAATAGTGACAGAATGAATTCTATTGTCACATCTAGCATCGTGGTAGGTTCGGCTAACCATTTCGTTTGGGTGAGTTCTTTAGCTAGGAAGGCAATTAGAACTATTTTTACTGGAAGGATAGTTTCGCGTTCGACAATGGTGATGTGTGTGCGGATTCTTTCTGGGCTGGGTTTTGGTAACTCGAGTGCGCCCAGTAGGTTTTTAACCCACTCTACTAAATGGCGGTGTCTCGTCACTCTTTAAATGGTCTATCTAGGGGCAACTGCAGTTTTTTTATTGCTGTGTTGATTATGGACTCAATGCTAGCTAGGCGGCCAGGACCGGTTTTGCCGCATGCTAGGGGACCACTTTCTGGGCCGATGAATTCCACCCCACGGTTTTTTAATGTTTCAACGTGGGCTTGGGTAGCCGGGTGAAGCCACATGCGGGTGTTCATTGCTGGGGCGATCAATATGCTTGCCTGGGGGTTAAGCGCTAATGCGATGCACGTGAGGGTATCGTCGGCTAATCCTAAAGCCAATTTTGCAATAATATTTGCGGTGGCAGGTGCGATTAGGAGTAGATCAGCTTCGTCCGCTAGTTGGATATGAGTTGGTACCCACCCGGTTTCTTCAGCGAAGAGATCAGTTATTACTGGATTACGTGAGAGGGTTTTGAAAGGTAGCGGTGTCAAAAATCTTTGGGCCTCAACTGTCATGACCACATGGACGTTACATCCGCGTTTAGTAAGTTCGCTAGCGATGTCCACTGCTTTATGGGCCGCGATCGAACCGGTAACACCTAGTATAACAGTTGGCTCTTTACTCATGAGGTTTTATTCCGGGTTATAGTTCGAGTGATTTGATTCGAGATGTACGCATGCGTTCAGCTTGCATGATTGCGATTACCCGTTGTACGTCTTCTTCCATGGTTCCGCTGATCAACAGATAATCAAATTCTACCCATCGTGTCATTTCGTTTTTTGCTTGGTTAAGCCTTAGGTGAATTACTTGTTCGGAATCAGTGCCACGATTTTTAATTCGTCGTTCCAATTCAGCTAAAGAAGGCGGGCACATGAAAATAGTAACTAATGCGCGTGACAGGGTTGGGTCAGTGCGGGCTTTCTCGCGTATCGTGGCTGCACCTTGTACGTCCACGTTTAGGAGCACATCATACCCGCTTGAGAGTTTGCTTATCAATTCAGAGCGTAGGAGGCCATAGTGATGTCCGTAGACCACAGCGTGTTCAATAAAATCGCCATTTTTTACGTGGTTTATGAATGTGGTTTCGTCCAAAAAGTAGTAATCTTGACCGTTGATTTCGCCTTTCCTTGGTGGGCGGGTCGTGCAGGTAATAGCTCGGGTTAACCCTTGCACTTGATTGAGTAAATTGTAGCACAGGGTAGTTTTTCCCGCCCCTGAGGGCGCGGAAATTAACAATAGCAACGGAACGCGTTTGTAAGCCTGAGGTAGCATTGTCTTTATTCGATGTTTTGAACCTGCTCTCGGATTTTTTCTAGTTCGGATTTAAGTGATACTACATGCTGCGATATTAGCAAATCGTTAGCTTTTGCGCCGATGGTGTTTATTTCTCGCACCATTTCTTGGCAGAGAAAGTCTAGGGTTCGGCCCACAGGTTTTTCGGCATCGAGCAGTTTAATGAACTGATTAAAGTGGCTTTGTAGTCGAGTTAATTCTTCGGTGATATCACATCTGTCAGCAAACAAAACCAGTTCTCTAGTGAGTCTTTCACGATCCTCATTTGTAATGGTTACCTGGGCAGCTTGCAGTTTTTCCCAGAGTCGCTTCTTGTAATGCTCTACCACTAAGGGGGCGCGTTTTTTTATGGCATTGTGATTGCGTTGCATGATGGCGATTCGTTTTTTTAAATCAGCTTTTAGGTGTCGTCCTTCCCGTGCTCGCATTTCAACCAGTGCTTTGAGAGCAAGCCCCAAGGATTTTTGTAATCCTGGCCAAAGGGCGGCCGGATCCAATTCTGCACGAGTTAGTTCGATCACGCCGGGTATCCTTAACAGGTGGTCTAGGTGGATTTCTGCGTGGAGGTCGAGTTCTGTGATGAGTTTGTGCAGTTCTTCCAAGCAGCGTTTTGCTGCGGTAACGTTCGCGCGGACTATTGTGGATTGGACCATGTGAATTGGTTCGGTGCGGATCCGAACAGTGATGCGACCGCGACTGACGTACTTAGCCACTGTTTCTCTTATCCGTGGTTCGAGGATACGTAGCATTTCCGGTAAGTCAGCTTCGATTTCTAATTGTCGACGGTTAACGGAGCTTACCTCCGTTGTGATTTTATGACCTTTATAGAGGGTTTCACCCCTACCAAATCCAGTCATCGAATTCATCGTGTGCAATTATGCCAGCTTTGGGATTAAATGTGCGATGAAATTATTTTTGTGGGGTCTGACCGGTAGGGCTTAGGCTTGCGGCTTCACAGCCGAGTGTGGGGAGTAACTTCGCGGAGGTGTCATTTGCATGAGCATTTTAAGAGTGTTTGGGAGGATTAGCAGTCTACAGTCATGCTATGTTTAGCCCGTGGCAGTGGCGTATCTTTTAAGGAACGAGCTTTTTCGGTAACGTTATGGAGTTTTCCGGTTCTCGGTATGAATTTTTACGAATTGGAAGTTAGGGTTCAGTATTTTGGTAGGCTTTTTTTCGCAGCCACATGGATGAGAGGAATTCGCAGCCTTCGCGGAGCCGGCGAACGAAAACACGTTTATCTTGGAGCATTGTTTTGAAAATCCTTAGAATCGGTCGTGGCCGGAAGTAATATTCCTTGTAAAATCTCTCTATGGCGTTGAATAACTCATTACGGCTTAGAGTGGGGTACTCGAGAACGGCGTCTTGAAATCCAACAGGTTCGACCAGTGCATCGGGGTTAGATTTGACCAGCCACCGGTTTTCCGTGGCCAAGCGATAGAATTCCGTGCCAGGGTATGGAGTTGCGAGAGAGACTTGGATGGTAAACACGTCGAGTTCTTTTGCGAATTCGATGGTTTGTCGTATGGTTTCGGGGGTTTCACCTGGCAAACCTAGCATGAAAGTTCCGTGGACCTTTATTCCTAGGCTATGACAGTTTTTGACGAAATCTCTCGCCTGTTGAAGGGTGATCCCCTTTTTTGCGTAATTAAGGATTTCTTGGTTTCCCGACTCAAATCCGACCATTACACATCTTAGGCCGCATTCTCGCAGGACTTTTAGCGTTTCGTACGAGACGGTAACACGACTGCTGCATGACCACGTCACGCCTAATTGAGCTAAGAGTCGAGCTATCTCGCACGCACGTTTTTGATTGATGGTAAATGTGTCGTCGTCGAAGAAGAATTCTTTAACTTCAGGGAAAAGCTTTTTGGCGTGGGCGATTTCCGCGGTTACGTTTTCGGGTGAGCGAGTTCGGTATCTATGACCGGTCATGGTTTGCGGCCATAAACAAAAGATACATTGGGCAGGGCAACCGCGGCCCGTGTAGATACTAATGTAAGGGTGTTCTAAATACCCTATGTAGTATCGTTTGATGTCCAAGTCCCGTTTATACACGTCTACTACCCAAGGCAACGAGTCAAGGTCTTCGATTAGTGCTCGTGGGGGGTTATGAACAATTTGGCCATCGGGGGTTCTGTAACTCAAGCCATGCACTTGGGGAAGGGGGACACCTTCTGCAACTTCTTTACATGTTAGGTCGAATTCGCCTCGGGCGACCCAGTCAATGGCAGGTTCAGCTTTAAGCGCGTCTTCAGCCAGGACTGTAACATGGGGTCCAACCATGCCGATTTGGACAGCAGGATTTAGTTGTTTAATTGCCCGGGCAACTTTGCAGTCGTTGTTGAATGTCGGGGTCGAAGTGAAAATCACAACAAGGTCATAGTCTTTTGCGATTTGTAGGCATTGTTCCAGAGTGATGCGGTGTGGGGGGCAGTCAAGCAAGCGTGACCCAGGCACCAGTGCGGCAGCGTGGGCGAGCCACGTAGGATACCAAAAACTCGTGATCTCCCGGCGGGCTTGATATCTGGAACCAGCCCCACCGTCGAAGCCTTTGAAGCTTGGAGGATTTAGGAAAAGTGTTTTCACGTTTTTGTTAGAGGGTTTCTGTGTGCTAATTAGCTAGCTGGGGAGATACCCCCCGTGCAAGGTTAATCGGAGTACTTCTGGTTCCTGGGTTGTTTGAGGGCAAACTTAAGGTTTTTAAATGCGTCCCACAGTGTGCAGCCAATGCCGAGTGCGCCTGTTGGGTCGTACCCGCAGTGGGCCATGCAATTTTTGCATCGTTTGTCTTGGGCGTGTCCATTAACGACCCCATATGCATCCCAGTTCACTCGCTGGAGCATTTCGTTGAATGAAGGATAATGGGTGTCGGTGATTAAGTAGCAAGGGGCTTTCCAGCCCGCTACGTTATAGGTTGGAATAGCCCAGGGAGTACACCTAAGATCTCGTTTGCCAGCTAAAAATTCTAAATAGGTCCAGGTGTGGAAGATGTTGTATTTTTTTGCCATATTAAGAATGCCGGCAAATTTGTGTCGCGTGAGTTCCCGGGTTAGGAAGAACTCGTCTGGATTTTTCCCTTGGGTTTTTAACAATTGTTCACGAGCCTCATCAAAATCGTACCCAGGCGAAATTGTAAATCCATCCACTCCGAGTTTAGATAACATGTCGAACAATGTTTCTATTTCGTCCATGTCTGTTTGGGCGTAAACAGTAGTGTTAATAGCGACTTGATAACGGAGGCTTTTAGCAAGTTTAATAGCTTTGATGCATTCTTGAAATACGCCAGGGCGTCCCACAATGGAGTCATGAGTACGTTCCATCCCATCGAGATGAACGTTCCAAAAAAACCGTGGGTGTGGCCGAATAACTGGTTTTTTCTCATTGTCTGCGCGTGCGGCTTCAACGAGGTCAGGGTTTAAAAGGCCTTTTTCGATGAGTTCTTGGGTTTTTGAGCTCCTGTTTTGTAAATCGATGCTAAGGACATATTCGGTTAGCATGCGGCGCATGAGTATACCATTGGTGCATAGGTAAACAACCCGACCTTCTCCCAAGAGTGCGTTTACTACTTCTCGTATGTGGGGATATACAAGTGGTTCCCCACCACAGATGGAAATCATCGGGGCGTCACATTCATTTGCCGCGGCTACGCAAGCTTCTGGGGAGAGCATTTTATTTATAGTTGCGCGATACTCACGGATTCGACCACACCCGGCGCAACTTAAGTTGCATAGATGAGACGGTTCAAGTTGTAGAACAAGAGCGAATCGTTTATTGCCCTTGATCCTGTTTTTTAGGATGTGGGCGCCGATCTTGAACGCTAATCTCTTGGGAAAACCCATAGATGAACCTTTACAATATATCAGTGCTTTGCGATGAAGCAAAAGCTGAGCGTAAAATTGTTCGACTGCTGGTACAGCAAACAATTTCTGACCAGCAATTATGTCAAATCTACATTTATGGTAAAGCAGGCGCAGCAATCCCACCGCAGCCCTGTCACAAGTTTTTTAAGTTAAGAGGTGGTAAGACTTTCTTATTTGGGAAGGTGCAGTTACTTTTTAGACGTGCAATTGACAGTGGGACAACACTTAGAGTTGCAGATTGAAGATGTGGCGTTTGGAGGTGAAGGCGTAGGGCGCCACCAGGGTTGTGTCGTTTTTACACCTTTTGTGGATATTGGCGAGGAAGTCGAGGTGGAAATTGTGGAGGTAAAATCGTCCTATGCACGTGCGGTGCCAATCACCATCAAACAACCAAGTGTGCATAGAGTTCAACCTGTATGTCCGTATTTTGGGTCATGTGGGGGATGTCAGTATCAGCATTTAAAATATGAGCGGCAGCTCGAGCTTAAGCATAAGCAAGTAAGGGATTTACTGATGAAAATTGGCAAGCTTAGTGATGTGCAAGTCCGGCCTGTGCTACCTTCGCCCGAGCAATTTGGGTACCGAATAAAAATTATGGTTCGGGCTCGGTATGATCGGAACGCGCAGAAATGGAGAATAGGGTTTTTGCATTTGGACAATCGCACTGTAGTGGACTTGGAAGAATGCAAGTTAGTCCGCCCGGAAATAAATAGTCAGTTGGCCGAGTTAAGGTCGGGCCCGCCACCTAAACGGAATGGAGTTAAATTTGTGTTACGCATTCCGCCACCAGGGTGGGAGGTTCCACCCGATTCATTTTTCCAAAACAATTTAGTAGCGTTACCATTGCTAATTGACACAGTGCGGAAGTTCCATAGGGCAGCTGGGACACGGTACTTAATAGATGTATATTGTGGCGTAGGGCTTTTCGGCATCGAATTGGCTAACCAGGTTGAGAGTTTTTTAGGAATTGAAATAGACCGTAGGGCAATTGCTGCCGCCATCAAAAACGCCGCTGCCCGGAATGTAGCGAACGGTACATTTATAGCAGGGCCCGCAGAAGCGTTGTTGCAGGAATATATCTCCAAGTTTACGCCCCGGGAGACTACTGTAATTGTTGATCCGCCACGCGTGGGATGTCTCCCCGGCACGTTGCAGGCCATACGAGATGCTAAACCAGCACAGGTAATTTACGTATCTTGTAATCCTTCCACGCTTGCACGAGATTTAACAATGCTTTGCCAGGACGGACTTTATCGAGTCGAATGCGTTCAACCTATCGATATGTTTCCGCAGACTAAACATATTGAAACCGTGAGTGATCTTAGATTGAACTGATGAGGATGTAGATTGGAAGTTCCACGATTTTTAAGTGATGAAGGGTTGGTTCAGTAATAGATTAGTGGATATGATGGACGCCGATCGCTAATTTCCCGACCTGTTAATGGTTCGTAGGATTTTGGCAAAGCACTTCGCTGTTTGTATGACTAGGGCGATTGCGTTGAAATCAGGGCTACTTCCGTCATATTGAGATTAGGGCGTCGTCTGCAGTTTATTTTGGGTATCGAGTTTTACATAGAGCGGGGACGTATGCAAAATGCAAGTTACACTGTGAAGTTCTATGCCGATAATAATTGCGCTGCGCTCAAGCTATTTGGAGTAAATTGTACAAGGCGAAAGTTGTGTAATGCTATGTTGGTCTGGAAGTGGTGGACAGCCCATTAAGAGGATAATGGAAGGCCCAGGGGGTGGGGGTTTGGGCCTGAGGTTTTTGAAGCGAATTTTTGTATCCCCTGCAAGCCCATTTCAAAAAAAGTAGTGTTGTTTTTGGCAAGCGCTTGAGATTTTGGAATGGTGTAACGTGATCTGGATGTGTGATTGTGACAAGGGATTATATAATCGAATTTTACGTGTTGGGGTAGTATTTAGCGCCCGACCGTGTAACGGATGCGTTTTCTAAACCAACCGAAACCAAGCAGGAAAGACTTAGAGGCAGCGGTATTAGCCAAGAACGCGTAACCGGTGCACCAAGAAGACACAAGTTGATAAGTAAAAGTCCAAATGGCAGAAGTACTCATACATTTAAAAAGCTCCTGCACTTTTATTGTTAGAAGCCTACTGTCTATCCAAACACCTAAATCTGCATAGAAGCGCCGCAAATTGGGGTAGATGGGGCCTGCCATTTTTGTGCCAGGGCTAGGAAAAAGACCTCGATAAAAATCGCCTCCCAAACTTTTGGCTTGCTATTGTCGGGTGTAAAGTATTACAGGTGGCAATTAGTCAGGGGCCGGATGTTATAGATTGGAATCTTGAAGAGGGGCGCAGTTTTGGTTTTCCAGCATCTAGTATTTGAAAAAAACTGTAAGGGCTTTTTATAATGGTGCCTAGGTATGGGAAATGGTGCAGTAAGTGTTGGTGAGCGTCCGGGCGTCCCGCTATTTACGGTTGTTACCCCGAGTTACAATCAGGGTCGATACATTCGTGACTGCATAGAAAGCGTCCTTCAACAGAAAGAAGTTACTTGGGAACACATAGTGATCGATGGTGGGTCCACGGATGACACGATAGAAATACTGAAACAATACCCACATTTGCAGTGGATTAGCGAGCCTGATCGTGGGATGAGCGACGCCATTAACAAAGGTTTTTTACGTGCTAAGGGCCGGTGGGTGATGTGGCTCAACACTGATGATTACCTTTTGCCCGGGGCGCTAAAAAAGGTCGCCGACTTTGCGGAAGCGCATCCAGAGGCAGACGTGATTTACGGTTATTCATATTTTGTGGATGAGTCGAAGCGTATCCTGCGTGAGAAATGCGAACACAAGTTCGATTTCCTTTCCCTTCTTTTTGTTGGGTGCTACATCCAATCGACGGCAACTTTTATAAAGCGGGATATAATCCAGGCCGGGCATTTACTGGATGTCGAGTACCGGGCTGCAATGGATTACGAGTATTACGTGCGTTTAACATTAAAAGGCTACAAATTTATCTATTTACCTGAACCTTTGGCGTGTTTTAGGTGGCACGGGGATAATTTGAGTTTGCGACAAAGGAGTGTTGGACGTTCAATTGCGGAAGTTTTTGAGATAAGGAAAAGTGCTCTAAAACGATTGGGATTTGGTTGGTTAGCAAAACCTCCAATAATGGAGTGTCTCAGGCAATTGTTACGCTTGCGACGTTCAATATTGAGATTTATTGAGCACCGCAAATTCTTGTAATTGGTGCCGTTGATATCAGGTAAGCGGGGTCATCAGGAATGAAATTTTGGGAGATTATTTGGAAAGACATTGCTTCGAACAGGTGTTGGAACTTCCATAAGAATTTGTGTCGAAATGAAGGCTGTGTTTAAAAGTAAAGTGTAGTTTTTGTTTGGCGGTAAAAAAACTCTATGCATATGTGATCAATTGAAAGTCACAATAAAAGCAGAATACTCAAATTGAAAACGCCGAGGATGAATAGGGGAGGAACTAAAGCATTAGGCCGATCTTTTGTGATTTTCAAACTCTTGCAACCACACACTTGGCATATTCTTTGGTATTTCGATTCCAGCAAAGGGCTTGCTTCGGCGCGGCCCAACCCTTTTTGCCCAAGTAGCCATTCTGGCAAGTCCTTCTTTCAGTGAGATTGTTGCGCGATATCCAAAGACTTTTGCTACCTTGTCGTGCGAACAATAAGCGTGTTTGACTTCTTTTCGCTCCGGAAGATAAACAATTTGAGGTTCTACGCCCATTGCGTTTGCGACCTCTCGGGCTAGTTCGTTTACAGTGTAGGGAGTGTCAGCGCCGATATTAAAGATTTCGTTATAAGCTTGTTTTACCAATACAGAGCGACCGATTACAGGTGCTACATCTGCAACGTGGGTGAACGCACGTGTTTGGGTGCCATCTCCAAAAATCGTCATTGGTTTTCCTTGCATGATTTGGTTCATGAAAATTCCGATCACGTTTCTATATCGGTCCCCAATATTTTGTCGCTCCCCATAAACGTTGTGGGGTCGGAAGATAATGTAGTTTAGCCCAAATATCTCATGGCTGACACGCAAGTCTTGCTCCACTGCCAGTTTGGCGATCCCGTATGGGTCTTCTGGTTTTGGGGTCAGATCTTCGGTCATTGGTAGCTGATTTGTGCCGTACACAGCGATTGAAGATGTAAACACGAAACACTCCACGTTGTGATTAACCGAAGCGTTTATTAGGTTAATGCTCCCGATGAGGTTGTTTGTGTAATTGAATCGTTTGATGAAATGACTTAGGCCTTCGGCCGCGTACGCTGCAAGGTGGAACACGTATTTAAACCTATGTCGTTCGAATAGCGAGTCGATTAGTTTGTGGTCCGTGATACTTCCTTGCACGAAGGAAGCCTTTGGGTTGACGTTGTCGACAAACCCACCGCTTAGATCGTCCAGCACAACGACCTCAAATCCTATTTTTATTAACTCATCGGTCACGTGTGATCCGATGAACCCCGCGCCGCCTGTAACTAAGACCTTTTCACCCATGGTTGAGAATTTCGCGCTTTTTTAAACGTGTATTGTGTTAGCTGAGAATAAGCAAGTGCTAAAAGTGAGAATGAAGGTTCGCCACTGTATCAATTATATAAACTCCATTGGGTTGAGCTATGATGAAAGCAGTTAAAGTTTAGGGCCTGTTAGATTGACAAGGATTAGTTTGTTGGGTTCAATTCAGGCAGGTTTTTATGGAGGCGAGAGTACGAAAGATTTTTCTGGTTGGCCATTATGGAGGTGCAAATACAGGGGATGATGCCATGTTATATGGATGTCTTTCGGAACTAAGGAGGTTCGGATTGGATGTTACGGTTGTTTCGAAGAGTACGGGTGGTGCTTTATTTCAAAAACTGGGGACAAACCCGGTTAAACCAAAATTTTTTTCGGTTATTAAAGCAATTAATTCAGCAGATTGGGTCGTTTTAGGCGGGGGGACCCACTACCATGATGATTACAAATTATTTCGGTTACTGAGACACATTAGGTACCTTACTGTACTGACAAGTGTTTTTGTATTTAGCAAGCTTGTGGGGAAACGCATAGCGTTAATCTCAATGGGGTTCGGCCCTTTTCGAACAAAAGTTGTAAGGCTACTTTTTAAAATCGTGCTTAGGATAGCGGATTTTATTGCCGTTCGAGATAACCGGTCTTTGGCTGAAGTGCAGTGTAGGGGTATGAAGGCAAAGGTGCTGTATGCATTTGATTTAAGTGCATGCCTTTTGAACGAGCTTAAGCTGGATAAATTGGAGGCGGAAGGAGTGGAGAATGTCCCCGTTTTGGGGATAAGCCCTACAAAGTTGCATTTAGGAGAAAAGCTAGTTGGTTGTGATAGTAACACTTTCTGGAGCATTTTGGCGAAGGAGGTTGAGAAAGTAGTGAAACCAAAAGGGATTAAAGTTCATTTGTTTGAATTTCGGGGGGGAAGACGAGAAAGTGACGGCGAACTTGTATCGTTAATGGAGAGGGAATTGGGGGTAGCGGGTGTCAAAGTGGAAAAGATTTCATATCAACAGGATCCTTTGACAATGCTGAGATACGTGCAAAGGTGCCATTGGTTTGTTGCATCACGTTTCCATTCTTCAGTTTTTGCTTATTTAGCTCAGGTTCCTCAAATAATCATACCGTATCACCAGAAGTTGGTGGATTTTGCTTTTGATATAGGCCTCGAGGTTGGAATGGTCCCCTTAGAAAGACCAGGTTGGCCAGAAGTTTTTAGGAATAAGCTTTTGTCTATGATTAGTGAGCCAGAAAGATTTACGGCCCGGGTGCCCATTACTTGGGCTTGTGAATCTGCTAAGCAAAACTTCGAGTTTTTGGAAATGTCCATCAGATGAGAAGAGTAGGATTTTTTATAATGACTCCTACATTTGGAGGTCCACATAATCAGGCTTTGAGGCTATTTGGGGCCTTAAAGGAGTTGGGGTGGTGGGTGAAAGTGATAACGACGGATGCCCCGGGCAATGGAGCATCCCGTCTTGAAGAAAATGGAATTCCAGTTCGTCAGATAGATTTGCCTCGCTTGCGACGGGGATTTTCCAGGCAATTCGTTAGCCTTTTAGAGGTCTTGAGTAGTATACCTCGTTTAATTCAGGTGATTAAGGAAGAAAAATGTGATTTGGTTCAGTTTTGCGGGGTACAAAATTTCCATGTTGGAATTGCAGCAAGGGCGGCTGGAATCCCTGTGGTGTGTCAGCTTCTTGGTACTTTTGCTCCGAAGCTCATGCGAATCAGCGTTTCGCCAATAGTAAGCTTATTTATAGATGTCATAATGGCAGTGGGTAGAAAGGTAATGTCAGAACACCCGTGGATTTCGATAAGGAACCAACCCGTATTTTATTTTCTCCCTCCTGTAGATACGGGGCGACTTTTTATCCTCTCTCAGAAGAGGGAGGAAGTAAAGAGGAAGCTGGGTCTTGATTCTAGGAGTTTAGTGGTGCTTACCCTTGGCAACTTTGCCCCATGCAAGGGGCATGACGTATTAGTTGAAGCAGCTGGCGTTGTCTTTAAGAAGACACCCAATGTTTGCTTTTGTGTTTTGGGGTCTTACACAAAGGATTTTGAAGACTACTACCGAAGAACGGTCATAGAGAGGGCAAAAAATTTGGGATTGATTGAGAGAGGGGCAGTCCGTTTTATTGAAGCAGGTTCATTGGCGCACGAATATTTAGCGATTGGGGATCTTTTCGTTATTTCTTCTGTTGCTGAGGGTGTTCCAACGGCAATGTTGGAAGCAATGGCTATGGGTATGCCAGTAGTGTCCACTGCGGTAGGAAGCATACCAGAAGTAATAGAAGAATCGAAAGCAGGTATTTTGGTGCCTCCCAGAAATCCCAAAAAACTTGCTGAGGCTATCCTCCGATTAGTTGAGAATCCACCTTTAGCAATGGAGTTTTCACGGAATGCATTGGTTTTTGTACGAGAACATGTGGATGTGAAAAAATGCGCGGAAGTTCATGCAAAGGCTTATGGATACGCGTGCAAGAAGGCTATTAAGAAAAGAAGATTGGGAAACTAAACATTCAAGGTAATGAGGAATGAGAATTTGAGGCGTTACTTTATCAGTGGGAATTTTTTTAAACCCATGAATTGTAGTGTTAAGAGTATGGGGTAGAGGGGTACAATTTTTGCATAGCGTTTAAAGAGGCGGCGTGGCTCGGTACACAACCGGAAAAACCACTCTAGTCCACACCGTTGAACCCAGCAAGGTGCCTGTGGCACAAGACCTGTAATAATGTCAAAGGCCGCACCAACACCAAACATAAGAATGGTAGGTAATTCTTCTAAATATTCATGCATAAACAGTTCTTGCTTTGGAGTGCTTATTCCTACCCAAAGGATGTCTGGTTTTGTACATTCTAATGTCCTAAATAACTCGGCCTTTTCAGCTGGGTTGAGAGGGCGAAAAGGCGGGGTAAAAGTGCCAACAATGTTAATCCCGGGGTACAATTCTTCCAAGCGTTTTTGCAAAAGCTGTGCTACTCCAGGACGTCCTCCATATAAAAAGTGACGGATACCGAATGCCCTTCCTTTATCACAGATTTCGCGCATTAGATCAGGACCATAAACGCGACCAATATTTTTGAACCCCATGATTTTCCCCGTCCAGACAATAGGCATGCCATCTGGGACGGTTAAAAACGAACGATTTAGAATGCGTTTGAAAGCTAGGTTTGACTGGGCTTCAATGACTCCGTGGACTCCTGTCACACATACGTATCCTTTGTGTTTATTTTTCAGTGAATCAAAAATTATGGGGATGACAGTGTGCATGTTTACTGGATGTATGCCGACCCCTAAAATATTTACACGATCTGGGATACTAAAGTTGCTGGTTTGTGAAGCTATCATGTAGCAAAGCTACTCATCCAAAATGGGAAACTTGATAGGCAATCGCAAGTTAAAACAAGTGTTGCTATCGGAAAGAGCAGGGAGGGATTGGAAAACATGTGTTTACCTTTCCATGGGGACAGAGAAAGGTTGCAAAATTTTTTCAAATGTTATTATTGAGAACCTGGACATTATTATTCATGGTCCTGAAGTACTTCCTAAGGGGCCCGAAAAGATATGGCGATAATAAAATTACACAAGAAGGCTCCCTGCTGGAAGACTTTGTTTTATAGTTGGCGAGGGTAAGCAACAGCAATCGAGCAGGGTTAGAAATACATTTAAGAAAACCCGGAAGGGGTAATGATCCGCCTTCCGGGTTTTCAAGTTTAAGCCCTTTTCGTGGACTTATGGTTTAACGGGAGAGATGTAGTAAACGGTCATGTCGGCTGTAAATGAAGTGGGCGGCACTCTTAATGAGGGGCCAAATTCGGCCGCACGTCGGACAATGTCATCAACTATAACACCTGGCAAGTCATGAATTTGATCTTCCTTAGCAATATAACCTTTGTTGCCGCTGATATCTCGAGTGATGATTGTGCCGTCAGGTTTAACCAAGGAGAGTACCATCAGACCGGTGACCACTGCAGCATTACCTTCCGCGTCAAGTGAATAGACCGTCCCGCGCACTTGAGCCACGCCATTGGGCAGTTTGATTTCGAATTTTGAGCTACCCGTGATCTTCCTTGTCATGCCAAAGATCTTTCCTTGGCGGAGGTCAAGTTGGACGTCCACTACTACATCAACACCGGTAGGTGTCCATGTAAAATTATCTACTGCTAAAACGGTGCTTTCCATTAGCCGGACTACGTTAGCGCGGGGGTTAATTGGGCCAGTGGCTCCTGGTCCAAGCTTTAATCCCGTGTCAGGCTGATAAACGAGTGTATTTGGGGAGACAACACCAGCTGTTAGATCCGCAGCGCGTTCCCTATCGACAAGCTGAAGATCTAAGATTGAATCCGTTGCGGTTCTAAAAACGACCCCTGCAGGTAGGACATCACCGACTTTTACGTCTTTCCATTGGCCGGCTGCGGTTGCGTATTGTGCCCGGCCCTTGAGGCCAATCACTTTAACTGTCCCCTGGTCGGCGGAAGCCGTTACACCGGTTGCTATAACAAACGCTGAGACAATTGTGAGCAAATTTTTCTTGTTCATATCCACTCCCGTTTTTGAATTTCTGTTGTAAGTTTCGCTACGCTACGGATTTTTGTCAAACATTTTTTGCAAATTAATAGGTTAAGTTGAGTAGTGGGTCCCTGTGGGTTATTGAGGATCGCGCCATCGGCCATAGGCTTTGATTAGTTCTATTAGGTGGTCTACTGCTTCTTCTTCGGGGATATTGAATTTTACAGGGGTTTGTCCCACGTAAAGGTTAACTTTGCCAGGTGCACCGCCCACATAGCCGAAGTCGGCGTCTGCCATTTCTCCAGGGCCATTAACTACACAACCCATGATTGCGATTTTAACGCCTGAAAGGTGCTGGGTGTGGGCTTTAATTTTTTCTGCCACATCTTGGATGTTGAATAATGTTCGCCCGCAGGATGGACAAATAATGTATTCGGCCTTGAAGAATCTACATCCGGCGCATTGGAGGATAGTGTATGCTAGTTTAAGTGCTTGGGCTGGATCAGGTAATGATCTAACCAAAATCAAGTCGCCTATGCCATCGACAAGGAGGGCCCCAAGGGCAATCCCGCTGTGTAAGGCAGCGTGGTCAAGGGAAGGGAATGAGATGTGTGGGTTCAATACATCTTTGAGAAGGATAGGGCATTTGAGTCCCTGTTTTTTGAGGCGCAATGCGAGCAGGCGAAATGCGGGGATTATGGGCAGGTCCACCCCGTCCTTTATGGTAATGATAGTGTCTTCTTTGGATATGTTAATGGGTTGTCTGGGATCTACTTCTCTCACAGGTAGTTCTTCTAATATTGCTTCGGGTTGAGTTGCAGGATCTAAGGGTTGATTATGGAGTCGGCTCATTTGGGTTTGTGTTACGACTACCCGTACAGGGTGGAGCCCGCCACATGTAAGGTTGTTCCGCAGCGGTACTTCGATGGTAGGTCTTCTGGCATACTGGAAGGGGTCCACGGGCCATTCGAATGGGTTTACGTCTGGTGGCAACTCAATTGGTTGGGCCTTGAGGAGGTTGACTACTTCTAGGATTTGTTTGCACACGGGGATTTCAGCTACGGGTGGTTCTGCCAGGGAGACGCGGATTGTATCACCAATACCGTCGCAGAGGAGTGATCCAATCCCGATGGCGCTTTTTATTCTACCTTCGATGCTGTTGCCAGCTTCTGTTACTCCCAGGTGAATGGGATAGTGAGCGTCAGGGCCAAGTTGGTTGAGACGCTGTACAAGCAACCGGTATGCTTGTATCATGATCCGTAGGTTGGAGGCTTTGAGCGAGAATTTAAGGTTATGGAAATTTAGGCGGCGGCAAACTTGGAGAAATTCCAAGGCGCTTTCTACCATGCCAATTGGTGTATTGCCGTAGCGGTTTATGATACGGGTGGAGAGCGAACCGTGATTGACTCCGATACGAATAGCCTTGCCTTTGGATTTACACAGGAGAACGAGGGGTTCAAACGCTTCCTGGGCGCGTTTGAGTTCTGCTTGGAATTCCTGTTCGGTGTAAGTGTGGTTTATTGATTTTTTGCGGTCGGTATAATTTCCGGGGTTAATTCTGATACATTCGACCCAATTTGCGGCTTCCAAGGCGGCCTCTGGTTTGAAATGCACGTCTGCGACGAGCGGAACGTAGCATCCACGGGTGCGTAATTCGGATGCGATTAACCGGAGTGTTTGAGCTGCAGCAACGGTCGGCACGGCGAGGCGTACTACTTGGCATCCGGCTTGGATTAACTCCAGAGTTTGTTGCACGCATGCCTGCACGTCCATGGGGTTTGTGTTCAGCATCGATTGGATTACTATGGGATGATCCCCGCCAATAATGACGCCTCCCTGAGCCGGGTTGCCTAGGTAAATTTCCCGGGTATTCCAGCGGCTGTATTTATATGGGGAGATGGGGAAGTAACTCATGGTGATGGGGCAGAATTTGTGGGTGTTTCAGGCGGACTAAACTTTATTTCGATGTGTTTGTCTTTCTTTCCGGGAAACCAATCTTGGATGTCGAAGAACGATACGTATAGCAAGAACAGGATTATTATTGCTGCGAACGCGTTTTGAATGAGTGTCAAAGTTTTTGTCCCGAGGGGTCGTCGTCTGAATCGTTCGATGAGTGCTAGCAATATGTGTCCTCCGTCGAGCACTGGCAATGGGAGTAGGTTGAGTATGGCCAGATTAACGTTGAGGATTACGCTGAACCAGATGGCGTGGCGCCACCCATGTTCGTTTTCGAAGAGGGCATAGTAGATCCGTAATATGCCTAGGGGTCCGGTTAAGTGTTGAGCGCCGACGTCGGATTTTTTAGATAAGATTACTGCGAATGTATCTTTAACGGCTTTTATACTTAGTTGGATTTGTTCCCATGGGGTTGGGTATGCGAGAGCCCATTTGCCGGTTATGTCCCAGATGATTCCGATGAATGGTCGTTTCATACTTTCGGGTGTGTTGGGTTCGAACTTAGGGAATGTGGGAGTAACGGTAAGTTCGAACACGACGTCGTTGCGGCAGATGCCTAATGTTACGGGGTTTGTACCGTTGATTCGTAGGAAATCGCCCAATGTTTCTGGGCAAAGCAAGGGCTTACCATTGTAAGTGAGTATAATGTCGTCGGGCTTAAGTCCAGCGGTAGCTGCTGGGCTGTTGGATACCACAGCTGCCACAATCGGAGTACGTTTTGGGTAGATTCCAATTTGTCGGAGTGGTTTGCGGCTGAATCTGCTTGTTTGTTCACGTTCCCAGCTGGTTTCGATGGTTAGGATTTGATCCCCTCGTTGGATTTCGAGTTTAATGGAATCTCCGGTGCTGGTGATGATTCTCCAAATTATGCTATCGCCCATGCCCGAGAATTTGTTTACTGGTTTGCCATCGATGGCGAGGATACGGTCGCCCGGTTGTATTCCAGCTTTTTCGGCTGGTGAGCCTGGTTTAACGCCGCCGACCACGGTTGTAAGTTCGGCTTCGCTTACGGGGCGTCCGGTCACCCATACAACGCAGGCCAAGATTATTGCCGTGACGAAGCTAGCTGCTGGGCCAGCAATGGAAACCAGGATCTTATCTGTGGGTGAGGCTGGGGGAAGATTTTGGAACTCGGGGGAAACCTTGCCTTCAATTGCTTCCATTGGTGCAAGTTGTGGGAGAGAGACGTAACCGCCGAATGGGATCCAGCCGAGGCACCAGGTAACCCCTTTGATCTTTTTCTTAAGTATTGGTTTGCCGAACCAGATGGCGAATCTGTCGACAGCCAATCCGCGTTTGCGTGCAACTAAGTAGTGTCCGAGTTCGTGAGCCAGGATAATGGCGTTGAATAGGACCAATACCTCCAGCAATATGAGTGCGATTCTAACCCATTCCATAAATACGAGCTCAGTTAATATACCTTAAGGGGAGCCAGGTGCAACGTTTCGAACCGTGGCCCAGGAGTATGATAATGGGAAAGTGTTACAATGACTTTGCTGCTTCTTGGCGTGCCCATGCATCGGCTTGGAAGATTTGCTTTAGTGTAGGGTTTTGGATGACTTGGTGTTTTTCCATTACAGTTTGGACGATTTCAGGGATCCGGTTGAATGTAGTTTTTCCGTTGAGGAAGGCTTCGACGGCGACCTCATTTGCTGCGTTTAAGACCGCGGGCATTGTACCACCGATTTTGCCGGCGCGGCGAGCTAGTCTCAATGCAGGGAATCTTTCCAAGTCAGGTTTTTCAAAGGTCAGCGGGCCTAGTTCGGTCAAGGGTGTTTGTACCCGGGCGTTGGGTACGCGTTCAGGGTATGTCAATGCGTACAGTATCGGCAAATACATGTCGGGCATAGATAACTGCGCTAAGATTGATCCATCAACGAATTCCACCATCGAGTGAATGATACTTTGCGGGTGGATGATTACGTCGATTCTATCTATTTCAATGTCGAACAGCCAGCGGGCTTCGATCAATTCGAGACCTTTGTTGAAGAGAGTAGCAGAGTCAATAGTAATCTTTTTACCCATGGACCAACGTGGATGATTGAGTGCTTCCTCGACTTTAATTTTTTCGAACTGTTCTTTTGGTGTGGTGCGGAATGGCCCCCCTGAGGCAGTGAGCCAGAGTTTTCGCACGGATGATCTTGGTTTGTCGTCAAGGCATTGGAAAATGGCGGAGTGTTCGCTATCTACGGCTAAGATTTGTACCCCGTGTTTCCGGGCTTCGGCCATGACAATGCTTCCAGCCATTACAAGAATTTCTTTAGAGGCGATGGCGATTGTTTTTCCCGCCTGAATAGCTGCTAAAGTAGGGACTACGCCCGCGGTCCCAACAATGGCTACTAGCACTAAATCGGCTTCGGGTAGCGTAGCGAGTTTGACAAGGCCTTCCTGACCACTGAACACGCTACATGGATAACGGAGCTTCTCTTTTAGAGGGGTAACAAGAGCCGGGTCAGCGATGCAAACAGCTAATGGGTTAAATTCATTTGCTTGGGTGGCCAGGCCTTCTACATTTCGGCCTGCTGCAAGTCCAACTATACGTATCCGGTCGCTTAGGTCGCGGGCAACTTTAGCTGTGCTTGCGCCGATCGACCCTGTACAGCCAAGGACTACAATGTTTCTCGTGCGCATGGGAACAAACTATTAAGTGCTCACAGGTTTTGGCCTGTGAGGGTTAGCTACTCGTTAACACATGTCGGAGGTATAGGTACATTATCGGTGCATTGAAAAGCAAGCTGTCCATTAGGTCAAGCACACCACCAATGCCTGGGAAGAAATGTCCGGAGTCTTTGACTCCGGCCTCACGTTTAAAAGTTGATTCAACTAAGTCGCCAATGGCTGCACCGGCTCCAAGGAGGATACCCAATATGAGTGCATGTGTGGTGGTCATACCCACCAAATGACCCTGGGCAAGATGTGTGAATATCAAGCTACCAATGAGTGCGAATGAAACGCCGCCTAGAAGACCTTCCCAAGTTTTATTTGGGCTTAATCGTGGAGCCAGCTTGTGGTGACCAACCCAAGTCCCTACCAGATATGCTCCTGTGTCACTTAGTTTTGTGACCACTAAGAAGTAGAAAACGTAATATTTGCCAGTACCGCCAATTGTTGGGAAGAAGTTTATTTCCTGGATGAAGTTTACAAGCCAGGGGACGTAGATTATGCCAAACAATGTAGTGCCTGTAGCAATAAGAACGCTGCCCTTGTTACTCCACAACATTGCCCAAACGCATAGGCCTAATACGATTGTCACAAGCAGCCATGCTTGGAAATCGTTCACTCGCGAAGGCGTTTGGTAAATCCCTAGTCGTCCTGTGCAGTGCAGATATGTGCCGACGATTAATACAATTCCTACTACTATGCCAAACCATTTGTAACAGCTGACACCCCGTTTTTCTAACAGACTATAATATTCCAGCAGACCGGCGATGCCGATCCCAGTAATTAAAATTAAAAACAGGTATTGGGCCAAAATTTCCCATGGGGAAAACACCGCTCCAACCACCACACCCCACAAAACCACAAAGCTCAGAAGACGATGTAAAAATTTACGTTTCGGTGAGGGGGGAAACTCATTATTAACGCTGGCTTCTGAATCTAGTGTACACATACACCGTAACATTTACCAGCTTGATTAGAAGAAAGCCATACCAAGACGTTTGCCTGTCAGTGGGCGGTCACGCAGAGGAAGCCATCGCAATCGGTCGCCAAATCTCCGGGTGTGGACCCATAGCCAGAATTGGCTATGGACATAATCCATCCAGTGCGAGAAATTGAAAATGATATGAGTTTTAGAGGACTCAGCATAGCATTGCTTTTGGTAGGTGTACTCCACGCTGGCGCGCAGCAGTATGTCACTAATACTTACACACCCGTGGCAGATACGTATGTCCGGAACCAGCCAGGCACTGAGAATAACAATTACGGGACTTTAGATTACATCTATCTGTACACGTATAGTGAGGCACGGGATTATTATGGATATGTGCGGTTTGATATTTCAGATCTCCCAGCTGGTACACCTATTATATATGCCTCTTTAACTTTCACAAAAGTAGGTAACGCCGAGCGTAACGATGGTTTGACCACGAGCCGGTTTCGGGTGCTGGGGTTATTGGATGTTGTAGGGAACACACCCCAAGATTGGGGTGAGACATGGCTCACGTGGAACAATAAAGGGTCTGAATATGTGAGTGAAAACACTTATGCTACCGATAGAGTGGTTGATTTTGATGGAACTGCTGGCGAAGAATATGTTTCAGGCACGGAGGTTGGCTCAATTGCAAGGATTTCCGGTGTGAATTTGGTCAATTTCCTCAACAGTCGCTTGTCCTCGGATAGTTATCGCGGATTAGTCACGTTCATAGTGGATATGCCCACGGCAGAGGGTGGCCGGGGTTATGGTTTAGCCTCGAAAGAGAATTTGGATGAGGCTGCGCGGCCTACATTATTGATTGCGTATGTACCTGAACCGAGTGTGGTTGTTTTAGGGTTAGGCGTTGGGTTGGTTGCACTAGCAATGGCCCGCAGGCAAAGATAAGCGTCGTAGTTAGCACCACTTTCAAGTAACGAAACAAAGTTGGAGGCGAGGAAAGATTTTCCTCGCCTTCTTTTTATTTTTCCGAAGCTCAAGAGATTTTGTAAATGGGTGACTGTGTTTACCAATAACATCCTGGCTCCGGCCGGGTGGGCGACGGTGAATGGTTTAGTAGCCTATAGCTGCTTGTGTAAAGTTAGCCACTCGTGGTGTGTTTGTTCCCTGAGTAAGCGGTATTGGACCAACCTACATTACAGTGGTCACTTCAATGCGCGTAGTCTTAATGGAGGAGTGGTTCGTAGTAGACAGCCCAGGGGATGATTCCTACGTAAGTTGTGAGTACTGGACTGTGTATGCTCGGGTATGGGGAAGAGCTCGGGTGTTGTGAGCTAAGCAGTTACACCTAGTTTGCTGGTGGAGTTTTGTAAGTTGAGGTTGAACCTTAAAGTCTAGGTAGAGTTGGTTTCCCGACGGCAGGGGGCATCATTAACGGTGTGGTTTAATGTGGATTTGGCATCGACGTGGTGTGCAGAGTAGCAGTGTCTTTTTGCGGCGTTGGGATTACTTTGAGTTGGTGTTTTTATCGGGTTTTAGAGCGCCGATCTTTTTGAGGAATGGTTCGAGTCTGTAGGGTCTGCCTAGGAATCGGATGATAGAGATATTGACGTCGCGCGAGTCGCCGGGCTCGTAGATTTCGGTACGGAGTTGCCATCCGAGTTTGGTGTCGAAGAACCCTTCTGGAGATTCTTCGAATTTGGTGGCCATATCGGTTGCGATGACGTCGGCCCAAGCGTAGCTATAGTAACCTGCGTCATAGCCGGTCAAGTGGCCAAAGTAAGCTGGGAGGGCGGTGTTTTCTGGCACTGGCAGAAAGACTTCGCTCAGGATTTTATTCGCGAGCGGTATTGTTTGGTGTTTGTTGGTTTCAGAGATAGTAGTGTGGAGCATTAAATCCATCATGCCGAAGGCTAGTTGACGTCTGTAGCGTGTAGCTTCGGTTGCGTATTTGGCATGTCGGAGTTGTTCCAGGATGTGAGTTGGGATTTTTTGTGAGGGGTCCGTGTAGTGGGCTGCGAAGGAATCCAAAACTTTTTTATCCCAAACCCAATGTTCGAGCATTTGTGATGGGGCTTCGACGAAATCTCTTGGGACGCTGGTTCCGGCAAATCGACTGTATTTAGCGCGGGTGAGGATGTGATGCATTATGTGGCCGAACTCATGGAAGATAGTTTCCACGTCTGAGTGTTTAAGGAGGGATGGTCGGTCTGGTTGAGGAGGTGGAAAATTGCAAATCATTGCTGCGACGGGTCGGTGGTATCTACCGTCTGGCAAAAGCTTGCCGCTAATGAGGTCAAACACGGCGAAATGGTTGTATTTACCTTCGCGGGGGTAGAGATCTAGGTAAAATAGTCCTAGTGGGGCGCCCGTGGGCGCATCTAACACAGCCCATAGTTGGAGGTCATCGACCCATTTGTAAGGCGGGTCAACCTGGACGAATTTAACGTGGAAGATTTTTTCGTAGATGGTGAACAGGCCATTGAGAGTAGCTTGCATGGGGAAGTAGACTTTTAGTGCTTCGGCGTCGATGTTAAACCGTTGTTTCTTGAGCATGTTTGCGTAATAGCGCCAGTCCCAAAGCTCAATTTTTGCTGCTGGGTTTCCGGTTTCAGTGGCTTTCAATTTCTGCATCTCTGCCAATTCGGCCTTAAATTTCTCTTCAAGTGCGGCAATCAGGTCTTTCTCGAACTGTATGGCTCGTTCTGCAGTGCGAGCCATTTTGATTTCGAGCTGGTAATCGGCCCAGGTGGGGTATCCAAGTTTTTTAGCGATTGTGTCTCGCAGTGCGAGGATTCGCTCTAAGATGGGAGTGTTTTCTTCTTTTGCGAGGCTGTGTTGGGCGATTAAGACGCGTTTTCGTGTTTGTTCGTTGCGAGCGGTTTCCATTACTGTGAGGTATTGCCATGAGACGTTGACTTTAATGGCGTACTGGTCGGGGCCTACCTTTATTTCGGGAAGGTTAAGGAAATCCTCTGGCAGGCCTTCTAGCTCAGCCCTGCTGAAAACCAGCGTGCACTGGGCATTATTGATATTTTGGTCGAACTCAGTGCAGAGCTTAGCTAGTTCTTTACGCAACGCTTCGATTTCGTCTCGCTGCGGTTTGGGCAGGTGAAGGCCGGCGCGCCGGTAATCGCGCAAAGTTTCTTTTAGCAGTTTAGCATCCTCGCCTTCCAATTTGGGATTGGAGTCAGCGTAGGCTTTAATAACCCGGTACACGTCTTCTCGGTAGTCTAATCCCACTGCCCATTCTTGGAATTGTTTGACTGCTTCGGTGGCGGCTTTTCGCACTTCGGGGTTGGGGCTGGTTTCCTTCAGCAGCACGGCTCTGCTAGCCACCTGACCGGCTCGCCATCCGATGTCGTCAAGTGCGCGAACGGTGTTATCGAACGTTAGTTTGTCCAATGGTTGGGAGGCTAGTCGGGCAAGGTCTTTTTCGGCTTCGGCGATTGCATTTGAGATGGCATTTTTGACTTGGTCGGGTGTCGTTTCGAATTCAGGGACGCTAATACACACCCGGTGTTTTTCGCCGAGTTGCACTAGTTCCTCCAAAGTCATTTTCTCGAAACCGTTCATGGCTGGGCATAACAATGCCAGAAAGGTCATGCAAAATGCAAATAGCCTCATACTTTTGGAGATACTGTATTGAGGGTTGTTTTATGGCAAGTGAATTAAGGGAACGTCTACCATGTGTCCGGATTGAAGCCCACGCCCTGGTGGGATGCAATACGTTGAGCTCGGCGTAGGAGATGGGTTTTGCATTAGGGAGTGTACTCAGTTCTAAGGAGTAGTGTAATGGTCCACGGGTCATTGTGTGCAGGATAGCGGCAATTGAGTTGTCGTTTGGCGATTCTAGTTTTAGTTGGGTCGGGACATAATCTTGCCATTGGTGTGTTTTGCAATTGCACTGGATTTGTAATGGAGTTGATTCCAGGATTGCTTGGGACGCACGACCATAAGTGGCGAGTGTGTGATTGTTAGCTTTTAAAGGAGGAGATCCAAATATCTGGGGTATGGGTTGTTAAGGTCAACATAGGTATTACTTTTAGTTGCTGATTTTGAAACTGAATATGATGTGTGGATGAAGCTTAGTGTGCTAAAATGCGGTAGAACCGGAGTGGACCAACTGAAGGGGTCACAAATAGCAAGGTGTTATTGTTGGAAATAAGGGTGGCTTGGGTATTGGTGGTCCAACCCGCGATTAGATTTGTGGATTCCAAGAGTTTGAACAGTGTGGCTGTGCTAGCTTGCAGCTCAAATGGTATATACACGTTGTTGCTGGAGAGCGTGGGTGTGTAAAGGATGATGATTGGAGGGGGCGGCGCAGGGGTTAAGAAGAGCACGGGGCCCCACTCAATTGGGTACAAATCAAAAAGTAAGGCGCGCGCTTGTAATCCTAATTGGGTTAATTGGCTTGGTGTAAGTGTGAGCGAATTTGTGGTGGTAGCAACTATGTTGGGAGGTTCGATCCAGCCCATTGCATTTGTAATGAGGATGTTGTCAAGGTACCAGCCAACGCCGGCGCTCGTTTGAGGGTAGTAACTGCCGTAGGTGATCGAATAATTGAACCTTAAATGTATGGTTCGGCCGGCGTAGGAGGTGAGCGGTATCGACCTGGTGGTGAAGGTGAGTTCACCTGCGCTGCCGGTACCAGGTTGTGAGTACAGAGTTATCCATGTGCGGCCTTCGTCTAATGAGAGTTGCACCTTTGCAATTTGGTTGGAGGTTGCCCAACCCAGTCGGCTTTGAAATGAGAGCACAGTGTTGGTGCACACAATCACCGGATATTTAAGGGTTAAGATTTGGTCGGCGGGCTCAGGGTGAGCTAGATGAAACGCGTATTTTCCTCTGGCCTTAACATCTTGCTGGATCACGTCGTAGGAGCTTGATGTGGCAGCGTCAAAGTTAACTAATCCGGCTTCTGCGCCATCGAAGATGTTTGTAGGGCCGACTTTAGCATGGCGCCACTGGTACTTTGTTGCGTTTACGATTTGTGGGATAGAGTATAGGTTGGGCTGACCGATTACTGGTGCGGCTGGGCCAGTGATGTTGAGTGGTATGTAATCTGAGCCGGGTAGCTGGGGGTCAAATACTGTCACAGTGTAGTTAACGCTTGTAAAGGGTGCGTTTGCGATACCTGTGATGGATACTTCGTAAGTAGTGTCAGTTCCGTTGAATGGGAATGTTGTGCTATAACTATTTGCATTGAGACCCATTGGAATCCATACGAGGGTGTTTTCACCATAACCAGCTTGGACTGGTTCAAGTGAGACAGTGATTGGGGTACCGTTACTTTTCATTGTGACGTTGGCAGAGGAGAAGTCAGCTCCTGGGTAAGAAATGGACCATCGGGGGAATACCACTGTGTAAGGCACGTAACCAGGTGGTGGCCAAGCAACGTATGGGCTCCGGGTTGGTGGACGTGGGTCGAAGTAATGGCCGTCGAAGATCCAAGTGGCATTTGCAGAATAGTAAGGTCCCTGTTTAGGGACGTCGCCTGTACCCATTATTCGGGTTTGTGGGTATAAAAGCCACCGGCGGTGTCCTACTGCTGAGTTACCCGTGCCGAAATCCCAAATGTATGATGTGATTGAGTCCGGTCCGGATGAGCCCAGCGCCAGGTTGGAGTTTTGTGCTGCTTCGTAGGCTTCTGGAGTCCAACAAGACCAGTCAGATGGCGGATAGTGTGAAAGGGCGCCGTTAGCAGACATTACGAGAGCTGCTTGTTGGTTCTTTCGGCAGTACGTGGGGTCGAACTGCGTGATGGGCGGAACGCCGGCCATTGCCCGGAACCAATTAATCCGTGTAAAAGTGGCTTCGTAGTACGCAGGTGCGTTGGTGCCAGGGAAGCAGTTGGCTTGATCGGCAGTAGAGTTCATTGGCACTGATTCCGATGCGATGTACACCGCGTTGTAAAAGTTTCTGACTTGTTCCCGTGAGGATGTATCGACTGAGAATGTTGGTGTGCTTTGTTGAATTCGGTATCGGACCCGTGGGAGACCATCCACGGATGCAGGTGGTTTAGGGGGCTCGCCGAGTTGTGTCTCGGTTAGTCCATGGCTGAGTAAGACTTGGGTAAGTATAAATACCCCCGCTATTCTTAAGGTCAGTGGGCCGCGTCTCATATACAGAAAGTAATGGGTAGTTGTGTGGTAGGCAAATAAATATACTGGGGATTGATGGGCGTTGAAGTTGCCCCAAATTGTTTTGCTGAAATCATGTAACGCGTTTGGCAGATTAATGGGCTGTGATGGGAAAGGTAGAACTTGACATAAACCAAGCTATAAGAATTGTTCGATTGGCGTTGGATGAAGACATTGGTAGTGGTGATGTAACCACTGATGCTGTAATACCTTCAGATGCGAGACTGCGTGTGGTAATTCGCGCTAGGACACCTGCAGTGGTAGCTGGGTTACCAGTTGTGAGACTAGTCTACCGTGAGTTGTCTACTTCAGTGGATATCCAATTTTATGCCCAAGATGGGGATTTTGTTGGGGCGGGTGCTATTTTGGCTCGGATAGAAGGACCTGCACGACCCATTTTAACTGGGGAGCGGGTTGCCTTAAACTTCATTCAAAGGTTAAGTGGGATTGCGACATTAACGGCAAAATTTGTGGAGGCGGTGCGGGGGACTAAAACAACGATCGTTGATACGCGGAAGACGACACCTGGCCTGCGGTTATTGGAAAAGTACGCAGTTAGGTGTGGAGGCGGCAAAAATCACAGGTTTGGGTTATTTGATGCGGTGTTAATAAAAGACAATCATCTGGGCGTTTTGGGCGGTATAAGCTCGAATCCGGTTGCTTATGCAGTTAAGCTTGCTAAACAAAAGTATCCGGAATTAAAGGTTGAGGTAGAGGTGGAAGATCTCCAGCAATTAGATTGGGCTATTGAGGCAGGAGCCGACATCGTACTGTTGGATAATATGTCAATTGATATGATCCGCGATGCAGTGAAACGGGCGGCTGGTCGTGTCCAGCTTGAAGCAAGCGGCGGAATAACATTATCGAATGTACGGGAGATTGCAGAAACAGGAGTGGATTATATTTCGGTGGGAGCTTTGACCCATTCAGCTCCTGCAGTGGACATAGGGATGGACTTTGAATAGCGCTCGGAAAGCGTAGGGGTCACATGGGCGACAGTAAACCGCATAAGAGTGAAAAATCGCACACACATGATCGATACCTGGATGCACTTATTTTACGTGCGTTGCGTCAGGGAGGGACGGTGGGTGTTTCTGGAGCTGAGCTTGCGCAACGGCTCGGAGTAACGCGGGCTGCTATTTGGGCGAGGATTGAAAGTCTTCGGGAGCTAGGCTTTGAAATCGATGCAAACCCGCATCACGGCTATAGGCTAATAAGTTCCCCGGACGTTTTGCTTGCGGACGATTTAATTGCAAGGCTTGAACGTGTCCGGACAGTGGGGCGGGATATAGTGGTGTTCAAGGAGACAGCATCCACAAACGATGTCGCTGATCAATTAGCCCATAGTGGGGCTGTGGAAGGAACGGTGATATTTGCTGAAGCACAGACTAGGGGTCGGGGTCGGCTTGGCCGGAGATGGTTTTCGCCGCCGGGTCGTGGAATTTGGATGTCGGTGATTCTGCGGCCGCCGTTTCCTCCGCAGCAGGTTACACGATTAACCCTGATGAGTGCAGTTGCTGCCAGGGATGCAATCCAGCGAGTTACTGGGTTATCCCCAGCGATTAAATGGCCTAACGATATTGTGATTTCTGGGAAAAAAGTGGCTGGGATACTTACAGAGATGACTGCGGAACAGGAGCGTATTTTGCATGCTATTGTGGGTATTGGGATAAACGTGAACATTACAAAGCAGGAATTACCGCAGTGGATACGCACCATAGCCACTTCGTTGCAGATTGAGCTCGGTCATCCGGTGTTTCGGCCTTCCCTTGCAGCTGAGCTTATTACGCAGATTGACCGATGGTATCATTTACTCCTTGAGAATGGCTTTGACCGAGTGATCAAAGAATGGCAAGCCCATTGCACTACTATTGGCAAATTCGTTGAAATCTATAGTGGTTCCCAGAAGATTTCAGGTTTTGCCGAATGTGTTGATAACGATGGCGCGCTGTTGGTTCGAACGGGCACAGGCAGAGTGGAACGAATTATAGGTGGCGATGTCACGTTAGAAAAACAAAGTTAGCCAGCTTTTCTGCAATGCGCATTGCACTGGTGGACATTGGAAATACGAATGTTCACGTGGGGTTGGGTAGTGAAAAGAAAATCCAACGCCAGGTGGATATCCCGAAGTCTTTTTGGGTGGGATTGAATGAGGAAAATAATTTTAAGCGCTTGCGGAGTTTGCTCTGGAAATGTTTGGGCGATAAACCATTGGATGGAGCGGTAGTTTGCAGTGTGGTGCCTAGCCTTACGCCGATAGCGAAGGATTTTTTACGCGAGGAGCTTGGTGTACGGCCGATCGAGTTTACGTGGCGGTGTGCGCGCCAGATGGTTCAGGGATATAAGGCGCCGGCTTCTATCGGGGCAGATCGATTAGCCAGCGCAATTGCAGGAGCTGAGTTGTATGGGAAACCCGTGCTAGTAATTGGATTTGGGACAGCGGTGACATTTAATCTTGTTGATGCAAACGGTGTGTTCCTTGGGGGAGTGATAGCCCCCGGCCTAGATTTGGGATTCAGGTATTTGCATGAAAAAACGGCTAAGCTCCCATTACTCAAACCAGCGATCCCTAAAGATGTGGTTGGCATGAACACGCAAGATGCAATGCTTGTTGGAGTGGTACTTGGTCATGCATTCATGGTCAAAGGATTGATCAAGGCAATAAAAAATCGCATGGGACGGGCCCGAATGCGCGTTGTGGCTACGGGCGGATACGCTAGTTTTATTAAGACGCTTGTCCCCGAGATCGATGCTGTTCATCCATCTCTTGTACTCGAAGGACTCCGGATTTTTTGGATTAAGCGGGCAGCCGGACTTCGATAAAATGTCAAATCATCGCGAAAGGACCACGCGTAGAACAAAGTGTCGGTGGCGCGAAATAAGAAATTTGGAGACTCTGATGGGCGGAGGACATTTTGTTAGTACGTGATTCTGAATGCGTCTCGGGAAGGAAGCCCTGTTGGTAATTTTTTTCCAGTGGGGTTTAATACGGCATGGGGGCGGTGTTTTTTGCTGGAATAGTTGGTGTAATTGGGTAAAAAGCCGGGGTGAGTAAAAGGTGAATGGACCATCTATGGATGGGATGAGTTGGTTAATTGAGGTAGTTGTAAAACTGTTGGTGGTGCTAGGGTTACTGCTTACGGCAGTGGCATACGTAATCCTGGCTGAACGTCGCATTTGTGCGTTTATCCAAGATAGGTTGGGTCCCAATCGTGCAGGGGTGTCTGGCCTATTGCAGCCTGCGTGTGATGCTGTAAAGGCGTTGTTTAAGGAGGATTACACACCTCCCCATGTGCGGCCTGTGCTGTTTACTGTGGCGGCTGGGTTAGCTATGAGTCCGGCAATTTTAGTTATTGCGCTAATACCGTTTGGTTCTGTTTTCTTGGGGAAAAAGGCGGTTGTTAGTGATTTGAACGTTGGAATTTTATACTTGCTTGCTGTTGGGGTTTTGAGTGTGCACGCTATTTTGCTAGCTGGTTACGCATCGAATTCGAAGTATCCGCTTTTGGGTGGGTTGAGGGCAGCTGCGCAACTGGTGTCGTACGAGGTCTTGTTTGGACTCAGCATTGTACCAGTGGTGATGTTTTCCGGGAGCCTAAGTTTGACGGGAATAGTGCAAGCTCAGGCTGAAAAGACTGCTGTTTTTGGGGGGCTGCTCACCTTACCCAGTTGGTTTGTGTGGAGGAATCCGAGCACAACGCTTGCATTTTTGACTTTCTTAGTTGCGCTGTTTGCTGAGCTTAACCGAGCGCCGTTTGATTTTCCTGAAGCTGAACAGGAACTAGCGGGTGGGTATAACGTGGAATACAGTTCGATGCGATTTGCGATGTTTTTCTTGGGTGAGTACGCAAACATTATTGTGGGTTCTGCGGTGGCAGTGACGCTTTTTTTAGGTGGCTGGACATTGCCAATTACTGGATTAGACACTGCAGCTGAGTCTATGTGGACCGGATTATTACAAGTTTTTGTGTTTGTGGGTAAGGTTGCAATGATGGTGCTAGGGATTATTTGGGTTCGGTGGATGTGGCCGCGCCTTCGGTTTGATCAACTAATGGATCTAAGTTGGGCGCGATTGATACCATTGGCCATGGGTAATGTTATTTTTGCGGTGATCTTATTGATTGCAGGGTGGTAAAGGAGGATTAGGACTAGAGAGATGAAAACAGAACTGAAACGCGTAGTTTATGTACGGCGACCTAAGCTGAGTGTATGGGACAAGCTTGGGATAAGTGCTTTTATTTATGGGTTGAGTGTCACGGTGCGACATTTTTTCAGTCGCAAAGTTACGGTGCAGTATCCAGAAGAGCGCTCGCCGGTCCCATTGGGCTATCGAGGAGTTCCTGCATTAGTTCGGGATCAGCATGGGAATATCAAATGCGTGGCGTGCCAGTTATGTGAATTTGTGTGTCCGTCGAAGGCAATTACTGTGTCGCCTCCTGGTCCGGACGGACCAGTTCCTGATAGGCCTTTGGCGGAGAAGATGCCGATTGAATTTCGGGTGAATGTGCTACGCTGCATTTTTTGTGGATTATGTCAGGAGGTATGTCCTGAGGAGGCCATCTTTCTCCAGAGCCATCACATTTTTGTGGTTGAGCGGAAGGACGATATGATTTTTAGGCGGGATAGGTTGTTGGAGATTGGGGGCAAACATCATGGTTATCTAAAGTGGCACAAGCTGGAACAGGAACGTCAGCCAAATCCGGATCATTCGGTATGATTGCTGAGTGGATGTTTTGGTTTTGTGCTTTTTTGGTTTTGGTAGGTGGTGCATTGGTAGTGTGGAACCCGATCACCGAGGATCCTGTTGTCCGTGCATTAATGTTTGGTATTAGCATGGCTGGTGTGGCAGGATTATTTACCTTGTTGGGGTGTGAATTCCTCGGGTTTGCCCACTTGTTTGTGTATGTGGGAGCAGTCGTGGTGATAATGGTTTTTATGTTGATGTTTGGCACCCGGGACGAGGAAAGAAAATTTAGGTTTAGTGTTCCCCCGCGGGTGTGGGTGGGTTTTTTGGCAGGTGCGAGTTTAGTTGTGTGCTTGGTGTGGTTGATGAAGGGGTTATTCAGGTGCGTAGAGGATTATTGCGAAGCCACCAAAATAAGCCCGGCTGAAATTGTTTTGGTGTTGTTAGATCGTCACTTTGTGATTTTGCCCCTTGTAGGTGTAATGGGGTTGTTAGGGGTTGCAGGAGTACTTTTATATGCAGGTTCAGATGACGAATAACCAAGTGATTTACCTATGGCTATTTGTTTCCATACAAAATGCGCAGTGGTTGGTGTGTTATTAGTCGCGTTAGGGCTGGTTGGATGTGTCCGGCATCGGATGCTGGTTTCGTTATTACTTTGTTTGGAGCTTATGTTTGCGGGGGCGAATGTAATAGTTGTATCGGCAGGAGCTGCCACTGGTAATCCAGTCCTCTTTAGCGTGGCAATGTTAGTGCTGGTAATAGCTGCGGTGGAGATCGCTGTGGCACTGGGAATTTTCGTTGCGTTGCAAAAGAGGTATCGTGCGGGCAAGGCAGACGAATTAATGGACTTGAAACTGTAAACGGTGTTTTAAACCGTATTTCAGGCGATTTGGAAAAGGTGAATCCACATTTGGTACAAGAGATAGTTGGATTTGTTGCACTGGCTACGGTCGTGCCGATTTTAGCCTCGGCAGTGATTTATTTTTTATTGCCTAGGCAATCGCGTTACCACGGTATTGCAGCTGTGCTGGCCTCTACAATTAGTCTCTTGCTAATTGGGTACTGTGCGTGGATTGCTCCGGATCAACCTATTTTGATTAGCGTGCCATGGTTATGGGGTGACGCTGCTAATTTCGGTGTGGGAGTGTACATGGACAGGGCTAGTCTTTTTATGGCTCTAATGGTGTGCGTAGTAGCGTACCTGGTTCAGATTTATTCCTTAGGGTATATGCAGGATGATCTTAGTCGATATTTTGCTCTGATGAGCCTGTTTTTGGGGGCGATGTTAGGCTTGGTAATAGCACCAAACTTCATTCAGCTGTTTGTTTGTTGGGAGCTGGTGGGGTTTTGTTCGTATGCCTTGATAGGGCACTGGTTTGACCGCCCTAGTGCTGCCGATGCTGCACGTAAAGCGTTTGTGGTTAATCGAGTCGGCGACGCGGCCTTTTTGATTGGCATTTTAATGATCTGGACAGGGGCCCATACCCTGGGATTAAGTGAGTTACGTAGCCAGTGGCAACATAGTGTTGCAGAAAGCTCTCTGGCTACTTTGATAGGTTTGTTAGTTTTTTGTGGAGCGATAGCGAAATCGGCGCAGATCCCTTTGCATGTGTGGTTACCGGACGCTATGGAGGGACCTACGCCGGTGAGTGCGTTAATCCATGCTGCCACGATGGTTGCGGCTGGCGTTTACATGTTATGCCGGGTGCATTGGTTGTTTACTGGGGATGCTCTGCAGGTAATTGCTTGGGTTGGCTTGGTTACAGCGGTTTTCGCAGCGATGGTGGCGTGTAGGTGTTGGGACATTAAACGGGTTTTGGCGTATTCGACCATTTCGCAGTTAGGCTACATGATGTTGGCGGTAGGGCTCGCGGTGCCCGCGGTAGCCATGTTTCATTTGGTTACCCACGCGTTTTCTAAAGCGTTGCTGTTCTTGGTTGCTGGGGTAGTGATTCTGCTTGCGCATCGTGAACAAGATCTACGCCGGCTGGGTGGAATAGCCCGCCGCGAACCCGTGTTGTATGTCTTGTTTTTGCTGGGAGCATTGTCGCTGGTCGGGTTGCCGCCGTTTGGGGGCTTTTATAGCAAGGAGATGATTGTCGCTGCTGCATCGAAGACCGCTCCGTGGTTGTTTTGGGTGTTAATTATTGTGGGGTCTGCATTAGGTGGCTTTTACATAACACGGTTATGCGTCTCAGTATTTCACGGTACTGAACGCTCGCAGGTTTCTCGTTCTATAGGGGCGCGCTGGAAACTGATGATTATGCCAGCCTTGGGTTTAGGGTTATTGTCTTTCGCAAGCGGTTGGATGGGATGGGTTGAGGTGTTTGGGGGAGAGAATGTTGATTTGGAGACGGGGGGAAGTGACTGGATTTCTCGGATGCGCGAGCCTATTTTCCACCTTACGAGCATAGGGTTATTGAACATTGTGGCTGTTTTAGGGGGCGCTTTAACCGCGTTACTGGTTCAAGCTCGGGGTTGTTCTTTGGACCGCGTCGGGCTTGCACCAATTGCAAAGGCGATCGAAAATGAGTTTTATATTGATCAGATTTACCGTGTTGTAGTCGGCGGCATTTATAATTGGCTTGCTCGAATAACCAATTGGATGGATGCGTTGGTAATTCGTGGCATGGTCCCCGAATTGTTGCGGAGTACGTTTGATCTGACAGGTAGATTGTTACGAGGATTTCAAATGGGCGATGTGCGGGTATACATTGCTACGAGCATGTTTGTTCTTACAGTGATTTTGTGGCTGCTCATTAGAAAGTTGCATCTGAATGTATGAATTTGTTCTATCTTACAACCTTTCCGCCGTTGGTGCTTGCGGTCTTGATTTTTGTGTTGGGGGATCGCTACCGCAAAGCGGTGCGATGCCTGGTGGGGCTTGGAGCAATACATTGTTTGTTGGTTGGATTAACATTGCCGATTTTGTACTCACTGGCTGGGACGAAGACGCCTTCCAGTTGGAAATTTGTCACCGAGATATGGTTTTTGAACAATTCGGGGTTAGGAATTAATGGGAAGTTCGGACTTGATGGTCTTGGGCTAATAATGGCGATGTTGTCAGGGCTGGTGGGCGGGGCTGCACTTTTGACTGCGTTGCTGGAATCGAATAGGCCACGTTCGTATTTTGCTCTTCTTTTGATAATGGTCGGAGCGCTATTTGGCGCGTTCGCTTCACTAGATCTGTTTTACATGTACGTGTTCCATGAATTCGCGTTGGTACCCACATTTTTGCTGATGTGGCTGTGGGGGCGCACTCCAGATAAAAAACGCCAAGCATTGCAAACCGCAATTTATTTGAACGTGGGTGCTTTATTGATTTTGGTTGGTTTGATTTGGGTCCGGTTTTTGCCGGGTGTGGAAAGCTTCGACATTACGGCGCTTTTTGATGTAAACGTGGCCGGCGCAGATACATTTGGGGCTAAGTTAGTTCCATGGATGTTGATAGTGGGGTTTGGGATTCTTAGCACAGTTTGGCCGTTTCATGGATGGGCACCGGGTTGTTATATGACGGCTCCTGTACCTGCCGTAATGCTGCATGCAGGTGTATTAAAGGCGTTTGGGATATACGGACTGTTCCGATTGGCCTCGGTATTAGGCTTAGATAGTACGTCTGGCTTGGTTCATGTGGTGTCGTGGTTGGCGGTAGCCAACATCGTATTCGGAGGGTTAATTGCGTTGCGACAGAAGAATCTAAACCTCACCTTTGCATACGGTTCGATTGCCCACGTGGGCATAGTGTTATTGGGCCTTTGTGGTGGTACGGAAATGTCTTGGACTGGGGCAATTGTTGCAATGTTAGCTAATGGAATTTGGGCAGCCCTGGCTTTTGGTACTGTCGGTGTGCTAGAGGCACGATTTAAGACTAGCGAAATACCCATGTTAACAGGTTTAGGGCGGCGCGCTCCATGGTTGGCGTCGATGCTTGTGGTTGTAGGTTTCGCCGGCTGTGGATTGCCCGGGTTTTTAACTTTCGCTGGGGAGGCATTAGTTTTATTGGGTGCGTGGGAGATCCCCCAACTCCGTTTGCACGTAATTTTCATGGTGTTGGGCGTGTTAGTGGTTGCAGCAGTTTATCTTCTCATCATGATCCGAAAGACAGTACATGGGCCGGCGGATCATGTTAAGTGTCTCGAGATACCTTGGCTGGAAAGGATCCCCGCCTTTATTTTGGCTGGGATGCTTTTGCTTGGGGGCCTTTATCCATACGGTGTGGTTAAAATGGCATCGTCTTTTGAGCGTCCACGTAGATTCACAGGTGCGAGTTTAGTTTATTGCAATGGTGAAGGTGCCCAGTGGGAAAAATTGGAGCCGATATCCTCTGGATTGCTTAAGTCCAGTAAATGAAAGCGGAGTAACCCATTTGTTGAGTTAGATAGGTTTTTAGGCAGGCGTTTTAATCTAAATACCTCCCGAAGGCGAGTGCCCAGGGGGTAATGATTCCGAGGAAGTATGCAGTGGCGCAGAGTACGTTAAGGGAGAGTTTGCGTGTGAGGGTTTGGAGAGTTGCAATGGGTAACCCTAAAATCACGCCGATCACGAAGCCCCCCATGTGCGCAATGGTATCGGCCTGGGGCGAAAATCCACATAGTACAAGGAGTAGCACGGCAGCGAGCACGGCCTTGATCACGTATCTCCAGCTGATTCTCAGCCCCATTAAAGCTGAGATCCAATGTGCGGTGAGCATACCCAGTGCTGCGAATACGACCCCTGAAGTGCCGAGGGACATTTTGGGGTCGCCAGATACAGAGAGGGAGATCAGGTTACCAAGGGCAGCGGCGATGAATGTGCTGAGCAATGCTATGCCAAAACCAAATCTACCCATGCAGAGTCCCATAAGTGGCACACCGATAACTAAGTTACCCAGTAAGTGAGGCACGTCGGCGTGTAGGAATGTCGATGTGAAAATCCTCCACCATTCACCTTGTCGGACATGGTCAACCGAGGCTACGCCTAGAAGTTGGATAATGGGATGTTTTTGTTGGAGAAGGTAGAAGGCTGTGGTGAAAATTCCCCAGAGGATAGAAGTTGCGTCGAATGGGATATGGGTTTGTGGGATAGAGTATCTGAACGGCCAACGCTGGTTTTCTTGTTCGTAGAGTTGGATCAACTCTTTTGCAGCTTGGAAGTGGGTAGGATCGACCTTAACGATCCAGGCATTTGGATTGGTTGTGGGGAGGACGGTAGATTCAATTTGTTGGCTGATAAGTACTAAGCTCCACTCAAGTGCTTGTGCTTTTGAGTGAGCTATCAAGGCGGTGGTTTCGGTGGCATCGCCGTTTGTCATTTATGTATCGAGTTAAGTATAGCATGAGGAAGGTGCTCTTCCTATAGCCTGTCTAAAGTGGGGTGGTTTCCACAGGGCGCCGTAGTTAGTCTTGATTGAGGTGCCGCTAAATGGTTAGCTGATTTGTGAAAGGAATCGGATATGAAAGAAGAAGTGCGGTCAGCCTTCCGATTTATCCCGTCGGTGAATGAGTTGTTGAGTCACCCTGAGGTCCTTGAAGCGAGCGGCGGCGTTTCTATACCAGTGTTGAAGTCCTGGGTTCAGCAGGTTGTGGAAGAGTATCGCGCCAAGCTACTAAATGGCAAGTTGCCGGTGCCGTCGGATCGTAACTCGGCATTATTAGCAATTGTGGCGTTGGCAAAAGGTCTGATTTCAGATTGGCGTGCGCCGCGGGTTGGGCCTGCCATAAACGCTACTGGGATTATACTTCACACGGGATTAGGGAGGGCAGTTTACCCTGAATCGGTCTTGGAGTCGGTCGCAGAAGATTTAACAAGCTATGTAAACATAGGTGTGGATAGACGCACAGGTAAACGTATCGAGCGTGACGAGTTATTGGAACCGATTCTGACGGAGTTGACGGGTGCTGAGTCGGCCACTGTAGTCAATAATAATGCTGCTGCGACGATGATAGTCTTAGCGGCGTTGTGCGCTGGCAAGGAGGTGGTTGTATCGCGGGGTCAATTAATTGAAATTGGGGGGTCGTTCCGCCTACCCGATGTGATGAGACAGAGTGGGGTTCGGTTGGTTGAGGTGGGTACGACTAACAGGACGCATCTGCGGGACTATATATCGGCAATCACGGAAAACACAGCAGCAATTATGCGGGTTCACCCGAGTAACTATCGTATAGTTGGATTTACCCATCAGCCAGAGTTACGGGAGTTGGTTGAATTAGCCCATGCACGCAATTTGATTATGATTGATGATTTAGGGGCTGGTGCATTGATAGATTTGCGGCAGTTTGGATTACCTCATGAGCCCACCGCTCAAGAATCAATCAAGGCTGGGGCTGACATTGTATTGTTCAGTGGCGACAAGCTCATAGGTGGAGCTCAAGCGGGGATCATTTTAGGGAGACGAGATTTGATAGCGCGCATTAGAAAACACCCATTGATGCGTGTAGTGCGTGTAGATAAGGCTTGTCTGATGATTCTCGAACGCACCTTGCAACTGTTTCGGGCACCGGAGCGATTAGCAACATTACATCCTTTATACCGCGTTATGTCAACGCCTGTAGAAGTTTTGGAGAGGCGAGCCCGCGCTTTGGTGGAAATGATTCGCGCTTCGGTTCCAGAGATCCAAGCTGAAATAGTGCATTCCACCGCCTACGTTGGCAGCGGTTCTGTCCCGGAACAGGCTTTGCCTAGCCTCGCAGTAGCTTTGGAGATGAAGGGGTTGGATGCAGAGGAACTTGCGGCTAGATTACGATTGGATCAAGCGTGTGTGTTTGGGCGTATCGAAGGAGAACGGGTATTGTTAGACATGCGTACTGTGACTGATCAGCAACTTGGAATTATCACGGGCGCATTAATGCGCGTATGGCAGACGGTTTGTAACCGAGTTGACCGTGAGACTGGTAGTGGGTCTGGGTCCACAGATGTGGACCAAGCAAGGCCGAATACATGATCTGAGTCGTTATTGGTATGGCGCACCGCCGAAAGATCATGCTTGGTACGGCCGGGCACGTGGACCACGGCAAAACTGCACTCGTTAAGCTGTTCACTGGGTGCGACACAGACACCCTGGTTGAGGAGAAACAACGTCAGATGACAATCGATCTCGGCTTTGCACGGTGCCGACTTGCGAATGATCGGATCGTTGGCGTGGTCGATGTGCCTGGTCACCTGGATTTTATCCGTAACATGGTGGCTGGGGCGCATGGGATTGACGTGGTCATATTGGTTGTTGCTGCCGACGATGGTGTAATGCCACAAACAGTGGAGCATCTCCGGATTATGTCGCTGTTGGGGAAGCGCCACGGGCTTGTTGCTCTTACAAAAATTGATTTGGTTTCTGAAGAACGGCGCAGAGAAGTGATCGATTCCGTTAAAAACCTATTACGAGGTACATTTTTAGAGGGGGCCCCAATTTGTCCTATCTCCAATGTTACGGGTGAGGGTTACCAGGAATTCTTCCGGGCTCTGAATGCAGTTGTTGACCAATGTGAGGATAGGCCCGCTTTAGGCCCGTTCCGCATGTGGGTGGACGACAGCTTTTCTATTCGCGGGGTTGGTACGGTAATCACTGGCATCCCAACCCATGGCTCGGTCAGGCGCGGTGATAAAGTATGTTTGTTGCCGGGGCGATTGGAAGGTCGAGTTCGCGGAATGCAGGTTTACGGTGAGGAAGTGGAGCAAGGGTTTAGTGGGGAATGTGTAGCCCTGAACATACCTGAGTTTGAAGCGGACTTGCTTCGCCGCGGTATGGTGCTATGTGCGCCGGAAGTGGGTTTTGAGTATGAGATAGTAGAGGCTGAGTTAACACTGTTGCCTGAAGCCGAAGGTATACTGAAGCACGCCTCTGAGGTCCAGGTTCATTTAGGAACTGCGTTTACGGTTGCCCGGGTCTACCTGCTTGAGGCTGATAAACTACACCCAGGTGAGACACAGGTAAGCCAATTGCGGTTTGCCAAGCCAATTCCGGTTGTGACCGGCGAGAGATTTGTAATACGTGCAATGTTATCAGGAGGAATCAATCGGTATTTAACAACTGTGGGTGGGGGATGTATAATTGGAACGCGTAATGCCAGGATTAAACGGCGTTCGCCTGAGGTATTGAGCCAACTTCAGCAACGCCGTGCTGCATTAGGAAATCCGGAGGCTTGGTGTGAGTGCATTTTGAAAGAATATCGGAGTGGGATAAGTGTCGATGTACTACTTCGTGAAACGCTCCTTACAAAGGCTGAGCTGACCCATATTTTGTCGAAGTTTGAGGAAGTAGGGGTTGCACGGTGCGCCCCTACAGGGAAGTGGGTTCATAGGAGTCGCATTAGGGAATTAGGTGGTTCAATTGCTTCGATTTTGGATAAATATTGTGCGCGGAATCCTCATAGATTGGGCGCTTCCGTGGAAGAAATCTGTGTTGAGAGTGGAGTTGAACCTGCGCTGGTTGAATTGGCGTTGAATTGGCTTAAGGAGGAGGGTTTAGTGCAAGAGACAAGCCGGTTATTTGCACCAGCGGGATGGAAACCAAAGATTGCAGATGAATTATTGGATTTAATTGAATTGGTTGATTCAGAGGTAGAGTCACTCGGGTTTAATGCGCCCACGCTTGAGGAGATTGCGAATAGACTTCAAAGATCGTCTGAAAAGATTCTGAGGGCGCTCATGGTGTTATGTGATCGTGGCAGGGTAGTACGCATTCCGGACAAGCGGTACCTTCATGTGACGGCTTTGGAAAAGGCTAAAAACACGGCGATAAATTTGTTCCGGCATTCGATTGTATTTACCACGATGGACTTCCGAGACGCTTTGGGGGTGAGTCGAAAATATGCTATCCCGATCCTTGATTATTTAGATCAGATTGGGTTCACAGTTCGAAATGGCAATAAACGTACCCCAGGTGTTGCTGCTAAGTCACGCCTCCAGAAGGGTTGAGGGTGGTAAGGTTTGTGTGCGGGGATGGTTTAGGTTTGCGGTTTGGAGCGGGGAATTCTTCTATCACGGCGCAACAAAATTGTGGATTTCCATCCAGTTTTTGTAAACATACCAAGCGATGAATCCAGTATTAAAACTTTTGATGGAGACTGGTGGCCAACTAGGGATTCCTGAGATGGCCCGGGTACTAGGTCTTACCGAAGACCAGGTAAAGGCTGAGATTGAAGAGCTAAAACGCCAAGGAATATTGTTAGGTTGGCGTCCGGTTTTTAATTTTTCTCGGGGTGAGGACGGCATGGTCCGGGCAGTAATTGAGGTGCGAATCACCCCTGAACGGGGTGGTGGTTTTGACCGATTAGCTGAGCGAATTGCCAAGTTTGATGAGGTGGAGTCATGTTACTTGATGTCGGGTGGATACGATTTATTGGTTTTTGTATCTGGTGAGAGTTTGCATAAGGTAGCAGCGTTTGTCTCTGAGAAGCTGGCAACAATTGAAGGGGTCTTATCCACATCGACCCACTTTCTACTGCGCACATATAAGGAACAAGGATTCTTGGTAAGCCCCCAAGGAGAGGCCAAAACACGATTAGACGTTTCTCCTTGAAGGAAATTGGTTTTGTGGGTTTGGGCTGTAATTATGGCTTATGGACTGGTCGAAATACATTGCTCGCCATGTGATAAATTTGCCGCGTTCGGGTATTCGTGATTTTTTTGAACTGGTAGCTCGGATGGATGGGGTTATTTCGCTAGGAATAGGCGAGCCAGATTTTGACACGCCCTGGCATATTTGCGAGGCAGCAATCTACGGGTTGGAAAAAGGCCGCACACATTATACGTCAAACTTGGGCATGATTGAGTTACGGCGTGCTATTAGCCGGTATGTGGAGCGTCAGTTCGGAATCTCATACAACCCAGACAACGAAATCCTCGTAACGGTGGGTGTATCGGAGGCACTTGATTTGGCATTTCGTGCGTTGGTAAATCCTGGTGATAAAGTGATGTATCACCAGCCTTGCTACGTAAGTTACCACCCGAGCATTTTACTTACTCATGGGGTTCCCGTGCCGGTGCCGACGTATGCATCCGATAATTTTGCCCTTACTGTGCGGGGCCTTGAAGAAGCCTGGGAGCCGGGGGCGAAAATTTTGGTTCTTAATATGCCCTGCAACCCTACTGGTGGCACTTGTACGCGCGAGCAACTTGAGCAGATTGCCCGATTTTGCATAGAAAAGGACTTGATAGTGATTAGCGACGAAATTTATGCGGAGCTGACTTACGAAGGGACTCATGTCAGTATTGCCTCTTTGCCTGGAATGCGGGACCGCACAATCTTTTTACATGGGCTTTCCAAAGCCTTTGCAATGACAGGCTGGCGCATAGGGTACGCATGTGCACCCGCCCCACTGATCGAGGCCATGATGAAGGTCCATCAATACGCAATGATGTGTGCGCCTGTTCTCAGTCAGGAGGCGGCTCTAGAGGCTCTTACCAATGGTCAGGATAGCGTTTTGCGTATGCGTGAACAGTACATGCGGCGACGCGATTTCATTGTCCGGCGATTCAAAGAAATCGGACTTCAATGTCATCTGCCGAGGGGTACTTTTTATACGTTCCCAAACGTTTCTGTTACTGGGTTGACTGAGCGCGATTTTGCCGTGCGTTTGTTGCAGGAAGAACGGGTAGCAGTTGTGCCTGGCACAGCTTTTGGTTCTGGTGGAGCAGGTTTTGTTCGGGCATGCTTTGCAACAGGATACGAGCAACTTATTGAGGCTTGCGATCGGATCGAGCGGTTTGTTCAGAAACTCAGCTCTTCTAAAAATTCTGTGCGGTCAGAGTAGTAACTGGCTGCTATAATCAGCTAACTCTAAGAAATGTGTGACTGGGTGGGTTTTTATTGGTTAATTTTGAGGTAGGCTGAAGGGCGCCCACTGGTTAAAGTCATCCACTAGTGCATGCGGTTGTGCGGTTAGCCATCCAATACCTTATAATTTATCCAGTGCAATGTAATTGGTATGAGGCGTGGGCCCGGAAAGCTTTTAAATGGGTTTTTCTTGTCCCTCTGATGTCTCGTTACTAAATGCAGGTTTATGGAGCTTTGCGCGGATGCAAGTAGCTATCCAACGCAATTCATCTGCGTCGCGCCCTGACAAAATCCCGAGCTTTTTACCGGTGTGTGTATGAATTTGGAGTTCCATCACTTTTGTGTTGTTAACATTTCCTGTAGGCACCACTCGGATGGCTTTGATCTCTGAGTTTAGAAGGCTGATTTGTTTAGTGTGGAAGGGTGATTGGATGGAGATTTCCAAGCTGCTTGGCCGGACGGTAATACTGGCGGTGGTTAATAGGGTTTTAACTGCATGTCCAAGTATTGCAAACCCAATCACAAGGAAAATTAGGAGAATAACGCCAGGCATCACGCTGGAGTCCGGCTTCTTGTTATTGGACTCGCGAAGAAATATGAAGAGAGAAAGCAGCAATGTAGTGATAAGTAACCAGATGATAGCGAATCGAAGTGTCAGGGCTGCTGGAGACCGTGAAATCGGGGCGCGTGGTACATTAATCACTGTTTGGTATGAATCTTCTACGATTGTAGCTGCGCAGTTAGGGGGTCGTTCGGGAAGATCTTGCCAATCTGCTTGCGTGTAATGGTTGACTTCCACATTTGGAGTTTCCATGTCAAATTGTGGTAGGAATTGTCTTAATTCAAAGGCCAGTTTCTCGAGTGTCGCGATAGGGTATCCCGACAGCAAAGGTTTCGAGGAGGCGTCCTCAAAAACGGCTATTAGAGTCCCCATGGGTTCGGTTTCTTGACCTTTTGAGGACGCGATGGGGTTAATTTTAAACTTTACGATGCGTTTTTGCGGGAGTTGCTTGCGATATCGGAACGGTCCCAAAATATACAAGCGGTTAAGTTGGCCATTAACAATTTCAATCGCCGTTTTCCCAAATATTAAGCACAAGGCTAATATTATCTCGAACAATAAAAATAGGATTACGATGAGGAGTACAACATCCAGGGTTGTGGACCCAGGAGTTGATCCTTTAAGGGCTTTCAGGATCATGTCCCAGAAGAGAGACAGGAAAATCCCCACGAAAACGAGGATCGCTAACCCAGCCACTCTAGTGGTCAAAGGTTTGGGTATGGTCAATAAAACTCCTCCGAGGGAGTAGGAGATTTCTATGTCGTCTCGTCCAGCGCTATGGCTTGGCATCGTAAACCAAAGTTTACATTGCCCCGGAATCACGTCTAGACGAAATCATTGTTATGACGCGCGTTTTTAGAAAAAGACGTTGCTGGGAAAAGGTCGAGTTTATCCGATGTTCCGGCTTAAAATTGATATTGCATCTATAGGAGAAGCTCGCTAAATTTTTAGCGGTTCCAGAGTAGCTCAACGGTAGAGCAGCCGGCTGTTAACCGGCGGGTTACAGGTTCGAATCCTGTCTCTGGAGCCATTTTTGTTTTGGCGGTTTGGATCGCGGTTGTGTGAAACCACCCTTCCACCTGAGAAGGCACGAAATACCCTGCCAGGATTGTTTTTGTAGTGAGTTAATATTGTAATTTTGCAGGCAACTGCGCCTAGCTTACCCCCCGCGAAACCACCGCTCTCTGTTACTATCTGAGGTGCTATGTTTTACATTTTCACTGTTGTGTTAGTAGAACGGATGGATGGTTTTCACGTAAAGGGGCATTTTTACTTGGGTGGTGCTATGGTTAGGTGGCAAAGAGCACAGATTCAGGATTTGAGTTTCTGCTGCTTGCTCACACTTTTCGGCCCCCCGCGTGTGGACCAACGGCGACATCCATTTTGAGGGTTTAACCTGCAAATTAGTGTTGTTTTGCACATTGTATTTTACGAGAATCTGTTTAAAGCTCCTTGGAAATGTGGGTGAGGTTGGATTATGAAAATGCTTGCAACTGAATTGGCTGGTTTGGGTATGAGACAGGCGATTGTTTTTTTATTGAGTGGGTTGTGTTGTTTGCATGCCGCTGATGTAAAAGTCACGGTGGACCTGGCGAAACGAGGGCCCCGTATAAGTCCTACGATGTGGGGAATATTTTTTGAGGACATTAACTTTGGCGCAGATGGTGGATTGTACGCGGAGATGGTGAAGAACCGTGGGTTTGAGTTTCCTGATGCACTAATGGGGTGGTGGGTCATCTCGCCAAGTTTAGCCAAAGGATCAGTTGCTGTGCTTGAAACCAATCCAGCTGACCCAGATAACCCTCATTATTTACGAATCAGATCTGAAGGCACGGCGATTTACGGGGTGGCGAATGAGGGGTTTCGTGGGATGGGCTTTAGGTCTAACCAAGCGTATCGGCTCTCTTTTTATGTACGACGAGTTGAAGGTAATCCCACTTTACTTGTTGAGTTGGTTGCTAATGATGGGGTTGTGCTTGCCTGGCACCGGTTTCAAGATCTGCCCCGGCAATGGGAACAACACACTGTGGAGCTTGTACCTACCGAGACCGATTCGCGGGGTAGGTTAAATATTCTCGTTGAAGGGCGGGGTGTAATTGACATCGATTTTGTGTCGTTGTTCCCAACCAATACCTGGAAAGGGCGACCTGGTGGGTTACGTGCGGATCTTGTTCAAGCGTTGGCGGATTTAAAGCCTGGGTTTCTGCGGTTCCCTGGAGGGTGCATAGTAGAAGGGAGTCATTTGGATAAGCGATATCAGTGGAAGAAAACGATCGGTCCAGTAACGAAGCGCCGGCTGCTAGTAAACCGGTGGAATTATGAGTTCAAGCATCGACCCACCCCTGACTATTACCAGACGTTTGGGCTAGGGTTTTTTGAGTATTTTCAGTTGGCTGAGGACTTACATGCGGAACCACTACCAATTCTCAACTGCGGCATGGCTTGCCAGTTTAACTCAGGCGAATTGTGTCCTTTAGATCAGCTCGATCAGTATATCCAAGACGCGCTAGATCTCATAGAGTTTGCCAATGGGCCTGTTACATCTAAGTGGGGTGCGATTCGTGCACAGTTGGGGCATCCAGAGCCGTTTAACTTGAAGATGCTTGGTATTGGCAATGAGCAATGGGGACCTCAGTACATCGAAAGGTATGAGAGATTCGCGCGCGTGATTAAAGAGAGATATCCCGAAATTAAGCTTGTGGCGGCTGCAGGTCCTGCACCAGCAGACGAACGATTCCAGTTTTTGTGGGAGAAGTTATTACCATTAAGACCAGATATCATCGACGAGCATTGTTACGCACGGCCAATTTGGTTTCTTGCTCAGTTTCATCGGTACGATACGTACGATCGAAATGGACCGAAGGTTTTCATGGGCGAGTTTGCTGCGCAATCTGTGGCAATTGCTAGTCCGCGAAATAAAAACACCCTCGAATGCGCCTTGGCTGAGGCTGCGTACATGTTGGGAATGGAACGGAACGCTGACGTTGTCACAATGGCGTCATACGCGCCGTTATTTGCGCACGTGGATGCTTGGCAATGGACCCCGAACTTAATTTGGTTTGATAACCTGAGGGTTTTGCGGACGGCGAATTACTATGTGCAAAAGTTGTTCGGCCATAACAAAGGCGACGTGGTGCTCGCGGTGAATTCCGATTGTAAACCTATGCAAATTGAAAGGGTTGGATTAATTGGTTTGGGGACGTTTTCCACTGCTGCTGAGTTCAAAGATATCGTGGTTCGGTCTGGTGACACTGTGCTTTTTGACAGTCGCGCGGCCTCCGAAATCCCGGGTAATCTAAAGGATCCCTGGGGATTTGCCCACGGCATTTTGGCGCAGGTAAATCCCCGGGGCACCCAAGTGCTGTGGTTTGGGATGACGAATTGGGCTAATTACTCTATCAGTTTCAGCGTTAAGAAGACCTCTGGTCGCGAAGGGTTTGCCGTCTATTTATACCATGATCCCGGTACTGATTCTCACCTCCTTTGGAATGTGGGCGGATGGACAAATTCACGGCATGGGCTAATTGATGTGTTGGGCAGCCAAGACCACTTCTTGGGAGCGGTACCGGGTTCGATTAGAGCAGGACAATGGTACAAAGCTGAGGTCCAATTGAAAGGGAGCAAAGTTGAGTGTTATTTGAACGGTAGTTTAGTGCAAATCGCTGAGTTACCTCAGCGGAAGGTTTACCCACTGTACTGTTCAGCGACATTGGACCAGCGTAACACCGAGGTGATTTTGAAATTGGTGAATCCTTGGCCTAACCAGCGAACGGCCAAAGTGTTGCTCGCTAATGTAGCCAAGGTGGGGCCCACTGTGCGTCTATTCGTGCTGACTGGGGATGGGCCGACAGCGATGAATACATTTGAAAATCCGGAGGCAGTGAGTGTGCGGGAAAGCACCATACAGGTAGGCACTCCAGAGTTTACACTGGCGGTACCGAGTTACTCGTTTGTTGTGGCGAGGATACCGGTGGAATAAGGGTCGCTTAGGGAATATTGAAAGCTAGTTGTGGAGGCTTAACTCATCTCAAGTGGGTCAATATCGACCGTCATGCTGACATCGTCTGGTAAAGGAAATTCGGCCTGAACACGAGCCAGTTTATCAACCAGTGACATCATGTACCTTGTCCGGAGCATAATTTGAAATCTATAGTATGAGTGGGCTTTGAATAGTGGTGCAGGGGCGGGGCCAGAAATGATTACGTCACCGCTAGTGGTTAGCGGAGGTGTGGCGAAGTCACATACAGCAGGCGTTTTTAGCACATCTTCGATATTTTGTCCCCCAAGCACAGCTTCAAGGGTCCTTCGGAGATATCTAGCTGTGAAGTGTACCTTGTCCGGGTTACGACCTCTGAGCGTGATTAACGCGACGCGTGTGAGCGGTGGGTATTTAAGCTCGGCCCTAAATTGTAGTTCGCGTTCGAAGAATCCTTGGTAGTCGTGGCGGCGTGCAAACTGAATAGCTGGATGGAACGGTGTAAAAGTTTGGACTATGACTTCGCCTTCGACCTCGCCGCGGCCTGCCCGACCTGCCACCTGAGTAATAAGCTGGAACGTACGCTCAGCTGCCCGAAAATCAGGTTGGTGTAAGGTGAGATCTGCATAAATGATCCCGACCAAAGTGACGTTTGGGAAGTGCAGACCTTTGGCAATCATCTGCGTCCCAATGAGAATGTCGATTTTACCGGTACGAAAATCTCCCAGGACGCGTCTGTATTCTTCCTTTCGATCCATAACATCCGAATCCATTCGTGTGATTTTTGCCTTTGGGAAGAGTTTTCCAAGGATGTGTTCCACCCGTTCGGTTCCAAGACCAACAAACTTGATTTGGCGGTTACCACATCTTTCGTTTGGGCATTTATCGGGCGCCGGTTGTGTTTCGCCGCAAACATGGCATAAGAGTATGTCCTTGGATCTGTGGAAGGTCATAGTGACACTACAGTTTGGGCACCGAGCCACATAACCACAAAGGGTACATTCAAGCACGCTAGCGTAGCCGCGCCTGTTTATGAATAGAATTACTTGTTCACCGCGCTCGAGCCGTTGTGTAATAGCTTCATGGAGCTGGGGGGAAATAGTAGGGCGGTATCCATCTTTGGTGTAGACTTGCCGCATGTCAATTATCCTAACCTTGGGCATCTTTCGTCCGTCTATCCGCGACGGTAGTTCGAGTAACCGGTATTTTCCACGCCGAGCATTGTAATAACTTTCCATTGATGGTGTTGCGGACCCAAGCACTACGACTGCATTTTCAAGCTGAGCACGGACAATCGCTACATCACGAGCATTGTACCGTGGTGATTCCTCTTGTTTATAAGTGTGTTCGTGTTCTTCATCGACGATGATGAGCCCCAGTGATTGGACTGGTGCAAATATGGCGGAACGCGCACCGATAACAATCCGGGCCTGTCCGCGTCGAATCATTTGCCATTGATCGTGGCGTTCGCCTGCTGAGAGATGACTATGCAGCACAGCGACGTACGTTTTGTGAGGTCCTTGAATAAAACGAGCGCGGAATCGTTCTACCGTCTGCGGTGTAAGGGAGATTTCGGGTACAAGCACAATGGCGCTCCGACCCATGGCCAGTGCGTTTGCGATTGCTTGCAAATAAACTTCGGTTTTCCCGCTGCCTGTTACACCGTGCAAAAGAAATACCGGTGGCATTGCGGGCGGCTTCGAGGTTTCAGTTACCTCTGGTTCAGTGACAGGCGCGGGCGCTAAAGCAGCATCCACTTCACTAGGCGTGATGGATCCCATATGTTTAGGTTGCTGCGTTTCTTTGAGTGCTGCGACGATTTGGTTGAGGGCATTGGATTGAGCTTTATTGAGTTGTAGTGGTGCTGTGGGAACGACAACTTCATTTGCATAAGGATCACGCAGTATGGTTTGGGGGACGATCTCGATAAGGCCAAGCTCTTCCAAACGTCGGACTGTGGCTGGGGTTGTATGTGCCAGCTCGATTAGTTTCTGAAAGGGCACTTCCTGGAGCTCTTCAATAATATGCCAAACTTGGAGCTGCCGTTTTGTAAGGCGGGGAAGATCCCCTTTGAAAGGTGCAATTTTCACATATAAACGCTTCAGCCAACCTGCACGATCGCGTCGAACAATTTCGGGAATCACTGTTTTCATTACTTGTTCAAGCGGGCAGCAGTAGTACCGGGCCATCCAGCGAGCTAGTTTAATGAGTGGTAGAGGGACAACAGCTTCAGCACTGATTACCCGTATAATGGGCTTTGGGTTGGGATAAGTCGAATCGGATACAATAGCTGTTACTATGCCTGGTAGGTGGCGCGGACCAAATGGCACAAGTACGCGACATCCCTCCTTGACCACAGATTCCAGTTCAGGAGGGATCACGTAGTCAAATTCGCGTCCAAGGGCAATTTCGAGTGAGACCCGGGCTATCACAGCAGGTTGAATCTACCGAATTGCTATAGCCTAAAAAACCAAATTTTAGACTGCGTATCGGGATGGGTTTCCATGCATGCGGTTTTTGATCGAAAGTCGTCTAATGGTGCGATAAAGTGTTGTTGTGAACATGCAGCCTGAAAAGAAGATGAAACTTCGGCGCAACTTAATTTTTAGCTCGGTAGCTGCGTTATTGGCATTAAATTTTATAATCGGCGCTCGGGTATACTCTGATAGTGTCAAATCGAGGCGTGACCGTCTCAGTGTTTACCAAAGTTTGGAATTGTTCTCGCAAGTATTGAACATGATTCACCGGGAGTATGTTGACGCGGACAAGGTAGCGTACCGCGACTTGATTTATTCTGCGTTGCGAGGAATGGTAGGTTCGCTGGATCCCCACAGTGAGTTTTTAACGCCTGAGGATTTCAAAGATTTGCGTGATGATACTGAAGGGAGTTTTGGCGGGTTAGGACTAGTTGTTGGGATCAGAGACGGATTCTTGACGGTAATTGCGCCGATGGAGAACACCCCAGGGGCTAGGGCTGGTATCATGCCTGGTGACCGAATCATTAAGATCGAGGGCGAAAGCACTGAGAAAATGACATTACAGGAAGCGGTTCATCGGCTTAGGGGCAAGCCAGGGACCAAAGTCACAATCACTATTCAACGGCCTTCTACGGGTATGGTGCGGGAACTTACTTTGACCCGGGAGGTAATAGAGGTTGAGCTTGTGAGAGACATAAATGGCAAAAAAGAGTTTCCGTTGATTGATAGGAATGTGGGATATGTTCGCATTTCCCAGTTTGGTGAAAAGACAGCACGAGAGTTAAGAGCCGCTATTCGGAAACTGAAGGACAATGGAATGCGTGGCATGATCCTTGACTTGAGGTGGAACCCAGGGGGCCTTTTGGATCAAGCAGTCGAAGTAGCTTCCGTGTTTGTGCCAAAAGGAACAGTTGTGGTTAGCACTCGTGGACGAACGCTTTTCCAGAACAGCGTTAGGCGTGCCTCGGGACCAGGGGATTTACTTGTGACTCAAGACGGAGAGCGAATGCCTTTGGTGGTTCTAGTCAACCTTGGAAGTGCAAGTGCTTCCGAGATAGTGGCGGGTTGTTTGCAGGACCTTGGGAGGGCAGTAATCTTGGGTGAGAAAACGTTTGGTAAGGGATCGGTCCAATCTGTGTTGCCGTTACCGGATGGTTCGGCTTTGAAATTGACCACAGCTTATTATTACACTCCCAATAAACGTTGTATCCATCGAGAAGGCATTGTCCCGGATGTGGTTGTCCCTATAGACGAGGATACCGAACGGTACCTTTTATTGAAGCGTACGCCGGGAGGGCTTGATTCTTTGCCTGAGAACGAGCGGGTGCGGGCTGAAATGGTCGAAGATATTCAGTTGAGTCGTGCGGTTGACCTTGTGAAAGGACTTTTGAGATTTCAGGAAAGAGTAGTTCGCGCAAATTCAGGATAATCCCGATTGTAAGTTTGCCAGATGGTAGTCCTTGCTTTTGAAACATCGTGTGATGAAACCAGTGTGGCAGTGGTAAGGGATGGCATAGTGCTTTCAAATGTGGTGTCGTCCCAGATCAAACTTCATTCAGAGTATGGTGGGGTAGTGCCAGAGTTAGCCGCTCGTGAGCACCTAAAGAATTTATTGCCTGTTGCTAAGGAAGCGTTGGATAGAGCACAGGTTTCACCAATGGATGTGGATTTAGTTGCGTGTACGCAGGGTCCCGGCTTACCAACGGCGTTAATTGTGGGATGGCGTGCTGCACAAGCCGTTGCCTATGTTTTAAGTAAACCTTTTTTAGGGATTAACCATCACGAAGCACATCTTTACTCACCCTGGATTGAGGGGACCCCTCCGAAAGCAAGATTCGATCAATTCCAGCCCAATGTCTCTTTGGTAGTTAGCGGTGGACACACTATGCTAGTGCTAGTAAAAGCACCCCTGGACCATGTGCGGCTCGGTGGAACGCTTGATGACGCGGCAGGAGAATGCTTCGATAAAACGGGTAAAATGCTTGGGCTACCTTACCCCGCTGGGCCATGGATTGATAAGCTAGCAAAGCGAGGTAACCCTGAAGCTTTCCGATTCCCGCGCCCGAAACTTAACGACCCTGATTACGATTTCAGCTTTTCGGGATTAAAAACGGCGGTCCGTTACTTCTTGCGAGATCATCCAGAACTGGCCCAAGACGACGCCCAGTTGCCTGACTTGTGTGCATCTGTTCAGGCAGCAATTGTAGACGTGTTGGTGACAAAGACCATATGCGCTGCCCTTTCTCATCGAGTCCAATACGTGACAGCTTCTGGTGGGGTAACTTGTAACTCAGCTCTTCGAGAACAACTCCAGGCAGCTTGTTCAAGGCACGGACTGCGATTGAAGATAGCAAAACCTGAATTTTGTACTGATAATGCAGGGATGATAGGCATTTTGGCAGAATTCAAGTATTTGCACGGCACCCTGCCGACGCCATTAGACGCTGAAGTTCAACCTTCGATGGAACTTGCCTAAGCGCAGTTTAGGATTCGGCTATGCTCCTGCTTTGTAAAGCTGACTGACGAAGCGTTCAAGCCTGTCTAACCCTTTTTCAATGTTGGTCATGCTTGTGGCGTAGCTAATTCGTATGTAACCCTCCGCGCCGAATGCGACGCCTGGCACGGCCGCCACCTTTTCTTCCTCGAGGAGCCTGGAGCAGAATTCCAGGGATGTTAACCCCAGCCGTGAAATATTTGGAAAGAGGTAGAAGGCGCCTTTAGCATTTGTGCAGGTAATGCCGGGCATACTGTTTAAGCGCTGGTATGCATAGCGGCGCCGCTTGTCAAACTCCACTAGCCATTCCCTCAGATGATCACGTGGCCCAGTCAGAGCTTCCAATGCGCCTTTTTGGGCAAAGCTGGTTGGGTTACTCGTGCTATGGCTTTGAATAGCGTCGATCGCGGCTGCAATTGGTGCCGGGGCGGCACTCCAACCCAATCGCCATCCTGTCATACTCCATGCTTTCGAAAACCCGTGCACGATGATTGTGTGTTCATAATGTGCAGGGGAAAGACTAGCCGGGCTAACATGCTCAGCACCTTCGTATAAAAGGTGTTCATAAATCTCGTCGCTCATAATCAACACCCCTTGTTCAATGCATATGTCTGCAAGCGCTTTAATTTCTTCTCGTGTGTAAACTGTGCCTGTAGGATTGCTTGGAGAGTTTAAGATGAACAAACGGGTTCGAGGTGTGATGGCAGCCCGCAATTGTTCCGGAGTGACTTTGAAATCAGTTGCATCCGTGGTCTGGATATATACCGGGGTTGCACCAGCGAGTTTAACCATTTCGGGATAGCTAACCCAGTAAGGTGCGGGAATAATTACTTCGTCACCTTCGTCACAAATTGCCATTATAACGTTATAGCACGCGTGTTTACCGCCACAGCTAACTATAATTTGTTCGGGCTTATAGACGATGCCGTTTTCGTGGAGGTGTTTTTCGGCAATTGCTTTCCGAAGTTCAGGCAAGCCAGCGGAGGGGGTGTACTTTGTAAAACCCTGGTTTAATGCTTTTATTGCAGCTTCCTTAATATGCTGGGGAGTATCGAAATCCGGTTCGCCCGCTCCAAACCCTATGACATCAACGCCCTGTGCGCGAAGTTGCTTTGCCTTAGCATCGATTGCCAAGGTCATCGAAGGAGTTAAAGA
>CAZZJO010000058.1:0-2526 GCA_964654645.1 uncultured Verrucomicrobiota bacterium | reverse complement strand
GAGTTTGGGACAGATCTTTGGACCCCCAAATCACTTGAAATAACCCAGATTACTAACTCAAACCTAGAGTTAGGTCTATCCTTATGCATCCAACCACGCTGTACCCCTCCTACTACAACCACAACCAAAATCACACCCCACCAGGAATTAATCCTACAAACCCAACCTCAAGGTCTGAATTCAACTATCCGCGCTCTCAAAAGCGCGGCTACGGGGACTATTGGTATAGGATCCACTGCTGTAACGTGGTGCGTCAATTCTATGGTGTTTAATTGGGCCTAGCTAAATTCGTAGCCGCTTCAAGACAAAAACAACAAATAATCAAGCGCCCCGGCGGGTCCCACAAAAACCAATAACCCATATACCCTTAAGCATGAAAGCTTTCCCCGCTCCCAACTTGCCATTGTCAGAGGTAACAATAGCCCATGGACAGGGTGGAACCCGTCCCTCCAACCTGAACCAACCGATTCCGAGCGTCGCAGGTGTATGTAAACGAGGACAGGGTGGAACCTGTCCCTCCAACGTTGGATATCTGCGTCAGGCGATTGAGATTGTCGTACTGCCTGGTTGTGACCATCCGCCGCACACCATTGTTGGTGAACAAAACCTTGCCAAGCCACGAGTGCCTTAGAATCCAACACAAGACACTGAAACGAACGCTACACAGCGGACCACATACGCAGCGTCCAGGGCTGTACGCCCACCTGAACTCTTTCCTGCCATCTCATATCTCCTATCTGAAGTCCGCCGCAGGCTGACCGCTTGCCGACCGATGTAACGAAGTGGCAGCCCGGAAATAAGCTGCGCGCGTGCTGGCACACGGCGTCCACGGGCGCAGGCTGTGGTTCACATGACCCGCTTCGGCAGAAGGGAACGCGAGGGCTGTGCCACAGGCGCGAGTGGGCGACCTTCTCAGGCGCGGCCAGAGGGCGGTCTATTCCCCTTACACCCTTCGTCTGGGACAGGTGACCTTCTTTCCTCCAGTTATGCGCGCTGAGATTGCCAAAGGAATGAGCACAACGGCGACTGCGGTAAGAACATTGGCCGCTACTGCGCCGTATTGAACCGGTGTTGGAGGCACAAAGTCAGTCCAGTTCTCGCCTTCCAGAACAAACACAACTAAGGGCACAGGGAAGCCAAGAACTCGTACTTTTGGATTAGGGTGATATTCCAACTGCGTGCCACTCCATGACCCCAATCCAACGCCGATTACCACGAATACAGATACAACCACCCACCATTTCGCATTCAGGCGACGCAACCACAAGTACCTGAAAACGGCGACGATACACCACCCAGCAAGCCCCAATACGACTACAACGGTGAAATACCCCATACCCCCATCCTCAGTTGCAGTCCAAACCGCAGTTTGCAGCCGCTTCTTTTGCCCAGTCCTTGCAGTTGTAACGGTTCTTACCCCACGCTTTATAGTCTTTGCTCGGAGGATGGTTCTTGATGCAATCCTTGATTTCGTCGTCCGTCGCAGCAAGGCTGGCTTTTCCAGATCCGCTCCCATGCTTCAGTGCGCCGCCGGTTTTCTTGCAGGGCTTGCATCTGTTTGGATCGAAGTGCTTCTCTGGCACAACTCCGGCTTTGCCAAAGCCATACCCCCACTTGTTGCCTTCATCATCCACATACTGCATGTAAGCGTGCTCGCCCCCGAGTGCGTTGGCAAAAATGGCAGGGCAATCACAAATCCCATCCTTCTGAATGTCTCTTTGGCAAAGCGCAAACCCTTTAGGATACTTTGGCGGCTTTGGCGATGGCGGCCTCTGCGGCCAGTTAGGATAATCCAGCGGTAGAAGCCCCAATGCGTCAAACTTCGTCAACGGATTATTGCCGTTGAACCAGTAGAGATTCACTCCACCTTGCTCCCCGATAGGGTCTCGGTTTGGCCAACGGCCCAAGGCAGGGCTGTAGGCGCGGTATTCATAAAGGACTAGGTCGGTGGTGTTACAGGTGCACTTGGTGGTGAAACGGAAGGGGTTCAGGCTGACTGCCGGGCCGGTAAGCCGAATGGGCTCCGCGAAGGGACCATATTCGTAGCGGGCAGTTTCCGCGCCGGAAGCGCCGCTGACAAGGGCAACAACATTTCCGTTTCCATCGTAGGCCGCAAAATGATGGCCAATCGGAGATTGGAAATTGCAAATCATCAACAGCCCACCAACTCCACTAGCACCATCCATCGTCCCAGAGAGATCTAAACCCCAAACATAGGTCCGCACCAAGGAGTCGTTGGAGGCATTCAGCTCGACAATGTGTCGGCCAAACAGCAACGAATCGCTCACGAACTTCAAATCCTCGCCCACTTGCCATGTGCCGCTGTTGGTATTCCACATCCAGGTGGTCTGTCGAATCCGACGACCAAAAGCATCAAATGTCCACTCTACCCTCCGCCATGAACCCGTCGGTGTGTCAGACCGGCTTTCTACCTTCACCAACCTGTTCTCAGCATCCCACGTGTAGTTCCAGCGACCGTCACTGGTCATGTTCCCATCAAGATCATAGGTAAAAAGTTCGGGTGTC
>CAZZJO010000057.1:0-25476 GCA_964654645.1 uncultured Verrucomicrobiota bacterium | reverse complement strand
GTGGGGTGTGATTTTGGTTGTGGTTGTAGTAGGAGGGGTACAGCGTGGTTGGATGCATAAGGATAGACCTAACTCTAGGTTTGAGTTAGTAATCTGGGTTATTTCAAGTGATTTGGGGGTCCAAAGATCTGTCCCAAACTCCAAGAACCGCCGTGTTACCGCGGCGGCTACGTCGGGGGTATGATTCGGTCTTTGAGAGTCAGCACCGTTTATGAGTGGGGCTAAGTTCGGATTTGGGTTGATTTTTGAGGTCCGGCTACGGAATGACTGCGATGTCCATGCTTGGGCTTGGCGGCAGCTGCCTCTACGCGCTCAAGGCGTAACTGGGTGGGCCGTGGAGTTGCCAGTTCTGGCAGAGGGCTTGAGACCTATACGCAAATTCGATCTACTCTAGAGTAACCACCTTTCTGAGATTATGTTGGTTTAGGTTCTGAGCACGTAGTTTCCCTCCGTCCTAGGCAATGTGAAATAAAGTCTCCCCATAATTTCACCTTTGGGCAGGTGCTCATCCCATTGTCATACCCGGTATGAGATCATTGAGGCTAAGTTGCAACATTCCGGGATTTATCGTTGGGGTGCGGGTAAATGAAGATACGGGGGAAATCTAATTTCGCAAGTCGCTGGCAAAAGCAGGGTGGATGTTTAGTTTGCATGTAGGTTCCACCTCTATAAGCAGTTGGAATAATCATACGCACGGTTTGTGGAGGTATTATTGGGAATTAAGGCTCAAACCTTATACTCGTTGAATTAGTTTAAATGGATTAAATAGATGCGTTTCTTTTGTTTGCGCACCTTTTACCGAGGGTTGAAAGCAGTTGGCATATGGGCGAAGGAGCCTTTTTTAGGAAATGATACGAGTACATCCCTGTGCAAGAGATAGAAAAAACCCCATTGTGAGGTTTTAAAAGTAATGACTAAGAACAACCCTTTTGGTAGGTAGTAAGCTTGAGGTTAAAGCAGGGAAAGGCTGTGTATATAAAATCCCGACTGAGAGTTTGAAAATTGGTTTCAAGTTCCGGTTTTACAGGGGGAGGTTTGGGTGCGGTTTTGTTGGGGGGTTGCTGATTAGACAATTAAGGTGAATTTAATTTGTAGCCCAAAATCTCTTATAGTGGGGAGGTTAACCCGGTGGCAAGGCAACTTGACACAATGCATGTGCTATGATATTGGTTTTTGAACAAACGTTTGATAATGACGACCCGTGGGAATAATGAAACCCGTACCAGGATTTTGGACGCCGCTGAGGCAGTCTTCAGCGAATGCGGATTTGATGGAGCGTCCATAAGGGCAATTGTCCAACTTGCAGGAGTTAACCTTGCAACTATTTACTATTATTTCCGGTCGAAAGAAGAATTACTCGAGGCTGTTTTCCATAGACGCCTTGCCCCAATTAAAGAAGCACAACTGGGGTTACTTCAACAAGCAAAAGAACAATACGTTAACAAGGCGATTCCGGTAGAAGTGATTCTCCAAGCGTTACTTAAACCACCATTGCAAGTTGTCATGGCCAAAAATGAGGATGAACAATTGAAAGTCAGGAAATTGCTAGGGCGTGTGATTTCTGAACCGAGTGAGTGGCTACAACAAATGCTCATTTTGCAATATAAGGAGGTTCGTGAGAATTTTGTGAAGGCGTTCCAATCGAGTTTGTCCCATTTACCACTGACTGATTTGATGTGGAGGCTCGAGTTTGTTTGGGGTGGTCTGGCAATGATACTTTGTAACCCGACTAGGATTCTTCGTGTGACCAACGGGTTATGTGATCCGCGGGATACCAAAGCGGTTTTAGATCAAATGACAGCTTTTTTTGCAGCTGGGTTGAAAGCCCCAGCTGCAAGTGCAAGCACTCAAATCCATGAGTAATTAACCAGATTAGGAATTGCTATGCAAAAGCAGTTAAGAAAAAGGATGCGGAAGACAGTAAAGGCTATGATATTACCGGTCTTTACTTGCCTGACATTAGGTGTATTTACGGGATGTGGTCGTAGGCCTTCAGGGCCGGCGTCCATGCCTATATTGGTGAGCGTCGAGAAACCTCGTGTGATGGCGGTCACTAACTGGGATGAATACCCTGGGCGACTGGACGCGGTTGAATATGTCGAGGTAAGGCCCCGGGTATCGGGTTATGTGCAGTCAATACATTTCCAAGACGGTGCCTATGTTAGGGAGGGTGATCTGTTGTTTGTAATAGATCCGCGACCGTATGAGGCTGAGTTACAGCGCGTGGATGCGGAGTGCCGTCGACTTGAGACCGCACTGGAACTGGCCCGTAATGATTATGCTCGGGCAGAAAAGATGCGAGCAGCCAATGCGATATCTGAGGAGGAATTTGACACTAGGGCGAAGGCCGTGAAACAGACGGAAAGCGCTCTCGATGCAGCGCGGGCTGCAAGGAAGGCAGCGGAGTTAAATTTGGAGTATACACACATTAAGGCACCTATTAGTGGTAAGATAAGCCGTAGGCTAGTTACAGTAGGGAACTTGGTCCAGGGTGGAGGGATGGTGCCAGGGACCTTATTGACCACGATTGTAAGCACAGATCCTATCTATTGTTACTTTGAAATACCTGAGGAAGCGTTTGCCCGGTATCGGCGTTTATTAAGTGAGCATGGTAGTGCAGGTTGCAACGAATGTTTCATTGGAGTGGAAGGGGAGGAGGGATATCCATATAAAGGGATAATTGATTTCTACGATAATCGTGTGAACTTGACCACTGGTACTGTTACAGTTCGTGCAACGGTTCCCAACCCTGACGGAAGGCTTGTTCCAGGGGCTTATGCGCGTGTGCGTATCCCGGCCGAGTGTATTGAGGGTGCGGTGTTGGTCCCAGAACTGGCTGTATTGTCGGAGTTGACGAGGAAATTTGTTTATGTGCTAGGGCCCGACCAGATTGCTCAGCCAAGAGTAATAAAGGTGGGTCGGCAGGTAGGAATGTACAGAATTGTGCTAGAGGGTTTAAGCCCAGACGATGATGTGATTGTGAGCGGTTTGATGCTAGTTCGGCCTGGGGTTAAAGTCCAAGTCGTGCCACCTGGCATGGGTGGAGGCGCGATGGGTGTGGCACTGCCTCAAGGACACGGAGAACAAAAGCGCGATGGGACTTTGCAAAGACAGGGGATGGTTACAAACCAAATAAGCAAATAATGTACAAGTATACCCGACTCATTGCACGTAAACCTTTAACTTTGCAGTTATGAAGTTCTCACGTTTTTTCATACGCAGACCAATATTCGCATCGGTAATCTCGATCTTCATTGTCCTGGTAGGATTGCTTTCGGTGATCCGCTTGCCGATTGCTTCTTTTCCTGAGGTAGCACCGCCTACGGTGATAGTGCGTGCTCGGTATCCAGGTGCAAATCCAGAAGTTGTGGCAGCCACAGTGGCGACTCCGCTAGAACAGGAAATAAACGGAGTCGAAAACATGTTGTACATGTCTTCTACAGCAAGTGCCGATGGCTCTGTGATGATTTCGGTGACCTTTAAAGTAGGGACGGATTTGGACATAGCCCAAGTGCAAGTGCAGAACAGGGTGGCGCTTGCATTGCCAAGATTACCTGAGGAAGTCCGGCGCTTGGGCGTGGAGGTGAGGAAACGGTCGCCCAACATGACAATGGTAATTGCGTTACAAAGTGAGGATGCAAGCTTGGACGAGGTGTTCCTAAGCAATTATGCCTATTTATATGTGAAAGATGTACTGGCTCGCCTACCGGGGGTTGGGGACGTGTTTGTGTTTGGGGCGCGTGACTACAGCATGCGCATCTGGTTGGATCCGACTAAACTGGCTTCCTTAGGCATGACAGTTGAGGAAGTGGTAGCTGCGGTTCGTGAGCAAAACATTGAAGTTGCAGGCGGTGCATTTGGACAACCACCTGCGCCTCCAGACACCCCAAAACAATACGTGGCTTTAGTTAAGGGTAGGTTGGTTACCCCAGAGGAATTCGGTAACATTGTTTTGCGGACCGACGGTGCAGGGCGATTTATCAGGTTAAAAGACGTAGCAAGGGTTGAGCTTGGTGGAAGGGACTATAGCATGGAGGCGTACCTGGATGGCAAACCGGTAGTGGCAATTGCAGTGTTCCAGTTGCCAGGATCAAATGTGATCGAAACTGCTGCTGCAGTTCGAGCTACAATGGAACAACTAGCCAAATCGTTCCCTAAGGGCATGACATATTTTATACCCCGAGATGACTCAGAGTACATAAAAGCTTCAATCCAGGAAGTGATTAAGACGTTGGTGGAAGCGATCATCTTGGTGAGTTTGGTAGTGGTCATCTTTTTGCAGACCTGGCGTGCATCCATTATTCCAATTGTAGCAGTCCCTGTGTCGATTATTGGGACTTTTGCCGCCATGTCAGTGTTTGGCTTTTCCATAAACAACCTCACGCTTTTTGGATTGGTCCTTGCAATCGGAATTGTTGTGGATGACGCTATCGTAGTTGTTGAGAACGTCGAAAGACATATTGCGGAGGGTAAGTCGCCTCGCGAGGCCGCTGAAGTGGCAATGGATGAAATTGGTGGAGCCGTAATTGCTATCGCTCTTGTCTTAAGCGCTGTTTTCATACCTACAGCGTTTTTGCCTGGGATTCAAGGCAGGTTTTACCAGCAGTTCGCACTTACCATTGCGGTATCGACATTAATTTCCGCATTGGTTGCACTCACGTTAAGTCCGGCAATGTGCGCCCTGCTCTTGAAACCTCATTTTGAAAAGAATGACCTGATTACCCGAACCATCCATGGTACGGTTGGTAAGTTTTTTGTTTGGTTTAATAAGATATTTGAACGTACTCGAAATACATATGTGGCTGTTTTGGCAAGATTGGTCCGTCGAGGAACCATTATGGTGATGTTGTATGTGGGTTTGATGATCATCGCTGGGGTTGGATTCAAAGTTGTGCCCTCCGGCTTTATCCCGCAACAAGATCAAAGGGTATTGGTAGGATACTTGCAATTACCTGATGGTGCGTCTTTGGAGCAGACGAAAAAAGTTAGTACAAAAATCTGGCATCTTGTGAGGGACGTCCCCGGGGTGGAGCAAGTTTTGAAGCTTGATGGATTTTCCATGCTTGGATTTGGAATGCAGCCGAATGTGTCCACAATCATGATGCGGCTTAAGCCTTATGAAGAGAGGAAAAAGCAGGGCTTAACGGCTAACCGCATTTTAGCCGAAGTCCAAAAGCGTTTGGCATTCGTAAATGAAGGGGTAGCACTCGCATTTAATCTGCCACCAGTGCAAGGTTTGGGGTCAGTTGGGGGATTTAGGATGCAAATCCAAGATAGGGCTAATTTAGGATGGCAAGCTTTACAGAATGCTGCTTACCAGTTAATGGCGGCTGCTAATCAGGATCCGCGGTTAGCAGGTGTCATTACGACTTTCCGTGCTAACGTGCCCCAAGTGTACCTAGACGTTGACAGAGAAAAAGCAAAAAGTTTGCAAGTGCCACTTTCTTCGATTTGGAATGCATTAGCAGTATATTTGGGCGGGTTGTATGTGAACGATTTCAATATCTTTGGCAGGCCATATCAGGTTGTTGCTCAGGCAGACGCCCAGTTCAGGGATAAACCGCACGATCTTATGCAGCTGTGGACGCGTAATGTTCGAGGCGAACTTGTCCCGTTAGGCGCCCTCGTTAAAGTAGTTGAAACCACGGGACCAACAGTTATTTCCCATTATAACCTGTTCCCATCAGCTGACTTAACTGGGAATACGCGACCAGGTGTAAGCTCTGGTACAGCAATAAAAATTATGGAGGAACTTGCTAAAAAACTTTTGCCGCCGGGCATTGGCTATGAATGGACGGAAATAACATTGCTTGAAATCATGGAGGGTAAAATGGGCGCATTTATATTCCCGCTTTGTGTTTTAATGGTCTTCTTTGTTTTGGCTGCACAATATGAGAGTTGGGCTTTGCCTTTTGCAATCATATTGATAGCGCCAATGAGTCTATTGTTTGCCATCTTAGCACTCTGGGTTACGAGTATAGAAAACAACCTATTTGCGCAGATAGGAATGGTAGCGTTAATAGGATTGGCGTGCAAAAACGCCATTCTGATCGTTGAGTTTGCACGCCAATTGCAAGCCAAGGGCATGAATAGATTGGATGCTGCTGTCGAAGCTGCCAGGATTAGGCTGCGTCCGATCTTGATGACATCGCTGGCATTTGCAGCTGGTGTTTTCCCATTAATGCTTGCTTCAGGAGCAGGGGCAGAACTTAGACGTGCAATAGGTACCACGGCTTTCTGGGGAATGCTTGGGGTTACTTTCTTCGGCATTTTCTTCACCCCTACTTTTTACGTGGTGATAAGAAGTTGGTTGGAAGGGCGAGCTCCTACGCAGATGGGGGGTATTAAGAACCTTGCATTGACGGCTTTCCTTCTTAGCTTATTGGGCATTTCAGCTAGTGGTTGTGCTGTTGGTCCTAATTATACTCGACCCAAAGTAACTGTCCCTGAAACCTATGCTAATGCAGTTAAAGAGAACTTCACGATAGGAGAAGTTGATGTACGGTGGTGGCGACAGTTTAACGACCCCACCTTGGATGGGCTTGTTAGCAAGGCCCTAGAGTCGAACTTGGATTTGAAAGTGGCTCAGGCTCGCGTACAACACGCTAGAGCGTTGCGAACAATCTCTACCTTGGATTTGCTCCCTATAATCCATGCCGGGGGTGGTTATACAAAAAGCCTGGGTAGTCAAGATGCCTACCCTAACATACCACGGTCCCAACGCGAACGAGAGCTATATGAGGTAGGATTCGATGCTATGTGGGAGTTGGATATTTTTGGCCGAGTCCGGAGAAGCCGCGAGGCCGCAACCGCAGAGATTGAAAGCGCAGAAGCGGCTCGTCGTTTCACGCTCGTGAGCCTAATAGGTGAGTTGGCACGAAATTATTTTGAGTTACGTGGATTGCAGCAACAGTTAGTGGTGGCTCGGAGCAATGTGTACCTAGCGAAGACCACTTATAATCTCGTTTATGCCAAGTATAAAGCGGGGAGAGGTACCGAGTTGGATCTTTCTCGGGCACGGGTACAATTAGAAACCGCAGAGTCTGTGGTACCCCAACTAGAGGCAGCTGTGAAACATACAATACACCGGATAGAGGTACTTTGTGGGCAAACACCTACGTCGCTGGAGGTATTGCTAACAAACTTAGATCACCGTCCAAATATCCCGACTAACATCACAATAAGTACCCCCGAAGAATTGCTTCGGAGGCGACCAGATATACAGATGGCGGAGCGCGCACTTGCTGCAGCAACGGCTCGGATTGGAATTGCAGTAGCTGATTTGTTCCCTCGAGTAACCTTTAATGGCCAGGTGGGATTCCAAGCAAAGGAGATTTCGGGTCTAGGTGAGGCTGGGTCAGACACTTACGGTTTTGGCCCTCGCATTAGCTGGGCTGCATTAGATTTAGGGCGGGTAATGGCTCGAATGAAGGCAGCCCGAGCCCAGGCAGATGAACAATTGGCACAATATGAGAAGACTGTGTTACAAGCGCTTGAGGAGACCGAGAACGCGCTAGTAAGTTACGGACGGGCTCTTGTGCAATATTACCATGTAAAGCGGGCTACTGAGTCGGCACGGTTGGCATTTGAATTAGCCTCCAAGCAATACGAAGCAGGTCGGTTGGAGTTGCTAAACGTTTTAGACGCTCAGCGAAATCTGCTATCTCTAGAACAACAACTAGTCCAAAGTGAAACTCGAGTCGCCACTTCATTAGTAGCCGTCTACAAGGCATTTGGAGGCGGTTGGGAAGTCGCAGAACCAGGTGTATATCAATAGTATAGTCAATAATTTCTGCCAACCGTGGTATAAAAACTTCTGGTGAGTATGGCAATGACGGGTATTATGTGATTTTAAACGTTTCACATATGTATGGTCCGGCGGAACAAGTTGACATCGTGCCGCGAGTCGAAATAGGAAGTGTGTCGATCGAGGAATTGACGAGGGTCATTAGCTCTGGAATACGTTGGCTAGGTGAAAAGCAGAGTGCTGAAGGATTTTGGGTTGGATTCCTCCAGTCTAATTCATGCATGGAGGCTGAATGGATTTTAGCGATGCATTTTTTGGGTGTGCGGGGTGATCCTAAGCTTCCAGGGGTCGTGAAGGCAATACTCAACGAACAAAGAGCTGATGGTTCATGGGAGGTGTATTACGATGCCCCGGAGGGTGACATAAACGCCACGGTTGAATGTTATGCAGCGTTAAGGTGTGCTGGATTTAAGCCAGATGACGAACCTTTGCGGCGAGCCCGGACATGGATACTCGAGCATGGGGGATTATCACGAGTTCGCAATTTCACGAAGTATTGGCTAGCGTTAATTGGTGAATGGCCTTGGGATTCAACCCCAGCTGTACCTCCGGAGTTGATATTTTTACCCCGATGGTTTCCGTTGAATATTTATTGGTTTGCTAGTTGGGCGAGGGCTACCATTATCCCAATTTCGATTTTATCTGCGCTGAGGCCTGTTCGCCCCTTACCACCTGAATCCAGACTTGATGAACTGTTCCCACAAGGACGACAGAATTTTACGCATAAAATAGCCAAACGAGGGCGAGGTTTAGGGCCGACATTTTTTGTACTAGGCGAGAGATTATGCACATACTATACAAAATTGCCTTTCCATCCTCTGCGGGAAACAGCAATCCGTCTGTGTGTGGAATGGATTATAAGGCATCAAGACTGGGATGGTGCTTGGGGTGGTATTCAGCCCCCTTGGATTTATAGTCTAATGGCGCTTAACGCAGCAGGCTATCCTATTACTCACCCGGTATTACAAAAGGGGTTGGACGCATGGAACCATCATTGGAGTTTTAAGCGAGGGGAAGCTATATATCTTCAGGCGAGCGAATCGCCTGTATGGGATACATTACTAACATTACAAGCGTTGTTGGATTGTGGAGAAACATTTGAGACGTTTTCAGGCATGAGGAAAGCCGTCGAATGGGTTTTATCCAAGCAGATTTTTACCCCAGGAGATTGGAGTTATACGGTAAAAGGTGTAGAGTGCGGAGGGTGGGCCTTTGAACGCGCCAACATCTATTATCCAGACATAGACGATACGGCAGTAGCCGTTCAAGTGCTGTCCCGCATAAGACAAATTGCCCCCTCGGATCTCCGAAAGAGAATAGAATTTGCTGTAGACCGAGCAGTAAAATGGTTGTTCGCGATGCAATCATCAAATGGGGGATGGGCAGCGTTTGACCGTGACAATAATCATTGGATAATGGCAGAAATACCGTTTTGTGACTTCGGAGAGGTGCTGGATCCCCCCAGCGTGGATGTTACAGCCCACGTGCTAGAAGCGCTTGGATCGGTTGGATATAAGTTGAATCACCCTGCAGTTCAGAAAGCAGTGGAATTTATATTTAGGGAGCAGGAAAGAGATGGGAGTTGGTTTGGACGGTGGGGTGTAAACTACATTTACGGGACTTCAGCTGTATTATCAGGATTACAAGCTGTGGGATTCCCAATGAATGATCCGCGGGTGATAAAAGCAGCCGATTGGCTTGCTAGCAAACAAAACCCAGATGGCAGTTGGGGTGAGTCATGCGCTTCATATATGGATGATACCATGCGCGGGTGTGGACCTTCAACACCGAGCCAGACAGCATGGGCTATATTAGGGCTAATTAACGTTAGATCGCCGAAATACACGCGAAATATCTTACAGGGTGTACAATGGCTGATCCAGAATCATACAGGCGGGACTTGGTCGGAGAAACATTATACGGGGTGCGGTTTCCCTGGGTATGGGATTGGTGAAAGAATCCGGTATAAGCGTAACACGTTTTTACTTGCTCAGGGGCGTGAATTATCCCGTGGGTTCATGATTAACTACAATATGTACCGCCATTATTTTCCGCTGCAGGCGCTTGGACGCGTAAGACTTTGGCTGCAACGGAGCCAAGGTTCCTGATGTCAAAGAGGTAAACTGGCGAAGGATTATGTTTTTGCAAGCATGAAAGAACGTGTAATTGTGAGAAAACTTTACTTGCGCATCGGGAATTGCAGGTTATAGATATTTATCGCACAGGCGCCCCCATAGCTCAACTGGATAGAGCGTCTGACTACGGATCAGAAGGTTTCAGGTTCGACTCCTGATGGGGGCGCCACTAAGAATTAAAAGTGAGCTAGGTGGGGGCAAAGAGTTAAACTTGCCCTCGCGTGAGGTTGTTGACACGAACAACCTTACCAATTAGGTTTGAATGGCAATCAAGTAAAAGGAGAGACGCCACGTGGCCACGAGAGATGATTATGTGGTAGACATGTTGGTAGACCTCGGCTTTGTGAGTACTGAAGATGTTGAAAGGTTTAGATCCGAAGCAGAATCAGCCGGGGTAGGTGTGGTAGATTTACTTTTAGCGAATCGAGTTGTCCAACCCTACCAAGTTGCCCAAGCAAAAGCAGCTTATTTTGGGGTAGAAGCAGTTAGCCTGCGAGATATACAAATTCCAGATGATGTTATAGCAACTATCCCCCGTCACATAGCGAGGAAGTATCGGGTCGTGCCTATTAGTAAGGTCGGGAATACCTTGACCGTAGCAGTGGCGGATCCCTCAGATCTAGCTACTCTAGATACTTTGACCCATATGTTAGGGGGCGATGTGGTGTTCAAAGTGGCGCCGGAGGAAGATATCGAGTATGCGCTAAATCGTTATTATGGTGGGAGCCGCAATACCGAGCTAGACCAAATGATTCAAGAAATTACGAAGGGGGAGGTAGAACTGGGGCTTCCAAAGGCGGTCACTGTAATGGACGATGGATCCACCGTCGATGCAGATGCTCCCATCATTAAACTTGTAAACCAAATTATTGTGGATGCATATCGAATGCGAGCCTCGGATATCCATTTGGAGCCACTCCCTAACAGGTTCAGGATTAGGTATCGTATTGATGGTGTCTTGCACGAGGTTAAGAATCCCCCGAGGCGGTTGCAACCCGCAATAATCACAAGGCTAAAAATAATGTCAAATATGTCGATTGCGGAACATCGGGTTCCGCAAGATGGTAGGATTCAGATCCAAGTCGATGGAAAGATGCTCGATTTGCGAGTGTCATGCTTGCCTACCTCCCATGGCGAAAGCATTGTGATGCGTATTTTGGACAAGGAAAGCTTGCGTTTGGGGTTGAGCGAGCTTGGATTTTTTGCGGATGATCAACAAACATTTGAGAGACTCATTACCGTACCGGATGGAATGTTGTTAATTACAGGGCCTACTGGATCAGGTAAAACCACCACTTTGTACGCGGTTCTGAACTTCATAAACAAGCCAGATAGAAAGATTATTACGGTAGAAGACCCAGTTGAATACGTACTTGAAGGTATTAACCAAGTGCAGGTGAACGAAGCGATAGGCCTGACTTTTGCAACCGCTTTAAGGTCTATTTTACGCCAAGCGCCTAACATAATAATGGTGGGCGAGATTCGCGACGCTGAAACTGCAACAATCGCGATCAACGCTGCTTTAACTGGACACTTAGTATTTTCGACGTTGCACACCAATGACGCGCCCAGTGCAGTTACTCGTTTGATTGACATAGGGATAAAACCGTTTTTGGTGGCTTCAGCAATTCGGGCAATTATGGCCCAACGGCTAGTTCGTCGAATTTGCAAGAAATGTGGGCAACCGGCGACTTTGACTGATGCGGAGATGCGTGCCCTAGGGTTGGAACCCTCGGATTTAGTAGGGGCAAAGATTATGAAAGGTAAAGGTTGCCCCGAATGCAACAACACTGGGTACAGAGGACGAATGGGAATATTCGAGATTTTCGTGCTCGATGACGAAGTCCGACGCCTGGTATATGAAAAGGTTTCATCGACGGTTATAAAACGTCGAGCGCGAGAAATGGGTATGCGCACCTTGCGAGAGGATGGTGTGCGTAAAATCCTGGCTGGAATGACTACGGCCGAGGAGGTTATTTCAGTAACTGTGGGGGATGAAGAATGAAGTTAAAAACAGTAATTTGCCACTTCGTACAAATATCTAGTCAGCGCTATGTCGTACGCAATGTCTGATTTACTTGAGTTGGTGGTTGCCGAAGGTGCGTCTGACTTACACATACGAGTTAATACACCTCCGGTAATCCGGTTGCATGGTATTTTGCACCGGGTGGAAGGCCCACCTATAACTCCCGAGGACGCAGAAGAGTTGGTTCGTAGCATCACTTCGGAAGAACATCTCCAACAGGTAAGAGAGCGGGGAACAGTTGACTTCGGTTTTGCGTTTGGGGACAAAGCGCGTTTCCGTGTAAGCGTTTTCAAGGAAAGGGGGAATTATGCGGCAGTTCTTCGTCAAATTCCTAACAAGCTGATGACATTGGAAGAAATTGGACTGCCTCCATCTGTGCGAGAATTACTCTATAAACCTAGAGGATTGATACTGGTGACAGGGCCCACGGGCAGTGGTAAATCTACAACGCTAGCCTCGATGGTTAATGTAATAAACGAAGAGCGTGATGAAGTCCATATCGTGACTATCGAAGACCCAATTGAGTTCTATCACCCTCATAAAAAGGCGATTGTAACACAACGAGAAATTGGTGTGGACGTACCTACTTTTGCTGAGGCATTGCGGCGTGTATTGAGGCAAGACCCAGATGTGATTTTGGTGGGTGAGATGCGAGATCTGGAGACTATTGAGGCGGCAATTACCGCGGCTGAGACGGGGCACTTGGTTTTTGCAACATTGCACACAACAGGTGCTGCCAAGACGATAGACCGAATTGTAAATGCCTTTCCAGTAAACCAACAGGAACAAATCAGGATCCAGCTTTCAACAGTGCTTCAAGCGGTAATTTCTCAGTTGCTGATTCCAAGAATAGATAAGCCAGGTCGCGTGGCGGTGTTTGAGATTATGATCAATACTCCTTCTATCGCTGCATTGATCCGGGATAATAAGACCTTCAGGATCCAATCCGATATTCAAACGGGGGCCAAATACGGGATGATGACACTCGATGCATGCTTATTGGAGAAATATATGCAGGGGATCATTGCGAGAGAAGAAGTTATTACTAAGGCTATGGACCCGGTTTCAATCCAGGCCAAATTGCAAGAGCTAGAATTGGCGCAGGCTGTAGGTGTACCTTCAGAGTTTGCTAGAAAAACATCTTAAAAAATATGGCTGAAACAGTTCGCGATCCATTTCTTAACTTGATTAAGGAACGGGGTTTAATCGATGATCTCCAGTACGAGGAGGTAGTGTCTGAATTTACCAGGACAGGGAGACCCGTCCGAGAAATTCTTGCTGACTTCGGGATAATGGATGTTGAAACGCAGCTGGAGGTGATTGCAAGCGAGCTTGGCACACGAGTGGTCTCTCTCCAAGGTCATACCCCACCGAAGGCTGCGCTAGAGGCGTTAACAGGGGCGACCGCTCGGCTTTATCAGTGTGTCCCTTATGATCTGGATGGGGAAACCTTGATAGTGGCTATGGCTGACCCTTTAGATCCAGCCCGTGTTGACCAGCTTGGATACGTCCTAAAACGAGATTTTCAAATTGTAGTGGCCGATCCTAAGGAGATAGAAGAAGCGATCGAGCGTTTTTACCCTGGTGGTTCAGATAGTTTCGCAGAGATTTTAAAAGAGTTAGGGGCTGATAAAGAGATTGAACGTGAAGTGGCCGTTGCTGCCGAAGACGAGGCAGCTATGCGAGATCTTGCGAATGAGGCTCCCATTGTGAGGTTTGTTAAATTGGTGCTTGATCAGGCTATTCAGGATCGGGCAAGCGATATCCATTTTGAGCCGTTTGAGAATAGCTTTAGAATACGCTACCGAGTGGATGGGGCATTATACGAAATGGCCCCTCCACCTAAACACCTTGCTTTGCCCGTGATTTCACGCTTGAAAGTAATGGCAAACCTAAACATAGCAGAACGACGCTTGCCGCAGGATGGTCGGATCACATACCAAATTGGGGGACGGACGGTTGACTTGCGTATCTCAACGCTCCCAACACAATTTGGAGAATCGGTAGTGCTTAGGGTACTTGACCGAAGCGCAGTCAATCTTGAGTTAGAAGCCCTTGGTTTCCCGCCCCATGTCTACGAGTTCATGTCACAAGCTATTCAACGACCTCACGGGATCATAATTGTAACTGGACCAACCGGTTGTGGCAAAACTACTACCTTATATGCTTGCTTAAAACGACTAAATACAGTGCAAGTAAAAATTCTCACTGCAGAGGACCCTGTCGAGTACGATCTAGAGGGTGTAATGCAAGTCGCAGTAAATGAAGCTGTAGGATTGACATTTGGTAAATTGTTGCGGTGCTTCCTCCGGCAAGACCCAGATATTATTATGGTGGGTGAAATCCGGGATCTCGATACGGTACAAATCTCGATTCAGGCGTCTCTTACAGGGCACTTAGTATTGACTACCTTGCACACCAATGATGCACCCGGCGCAGTGACGCGATTAATTGATATGGGAACAGAACCCTTCCTAATCTCTTCAACATTAGTCGCTGTTTTAGCACAACGGTTGGTTCGAAAGATATGCAGGAATTGTAGGACACCGATGGAACCCACCGAACAACAACTGGCTTTGTTGTCTCTCAACCCAGAAGATATTGTAGACAAGGTGTTCTATTATGGTCGTGGTTGCCCTGAATGTAACCATACGGGCTATAAGGGTCGGAAAGGAATTTTCGAACTAATGGTCGTTACCGAACCGCTTAGGGAACTAATCAATCAACGTGCTCCTACAGTTGTTTTACGCCAAAAGGCAGTCGAACAAGGCATGATCACCTTGCGTGAAGACGGTATTAGGAACATATTTGAAGGAGAGACAACGATTGAAGAAGTGCTGAAGTACACTTAAAATTAGGAAAGGAGGCGCTTATGCCGAAGTTCAGCTACGTGGCAATGGATAGTAAGGGTAAGGAAACTCGGGGGACTATTGAAGTTGCCAGCCAGAGTGAGGCCCTCGCGCGGATTCGAGAGATGGGACTGTTTCCAACAAAGGTAGTACAGCTTGATAAGGAAAAACCCACCCCTAAAACCAAAACTACGGTACGATCAGCCACGGCGGCAGGCAAGAAGAAAAGCCTGCTGCAAATGGAGCTTAATTTAAACATAAAAATCCCAGGGTTAGGTGGCAAAGTAAAGACAAAGACGTTAACGACATTTACACGACAATTGGCCACGCTGGTGGACGCTGGTTTGCCATTGTTACGGGGACTCCGTGTGCTAGAAAAGCAGGAGAAAAATCGTACTCTCAAAGAGATAATAGGCCAGCTAGCTGCAGCAATTGAAAGTGGGAGTACTTTTTCGGAAGCACTAGCCCAGCACCCGAAAGTATTCAACAAGCTATATGTTAATATGGTCAGAGCAGGAGAGATCGGTGGTGTGTTAGAGGTGGTCTTACGCCGACTAGCTGAATTTATGGAGAAGGCCGAGAAAATCAAAGGCAAGGTTAAATCAGCGATGTTTTATCCTGCAGCGGTTATGACGGTGGCTGTAGGAATTTTGGCAATTCTCCTTACGTTTGTTATACCTAAGTTCGAAGAGGTATTTAAAGGGTTGTTGGAAGGCAAGCCATTGCCAACATTCACTCAGTTTGTCCTTGATACAAGCCGATTTGTGAAAGATCACGTTCTGATGACATTGGCTGGGATTTTAGCATTTATTGTGCTCATCTCATTACTGAAGAGGACAAAGACAGGTCGATATGTAATTGATTACCTAAAATTGAAGATGCCGATTTTGGGTCCGGTGTTTAGTAAAGTGGCGATAGCGAGATTTACAAGGACGTTAGGAACTCTTGTAAGCAGTGGTGTACCAATTCTCCAGGCGTTGACCATCGTGCGTGAAACTGCGGGTAATATGGTATTGGCCAAAGCTATCAATAAAGTTCATGAAGCTGTAAAGGAAGGTGAAACTATTACTGCCCCACTCGAAGCATCAAGGATTTTCCCGCCTATGGTTATTAGTATGGTAGATGTTGGAGAACAAACAGGTGCGCTACCGGAAATGCTTTTAAGGGTAGCTGACAATTACGATGAAGAGGTTGATAATGCAGTTTCAGCAATGACTTCGTTGCTTGAACCTATTATGATCGTGTTTTTGGCTGTAATCGTAGGTAGTATTGTAATCGCAATGTTCCTGCCATTAATCACTATCATTAGTGAGCTTGGTTCAGGTGCTGGCGAAAGGGGTGGTGGAGAGTTTTAAGGGTTTCGCCTTAAGTCAATTAAAGTATTGCAGTCTGAATTAAGGAGCCCCAAACAAAAAAGACTATCGTATCTGTGAGAGAAGAAGCCGGACCATTAGGTAGAGAATCGACGTTGGAAATTAGCGGTTTTTTGAGGGTTCGGGTAGGTTTTTACAGCGAAAACACCTGGTTTTGCCTTCCAGGATTCAATGCGGTAGAGCATTGTAGTAAGGACGGGTAGAAGTTATCACAGACGTGAGGCTTGCATCGCTATAATGCGTTTGTAAAACTGACTAATTAAAAACTGACTAATTAACGTTGGAGTATAAAAGGTCCAATGGCTATTCTACTAGTCGTTAGCGGTTTGCAACCTAAAAATTTGTCGGCTGTATAGGTTCTACTGAATAAGCATAGTTAAACGTAAGGCTGTCAGTTTGGGGGTGCATAATTGGTTGAGGGAATCCAACTGCAGTTTACAAGGCTTGCGGTGAGGGGGTGATTCCAACGCCGTTTAAAGGCCCCCAACAAGTTTGGTTTGATGTGTGTTTTATTCTGAGATAACCACTGGTTTAGCAAGTCGACCTAAGGCTTGGACTACGGGTAATACATTGCCATTTATGTGCCAGAATGATTTGTATTGAAATCCGGCTAAGGCGTATCCTGGTAAGTGTTGGTATTCAGCACCCCACCAAATAATACCAATCACGGGTTTGCGTGGAATGGAATGCACAGTTGTGGCTAATTTCACTACATATTCGAGTTGCCCATTCGTAGTGGCTGGAATCCCGTAAATATTAGTAGAATGAGTCCAAGGAAAAGCTGTTTCGACAATCATTATCGGTTTTTTGTAGGCGTTTGCTGAGTTACTTATGCACACGGTTAAGTTACTGAAGGACCCATGCCACCATGGATAATAGCTGTAACCAATAATGTCAAATTGTACTTGATAGCGTGTTAGGTTATCGAAAAACCATTTGGCACCCGCCCAATCACCTCCCCGATCAATATGGATAATGATTTTAGGAGGATTGGCGAGCGGTACGTCTCTGACTCCTTGGATGCCGTTTGTGATTAACTTGATTAGTTTTTGCCATTGGATGAGTGTGTCGTTTGTACCTCCCACATTCCCCTCAGGCCACAACATTCCAGCCGTTATTTCGTTGCCAATTTGTACATAATCGGGGGTTGCCTCAGCTATATGCAAGGTATAGATCACGTTGCTTGTGTAGGATCGGACCATCTGACACAGTTGCTGGAATGATAGGTTTGCCCAGGCAGTCGGTATTGCCTGGCGTTGCGGATCCGCCCATGTATCAGAATAGTGGAAGTCTAGTATTAGTTTAAGCTCGGCACTTTTAACACGTTTTGCTAACGGTAGCGTGTACTCAAGATTGTTGATGTAGTTGTAAGGATCAGCCGCAGCTTGTTCAGGTGAACTAGTGAAGATCCTTAATCGTACACAATTTATTCCTCGACGTTTAATAATAAGTAACGCGTCATCGGGTTGCCCATTATCTTTGTAAACAACCCCTTTACTCTCGAAAAAGGCTAGGTGGGACATGTCTGCGCCTGCAATAAATTCTTGGCACAAGGTAGCAATCGACGGCATCGGAAGGGCAATGGTCACCCATATCAACAACTTTGCTATAGAGGGGTCACTCATGAATATTACTTTATTTAAGTTTGGCAATTGACGCCACTCCCTGGTACAAAAAGTGCGTTTTTAGCTTCGTTGATTGTAACGTAAATTCGGTACGGCGAATTGTTACGCGGTTATTTCCAAGGATTTCTAGGGGAGGAATGCTACTAGGGAATCATCAACCTAGTTTTTAAAGCTTTCAATTTAAGCTCGGGTGGATGCTTTATATGTTACACTCCGCCTAACCCTAAAAAGTGCATGTTAGTGTTAGTAAGAAAACTCGGCAATGTAATTGAGGCATGGTGAGCCTATCGGAGAGTGTCTTGCCACGGGCCGAGTATATTTGTAGCAGCTTGGGCTTTGATCCTTGGGCCTGGTTTCTAAGTGTTGATGGGGAGGGTTCCCTACTGGGCTGAGAGGGCTAGATGCAAAAAGAAGGTCGTCTGAATTAACATAAAAACACTAAGTTCTGTGCTGAAAGGGGCCATTCAAGGTTTAGCTAACACACAAGTGTAAAATAGGTCCGAAGGGGATAAATATACGATCCTTACTAGAATAGATGTCGCTGCAAAGTGGGGTTGAATGCCTTTCCCTAGTGAAAACTTGGGTTATGTGCTAGTCTGTTTTCCCCCTGCGTAAAAGTAAACGTGCGATATCTGGGGTTGTGTGTTCTAAAAATTCAATCAATCGTTTTTTCTGTTCGGCTAATTGTAAGTCGTCCACTATTTTGATGGCGCGGACCGCAGCCTCTTTAATCCAGAAGCTATCGGCTGTTTCTCCTGGTCGGAGGTTCTCCCCGTAGATCACGCGCAAATAGTGAAAAAGTGCATTGGTCAACAGGTTGGTAGAGTGTGGTGGAGATTTTTTCGTGGCCATTTTTTCCAGTACAATTCCAAGACCGATCTCTGCTTGGCTTCGCAGAGGGGCGGGGGCAACTGGGTTAGTGATAAGATTTGAATATGATGTTAATGCGTTTTCGTAGAAAGCGGGGTTGTAGCTTCCCAAAATCAGATAACAGTCGCCAATGCGTCCTGTTGCGTGAATGGCGAGTTCGTTTGTTGGGAAAAGCTGGATGATTTTGGAGAAAACTCTTATAGCTTCTTCTACATTGGCGCCAGGGGCGGTTGAATCTGAGGAGGGCATTTTGGTGAGTATGTCACCGTAAAGGAATAGGCTTTCTGCCACAAGTTCGGCTGGAGTACTTGGATCATTTGCTAATTCAAAGCAGTATTTTACTGCGTCGTTAAAGCCCGCTCGCGCAGCTGCTACGCGGGCGGCGTTTAGTTTTGCTCGCTTGGCTATTTCTGTTGAAGGCCACCGATGAAAAACCAGCTGGTAGTATTCTTCGGCTTTTGCAAGGTTCCCCAACCGAAAGTATCGATCTGCGATCCAAAACTGGGCGGTAGCAGCTAATGAGTTTGTTTGGGCACCAAGTTGTTGCATTATACTGATAGCTTCTTCCACGCGACCACATTGCGCATAAGTGATGGCGCGTTTGTACTGGGCGTAGTCCCATAACTGATGGGATGTATTCTCCAAAGACCAATTATCGTAAATCTCGAGTGCCTTCTGATAGTTACCTGAGAGTTGGTATAGGTGGCCTAGCATTAATTGTGCTTCGGGGAGCAATGGCGAGCTTGGGAATTTTTGGCAGAATTCTGTGAGGATGCGAATTGCGTCCGTATAGTTGTGTTGTTTTGTTGCATAGAGCCCCCAGAATAGGAATGCGCGTTGTTGTATGTCTGGCACGGGGGATTCCGTAATGATCCTTTCCAAAAGTCGGTTTGCTTGCTCAGGGAGATCCGCATATATCGCTGATGCCAAAGCTTGGTAAAGTGCTTGCGGCAAAATTAGTGCTTTCAAGCTGGGCCATTGGTTAAGGGCATCTAGTGCATTTATGTAGTTTGTAAGTGCTGATTCGTAGAACCCTTGGCAAAACTGGGCATCTGCAAGTTTGAAAAATGCCAAGGGTAGCTCACTTGTGTTTTTAAATTTTTCCAGGTTGAGTTGCAGTGTAGTGGTGCAATTTGAAAGATCCCCAAGATGCCAATAAGCCCAAGCTTTTACTAGTGCGGCTTGTGGTACCAGCAAAGTTGATCCTGGCGGAACCTGAATTTTTGAGGCCTGTTGTATTGCCTCCACTAACAAAGAATATGCGTTAGTAGGAAGAAGTTGACCTGTGGGACAATTTGTAGAGGGCGGGATAAGTTTTTCAGCTTGGAAGAGCGCAAGTTCTGCTGATATCAATGGAAAGACGCCAGAGAATGCTTCGTCGTCTTTATATTCATTTAAGATGATAGTGGCTTTTGTGTCGTCGCCAGATTTTAACGCAAATTCTACCAAAGTAGCCAATGCCCATTGCCTATATTGAGTTGGCATGTTCGAGCTTAATAAGTTTTCTATAAGTGTCGAAGCAGTATTGGTATCGCCAATTGCTAAATAGCACTTTGTTTGTAGGAGCAGAGTTTCCGCTAGGAACGGTTTTTGGTTACATTGTGTTGCCGCAGTCAAGAGGTTAGAGGTTAGGTTAATGGCAGTGGTAAGATCCCCGCAATTAAATGTTAACACGGCGAGCTGGTAATCCCGCCGCCAGCGGGTGCATTCATCTCCAGGTGGAATCGGTACAGTTGTTAGAATTTTTTTAGCTTCGTCGAAGCGCTTTGTTGCTATAAGGGCTTCTGCGTACAAAAGCTTTGTGTCGATTGCCAACTGGTTTGTAATTCCCAATGTAAAAAAACTATACAGTGGGCATGCTGGGTTGGTCATCAACGATACAATATCGTCCCAAAGGGACAATTTCGTTAGCGCGAGAGCTTGGTTATAGGCTGCTAGTGGAGCGTTAACAGAACCAGGAAAAAGTTCCCAGACTTCTCTAAATGCTTTGGAAGCGGTGATAAAATCTCCCTTAGCCCAAGCTGCTTCTCCCAGTGTTAGGAAAAATTGCTCTTGGACGGGGGTGAGCGCATTTGCGTTTGTTATTAGCAAATTACAGGCACCCTCAAAATCTCCTTTTTTTAGTTTTGCTTGTGCTCGTCTTATAATGGCTTCTGGAACCAGATCTGAGTTGGGGTACCTATTGATAAAGTTGCCTAAAGCCTCATCTGCTTTTTCCCACCATCCTCCTTGGTACCACCTCATTGCGGTGGAGAAATCGCGCTTTTCGGCGGTGGTTGCAGTACCTGCTGTGGTAACGGAGTTTGCTAGAACGTACAAGACAAGGGAAAACCGTAGCAATTTGTCCTTAAAAAATCCCATGTATTTTACTTGTGTTGCAACAACGGACGTAAGTATTGCCCAGTGAAGCTCTGTGGACAAGCCGCAATCTGTTCTGGTGTGCCTTCAGCTACTACTTGGCCGCCTTTATCCCCGCCGCCTGGGCCTAAATCGATGATCCAATCGGCGCATTTTATGACATGCAGGTTGTGCTCGATAATAATTATTGTATTGCCGGCTTGCCGTAGCTTAAAAAGGACTCTCAGTAAGGTAGAAACGTCGTGCATGTGAAGTCCAGTAGTGGGCTCATCCATTATATATAAGGTGCTTCCGGTGGACTTTCGTGCTAGCTCGGCTGCCAGCTTAACTCGTTGTGCTTCCCCGCCGCTGAGCGTGGTAGCTGGTTGCCCCAACTTTATGTACCCTAAACCGACCTCTACGAGAGTTTGACAAATCTCGGCAATTTGCGCTACGGGTTTGAAAAACTCGGCGGCCTCTTCAGCGGTCATGTCTAGTACATCAGCTATGTTTTTTCCGCGGTAGGTTATCTCGAGCGTTTCCCTATTGTATCTTTTGCCTCCGCATGCTTCACATGGGACGTAGGCGGGTGGGAGAAATTGCATATCGACGGTGATGACTCCATCTCCGCTACATCTTTCGCAACGGCCGCCAGGTATGTTAAAGCTAAACCGGCTAGCGTCATAACCGCGAACCTTTGCGGCGGGAAGTTTTGCAAATAGTTCCCGGATAAGATTAAACATACCTGTGTATGTTGCGGGGTTACTTCGTGGGGTGCGGCCTATAGGGGTTTGGTCAACTACAATTACTTTATCAAAGTTTTCGTAGCCACGAATTGCTTTATGTGGGCCGGGCGGCTCTTTTGCTCCGTAAAATTTCCTAAAAAGCGCTTTGCGCAAAACATCATCCACTAGCGTACTTTTCCCGGAACCGCTAACGCCGGTTACGCAGGTGATTGTCCCAATTGGGATGCGGACGTTAATGTTTTTGAGATTGTGTGCGGTAGCCCCTATCACTTCAAGCCATCCTCGAGATTCATCAGGTGGTACTCTCGAACGGGGGAGAGGTATCTCGTAATCACCGCGCAGGTACTTTGCTGTAAGCGAAGTCGGGCTTTTGAGCACTTCTTCCAGGGTACCACATGCCACCACGTATCCTCCCTCAGCCCCAGCCCCAGGTCCTAAATCAATTACGTAATCTGCTTCACGGATGACATCTGGGTCGTGTTCTACTACTATTACAGAGTTACCGATATCCCGGAGCTCTTTTAGAGCTTTTATAAGCTTTCGCATGTCAACGGGGTGAAGACCGATAGTGGGTTCATCTAAGATGTAGGCGACACCAACAAGACCGGCTCCTATTTGGGTTGCTAGACGGATTCGTTGAGCCTCCCCACCACTTAGTGTCGCACATTCTCGGTTTAACGCGAGGTACCCAAGACCAAGCTCTCGTAAACAGTTTAATCGCTTCAGGAGTGGGGTTAAGATTTCTTTTGCGATTCTGTGTTGAGTTAATGAGTGGGAGAGATAATTCAAGAAATCCCATGCTTGGTCAATAGTCATCGCGCAAATCCCCATTATTGAGACCCCAGGGAGTTTTGCCTTCAGAGGTTTATCGGTAGCACGCACTTCAGGGAAATCATCTAAATTGAAACCTTCTGCAATTAGTCTCACTGATAAAATCTCTGGTTTGAGCCGTTGCCCAAGACACTTCGGACAGGGTTTTTTGATCATGAACGCCTTCAGAATTTGCTTTGTTGTTGCGCTGGTGCTTTCTTTGTATAGTCGCTGTAGTGTGGGAATTATTCCCTCATATGGCACTTGTTGGTGATCGGTCTCCAATTCCTTGTCTAAGGGAGGGTTTTTAACATTGTTTGAACCAAAAAGTAAAATCTGTTGAACTTGTTCAGGTAGTTTTTCCCAGGGGGCCTCTATGGAGCAATTAAATTTTTCTAGGACTGTTTTTGCGGCGGCTATGTAATGGTTGACAAGGCGCTTGCCTAGTCGTCGCCAAGGCGCAATAGCACCGTTTGCAATACTGCGTGATGAGTCTGACACCACCAGCTGGGGATCAAATTCCAAACTTTGGCCTAGTCCTTGGCATTCTTCACAGGCACCATCTGGGGAATTGTAAGAGAAATGTTTTGGGGAAAGTGGCTCGTATAGTTTACCCGTACCAGGGCTGTAGAAACGCGTAGAATATACGGTTTCTTTCCATGCCGGTGTCCTATGGTTTGAGACCGCCATTAAGTCGTGAATCGAAACTTGTGGGTCGGCATGGAGCACCTTAATGATCCCACGGCCCCATTCTAGTGCCGTTTCGACCGAATCGGCGATTCTTACTCGAGCCCGACTATCAACAATTAAACGATCTACGACAGCTTCGATTACGTGTTTGCGTTTTGGATCTAGTCTTGGAAGGTTTTTGGGATCTAGTTCAATTAGTTCCCCATCTACTCGCACCCGAATAAACCCAGCGCGTGCAACTTTATCAAAGACGTCGCGAAACTCGCCTTTCTTGCCATCAACTAATGGAGCAAGAATGATAATGGGACTGCCCTGCTTTAATGAGCAGAGTGCGTCAACGATTTCCGTTGTTGTTTGGGAAGTGAGTGGAACTCCTGTGTCAGGACAAAATCTACAACCCACGTGGCAAAAGAGAAGTCGTAAGTAGTCATAAATCTCAGTGGTTGTCGCTATGATAGACCGGGGGCTAGCAGCGGCGGTGCGTTGTTCCACCGCAATTGCAGGTGGCAAACCTTCAATATAGTCTACATCGGCTCTGTGCAATTGGTCCAGAAATAGCCTGGCGTAAGAAGAAAGTGATTCGATATATCGACGTTGGCCTTCTGCATAAATTGTGTCGAAGGCAAGACTAGACTTGCCTGACCCACTAGGTCCGGTAATCACAACCAGTTTGTTCCTAGGAATCGAAACTGTAATATTTTTTAGGTTGTGTTCCCGGGCACCGCTGATCTTTATGCACTCCATGAGCTATTGCTCGACGAGTTTCCAACCATAAAACCAATACCTTCCCATTGGGTCTAGTCTAAAACTTTCTAACCGATCTAACAACGTACCATGCATGGCGGGGGAATAAAGTAGGGCTTTCCTGGTTAAAGAGTTGGTGTAACCCGGCGTGCATATAGTAAGCCTGCGGATTCACCATCATTCGTATGGTTTTTAGCGGGCTTTTAGCATCAGGGAGTTGCTTCAATATTTGAGATGCTCTCATCGAACATTGCACTAATTAGGGTTTTCCATTGGGTTAATACCTGGTATCTCGCCTCGCGATGGCTTGTATCTGTTTACATTGGAATGAAAGTGCTAAGCATTAGGCAACGGACTGTAATTGCGATCGTATCTGGTTGCGCGGGATTATTTTGTGCTTAAGTCCTTGAGTTTGGATGTTAACATGGATTGCTCTTTTGTAAAACAGGTGGGTTGTAGGCTTGGTTCAATTTTGGTGGTTCCGAGTATTTGGTCGTCTTTATAATAAGGATACGGGCTCTATCGGGAGCTTTGTATAGGTGAATTAAAGTACGCGTCTTGGGATAGTTTGCGCGTTGACAGGGGTTGAGTCATGAGAATACGGTATAACAGAAAAGCTTTATATGAATCGGTCAGCACACAAGAGTTTTGCTTACGGTTTAGTAGCGTGGTTTACCGTGGTGGTAACTGAGCTGATTGCTCAAACAAATCAGGTTGATTTCGAACGGTGGTTTTTAAAGGTGCCAGCCGTTGATTTGCCTGCATACGTGGCTAGGATTGTCGAGTTAGAACCAGCTGAGAAGAGGGTGGACATTACTGTGCGGAGTGTAAGTGCTGCCATTTCGGTCAGGCCAGGTGCGGCTCCCGCGGTTGTGGGAGCTGTAGCAGCTGTTGATCCTGAGATGGCACCCGTGGCAGCTGAGGTAGCGGCCAGGAAGCAGAAAAAGCTAGTGCCTGTGATCGCACGGGCAGCCGTGGGAGCTGCACCCGCGCAGTGTAGAAAAATTGTGGCCAGTGTGTGTAAGGTGGCCCCTGAGCAGTTTAAAGCCGTTGCATGCGCAGTCGCAGAGCTGAAACCAGAAAAGGCAATCGAGATTTTGGATGGGGTGGCCGACGCTTTCCCAGAGCTTGCTCCGTATATTCAAGAGGTTGTTGCAGAATACCGGAACGTGATCCCTTCAGTCAGGCTTGTGATTGAGAAAGCGTTGGCAAGACTTATGGAAGGCAAGGAGAAACCTGCAGGAGATTCAGTTTTTTTAAAGCCGCTTGCTGAGTGGCCATTTGAACCGGCTGTACGGATTAGAGGAAGGACGCCGTATGGGGGGGTGGATTATTCTAGGCCGTGAATATTCTCCATTTCCTCAGATGAGTGAAACCTACTGGGGTGGTGAAGAATGTGAGACAAATGTGGAATTATGCAGCTAAGTAGAAAAACAAGGATTTTAATTTTTGTGGTAGCCAGTC
>CAZZJO010000056.1:0-2867 GCA_964654645.1 uncultured Verrucomicrobiota bacterium | reverse complement strand
ATGGCTGGTGATTGGAGACCTGAAATTCATCAGTGATCCGATGCTGTTTGGTCGTCACATCGTCGAGCTGAATGCCACTAACAACGCCCTTGTGCGCAGCTACGTGTGGGGCCTGGACTTGTCAGAGACTCTCGAGGGCGCCGGTGGGTTGTTGTGGGTCACCCTCTACACCGCCTTCGGCTCTGTCGTGGGCACGCACTTTGCCGCGTACGACGGTAACGGCAACATCGTAGCACTGTTGGCTGCGTCGGATGGGTCAGTGAACGCCTGCTACGAATACGGCCCGTTTGGTGAACCGATCCGCGTCTCCGGCCCTGCCGCCAGCATGAATCCCTTCCGTTTTTCCACCAAGCGCACCTGCAACACCACCGACCTGGTGCTGTATGAATCTCGGGCGTATCAGCCCAGCACCGGCAGGTGGTCAAATAGGGACCCTTTGGGTGAACTAGGGTCTGAAGTGACGAGCCTTAACCCGAGCCTGAGGGACAATTATGGCCAAGTGGGAACTATCACGCAGAGATACGGCAAGCGGAAAAGAGTGAAACACCAGCAAGCCGGTAGCGACGATTCCGGATATCAGTTTGTGCTCAACAAACCAATAGTCTTCGTTGATCTAGATGGTCGTGACATTTACACCATGCAGGGCAATGATGCCAGGAGCTGTTGTGAGTTAGTGCCCAACTGCGTCAACAACTCCGTTCACATATCTGTGTGTGTTGATACTTGGGAAGGTGCTGGCGAGGGGATGAGCCAACCGGGCGTGCGTGTTTCTCCTTCGGATGTACGGGTTTTGGTGTGTATGGCCCAAAGAGCACATGGCTTGGTTGGAGCAGTTGGACATTCACATGTCTAGAGGGAGAAATTTATCAGGAGACATTTACAGACGGCAAAATCCTTCGGCGCCACAAGACCACGCCCCAGCAGGACAGGGCGTGGCTGAACTACATGATGACGAAGCGGCTGGGTACAAAGGACGGTTACTCAGTGGCCAGGCACAACTGCCGAAAATACTCGAACATGGAGTTTGATGATGCTCCGAAGCACTACGGGCCATGAAATCGCTTTTCCCAAAGCCTTGGCGAATGCTATTTGCCTGTTTATCTGTTCTAGCGGGCGTGTTACTGATTTGGTGCAACGTTAGCATTATAAGTCCCGAGGACAGGACTTATACAAGTGTTTCGATGCTGCGCACGGCGATTAACAGCTTTGTTGCAGCCAATGGACGTGCTCCTACTAATCTTGATGAACTGATCAGCTATGAGCCGTGCGTAAGAACATTGAACGATGGCTGGGGCAACCCCCTGATTTATCAGGTAGCGGGTTCAACTGTGGTGTCGATAGCATCACTCGGTAAGGATAAAAAACCGGGTGGTTCAGGACCAAATGCAGACTTGGTGTGGAGATTTACCTTGAAAGATGCATCGGGAAAATGGATCGGTACAAACTGGCAGGAGGGCTGTTACAATTGGCTGGCGTATCCATTCCGCCCGATTCGAAAGCTCGATCCTGGGAAGTCGAACCAGACAGGTCTGGTATCAGGCACAAACGGCAAGAAAGATATTGGGGCGCCGTAGGGTCCGGCGAAGGAAGGGTACATGCTCCGTATTCGCGCCTTGGCGCGGTGTCAAAGCCACTCCGCATGGAGCACGGTTTTTGCGGTCAATGCTACCTTTGTAATGTGGTGTTTGGCATGCGGCTGCGGACTATTGGAATTCTGATGTGGAATGGAGAATGATAGAACCCATTTTCTTTTTCAGTTTGAATGCAAGTGCCTTGCCCACAGCAGGTTACAGCGCTTTTGGATTTCATCAAAATGGCTACATCGCTCAGAGCTTCACACCCAATAGGTCCAAGATCCTCTGCTGATCGGCTGTGGGCACCGTCACCTGTTGGAAATGCACTTTGCCCATCCGCACCGGGTTGATGCTGATCTGCCTCAAACTCGCCATCACCGAGCTAAAGCTCCACTTGCGCCCTTTGCCACGCCCATCGCTCTCAAACAACGGCACCAGCCGTCTTTGCATGTGCCACTGCAAATAGTACGCTAACATGCAAATGAACACGTGGGTCCGTATCCGATCATCGGTCTTGTGATACGCCGGCTGCATGAAAACCATGAGAACCTGGCAACAGTTTAACCACTCCACTGGCCAGGGCATTGCCGGTGCCGCCGTCACCACCTGGAACTACGATCCATACCGTGGTTGGCTGGCCAACAAACGTTACCATGACGGTACCGGGCCGGACTACACCTACACGCCAGCCGGTCGCCTAGCCTCACGCACCTGGGCGCGCGGCAATCCGCGCATCACCACCACATACCTTTACAACCCAGCCGGCGAACTCCAAACCATTGATTACTCGGACACCACCCCGGATGTCACGTACGGTTACGATCGGCTCGGTAGACAGGTTACCATCACAAGTGCTGGCACCACCATCAGCCGCACTTATAGCTCAGCCAACCTGCTATTAGCTGAACAGTTCTCAGGCGGCGCGCTCGACGGCATAGTTGTGACGAACATATTCGATCATGTGCTGCGCCGCACCAACCTTGCGGTGTTAAACGGCCAGAGCCAGATTTACAGCGTCGGCTATCAGTACGATCCGGCTGGCAGACTCTACACCGTGACCGACGGAGCTAATTCAGCCACTTACAACTACCTTCCCAACTCGCCTCTGGTGGGCCAGATTCTGTTCACCAACAATGGTGTGCGGCGGATGGTTACAACCAAGCAGTACGACAATCTTAATCGGCTGACGCAGATATCCAACACTGGAGGGACAGGTTCCACCCTGTCCTCGTTCACCTACACCTACAACGATGCGAACCAGCGTGTGCGCGTTACCCTTGCTGACGGTTCGTA